>CAYMFO010000010.1:0-58138 GCA_964389825.1 uncultured Geobacter sp. | reverse complement strand
GCTTTTTTGAATTATTTTACCTTAATAATTTGGTCACAAACGGGGATTGCTCCCACTGAACTGTTCAACAAATAATCCGTAAATGTATCCAATGGTAACAGATGGTCGACATTAACATGCTAATATTGTTCATTAAATTATATTGTGTTGCTATAGGTACCAATTGTGTTTCGCGTTAAATGTTCGTTAAATCGTAGCCAATAATAATGTTGTAGCGAATGGATACGATATAAGGAGATAACAGGGAATTTATCTTACTTACAAGCCGGGATATTCCGGATTATATCTTTCCGATAATAGAAGCAGACTTGTTTTACAAAATATGTATTAATTGATAATGCACTGATTTTGTTGATTATTTTCAGAAATTCGGGAAACCTGCTTTTTGTCTCGGGGTAGTTATGGGAGAAGTTTGTAAAGCTTTTCTTGTAAAAAGATTAATTTGGCGTGTTGGTTGCTAGGTTGTTTACATGGAAAGACGGGAGAAGATATTCATATTGGATGAGGCGGGTTTTTCCCGTGTTTGTCTTTCGATCCTTTCTGGTGAAGGTTTGGAAGCAGAGTCGCTGGCGCAAGGCGGGAGCGGTATTTCGGGGTGTATCCCTGCCGACGCGGCCCTGATTATCACCAGCTATCCTTACGGCAAGTCAATTCTCAACAAGTTGGTTGGAGTCGTGACTCCCGTGATTGTGCTTACTGATTACATGGGGAAAGAGATTATTGAGGTGCTTGAGCAGCTGGAAAACTCTTACTGCATGGTCAAGCCGATAGATTACAGTAGATTTACCATGCTCGTTAAGGAATTGGTTCAGAATGAAATATATTCTCCGGGAGGGTACAGCATTGTATAGACGAGCGATTTTCATGGTTGTTTTGATACTGACCCTTTCCGCGTGCAGCGGCAGGACAAAGGAAGAGTTGTACGCGGAGGGTGTAAAGCAGGTTCGCGGCGGTAATCCGTCCGGAGCGATTGTCCTCCTGAAAAATGCTCTCGAAAAGGATCCCAATTACCTGGATGCAAGATACCAGCTTCATATTGCCTATGTGGCGTCCGGAAAGTACGAGCAAGCGGAAAAGGAGCTCCGGAAAGTTCAGAGGCAGGACCCTTCGCGGAAAAATCTTCAGCTCGAACTGGCGAAAATATATCTCTTGATGGGAAAGCCGGATCAGTCAATTGCCGAAATTGAAGGATTTGTAAAAACCAATGGCGAATCTGCCGAAACTCTTGAAATATTGGGAAGGGCATATGCTCGGAAAAAGGAGTTTGATACCGCCGAGAAATATCTGACCGGATCCTTAAGGGCGGAACCGAAACGAACTCATGCGAAACTTGCCCTTGCCGGTGTGTATATGCGGGGAGAGAGGACCGATGACGCCTTAAAGCAGGTTAACGAGATCATCAGTATCGAAGAAAAAAACGCTCAGGCATGGCACATGCTGGCAAGTATCGAGGCCTCCCGGGGAAACCGGGATAAAGCCTTTGAGGCTTATAATCGAGTCTCCGCGATAAATCCCAATGATACCGAGGCGGTTTTCAAGGCCGGCTTGATATTGCTGCAGAAAGGGGACAAAAACAGGGCTCTGGGGGTCGCGGATGACCTCTTGTCCAGATTTCCCAAGCGCCCTGAAGGATACATGCTGAAGGGGCTGATAAACTACCAGGCTAAGGATTACAAGAAATCCATCGTCGATTTGCAGAATGCCCTGAAGATGAGACCCGAGCCTCGAGCTTATTATTATCTCGGTCTGAGCCATTATATGAACGGGGAACTGGAAACGGCATTGAGCCAGTTTCAGAAAGTCATTGACTTCAGTCCATCCTTCCTTCCCGCCAGGCTTATGGTGTCCATGATTCTGCTCAACCAGAAAAGGTTTGATGAGGCTGTCTCCGAAGCCAAGGCTGTTCTGAAACAGGATGAAAAAAGCGCTCTGGCGCACAATATTCTCGGCAGTTCCTACATGGGTAAAGGGATGTATGACGAGGCGCTGTTGGAGTACGACAGGGCAGTTGAGCTGGATCCCGGACTCGTAGACGTCCATCTCAAAAAGGGGATGTATTTTCTGGGAAAAGGAATGCCGGCCCAGGCTGAGACGGAGCTTGAGACAGCGGTAAGGTTGTCCCCGGAAACCCTCAATCACCGAACGCTGCTGGCTGCCCATTATCTGCGAAAAAAAGACTTCCAGAAAGCCATCGGAGTTTTGCGGCAGGGCATAAGGGGGCATAAGTCGGATTCGGCCCTTTACAACACCATGGCGGGCGCCTATTTCAGCCAGAACAAGACCAAAGAAGCGCTGGAGTCTCTGCGGAAAGCAAAACAATCCAATCCGGACTATCCGGCCCCGTATATGAATATGGCTGGATTTTATCTGGGAAAGAAGGAATACGGCAAGGCGCTGGCGGAATATCAGGCGCTTCTGAAAAGGGATCCAAAAAACCTCAAAGGATTAATCGCGGGTGGCGCAACCTTGGTTGCCATGGGTAGGGATTCCGAAGCCCTTGAATATTACAAGAAAGCCGCGGAGACCCGTCAACCCGCCGGCTATGTCTCGCTGGCACAGTACCATTTTCATAAAAAAAATCCGGGCAAGGCGTTGTCCGTTCTTGACGAGGCGATAAAAGCCCATCCCCGTGATGCCGGCGCGCTGTATGTGAAGGGAAAGATTCTCCTTTCAGAAAAGAAATACAAGGAAGCAGCGGCGGTCTTTGAGGAACTCGAGAAGGTCAATCCCGAACGCGCCCTTCCGATACTGGTCGGCACATATGAAATCATGAAGAACACCGGCAGGGCCGAGGAGTACGCAAGGAAGATTATAGCCTTGAAGCCTAAATCCGCGCAGGGTCATATGGCGCTCGCCTCGGTCTATGCCGGTCGAAACGATCTGGATCGTGCCATTGACTCGGCGAAAAAAGCTCTGGTCGTGGAGAGCGGAAACGGTCAGGTGAAAATGGCGTTGGCGAAGCTGTATCAGAGAAAAAGACAGTTTCCTCTGGCCCTGCAAATGTACGAGGCAGTCCAGAAGCAGTATCCCGGATATCTTCCCGCCGTCTTCGCGGAGGGCGCCCTTCACGAGCAGATGGGGGCCGTCGACAAGGCCGTCGGAAAATATAATGAGGTACTGGCGAAATCGGATACTTACGTTCCCGCCCTGAACAACCTTGCCTATATTTATGCCGACGGCACGAATGAACAGCGCCGGCTGGCCTTGAGATTTTCCGCGCGGGCGTACCGGTTGTCTCCAAAGCACCCGGGAATCATGGATACCTACGGGTATTCGCTGCTTCGCAACGGGGCGTACAAAGAGGCCGTCGCCGTTCTGGAGAAGGCTTCGTCGCTGTTACCAAAAAATCCGGCGGTACATTATCATCTCGCGCTTGCCTACAACGCACGTGGTGACCGCTCCCGGGCGGTAAAAAGCCTCAAACGGGCGGTGCAACTGGGAGGTTCTTCCGAAGCCGCCGCCGCCGGAAAGATGCTGAGCGAGTTGGAGCGTTAAGTCGGAGCGATGCTTATCGTGAGGAGAAAGAAATGTTATTTCAATTAATTACATTGATTGTGGGAGACGTGGTCTGTGCGACCCTGGCGATTTCTTCGAGTTTTCTGGTCAGGTTCGATCAATTGCCCACGGCATTGGAGTTTTTCGCGTCCTACGGACTGCAGGTGTCTTTTTTTACGCTTGTCGCTCTGTTCACTTCCTACCTGATGGAGTTGTACGACATCCAGAAAAAGCTGAAAAAGAGAGAGATTGTCGTCCGTTCCATTGTTTCTTCGCTTGCCATGTTTTTCCTTTTGTCAGCGCTTTACTATCTCCTGCCGGTGATTATGTTTGGTCGCGGGCTGCTCTTTTTGTCTCTTTCCATCTTTACCGTCCTGCAGGTCTTCTGGCATGTCATTCACAAATACGGTCTTGAGTTTTCCGGTGGAGGTCGCAGGGTGCTTGTTCTCGGCACCGGTCACCTGGCCAATCTGATTGGAGGGGTGATCACATCTACAAATCACAATCATATTCTGGCCGGATATTTTGGTTGTTCAAGGGAAATGGTGTCCGTTCCGGATTCCTGTATCGTTGGGTCGGAAGAAGAGGGAGTCGCCAATGCCGCGCGCAGGCAAAATGCGCAGAAAATCGTCATTTCGCTTACGGAGCGGCGAGGTGTGTTTCCCTTGACGGATCTCATGGACTGCAAGTTCAGCGGCATAGAGGTCATTGACGCGCCCTCCTTCTATGAGCAGGTGACGGGAAAGCTGCTCCTGGAGAATATTACGCCGGGGTGGTTCATCTTTTCCAACGGTTTCAAGGTTTCTCCTCTTTCCCGAATCTTCAAGAAGATGTTTGACAAGGTTCTTGCCGTGCTCGGGCTTATTGCCTTATCTCCATTGCTGATCATTGTAGCCGCCGCGGTCAAGCTTACTTCTCCCGGCCCTGTGTTCTTCCGCCAGATTCGCACCGGTATGCACGAGAAGGAGTTTGTGCTCTATAAATTCAGAACGATGCGCGACGACGCGGAATCCGGAACCGGCGCCGTTTGGGCTCAGAAAAACGATCCGCGTGTAACCGCTATCGGAGGTTTTCTCAGAAAAACGAGGCTGGATGAGATACCCCAGTTGTTCAATGTGCTGAAGGGAGACATGAGTTTTATCGGTCCCAGGCCGGAGCGCCCTGAGTTTGTGGAAATGTTGAAGAAGGATATCCCGTATTACTCCCAGAGACATTTCGTCAAGCCCGGGATAACCGGTTGGGCGCAGATTAAATATCCCTATGGCGCTTCCGTTGCCGATGCCATAGAAAAACTCCGCTACGACTTGTATTACCTGAAAAATATCTCCTGTACACTTGACCTGCTCATTTTTTTTGAGACCATGAAGGTAGTTATTTTCGGCAAGGGCGCCAGATAGTCCATGACCTGTCTTCCGCATTGACGGAAAAAACACGGTAGTCCCATGGATGCCGTGTTTTTCCGTCTATTCATTGTTAAAAAGCATCATTACCATCTGATAGGAGAGGAGAACGGCATGAACATTAAAGGTATTATTCTTCTGTTTGCATTGGTTATGGCGGCGCCATTGACGGCTTATGCCGGCGATGACTATGTAATCGGTGACGGCGACGGACTGCAGATCAGCGTGTGGGGTGTCCCCGAGATGAGCGTGGCGGTGACGGTCAGGCCTGACGGCAAGATTACGCTTCCCGCCGCCGGGGACGTGATGGCTTCGGGATACACACCGCCTAAGCTTGCGGAGAAGCTTGCGGAGAAACTGAGTGAATTTGTAAAGAAACCGATTGTTACCGTGACCGTTACCGGTATTACAAACAGCAGGATATACGTCATTGGCGGGGGGGTCGCTTCCGGCGTATACAGCCTTCCCGGCAGGACGACTCTGATGAAATTTTTGAGTAAATTCGGGAATTTCAATACCGCGGACCTTGACCGCGCCTATATCGTGCGCAATGGGAAAAAGCTGGATGTGAGTTTTTCCAGAATACTTCTGAAAGGTGATTTCGCGTCAGACATCCCTTTAATGGCGGAGGATATTATTTTCGTCCCTGATAACGAACTGAAGAAAATATATGTCATGGGGGCGGTCGCCTCCCCAAAATATGTCTTTTACCGGGAAAACCTGAGGATCCTTGATGCCATTCTTGATGCCGGAGGGTTTACGAAGTTCGCCAGGGAGAACAGTGTTGTTGTGCAGAGAAAGACATCTAAGGAGATGCGGGAAATCCAGGTGAAGGTGAAGGATTTGATGAAGGACGGGGACCTCAGCCAGAACATTCCTCTCATGCCTGGCGACTTTGTAATCGTCAAGGAAGGTATCTTCTAATATTGGATTCGGGAGAAAGCAATGGAATCACCACGAAAGGAATTGGGGAAGTATCTCTCGATGATAACAAAACGGCGCTATCTTTTTATCGTCGTTGCCCTTGTTATCATGTCCATATTTGCCTGGGGAAGTTTCTGTCTTCCAAAGAAATATGAGGCAAAAAGTACCATATTCATAGAGAAGACGGTGATAAGCGAACTGGTAAAGGGGATTGCCATATCTCCATCCATGGAAGACAGGATTCGAGTGCTTAGATATGCCCTGCTCAGCAGGGGCCTCATCCTCAGGGTAATGAAGGATATGGATCTGGATGCGGCTCTCAAGACTCCCAAAAAACAGGAGGAGGCCATAGAGGAATTCCAGAAAAGGACCCAGTTGACCATCAAGGGTGGCGACCTTTTCATCGTTTCCCTGAGAGACGAAGATCCAAGACTCGCGACAAATTTCGTGAACAACCTGGTCCGGAGGTATGTGGAAGAAAACGTCTCCGCGAAACGGGAGGAATCGTTCGGCGCTACCAGATTCCTTTCCGAGCAGTTGACTCTTTTCAAGGAGAAGCTCAACAAGGCGGATGATGCCGTCATCAGATTCCGCCAGAAACAGGGTGTCGCGGTGGCCATGGACGAAGAGTCCATCGTTCGTGAGATAAAGGGATACAAGTCGCAGATCGATGATACTCGCGTGAAAAGAAACGAATTGGCCGCGACCCTGAGGAGCGTAAGGATTCAGATGAAGAGTATCCAGCCGACCGTTGCCATTCTCAGCACCAGGGGCGGAGGCGGCAATGTGCAGGCGCTGGAGAACAGAATCAGGATGCTCCTTGTCAGCTATACGGAAAACTATCCGGAAATAGTGAAATTACGGGCCGAGATCGAGGCGATCAAGAAACAGAAGCAGGCCCCGGTATCCGGAGGGATTGCTTCCGAAGAGATGACGACGGTGAACCCGGTTTATCAGCAACTGGAACAGACCTCGCTTCAGGCCGAGGCGGAGCTCCAGGCTCTGGACGCCAAGCAGAGGCAGTTGGCGAGCCTGATCGCCGAGCGTGAAAGGGAGCTCAGAAATATTCCGGAACATCAGAAAACTCTGGCGGATCTTGAGCAGGAGAGGATGACGTACAAGAATCTCTATGCCCAGTTGCAGGGGCGCGCGGGCCAGTCGGAGGTTTCCAAGCAGATGGAGGTTGAAGACAAGTCCGCTTCTTTCAGGATCGTCGACCCTGCCGTAATACCTATCAAGCCAGTCAGTCCGGACCGGGTCAAATTGATCCTGGCCGGCATATTTCTCGGAATCATAGGTGGTTTCGGCGGTGTTCTGCTGCGGGAAACCCTTGATTCGACCATCAAGGATATCCATACCCTTAAAGGTCTGGGCATTGCCGTTCTTGCGGTCATTCCTAAGATAACGAATGCGGCTGAGGAGCTTGAGACAAAGAAAAAGGATCGGAAGGTGTTTATCGCGGCCGGTTGTTACTTCTGTGTCATCTGCCTTCTCCTGTTGCACGAGATTATCGGCTTGACCTATGTGGACAGGCTTTTTTCCCTGTTCCGGCTTTAAATGGACGATGACCCTGATCCGCCTTTCAGGCGCGATTTCATGGAAGAAAGGATAACAGTATTATGAGCAGAATAGAGAAAGCCCTTGAGAAAGCCGTGAGATTGCGTGAGGAAACGCCGGATGAGCCCGCGCTCGAAAAACAAGGCTTTGAATCCGCGACCCCGGAGTCTTTTGTTGCGGATCAGCGCCCGGTGATAAAAAGCCCTTACCTTGTTACCGTGCAGGAACCATACTCCCCCGTGTCTGAAGAATACCGGAAACTGAAATCCATGGTTGTAAGGCTGACCAGGGAAAAGTTCCTTAACACAATCATGGTGACAAGCACCTGCAAGGGTGAAGGTAAAACCATCACCGCCCTGAATCTGGCAATCAGCCTCGCCCATGAATACGATCATACCGTTATGGTTGTGGACGCTGATCTCCGCCAGCCTTCCGTCAGCCGTTATCTGGGGATAAAGACGGACACCGGTCTGGTAGACTGTCTCACCAAAGGAACGGATGTGGGCGATGTGCTGGTGAAGACCGGCATCGGCAAACTGGTGGTCCTGCCCGCCGGCCGGCCGGTGGAGAATCCGGTCGAGATGCTGTCATCGGCGAGGATGAAGGAACTTGTAGGTGAGCTGAAAAACAGGTATCGGGATCGTTACATCATCATCGACACCCCTCCTATTCTCCATTTCGCTGAAGGCCATTCCGTCGGCGACTGCGTGGATGGTGTACTGTTCGTGGTGGGAGAGGGAATCGCGCCCATGTCGGACATCAAGGAAGCCATAAGGCTTATGAAGGATTTCGAAATGCTCGGCATTGTCTACAACAACGTGCTTTCGGCGCGTTTTTCCGACAGCTACTATTACAGATATAATTATAATTATTATAAAAAAGGTCCAGAGGAACATTGAGCTGCCACTTTTCTTGGAAACGGGATCCGGCGGGAACCGGATTCTTGCGTGGATTTACAGACATCAGGTGAAGGGGTTGGAAATGAACATCCCGAAAAGCTTGTTATTATTCGCGGCGCTTGCAATTTGCTTTTTATTGCCATCTTCAGCGGGAGCTGAGTTCAACTTCACGCCGGGATTCGCCTTGAGCGAGGAATATAACGACAATGTCTTCCTTACGGCAAAAAACAGAAAAAGTGATTTCATTACAACGATCAATCCATCATTCAACATCTATTATGACAGGGAATCCGTGAATCTTTTCCTGGATTACGGTTTCAGGTATCTGCTGTACGCCAACAACTCTGAAGATGACAAGATGTACCATAATGTCAATCTTCAATCCACCATCCGGCCTTTCAGGGACTATGTTTTTATCAAGGTTTCGGACTTCTTTTCCAGGGTGCCCATTGACGAAAGGCGTGCCGTAGGTTACGAAAACAACCTGGCAAACATGACTAATTCCAATGTGTTTTCGGTCAACCCCTACATAGAATACCCATTCAGCTCCACTTTCAGGGCAAGAGCCGGCTATACCTATCAAAACACATGGTACGAGGACAGAGACGGCATTGACAGCCAGGATCACACCGCGGGGATAGTGCTAACTAAAGAGCTCGCGGCGAGGTTGAACACATCCCTGGGCTATAGCTATCTGTTTCATCGTCCTTCCGGAAAAGAATATGAATATGACGAATATGATCGTCAGGACGTCTATCTTTCACTTTCTTACGGGGTAACGGAAAAACTGTCTCTCGACGGTTCAGCGGGTTGGGTTGTTTTCAGATACGGTGAGCATTCGGGCAGGAATGACTTCAGCGCGGTTAACTGGAGCGCCGCCGCCCGGTATCTGTTGACCGCCGCCGTAGCGCTTCGGGCCGGTTATGCGAGAAACTACACCGACAGCTACAGCCGTACCGGTGTCACGGCCCTGAGCCCCCAATCAGCCACCCAGTCCATCATCTATCCGGGCGAGGGGTATATAACCATCGGGGATCAGACGATACCGACTTCCATGGTCCTCCTTGATTCAATCAACGGCGGTCTCAACCGGAACGACTCGATTAACCTGGGATTCGCATATTCCGGGAAGATACCCTTTACGGTAACCGGCTTCCATAACATAAGCAAGTATATGAATATTGACAGGGAGAACCGTTCAACCGGGGTGATCCTCACCGGCAGCGTGCCCATATCATCGATGCTGACGGCCCAGTTTGCCGGGAATTACAGCCATAACAAATACCTGCCGGATAACGAAAAGGTGAACAGGTATGGGGCTCGGCTGGCTCTTGATTACAAACTGAGAATAATCACCCTGACCCTGGGTTATGCCTTCAACAAGGAAGATTCAAACATCGATACCGCGGATTATGTGAATAACGTAGTCTGGCTCGGCGCTAAACTGGTCTTTTAAGGAAAAAACACAACATGTACGAGAATTTTTTCAATCTGCGAAAAAAGCCTTTTGAACTGGTGCCCAACCCTGAATTCCTGTTTATGAGCAAATCTCATAAAAAGGCCATCGTATATCTGGATTACGGCATCAAGGAGCATGCCGGATTCATTCTGATAACAGGGGAAGTGGGGTCCGGGAAAACGACTATTGTCAGGAATCTGTTAAAGAATCTGGACGGAAGGGTTACCCTTTCCAAGATATTCAACACCAAGGTCACCTCCGAACAGCTCATCGCCATGGTGAATGAGGATTTCGGGCTTGACGCCGCGGGCAAGGACAAGATTACCCTGCTGCGGGAACTGACCGATTTCCTCATCGAGCAGCATGCCATGAACCGTTGGCCGACGCTCATCATCGACGAGGCGCAGAACCTGTCAGCCGATCTCCTGGAAGAAGTTAGGATGCTTTCGAATCTCGAAACCGACAAGAGCAAGCTGTTGCAGATTATCCTTGTCGGGCAACCGGAGTTGAGGAAGATGCTCGCCAGGCCCGAGCTTCGCCAGTTGCGTCAGCGGATAAGCATCTGCTGCCACATCATGCCCCTTACCCGGCAGGAGGCGGAGGAATATATCTTCCATCGTCTGGAGATTGCCGGAAATCGTGACGCGGTCAGCTTCGACGAAGAGAGTGTCGACATCATTTACGGCTTCAGCCGGGGGATCCCAAGGCTCATCAACATCATCTGCGACTTTCTCATGCTCTCGGCATTCGCCGAGGAGACACGGGTAATGACCAGGGATCTGGTTCAGGAGGTGATAGGCGAGATCGAGGTGGAAAACGCCTTCTGGAACGATGCCGCGCAGGAAGATACGATTTCCTCCGACGGTTCATCCCTGGCGGAGATAAACCAGCGTCTGGCGCGTCTGGAAGAGTTCATCGGCAATTGCGGAATTTCGGAAAAAGAGAGGATGAACATACACGACGGTATGGAGGCCATGGAGAATAACATTTCAGCCTTTATATCCAGATCGCAGGCGGAATATGCCGCTCTCGACAGGCGCGTCAAGGAGACATTGCGCAACCTGGAGGAACATAGATTGACGGCTCGGGAACGGGAACGGCCTCCCCTGGAGGTGGTGAAAACGGATGTTCCTAAAAAGCGTCTTTGGGGGAGGATTTTCGGGTGACGGAACATGCCGGAGACAAGGGGTTCAGGGTCCTCTTCATAACCCAGGATGATCCCTTTTATGTGAAGCTGTTTTTCGAGGAGTTTTTTTCCCACTATCAAAAGCCTGAAGAAATAGCGGGAGTCGTGGTGGCGGCGCCTATGGCAAAGAAAAGCCCGTACCGTCTTGCCCGGCAGATGTATGATTTTTACGGACCGGCGAATTTTCTCCGGGTCGGCATGCGTTTCGCCGCGTACCGGGCTCTGGACGCCATGAGCTGCCTGAATCCGGGCAACATCCCATACAGCATCAAGGGCCTTTGCGTGAAATACGGAATACCGGTTTTTAATGAGAGTCGCATCAACTCCCCGGAATTTCTGGCAAAGGTGAGAGAGATGGCGCCGGATCTAATCATCTCCGTTGCCGCGCCGGTCATCTTCAAGAAAGAGCTCATCGCCATACCCACGCGCGGTTGCATCAATATCCACCACGGCATGCTGCCCCGCTACCGGGGAATGCTCCCCAATTTCTGGCAGATGTACCATGGCGAGGAACGGGCCGGTATCACGGTGCATGAACTCAACGAAAAGCTGGATGACGGGAGGATTATTCTTCAGGAAGATACGCCCATTGATCCGGATGAGACCCTTGACAATCTTATCAGCAGGACAAAGCGTCTTGGCGCCCATCTGATGATAAAGGCCATCGGACTCATCAGGTCTGGAAATGTGTCCTATCGCGAAAACCGGTTGGAGGAGGGTTCCTACTTTACCTTTCCGACCAGACGTGACGCCCTGGAGTTCAGGCGCAAGGGAAAGAGGATCCTGTGAGCCGTGGAATATTCGGCATAATTGACGTCAACGGATGCCTTGAGAACGTGGAAGAGCTCGCGGTTTCCATGGAATCATTTCTCGGTCGGGATGACGGCGGCGCCGGACGGCTGGAGGTTATCCGCAACAGGCATTATCTGCTCGGCATGAAGCGTCCCGGCGCCGAACGGGAGTGGCGCCAAAACAGGATAGCCGACGATGCCGGGCTTGGGGCCGCCTGTCTCATAAACGGTGAGATACACAACTGTCCTGAACTCGCCGATGAGTTTGGGGACGAAGGCGCTTCCATCACCGGTGATCTCGACCTGGTCCTCCGCCTCTACCGGAAACATGGCGCCGGATTCGCGAAAAGGCTTAACGGCCTGTTTTCCCTGGCGATCATGGATCACCGGGACTCTTCCTTCCATCTCTTGTCGGACCGCTTCGGCATGGCCAACCAGGTATACTGGACAACGACGGGGACCAGGCTTTTTTTCGCCACCCACCTGAAGACTCTCCTGGCCTGCCCCGGAGTGAGGAAATCTCTCGACACCGACGCGTTGAACCTCTTTCTGAAATACGCTTACATCACATCACCCTGGAGCATCTTCAAGGGGATCCGGAAGCTTCAGCCTGGTCATGTGCTCACATTCCGTGACGGGCGGGTTGCGGAGTCTCCATACTGGGAGTTTTCCCCATCCAATGTGACCCCGGTTTCCAGCTGGGACGAGGCCGTATCCGGCTACCGTGACGTGATGCGCCAATCCATTGCCCGGAGGCTTGGCGATCCCGAGCGTACCGGCATCCTTCTGAGCGGAGGGCTCGATTCCAGCGCCAATGTGGCCTTTGCGGCCCAGTGCACGGACCGGCGCATCAACACCTTCGCCATAGGCTTTGAAGACCCGCGGTTTGATGAGCGTCCCTATGCGCGCATGGTAGCGCGGAGCTTCAACACAAGGCACAACGAATACACTATTACCGGCAACGAGATCCAGGACCTTCCCCGGCTGTTGTGGCGCCTGGAAGAGCCGTATTTTGAATTCGGCCTGTTTCTCACCTACAGGGGGCTTGCCGCCGCCGCTCCCCAGGTGGACGCGGTCATTGGTGGAGAGGGCGCCGACCAGTTGTTCGGGACGGGTGGTTTCGCCGGCGCCCGGCCGGCAGCCGTCCAGTATCTCCTGCGCCGGACCGGGCTGATGGGACCCGCCCGGGCCGCGCGTCGCTTGATGACGGGACCTTTCTTCTATGAAAGGGACAATGCCGCCTTCAAGCTGAGACTGTTCTGGAACCGGGCAACCGACCTCAATGACTGGTACTTTTACGGCTACGACGAGAATGAGCTCTCGCGGGCCTGCGCTGATTCCACGGCGGCGGGTGTGCCGCGGATCTTCAACGGCCGGGATCTGGACGCGTCATCCTTTCCCGCGCTCTTCCTGGACACGCAGATCCACCAGGACATACGGCACTACATCAATGAAAACGTCATGGTGAAGACCGGCCGCATGGCGGACATGTTCAATCTTTCCCTGCGGGAGTCTTTTCTGGACAAGGATGTGGCCGATTTCGTCGTGGGTCTGGATTTTCGCTTCAAGCGGGGCGGGGGACTTGCTGCGCACCTTGCGGGACGGGGCGTTTCCAAGATACTTCACAGGAAGGCCATGGAGGGGCTCCTTCCGGACGAGGTGCTGCGCAAGCCGAAACAGGGCGGGTTTGTTCCGGTGATGCTCTTTCTGCGGGATGCGGGATTGAGGCGCGGGATCTATGATTACCTGCTTCGCTCGAAGGTCATGAAGGAGCATTTCAGGAAAGACTATCTGCAAACCCTTTTCAGGGCCTACGAGGAGCACCAGGCGAAACCTCTCTCCTGGCCCAATTTCCTCAATTCGAAGGCGAACCGGGTGCTCTTTCTCCTCTCCTTCGACATATGGAGCCGGTTTTACATGGAAGGTGACCCCCTGCGCGCGCAAGTGGGCACCTTGAGCGAATACCTGGATTCGGCCGCCGGGTAAGGGAGAGGGATGTTTTCTTTTCATTCAGCGCAAGGTCTCCGCATCCCCATCTTCATGTACCACCAGGTGGTGGAATGCGCCGAGCGGGCAAAGACGGTCCGCGCCACCAACCCCGCCTATACCGTGACGGTTGAGCTGTTTCGAGAGCAGATGGCCTGGCTCTCCACCAACGGCTATCGGACTCACAGGCTGGAGGAGCTCATCACTCCCGGTTTTTCGTCACCTAAAGGCGTGGTTATTACCTTCGATGACGGATGGTCCGACAACCATGCCCATGCCCTGCCGGTGTTGAGGGAGTACGGACTGAGTGCAACTCTTTTTGTAGTAACCGGGTTTGTGGGCGCGCCGGGATATGTGGATTGGACCCGGCTGCGGGAAATGGCCTCGTCGGGTTTTTCCCTGCAATCCCATACGGTCAGCCACCGCCCGCTGGAGACATTGAAGCCGGAAGAGATCGAGGAAGAGCTGGGCGCGTCGAAGAAGACCCTCGAAGATCGGCTTTCCATGCCGGTCGATTTCGTCAGCATGCCCCAGGGGTCCTGGAACCGCCGAATCCTTGGCGCGGCGCACGAGGCAGGTTATCTGGGTGTCTGCACCTCGGAACCGGGTTATCACCATCGCATGGGAGCGACGGCCGTATTTTCCCGCATCAATATCGCGGACCGCATGCCAATGAGTTCTTTTGCCCGGATTGCCCGGATGGATCGCGGGTTTCTGCTTCCCGTTCTCCTTTCCACCAGACTGAAACGTGCGGCGCGGGCGTTGCTGGGGCACGGGCTTTACCGGCGGCTCTACAGGCTCCGCTACCACATCCGTGAAGAACAACGCTGAACCCGAATCCAGGCTGAAAGGTCAAAGGGGCGATTACCGCATGAAAACCGCGCTCACATACACAGCGACAAATGATTATCCCGGCGCCCGCCAGGGGATGCTGGACCTGTATCACAGGTCATACGCCAGGGATAATAGCGCCTTTTTTGATTCCTTCTATTCGGGAAACCCTTTCGGAGAACCCCGACTTTTTCTCTGCCATGACGGTGACAGACTCGTGGGGCAGGAAAACTACCTTCGTCAGATGGTTGCCCGGAACGGAAGGCTCTTGTCCGTTGGCCTCGGGGTCAATACACTCATCGATTCGGATTACCGCCTGTTCCACGGCGTGTTCGGCAAGCTCTGCGAGCTTTCCCTTAAAAAGCTGGAGGGAACCTTCGATCTGCTCTGCGCCTACGCCAACGAGGAGTCGAAGAAATACTACCTGAAGTATTACGGCTGGCGAATCGCGGCCAGGGTTCAGGTTTACAAAAAGGTGACGGGATTCTCCGGTTTCGGCCCCGAGGGTCTCTTGTCCCTTCTCCGTCCCGGCGGAGAGAGGAAAGGGCTTACCCTGTCACGAACCGGTGAATATGACCCGGCCATCCTTGACCCCGTTATCGAGGGATGCCGCGCCATTTCCGGGTTTACCTTTTTCTACAAGACTTCGGCCTTCCTCAACTGGAAGTTCCTGCGAAACACCCATTACCGGATTGACGGATATTACCTCATGAGCGGTGAGCGGGTCAGGGGGTACTGTCTTACATACGACACCCCTAAGGAGAGACGGATAATAGATATCCTTGTGGAGGATAACGATCCCGTTCTTTTCGGCAAGGCGCTCTCGACCTTGTCCCACATGACCGGAAAGGACGGCCTCTCCAGGCTCGCCATATACGCGGTTCCGGGTTGCTGGTATGAAAAGACCCTGAAGAGGCATTTTTTCTTTCGCCGCTGGGAACTGGATTTCATCGCCCGATCCATGGGGGATGAACCGCCGGAGGGCGACTGGGTAATACATATGGGTGATTTCGACATGTTTTAACTAACGGAAACCGGACGCCGTGGGCATCCGGTTTCCGTATCATGCTGAAGAGGTGAAATTGTATGGGTATTGAAGAACAGCTGGTGACCTACTTTCGTGAAAACTTCGCGGCGGATGTGGACGGCGCCACCCCTCTCATCGAGTCCGGCGTCATCGACTCCATGGGGGTAATGGAACTGGTTGAATATCTGGAGAATTCCTTCGGGATAGAGATGGACATGGATGACCTGACGGTGGATCGCTTCGGCACCATCACGGCAATCAGGCAGCTGATAAACGAAAAGCAGGGGACGGCATGAGCATGCGACCAAACCTGGTTCATCATCTGATTGAACAATCAGCGGCGCGTCTGCCGGACAAGGCGGCCGTGCGGCGCCTGGGCCGTGATACGACCTATGGGGAGCTGCTGGAAGAGGCGCGCCGCATGAAGGAATTCCTCCAGGGAGAAGGGGTGCGCAAGGGTGACCGTATCGGCGTCTTACTGGAGAAATCGGTGGAGCAACTGTCGTCCATGTTTGCCATTTCCATGGCCGGCGGTGTCTTTGTCTTCATCAATCCCATCCTGCGCAAGGAGCAGATCGACTACATCGTAAAGGATTGCGGGATCAAGATACTTATCACAAGCGCCGCCATCGCCCGCAAGGCCGGGCTGGACACACCGGGGAAAATGCTCTACGTGGACATGGAAGGACCGGGAGCTTTTCCGGTCTGGCCCCTGATCCGCGACCGGTTTCAGGCGACCCCGGAAACGGTCCGCGCCATCTCCGGCGACACCGCCTGCCTTATCTACACTTCCGGCTCCACCGGCATGCCCAAGGGGGTAGTGGTTCCTCACCGGACCGTGGTGGACGGCGCGGAGATCGTCAGCGGATACCTGGATATCACCGAAGATGACCGGATTATCAGCATCCTCCCCTTCAATTTCGACTACGGTCTGAATCAGGCGACCAGCTCCATCCTCCGGGGGGCAACGCTTGTGATGCATCACTTTGTCATGCCTAAGGACCTGCTGGATATTCTGAGGGACGAGGAAATCACCGGATTCGCCGGGATGACCCCGGTCTGGGCGAAGCTGTTCGGAGGAAAGAGGGAACTGAAGTCGGAGATGCGCTTTCCGCGTCTCCGCTATATCACCAATACCGGTGGAAAGGTGCCCAGGATAATGGTACAGCGCATCCGCTCGTTCTTTCCGGATGCGCGTCTTTTTCTCATGTACGGCCTCACCGAGGCCTTCAGATCCACCTTCCTTCCCCCCGAGGAGATCGAGAGGCGTCCCGACTCCATCGGCAGGGCTATCCCGGACGTGGAGATCCTGGTGGTCAATGACAAGGGCGAGGAGTGCCCTCCGGGAGTTCCTGGCGAACTGGTGCACCGGGGCGCTCTCGTTACCCGAGGCTACTGGAACGATCCCGAGAAGACAAATCGCGTATTCCGCCGGAATCCCGTACTCAACGGACAGGACCACCTGAATGAGACGGTGGTCTATTCGGGCGATCTGGTGAAGAAGGACGAAGAAGGCTTTCTCTACTTCATCTCACGCCGGGACGAGATGATCAAGACATCCGGCTACAGGGTAAGTCCCACCGAGGTGGAGGAGATCCTGCTGGAAATTAACGGCATAAGCAACGCCGTCGTCTTCGGTCGTGAGCTGGAAAGCGGGGACCAGGGCATCATCGCGGTGGTGGAGACGGCTTTGACCGACGTAAAGGCTATTCTGGCCGAATGCCGCGTGCGCCTTCCCTCCTACATGGTTCCCCATGAGATAAACCTCGAAAGGGAATTCGTCAAGACGGCCAACGGCAAGATCGACCGTTCCCTGTTGAAGAGGAAATGGCGGGGAGGCTCTGAAGGCTTATGAAACTCCATGAGGATCAGGGAAGGCTCCGGGTCAATGGCTTATCCTTTGACGAGATAGCGGAACGGTATGGCACCCCCTTCTATCTCTATGACCTGGACTCGGTCCGGGAGCGGATCGACACCGTTAAGCAGGCCTTCGGCGCCGCCGTGGAACTGCTGTACGCGGTTAAGGCGAATCCCAACAGTGGGTTGCTCAGGGGGATACGGGATCACGTGGACGGCCTCGACATCGCCTCCGGCGGCGAACTGGGCCTGGCTCTCGACGCGGGCTATCATGCCGCCTCGGTCAGTTTTGCCGGGCCGGGCAAGACCGCTGATGAACTCCGGAAAGCGGTCCGCGAAGGGGTGGGCATTATCAGTATCGAATCCATGCGGGAACTGCGTCAGCTCAGGGATATCGCCGAGGAGGAGAAGGTCCGCGTCCCTGTTACCATCCGCGTCAATCCCGCCTCCGCTGTCAAGGAGTTCGCGGTGAAGATGGGCGGCAGGGCAAGCCAGTTCGGCATCGATGAGGAGGACCTGGGCGAGGCGGCCGGCTACCTGCGGGAAAACGCCCGCTACTTCGACGCGCTGGGCATCCACATCTATGCCGGCACCCAGTGCCTCAGTGAAGAGGCCCTGGCGCGGGGGGTGGCGGAGACCTTGCGTATCGCCATGGACATACGGGAACGGCACGGGATTGAGTGCCGGGTGATCAATGTCGGGGGCGGGTTCGGCGTCTCATACTATGATGAGGGGCGGGCACTGGATCTCGGTCTTCTTTCATCCCTCTACCATGAGGCCTTTGAACGCTACCGCCGCGCAACGGGAACCGGCCCGCGTTTACTCCTGGAACTGGGCCGTTATCTGGTTGCGACGGCGGGAATCTATGTGGCAAGGGTCGTCAGTGAAAAGAGGTCCCGGGGAGAACAATTCTATGTTCTCGATGGCGGCATGAATCATCACCTGGCCGCTTCGGGAAACCTGGGCGCAACCCTCCGGAAAAACTACCTGGTCCGTAACCTTTCCCGGCCGGGAGAGGAAAAGGAGACCTGCAACCTGGTCGGTCCCCTCTGCACGCCGCTGGACCTGATGGGAAAAGGGGTGGCCGTTGAATCACCGGAAGTGGGCGATCTGGTCGGATTTCTCAATTCGGGAAGCTATGGCTACAGCGCCAGTCCGCTTCTCTTTCTTGGGCATGAGCCTCCGAAGGAAATAGTGCTGTCCGGCGGTATCCTGACGGACGGATCCTTCTACGCGGCCCCTCCGGCGCGGGATTGAAGGGCGGATGACAGGTGGATCTGTAAACGGAATGTTCGACGAAGTATATCCATGCGAAGGTCCTTACAAGGTCGGCGTCGCGCGGACCATGGAGAGCTTCATGGCGATGCGCGCTGTCTGGGACCGGCTGGCGGCGGAACACGGCCTTCATGAACCCTTTCTTCGCCACGACTGGTTCCGCATCTGGCTGAAACATTTCCAGGGACCCTCGGCCCTCCTGGTCGCAACGGTAATAAAGGATGAAGCCCCTACGCTCATCGCGCCTCTGCTGACAAGGAGGGAAAGGTACAAGAAGATCGCCGCCGTCAAAAAGATCGAGTTCATGGGGAATCATCATTCACCCGTGAGGTCCTTTATTTTCGGCGACAGCCATCCCGCCGGGAGGCTGGAATCGCTCCGGTGTCTTTTTTGCTTTCTGAAAGAAACCCGTCGGCAATGGGATGTCATGGAGCTGGACGCCGTTCCGGAAGAGGGGGACGCGGCGGCGATATTGGAAAGGGCATTGGAGGAGAGCGGAATCAGTTTTGTCAGGCAGCTTGCATACAATGACTGGATGCTGGAGGATATCGCGTATTCGGGGGAAGAGTACCTGAACGGCAGGAGCAAGAACCTGAAAAAGGAGTTGCGCCGCAGGGCAAGGAGGCTCGAGGAGGAAGGGAATGTCGCTTTTGTAACGGGCGAACGCCTTGATGAGTTGGAAAAATACCTGGGAATCTACCAGGAGGTGAGGAGAAAGAGCTGGAAGCATGACGAAGCGGACGCCGCCTTTCTCATGGATTTCAGGAAATGGGCGATGGAGAAGGGATGGCTCAGGTTCGCCTTTCTGAACGTGGACGATGCGCCCGTGTCGGCGCACATCAGGCTTGTATCAAACAATAAGGCATACCTGATGGAATCGGTCTATGACGCCGCATACAGGGAGTTCAGCCCCACCACGCTGCTCCGTTCCCTTCTTATGAAATATATCATCGATAACGAGGAGGTAAGGACGATAGATACCATAAGAGGCGACGAGCCCTACAAGGCCGATTGGACGCCAACAAAAAGAGGTAGAATATGTTTCTCCGCATTCAATAATTCCGCCAAGGGGCAATTGTTCAGGTTCCTTCTGAAGGTGGCCGCTCCGGCTGTGAGGAAGATCAGAACCCTTTCAGAACATGGCCGCGCCGGGCGGCAAGGCGTGGAACCGTAATGAAAAATGGCTATGCGATGAAATCCGTTCAATCGGTGGAAGAATTTGAGGCATTGTCTTCCTCCTGGGCGCCGGTCGCGATGCTCAATCCGTCGATACTCCCTTTTGTCTGCCATGACTGGTTCCGCGTCTGGCTCAGGAATTTTGCTTCCAACAACCAGTTGAGGATCTTCGCCATTGCCGAGGACGAGGTCTTCTTCGCATTTGCTCCCTTTCTGATGAAGAAAGAACGGTACAGGGGCTGCCGGGTTGGAAAGCTTGAACTCATGGGGAATACCTACTCGCCTGTTCGCCTCTTCATCGTTGATCACAGCTCGCCTGAACAGGTGGAAAAGGCGGTTGATGCGTTCTTTTCCGGTCTGAAGGAACAAAAGGAAGTGTCCTGGGATGTCCTGGACCTGAGCTCATTGCCGGAAGAAAGCTCCTTTTATGAAATACTGGCGCGGTACATGGAGGATCGCCAGATCCCTTTTTCCCCATACCCATGTTTCGGGGACTGGTATCAGGACGGCATAGACTACTCCGGAGAGGAGTACCTCTCCCGCCTTCCGGAAAAAATAAGAAAGGATTTCCAGTATTGCAAGAGGCGTCTGGAGCGGGAAGGACGCCTTGAATACAGGGTGGTCTCTTCCGGGGAAGGTCTGGAAGAAGCCATTGACGCCTACTACGGGGTCTATGGCAGGAGCTGGCAGAAACAGGAGAAGATAGGCCCCACGTTCCATCGCGACCTGGCGCGGATCGCCGCCGGAAGAGGGTGGCTCAGGCTGGCCTTCCTTTACCATGATGATCTGCCCATCGCGGCGCAGTTCTGGATGGTCAGCGGCGCGACCGCTTACATACTGAAGACCGTTTATGACCAGGAATACAGAAAGTATTCACCGGGCAAGGTGCTTACCTCGGAGATGTTCAGGTACGTAATAGATGTGGACGGGGTAACCTCCATCGATTACGTCCAGGGCGACGAGGACTACAAGAAAGACTGGACGCCGAAAAGGAGGGAGCGGAAGGGAATTCTTGTCTACAACGATACCCCCAGGGGAAGGTTCCTTGCTTTTCTGGACAGGCGGCTGGTCCCGTTTGTCAATGGCAACAGATTCCTGCGCGGGCTTAAAGACCGGGTGTCGGTTCTGGTGCGGCGGGGATGACGACCGGGCGGATCGGCGGCAGGCCGGTGGCTGGTCCTTTGCGCCACCTGATAAAAACAGCCGCATATGACCTTCCTTTTCCTTTCAACAGTCCGGGCCGCCGTTATTTCTACAGCGCCCGCTACGCCCTGGCCGGAGGGATCAGGGCGCTCGGACTGAAGGCCGGGGACGGGGTTCTCCTGCCGGCGTACAACTGCGGTGTGGAGATCGAACCATTTTCGCGCATGGGGATAACGCCCGGTTTCTACCGTATCCGTGAAGACCTCAAGAGCGATTTGGACGACCTCCGGAACCGCCTGGACGGAAATGTCAGGGCCGTGCTCGTGACGCACTTTCTTGGTTTTCCCCAGCCTGTCGAGGAACTCCGCCGTATCTGCGACGACAGAAAGGTGTTTCTGATAGAAGACTGCGCCCACGCGCTGCTGAGCGTCAGAAACGGACGGTACCTGGGAAGCTTCGGAGACGTCGCGGTCTTCAGTCTCCTCAAGACCCTGCCCGTTGCAAACGGCGGGATACTGGTCCTGAATAACACGGACCTTTCCTGTCCGGTAAATAACGTAACGCCCAGCCGTTTTTCAGCGTTTTACTACCTGGCGGATCTGTGGCGGCAGAAAACGGCGGGGAGGCCAGGCGCCGCTCTTTTTGAAAGGCCGCTCATCTCCGCGCTCTGGCTTATTGTTAACACCCTGAAGCTGGGAATCTCCGCTTCGGGAAGATTGAAGGGAAAAAGAACACTGTCGCTGACAAGGCCGGACTCGTTTTCGTTCACCCCCGATGTCATGGAATGGGGCATATCACCGTCGGCTCTGAATCTCGTGAACAACACTGATCTCCCGTCAGTCAGGGAGGCCAGGCGACGAAATTTCAATTATCTGCTGGAAAGACTGAAGCCGCCGGCCTGGGATGGGATATTCTCCTTTCCGGCGCCCGTCCTTCCCGAAGGAGTCTGCCCGTTGTTTTTTCCGTTGCTTGTGGAAGGAAGGGAAAGAAGGGAGGAGTTGTATCTGTCCCTGAAAGACGCGGGGATAACATCCCACCCGTGGTGGGACACGTTTCATCCGTCGGTTCCGTGGCATGAATTCCCGGAAGCCGTTTATCTGAAGGAGAGGCTTTTCGGATTACCGATCCACCAGGACATCAAGTCCGGGCATCTGGACCGCATGCACCTGGAACTGGAGAAGGTATGCCGCGGGCGGCGGGGGTCCCATGTCTGACATAAGGGCGCTGGTCAAGCAGTCGTCACATTATTTCATAGGGCAGGCCGCCATACTCGCGGCGGGATTCCTCTCCTTTCCCATCCTGACGCGCATTTTGTCCGTTAGTGATTACGGCCTGATGGGGCTGGTCACCACGACCTTGTTCATCGCGGTGGCCATAGTAAAATTCGGCATGCCCAACTCCATAGTCAGATTCTACGCCGAGTACCGGGCAAAGGAGAGGCTCCCATCCTTTATCGCGACCATATTTCTCGCTGTCTCCGCGTTCGCCGTCCTGGCCGGCGGATTGTCAATCCTGGCAATCCAGGCATTGCGAGTCTTTTTCCGGGACCAGAACCTGGCCGCTCTCCTTTCCATTGCCTCGATGCTGATAGTGACCGGTTGCCTGAGCGATACACTGATGAGTTTTCTGCGGGCGGAGCAGAAAACAAAGCTGTATAACCTCTTCGCCATCCTGCGAAGATACGTGACCCTGGCCTTTGGAATTGTCTTTGCCCTGTATCTGGTCAAGGGAGTAAAGGGCTTTTTCCTGGGACAACTGCTCTCGGGCGCGGCGATTCTGGTCCTTCTGTTCCTTGTCTTCCGGAAGCGGATTCAGATCAGGAAAGAGCATTTATCCAAGGATATCCTTAAAAATTCACTGCTGTTCGGGTTCCCCCTTGTCTGGGCTGAATTCGGGCATCTCATCCTGAACTACGTGGACAGATATCTGATCCAGTTCTATCTGGGCGCCGGGCCCCTGGGCCTGTACACGGCCGGTTACAATCTGGCTACGCACATCACCGAGGCGCTGATCTATCCCATAAACTATGCGATGACCCCGGTGTACATGTCCATCCTGGTGAACAAGGGGGAGGGGGAGACTAAAGAGTTTTTTACCAAGATGTTCAGGTATTTCATGTTGCTGCTGTTGCCGGTTACTCTGGGAAGCATTGCCGTGGGAAGGGAGCTGATCTCCGTGCTGGCCTCGGAAAAGTATCTCGAATCCTATACCGTCCTCTGCTATGTGCTGATCGGCCAGGCGGTGTATGCCTGCACAATCATTCTCAACAGCGGTCTCTTCATCAGGAAGAAGACCTATGTGCTGAACAACATCATGATCACGACATGTGTCATCAATGTTCTGATCAACGTCCTGATGATACCCCGTTTCGGAATAACCGGCGCGGCCATCGCTACCCTTATTTCCTATGTCCTGTTTGCAGGCGCCGTTGTCTATTATTCCTTCAGGGAGTTCAGCTTCCGCATCGATTACCTTCGTATCTTCATCTACGGGGGAGCGTCGTTTCTCATGTTTTTCGCGGTAAAAGCGGTCAACCTCCGGGCCGGATTGCTGAATGTCATTGTCCAGGTCCTGGCTGGAGCGGTTGTCTACACAACCATAGTGCTGCTCTTTGATACCGCTCTGAGACGCAAGATCATTGATTCACTGGCCAATACGTCAAATAAATCCCCTCTCCCCTGGTGGGAGAGGGTTAGGGAGAGGGGGGAAGTTGCCGAAATATTGCATGTTGACCCCTTTTCACCCTCCCCCCCAACCCCCTCCCATCAAGGGAGGGAGAGTGTCTTTCAGCGCTTTCGCAAGAGGCTTAAACGGCCACTGTATTTTCTGCTCTATTATTCAGGCATGTTGCGGCTGATGGTATTTTTCTGGAGTTACAGGGAAAAGCAACATGCGGCGATCCTTTTTTATCACCGTTTCCGCCGCCCTGGCGATGGGTCGGAGGACCTCCTGCCGCGCCTGGATGGCGATGAGTTTGACAGGCAGTTGGCATACCTGAAGGGAACCTATGATGTCCTGAGTCTCGATGAGGCTTGCGCCCTGATCCGGACAGGGAAGGGTTTCCGGAAGCCTTCCATCGTCCTTACCATTGATGACGGTTACAGGGATAATTATACGGTTGCCTTTCCGATTATCAGAAAACATGGCTTGCCGGTCACCATCTACCTTACGGCCGGGTTCATGGGCGGGAAAGAGGGCCTCTGGATCGACGACATTGAATATGCCCTGCGGAAAACGGAGCGGGATACATTCATGCTCCCCGGAGTATTCGGGGAAGAGCGGGTTGATATCGCCACCCTCGCGGGAAAGAGGTCCGCTGAAAAAAGGCTCTATCACCGTCTGGCGCCCGCGGACTCCCGGGAAAGGCGCGCATGCCTGCGCGAGCTTTTCGCCGCGCTTGATCTCCCGGCGGACGACGGCGCCGGACGCGAACGCGGGATGATGAGCTGGGAAGAGGCGAACGAGATGGCGGGGCATGGAATCACCTTCGGGGCGCACACCATGACGCACCCCTGCCTTGCCTCGCTGCCGCTTGAAGACGCGAAGAGGGAAATTCTTGATTCCAGACGGGTGGTGGAGGAAAGGACCGGGAAAGAGGCAGGGCATTTCGCCATACCCAACGGCAAGGCCTCGGATTTCACCGATGAATTGAGGATTGCATGCAGGGAGATGGGGTTTGCCTCGGTGGTTACCACGGAACCGGGCGTGGTAAATGCTTCTTCGGATCTCTTTTCTCTGGAGAGGATTATCCCCCCGCCTCCCACGTATTATTTTGCCTGTGAGTTGGCCCGTTATCTTTTTCGGAGCGGGAAATGACAACAGATAATCAACGGCCATTGGGCCATTCAACCGGCGCTGCCGGGAAGCAAGAAAAACCATGCAAATCATGATCAAAGCAATCCTGAGCGTGGCAATTATCCTGACAGCCACGGCAATCGGGAAGAAATTCCCGTCAGCGGCCGGCCTCATAGGTGTCATGCCCCTCACCGGTTGCCTGGTCCTGGTGTGGATGCATCTGGAAAACAAGGGCAATCCGGAGATAATGCGGAAATTCGCCAAAGGCGCCCTTTGGGGTCTTCTTCCCAGCATGCTTTTCTTCCTTGTGGCTCTGGTGTGTTTAAGGAAGCAGTTGCCTCTGCCGACCGTCCTCATATGGAGTTTCGGGGCCTGGTTGATAGCGGCAAGCGTCCATCAATGGGTTTTGAAGTGAAAGACATTTAAAAAGGAGAACAACAATGCGTTATCTTGCATCCATTTTATTGGCTGTATTTATATCCGCGGCTGCCGCAACCGCGCAGGGCAATGCCATATCAGATATCCCAAGAATAAGCGCTCGCATTGCCTATAACAAGTTTATCAAGGGAAACAGCATCCTTGTCGATTGCATGAGCGAACGAACCTATGCCAAGTATCACATCCTGGGCGCGATCAATCTGCCTAACGACGGCGCGGCTGACCTTGCCCGTATCGAGGCCGCTGATCTTCAGATTCCTTTTGATAAGGAAATAATCGTCTATTGTGATTGAGCGGGGGAAGGTACCAGCGCCGGTGTGGCGCTGACGTTGAAGAACAAGGGATACAAGAACGTCAAGGTCGTTTATGGCGGTTTCAAGGCTATGAAGTTTGCGGGTTTTACTATTATCTGGGAAGGAAAAATACAGATGCCGAAAGCAGGCAGGAGATAACGGAACATCCATCCCTGTTCCCGGAGACCCGATTTTATGTTGACCTATTTTCTTCCCCTGGCGCTTTACATATCGTCTATTCCGATGATGTTCTACACCTTCTTCCGGGTAGACGTGGGCATTGCCGTCTTCGCGACTCTGGTGCCGGTAATCTCTTTAATGAAAAAAATCGCCGAGCTGCCGGGGGGGAACAATTTCGCGGATTATTTCCTGATTGCCATCTGCATCGGCTGGTTTTTTGCCGCGGCCAGGGAAAACCGGCCGCTTTTCATCAGTTCGCCGCTGAATGCCGTGGTCATAATGGTGTGCGCGGGCAGCCTGTTCAATCTCATCCGCGGCTATACCTATATGTCGCTTCCCGGTGAAGTGAATCTGACCCGGCTCATGGCCTGGAAGAATTACATGATTCTGCCGCTGCTGTATTTCATCGGCGCCAACAACCTGAATACGGAGAAAAAGGCCAGGCTGGTACTGATGGGTATCCTGCTGTCGTTGCTGGCCATGGACTTTAACTTTTACAGCACGTTCCGGTGGATGAAGACCGAGCATTACTCCCATTCCATAAGGATTGAGGGGGCGTTCAGCAGCCTGGGTCCCAATGAACTGGGGGCCTTTTACGCCATGTTTACCATGCTCCTGCTGGGCATCTCTTACTACATAGAAGAGAAAAAGCTCAAGTACGCCATATATTTCGTCTGCGCATGCAACTTCTATCCCATCCTCTTTTCCTACTCGCGCGCAGCCTATATCAGCGTCATGGCCGGTTTCCTGGCTCTGGGGATCCTCAAGGACCGGCGCGTACTCGGCCTGGTAGTAGTAATCGTCCTTTTTTACCGTTTCCTGCTGCCTCTTTCCGTTGTGGAGCGGATCGACATGACATTTCTCGACCAGGGAAACGTGAGTGAAGAAAAGGAGCAGTCCAGCGCCGTCGGTGTCGGGGGGGTGGAACTGGACACGGTGGGAAGGAAAGAGCTGTGGGACAAGGCAAAGGAGTATTTCAGGGAGCAGCCGCTGTTCGGCATCGGCTTTGATACCTTCCGCCACAAGGAAGGCATGATAACCCACAGCCTGTACATGAAGATCCTGGCGGAGCAGGGACTTCTCGGCCTCGCCATTTTCATAATCTATATCCTGGCTCTCCTCAGACATTCCTACAGACTCTTCCGCGTGTCGGCAAGCAGGATGGGACAGGGGATAGGGCTCGGTTTTCTTCTCTGTGTCGTCGCCCATCTCGCCGGAAGCATCAGCGGCGACCAGACGCTTTATTACAACCTGATGGCTGTTTTCTGGCTTTTCATGGGTATTACGGCAAGCTTTACCTTCTACTATGGCGAAGTGAAGGCGCCGGACGGAGTACCGGCCGGAGACGCAGGCAACGTGTCCTGGAAAGAAACGGGTAAAACATGGTGACAATAGTATTCTGGTCCTCGTTCCTGATCATCCTGTACACCTATCTGGGCTATACGCTTCTCATACCCTGTCTGGCGCTTTTTTTCAGGAAGCCGGTACGGCGCGGGGACGTGGAGTTCCGGGTTACCTTTCTCATTACCGCCTATAATGAGGAGAAGAATATCCGGAAGAAGCTCAACGAGGTTCTGGAGCTGGACTATCCCAGGGACCAGCTGGAGCTGATGGTCGCTTCCGACGGTTCCACGGACCGGACCGACGAAATCGTGGGTGAGTTCGCTGACCGCGGGGTGATCCTGAAACGGGTGGAGGGAAGGGTCGGAAAGACCGCGACCCAGAACGAGGCTGTCCGGTCGGCAACGGGAGATGTGATAATCTTTTCGGACGCGACCACCGTCTACGAGAAGGACGCCATCAGGAAGCTGACGCGGAACTACGCGGATCCTGAAGTGGGAGCGGTCAGCGGGCGTTATGAATACGTCAATCCAACCGGCGCCCCGGTCGGCACAGGCTCCATCCTTTTCTGGAGATATGAAAATTTCATCAAGAGCATGCAGACGAGAATCCGCACCATCACCGGCTGCTGCGGCTGCATCTACTCGGTGCGGCGCGCGGCCTACGTGCCGCTTCCTCCGGATATCATCAGCGACCTGGTGGAGCCTCTCAAGATCATCGAGAGGGGCTACCGGGTGGTGTTCGAGCCCGAGGCGGTCGCCTACGAGGAGACCACGGAGAAACCGGTGGAGGAGTTCAGTATGCGGGTCCGGGTCATTACCCGCGCCATGCGCGGCATTCTGTACGTGAAATCGCTGCTGAATCCGCTGCGCTACCCGTTCGTATCCTTTCAGCTCTTTTCCCACAAGGTACTGCGCTGGCTCATACCGTTCTTTCTCGTCATAATGATGGCGTCCAACGCTTTTCTGCTGGGCCATTGGTTCTACAACCTCGCGTTCGGACTTCAGGCGTTGTTTTACCTGTCGGCCCTTGTGGGGCTTGCGGGCGACCGCTATGGAATAAAGCTCCGTCCCCTTGCCATCCCACTCTACTTCTGCGTGGTGAACGCAGCCTCCATGGTTGCCTTCTGGAAGACGCTGAAGGGGCAGAAGATGGTTACATGGGAGACGGTGAGGAAGTAGGACTCTAACCACGGAGACACGGTGACACGGAGACACGGAGAAACCGTGGTGAAAATTGTATTGAAATGTTGTTATTTAGAGCGATGGAAAGGTCGTTGGGATAGAAGTGGATATAGTTTTCCATGAAAAGGCGTTGACTGGACAAATCATTGCTTCGGCCATTGAGGTACATCGCGCCCTCGGACCCGGTCTGCTGGAATCTGCATACGAAGAATGCATCTGTGTCGAACTTGGTTTACGGGGACTTGCTTTCGAGAGGCAAAGGAGTTTGCCTCTCGAATATAAAGGAAGGAAACTCAATTGCGATTATCGTATGGATCTTGTTATTGAGGGTAGGGTGGTTGTTGAGTTGAAATGCGTTGAAACTATACTTCCCGTGCATGAAGCACAGTTGATGACTTATCTGAAACTCTCTAAGATCAAGGTCGGCTTGATCGTAAACTTCAATGTCCCTCTTCTTACAGATGGAATCCGAAGAATAGTTTTTTGATTTTCTCTGTGCCCCCGTGACTCTGTGGTGAAAATGGAAAATCTCAACGGCCTCAGCTTTGACATTGAAGACTGGTTTCAGGTGGAGAACCTCAAAGGCGCCATTTCCGCCGACAGTTGGGACACCTGTGATCTCAGGGTGGTGGAGAATACCCGGCGCATCCTTCGTATCCTTGAGAAATACGATACAAAGGCGACCTTCTTCATCCTCGGCTGGATTGCCGAACGGTGCGCCGGTCTGGTGAAAGAGATCCGGGAAGCCGGGCATGAGATAGCCAGTCACGGATACGGCCATGAGCTGATTTCCAGGCAGGATGCGGTCAAGTTTGCCCGCGATCTCGGGAAATCGAAGGAGATCATCGAGTCCATCACCGGTGAACCCGTGCAGGGGTATCGCGCCCCTTCCTTCTCCCTGACCCCGGAAACGGAATGGGCCCTGGATGTGCTCCTGGAGGAGGGATTCATCTATGATTCCAGTGTGTTTCCCACCTCTTTCCATAACCGGTACGGTTTCAAGGGCTCTTCCCGTTTTCCCTTCCGTCACCGGAACGGTCTCGTGGAACTTCCCCTGTCAACGGTCAGGTTCTCGCGCTTCAACGTTCCCGCGGCAGGAGGGGGGTATTTCCGCCTCTTTCCCTATTTCATCTTTCGCGGCCTGTGCCGTCGCATCGTGGGTGAAGGAAAGCCGATCGTGTTCTACCTTCATCCGTGGGAACTGGACCCAGGGCAGCCCCGCATGCGGATCCGTAGAGATTACCGTTTCCGCCACTATGTGAACCTGGACAAGACCGCGCGGCGTCTGGAGCGGCTGTTGAGGGATTTCCGGTTCGGGCCGCTGCGTGATCTGGCGGAGAGCTGTCTCGCGGGCGCTACGGAGGTATGAAAGCGATGTCAGGGATGAAAGTATTCCAGTTGTATCTGTTTACAATATGCCTGCTGATGCTCTCGGGAGGTTGCGCCTCTTCTCCCACGGCCGATGCCACTGACAGGGATTTGTACGACAGGTACGTGAAGACGATCCGCGCCCAGATAAGGGAGGACCCGTTGATCGGTATCTGGCAGGGGAGCAGGGGAGGGCGGCAGGCCCTTCTGGCCGTTTTCCTGAACAACGACGGCGGGCCGGAGAAGCTGAAGGCGGTCATTCTCAATGGCGATGAGTACGCCATGGGATTCGGTAACGAAGAGCCATGGTTCTATGTATCGCCACTGGCACAGAGGGGGGTGTATGCGGGGAAGGCCGCCTACAAGCCATTTCTCTGGAAAGAATGGTTTCCCACAAGGGTTGCGATGAAGGATTTCAACCAGTTTGTATCTTACGACGACCTGCCGGCGAAGGTGAAGTCGCCTGGCGGCAAGACAACCTCCTACCTTCGCAAGGAACCGAGGATGGTTGCCATTGACAACCTTCTCCGGTCGGGCGGGAGCGGTTTTCTCCTTTGGAACTCCGCTTACGTTGTGACGGCCAACCATGTGCTGGGAAAGTTGGCGAAGATTTCCGTCAGATTCCCGGACGGCGCCGTATACGCCGCCGCGCCGGTTGCCAGGGAGGCGCGACTGGACCTTGCCGTACTGAAGCTGGAAGGTTTTTCCCCTTCTCCGGAAAGGGGCTTGAGAATCGACCGAGCTTCCAGGGTGGTAGCCGGAGAGGCGGCCCACGCCATCGGGTATCCCCTGGGCGCGGCCCTGAGCAAGGACCCCAGCATTGTCTCCGGCCAGGTGAGCGCGACCTCTGGAATCCATGACGCCCCTCACCAGTTCCGTCTTACCGCGCCCATCAATCCCGGTAACAGCGGGGGGCCGATCTTCAATTCCCGGGGCGCGGTGGTCGGGGTCGCCCTGGCGGTGATCCGTCAACCCAAGATTGAAGGGGTCGCCTTCGGCATCAAGATCGGCGCGTACCTTTCCATGCTGGACGGGCTTTCTTACGGATTTTCAGAGGCGCCGGCCGAACCGATGGGGGCCGAGGATGTCTTTCGCGCCTATGCGCGCGATGTGGTTTTTGTCTATGGTGAAAAGTAACGCCGCCGCGGACATTGGACAGGGAAAGCCGGAGGGCGCCATGGGACGCAGGCCCGTCACAATTCTCTATCTCATCGACACCTGCCTTCCACCGCCGGGAACCCAGTCCAGGGGAGGCGCGGAGAAACAGCTCTTTCTGCTCGCCTCCTCTCTTGACCCCAAGGCGTTCAGGGCAATCGTCGCGCAACTGGGTCCATCCGGAACCAGCGGGATACCTACCGGACCGGCGGGAACCGCGACCCTCCTTCACGTCCCGGTCCGCCGTTTCTACGGACCGGCGGGCATAATCCAGCTATACAGGCTCTGCCGCCTGGCGCGCCGGGAAGGAGTGGACATCATCCATACCTTTTTCGAGAAATCGGAGGTCATGGGGTGGTTGATATCCCGTCTCGCGGGGATTCCCCGTTGGGTCACCTCGCGCCGGGACCTGGGCTTCAAGAGAGGCGACTTCTACCGCAAGCTCTTTCGCTGGACCGCCCGCTACTGCGGCCGATGCATAGCGGTGTGTCGGGCCGTTGCGGAACATGCCCGCGCGGAGGGGAGCCTCCCCCTGGAAAAGATCCAGGTCATCTACAACGGCCTTGACTTTTCCCCTTACCGGCCGGTCAAAAATACCGCTGATGCCAAGCGTGACCTGGGCATCCCGGAGACGGCGCCGGTTGTAGGGATGATTGCCAACATGAACTTCGAGATCAAGGGGCATGATTACTTTCTGGCCGCGGCGGGACTCATTCTCGCGCGGGTCCCTGATACGGTATTTGTCCTGGTGGGAGACGGTCCCCTCAGGCGCCGTTTCGAGGAAACGGCGTCGCGAATGGGTATCAGAGACAAAGTCCTTTTTCTCGGAACCAGGAGCGACGCGCCGGCCATCCTCGCGGCCATGGATGTTTCGGTGCTCTGCTCCACCAGCGAGGGTATGTCCAACGTTATCCTGGAGTCCATGGCGGCCGGAAAACCGGTGGTGGCCACCAGAGTCGGCGGTAATCCAGAACTGGTGGATGATGGAGTTACGGGGCTCCTGGCGCCGCCGGCCGACGCCGATGCCCTGGCGGAAGCGGTGCTCTCTCTGCTCCATGATCCCGCCAGGTCGCGAATCATGGGAAACGCGGGCAGGGAACGGGTCGTCAGGGAGTTTACCGTTGAGGCGATGGTGCGAGAGCATGAACAGTTGTATGAAAATATGATGTCCCGAAATATGGACGCGACAACCGGAGGTGGCGGTGAGAGCTGAATACACGGCTGAGTTTTTTTCGCGGGAGAACCGTAACGTCCTGCTGTTGGGGGCGCTTTCCCTGGGATTGTTCATCTATGCATACCAGGACACTTTCCTGTGGCTTTACGAACGTTACACCAATCCGGATTCCCATTATTCCCACGGGTTTCTGGTGCCTCTCGTCAGCGGCTGGCTTATCTGGCGGAAAAGGGATGAACTCCGCCGTTTGCCTGCCTCCGGCTTGAAAATCGGGGGTGTTCTGATTGCCGTTGCCCTGCTGATTCATGTGGGAAGCGTCTGGACCCACGTCTATTTCACCTCGGGCTTTTCCATCCTGCTCCTCGCCGTCGGTGTATCCCTCTACCTGTTCGGCGCGGCTGTTACCAGGAAGGTGGCGTTCCCCCTGGCGTTTCTCGCTTTCATGTTTCCCCTGCCCATGGGCGTAATCTCCGCCTTTTCCTTTCCCCTGAAAATGCTGGTGGCTGATCTGGGGGCATTTACCATGAAGACTCTGGGGGTGGCCCTTTACCGGGAGGGGGCGATCATCAGTCTCGCCAATGCAAGCCTCTCCGTTGGTGATCCCTGCAGCGGCATCCGCTCCCTCATCTCCCTTATGGCGCTGAGCGCGCTCATTGCCTGTATGTCGGATATGACGATGACGCGGAAGATGGTCCTTTTTCTCATCGCGATTCCCGTAGCCATCTTTACCAATGTGCTCAGGGTCTGCGCCCTGATCCTGGTGGCGGATCGTTTTGGCGGTGATTGGGCCTCGCCGGAGCACTGGTTTCATACCACCTCCGGTCTGGGTGTTTTCGTAATCAGCATGATCCTGCTTTTTATCTTCATGAGGGTTCTGGAGGGCCGCCGATGAAAAAAAAGCTTCTGGTTATATCTCTTCTGCTGCTGGCGACATCAGGGTTCGTGTACATGGACAACCGCCTCTCCAGCGGGACCGTACCGCTGGACCTTTCCACTCTGCCCCTTTCCGCCGGGGGGTGGAGGGGAACGGAATACCCTGTGGATGAGCGGGTCAAGGAGATTCTGGACACCGAGTATATCCTCAGCCGCGACTATGTGAACCGATCGGGCGAGCATGTCTTTCTCTCTCTGGTGTACTACCCGGACAACAGGATCGGCTTCCATAATCCCGAATCATGCAATACGGGAGTGGGGATGAAGGTCCTTGGAACTTCTTCCGTTCCCCTCAGGGTTACGGACAAGTCGGGGGAAAGCCGGACGATTGAGGTCAATAAACTGCTTCTGGGGAGCTCCGGGCCGGCCAAGGTTATCTATTATTTCTATGTAACCGGAACGGCAATGACCGGTAACTATCCCCGCTTCCGCTGGGAGATGATGAGACAGCAGATGGGGTTCAGGCGTCCCAGCGGCGCTCAGGTGCAGATCCATGTGCGGATGCCCGACGGCAAGGACGCCACCTATCCGTTGATGGAGGATTTCGCGCGCGCCATGATACCCGAGCTGAAAAGGTTTCTACAGTGATCTTAAAGGGGCGGGATAGGGGGCCCATGCCGCGGGTCTTTCACCTGATAAGCAGCTCCGGATTTCTGGGGGCGGAAAACGTTGCCCTGGAGCTTGCCGTTCAATGCCGGGACACGGGTTGCGATGTCTCCATCGGGGTGCTGGTCAACGGTAACCGTCCAAATACCGACCTGGCGGATGAAGCGCGCCGGCGGCATATCAATGTGACGGTATATCCCTGCGCCGGCCGCCTTGACAGGACGGTAATGGAGGGAATCGCCCATGAGGTTAGTCATGAGAGAGTCGATATCCTTCATTCCCACAATTACAAGAGCAACTACTACGCATGGCGCGCCATGGGCGCCGGGCGCCCCGGCTGGGTGGTGACCAACCACGGCCGGCGTTCGGGCCTGAAGCTGTTTTTCTACAACCTTGCCGACGCATATGTGGCCGGACATGCCGACAGGGTGGTGGCCGTGTCGGAAAAGATTGCGCGCAAACTCCGTCGTGCCGGGATTGGGGGAGAGAGGCTGCGCATCATCGACAACGGCATTGACCCGAGACGATTCGAGGCGCGCCCGGCGGTTCCGGAGCTGAGGGAGGCCCTTGGTATTCCGGCGTCCGCGAAGGTGATCGGCACGGTAGGCGCTCTCACCAGGGAAAAGGGTCAGACCTTTCTCCTGCGGGCGGCGCCTGTGGTCCTGCGGAGCTTCCCTTCGGCGGTTATACTCATCGTGGGCGCCGGTCCGGAGAGGGGCGCGCTGGAGGAGGCGGCGGTGGAACTGGGGATTCGCCCGCGTGTTGTCTTCGCCGGTTCGCGCAAGGATATCCCGGATCTTCTGGGTATCATGGATGTGTTTGTGTTTCCTTCCCTCAGCGAGGGCCTTCCCATGGCCCTCCTGGAGGCCCAGGCCGCGGGGACGCCAACGGTGGCTACCAGGGTTGGGGCCATACCATCGGTGATCCTGGATCAGGTGAGCGGACTTCTCATCCCTCCGGCGGACCGGGACGCCATTGCCGGCGCGGTTGTCCGCATTCTCTCCGATCCCGTCGCCGCCTCGACGATGGCCGCTAACGGCGCGGAAAGGGTAAGGGAAAATTTTTCCGCCAGGGCGATGGCGGACGGATATCTTGCCCTGTATCGCGAAATACTGAAAGACGGAAAAGGCTTGCCATGAACATACTCTTTCTTTCCACAAGAAGCCCGTATCCGCTCATCAGCGGCCACAGCCTTCGCACCTACCACATCCTGAAGGGCGCGGCGCAAGAACACGACGTGACCCTCGTCACCTTTGCGCAGCACCCGGAGCATGAGCTGAAGACGGAAAACCTGGAACATCTGAGAGGCTTCTGCAAGGCGGTCTACCCTTTCCGTATCCCGGCCGACATGTCCAGGGCGACCCTTTTCCTGGCGCTGCTCCGCAATCTCTTTTCAGGACTCCCTTTTGTGGCCCATAAGTACGATGCGCCGGAGATGAGGAAGAAGATCAGGGATATCCTGGCCAATGAACGGATCGACCTGGTGCACGTGGACCTGCTGCCGCTGGCCGTCTATCTCGATGAATTTCCGAGCCTGCCGAAAATCCTCGTGAACCATAACGTGGAGTCGGTCCGGTTGCGCCGCTGGTTCGAAACAGAGAGAAATCCCCTGAAAAAGCTGTTTCTCGGTTATCAGTGGTTGAAGCTGCGCGCCTTCGAGAGAAACGCCATGAACAGATTCAACTGCTGCGTGACGGTCTCCGAAACCGACAGGGAGCTTTTGCGCGGCATGGGAGTGGAAAAACCCATGGTGGTGGTACCCAACGGCACGGATACCTCCTCCTTCAAACCGTCCGGGAAGCCGGTCACGCCCAATACCGTGCTCTGGTTCGGCCACATGGATGTACATACCAACAGGGACGCGGTTCTGTATTTCTGGAACGATATCTATCCGGTTCTGCGGGAGCGGAGGCCCGATGTGTCGGTTTCCTTTGTGGGCACCTCTCCGCCCGCCGGGATTACCGAGGCCGCCCGCCGCAATCCCCGTCTGAAAGCAACCGGATTCGTGGACGATATCCGCCCTTACGTGGATGAGGCGGCCGTGGTGATTGTCCCCATCCGCATCGGCAGCGGAACGCGCCTCAAGATCCTGGACGCCATGGCCATGGGGAAGGTGATCGTTTCCACCACGGTTGGGTGCGAGGGCCTTGCGGTCACGGATGGCAAGAACATCGCAATCGCCGACACCCCCCTGGAATTCGTGGAGCGGATAGAGACGCTGCTGGGCGATGAACAAGCGAGACGGTCTATGGCGGAGAACGCCAGGAAGCTGGCGGAAACCTATGACTGGAGCATCATCAACGAGTTGCAGAAGGACGCGTACCGTTTGGCCCTGGAAAGCGCCGGCGAGCAAACGGGGACGCGATAACGAAAGAGCGAGGGGATAAAAGAGCATGAAAGCCGTACTTTTCAGGTCAAAAGAGCGTTTCAAGGCGTTCCGGGAGATGTTGGCTAATTATGGAATCGAGTGTACGGTCCTTGATTTCGAGTCCCAGGAGTGGGTCGACCATGACTATTCGGGTACGGATATAGTCATCTACTACCCCTCATTCCTGTACAGCTCGAACCACCCTCTGGCCCTTTACGATGTGTACGACAACCTGATCCATCTCAGCAGGGAGCATCCCCACCTGAAGATCTACCCTGACCCGAATGTGATCAGGTTCTACAACGACAAATACAGGCAGTACCTCTTTCTGAGAAACCGGGACTATCCGATTCCGGATACCCTGCCCCTGTTTTCCATGGATTCCCTCCGTCTCGCCGAGGAACAGCTGGGTTTTCCCATGGTCGTGAAAAACCGCTATGGCGCCGGCGGGGGCTCTGTGTTCAAGGTCCGCAACCGAAAGGAGCTTCTTTCCCTCTTCAGGTTGTCGACCCTCGACCTTTTCAACGCCGGCGGGGCAAGGCATCTCCTGTCCATGCTCACGAAAAGGATCTTTTACTACCACCTCATCAAGGCCAGGAGGATGACCTATCCATTCCTCTCCCCCCCCCTGCTTGCCCAGAGATACCTGACCCTTGATCGCGACCTGAAGACCGTTGTAGGCGGTGGCAAGGTTGTTGAGGCCCACTGGCGGCGCCAGGCAAACCAGGAACAATGGAAGGTGAACATCGACGGCGGCGGCATCGGGGAGTGGAGCCGGGTACCCCAGGAGGCGCTGGATGTTTCGGAAAGGCTTGCCAGGGACCTGCGGGCGACATGGCTCAACATCGACATCATCCCCAGCGGCGGCAAATATTACATCACGGAGTTTTCCCCGGTCTGGCATCACTATGCCTACAGGGAGAAACCTAGCTTCGTGTACAAGGACGACTACAACATCGATGTACCCCTGGAAGAGTCCCTGAACCTGGAAAAGATGATCGTTGAATCGCTCATGGCATGAATAAATACGAGAGGGCCCCGGCCATGCTGAAAATTGTTTTTCTGGCGCTGCTGTTCATGCTGACCCCCGCGTGCGGCCTGTCCTCCGAAGGTTCGCCTGACCCTCTCTACGTAATCGCTGAAGGGCATCCGAGAATCTTTCTTACCACCGAAAGGATTTCCGGGATACGTGTCCGTTGCGCCGACCGGGGGAACGCCCAGAACCGTTATTACGCGAAACTGAAGGAGTTCGGTGATTTCTATGTCCCGGGGAAGGGCAAGCCGGGTATTTCCGATTGCCTGTGTCTTGCCTTTCTGTACGCGGTCGGCGAGGTATCCGGGTTCGATTACTCCAGGCGTTCCGTCCAGGATTACGGCCGCCTTGGCGCGGAATTGCTGTTGAAACTGGAACCTCCCGGTGACCTGGGCTATTTCAGGAAATACACGCCCTATTACATCGCCTGCTATGACTGGCTTTTCCATGCCATGACCCCGGAACAGAGGGTGCTTGTGTTCGGAAAGTATACCTCCGTGGCGGACCGGATGCGCTCCGGTCTCAAGAAGGCCATTGGCGGCCGCTTTCGTGAAACCCGCGAGATGTACGGATTTTACGGTCTGGCATTTTACGGTGACGGCAAGATGATGTTTCCCGATGATACCTCAGCGGCCAAGGCCGCCGATAAAAAGGCTAGGCAATACTGCGACTTCTTTGTCTCCTGGTGGAGGGACCAGACCCTGCCCATCCTGGAGGCGACCTGCGCCAAGGGCGGATATCCGGCCGGAACCATGTACGGAGAATCCCCGTATCCCGGGAAGCTATGGGCCATGGATGCCTGGGTTACCGCCGGCAGGGAGGACGTCTGCGCCACTACGTCCGCCATAAACGGCTTTTCCCTGTTCTGGCTCTACCAGATGCTCCCATATGCCACCCACGTGCGTTATGACAACGCCAGCGGCCGAGGCGGCAGGCCCGGCGGCCTGGCCCGCTTCGGCGATTACCGCTACAATGGCTTCACCCCGGTTTCCGCGCCGGAGACCTTTATCAATATCGCCCAGGCGCAGGGTATCGCGGTAAGGACTGGCAGACTGGACCTGGCGGCCGTGTTCGGCTGGCTGATCCAGTATCAGGGCGACCTGGAAATAACACCTTTCGGCGGCCCCTTTTCCACGAAGAAATGGCTCTCCCCCGGTCCTTCCCTGGTGTGGGACATCATTTTCCGTGACGGTACGGTCGCGGCCGCGTCTCCCTCCAGGGCCGGGCTTCCCCTTGCGTATCACTTCGGCGAGCTTCCTTCCGGGGGGGGAGGCGAGCCGGACTTTCCCGAAGGCAGGCCCTCGGGGAGCGGCATCACGGTCATGAGGAGTTCCTGGGACGACCCGGCGGCTGCCCTCCTCTGGTTCAAGGCCTCCTCCTATTCTCTGGTCCACGACCATCGTGACCAAGGCAGCTTCCAGATATACAAGAAGGGGTGGCTGGCCATTGACAGCGGACAATACGAGGAAACCGAACACCGGGGCAACTATTCCTCCCGCACCGTCGCCCATAATTCGATTCTCGTCTATCGTCCCGGCGAATCCCTGGAGGCAAAAAAGACGGATCCCGTCTGGAAAGGGTATGCCAATGACGGGGGCCAGAGGTGGGCCGATCCGCCGAAAAAGGTCGCGGATCTGGGGGACGCCAAACATTTCCTGGGGGGTATCAGGGCCTTTGAAAGCGTCCCGGGAGTCTTTGACTACGCAAGCGCGGATATCACCAGATCCTACAACTCAAGCCGGGTTGTCTCGGACGGTCAGTCTGCTAAAGTATCCCTTGTCACCAGGGACCTGGTTTTCCTGCGGCCCGACGACATCATCGTGGTTTTTGACCATGTGGTCTCCACCAGGGCTGACTCTCCCAAGCGGTGGCTTCTCCATTCCGTTTACCGGCCGGAGCATGAAGGACGGGAAAGCTTTTCCGGAATCGTACGCAACAGCGGCTCTATCCCCGGAAAGTCCGGGGGGGTGATGCTTGGGGGCAATCGGAGCGGCGGTATTTCCGAGGTGCGTGACGCGGGGATAATAACGATCCCTGGCTGGAACTTCGGTCCCTCGGACGGCAGGCTTGCCCTCAGGACCCTCCTGCCGGCTCATTCAGTCACCAGGATTGCGGGGGGAGGGGATGCCAGAGGAAGCGTGAAGACCCAGTTGGCCTTCCCCTACACGGGAGGGAACACCATCCGGCTCAGGGATGTTTCGGGCTTTTCGCCCGGAGATTTTGTCTATCTCGGCGAAACGGACCGGCCCTATTCCGAGGGGTTGAGAGGACATCCCAGCTGGCTTGTGGATGACACCTATTACAGGGGTTGGGGAAAGGTAAAGGGCGTTCATCCGGAAAGCGGCGCCATTACACTGATGGATTATCGTTACTCCATTCCCCGGCTTCCGGAAGGAAGCGTCGCGCTGCGCAGCGGGCACGCCAACAAGAACTCCTTCGAGTTCCTGGACGCGGAATACAACCAGTGGCAGATGTACGGCGAGTCGGTCGCCAATGCCGGCCCCTATACCATGCAGCACGGCAACTGGCGCATGGAAGTGGAGCCTCCGCGGATGTCCGGTGACACCATTTTTCTGCACGTCATGATCCCGTGCGAAACCTCGACCCTTTCCGCGAGCAGGAGGATCCTGCGGGAAAACGTAAAGATGGTGGAGAATGAAAGCTCCGTCTCGCTGGAGCTGAAAGGAAGCCGGCGAATCTACCAACTCCTGTTCCTGAAGAAGACCCCTTCCGTGCGGATCACGGTCACCGAGGATGGCAAGGAGCTGGCGGACCGTGTTATTTTGGAAAGGAAGCCCGGCCGTCGGGGCGGCGCCTGAGATTGTGGCGGAGCCGCATCATGAAGATGAGGAGAATCACTCCAGCAGCGGCGCTTGTCATTGTCATGATATTGCTGGGCCTTTGCGCGCTCTTTTCCTGCCGGGAGCGGGAAAGGGGTGTTGAACTTGTATCCTGGCTGGTCAGGGACTGCGTCGTCTGGCTTGAATCTCCGGAGATACGTTCGAGGGTTATCGCCGGTTTCCGGGTCCGGCCGGGTATTTCCCGAACGGAAAGACTTAAAGTCCACGGTGAATTGTTTCACAACGATGTCATTATGGCCAGGGCGTCGCTTCTTTCCCTGGACGGTCCGGCCGGAAGCCTGGAGTTTGATCTTCCCGGAACCCGCTCACTGGCCTTGTCCAGGGAGACGCCGTATTCCATCCCCGAGGGTATCTACAAGATAAGGGTCATGCTCATGGACGGCCATGGCCGTATACTTTCCGAGACCGGAAAAACGCTACCCAGGGACCAGTTATGCAGGACCTTTCGAGGCAGGGGACACAGATGTCCTCCGGCGGTTTACCGTGCTGTTCCCGGCGCCGGGCGCCAGCAGGCGTGGAGTCCTTCGGCCGAAGACCTTGACAGGGGCTACGCCCTCTTCAGGAATGGGCCGCTGGATGATGCCTCTGCCGTCCCCCGGACGGACGATGGCATAGATCTGAGGGAAATAGACACTTTCGTTTCCAGAAACGAGGTGAAGACTCTTACCTTTTCCGTGCGGTCGATCACGGATACGGGTACGGTGCGGGTGAGTGTTTCGCCGTTTCGCGCCGGAAACGGCATTGCCGGAAAACTATCCGTGAAGGTCTCTTCGGCCGGTCTGCTGACCCGGGTTGACGAGGGGGGCAAGCCGGAAGGGCCCATTCCCTACCGTCTGTCGCCCCGGATACTGGAACCGGACCCGCCGCTTCTCAAAGGGGGAGGGACCGTCTCCTTCTGGCTGACACTGCGCTCAACCGCTGACACGTTGCCCGGCGAGTATACAGCGGCGCTAACCGTTACGCCTGAACGGGGCCGCCGGACGGAGATTCCCCTTCGTGTTACCGTTCTTCCGCTTACCCTGACCGATACGGATATCCAGTACGGCATGATGATGGACTATGCCTTCTACGAGCTGGATTCGGGAGGCTGGGCGGACCGGGAGCGAAAGATTCTCGCCCGTTGGGGCGCCGGGATCTACCGGGACATGCGGGAGCACGGCATGACCATGGTGTATCCGCACTCCCGTTTCGTCTATGCCCCTGCTGAAGACGGGACGCCTCCCTTGGAAAGTCTCGGGGAAGCCCTGGTGAATTACCGGAAAATGGGCTTTCCCGGCCCGTTTTGCTGGTATATGGGCCATCTTCTCCACACCGCGAAAACTTTGCATCCCGGAAGCATTCTCCTTTATGATGAAGCCGTTGCGGAGCGGCGGTTGCGCTCTCTCCTGCGGCGCTTTCAATACATGGCCAGGGAGAGCGGCGTCCCGAGGGAAAGGCTCCTGGTGCAACTGGTGGATGAGCCCGACGGTGAAGACCGGGCAAGGGTCGCGGCGGCGAAAAGGCTCCATGCCGTAGCGCGGGAGATGGGCTTTCGCACCCTTATCACCCGACCATGGCCCGAGGCGGCGGTGATGTGCACCTTTCCTCCGGAGAGCGATGCGGAGGCGTCCCGACTTCGCTCCATGGGAAACGAGTGGTGGATATACCCCAATGAGGCGCTGGAAGGCCGGAATCTTTGCCGCACCCGCTATGTATTCGGTTTCGGCGCATGGAGATGGGGCGTGAAGGGCGTGGCGCCGTGGACCTACCAGATGAGCCAGGGAAGCAACGGGAACCCCTTTACCGTCCTGGACGGCCCGGAGATCATGGTGACCTATCCCGGGAGGGAAGGTGTCCTGTCCACTCCCGTGTGGGAGGCTGTGCGGGAGGGGATCAATGACTATCGATACATTTACCGGCTTGAACGCCTCATCGCCTCGGCAAGGAAGCGGAAGGGCAGCCGGGCCGGCGCCATTGAACGACGGCTTCTGGAACTGAAGCGCGCATATCCCCGCGCTCCCGGGGCCGAAGGATTTGTTTACGGCGACTGGCCTCCGGATTCATTTGAGAAGAGAAGGAGGGACATTATCGACTGGGCGTGTAAACTTTATGATGAATCACAACGGAACGGAGCCGCTTTCTGATGTATGAGATAATCCTTTCAGCCATATCCGCGATTCTACTCCTCTCCCTTGCGGTCCTTGTCGTGATCCGTCGGAGATCCCTGGCGGAACTGGCCATGGCTGCGTCCGCCCTTGTTCTGGCGGCGATTGAAGGGGTAGACCGCCTCCTTCTCATGGGGTGGTGCGGACCGGCTGGCGCCTCCAGGCTGCTCATCTTGCCTTCTTCACTCCTGCCTTCCATCCTGCTTTTCTACAGCCTCACATTCGCCAGAAACTACGTTGAGCGGCCGATAACGCCATTCTGGAAGGCCATGCTGGCCCTGTCCGCCGCGTTTCCCCTGTGCCTGCTCCTGTTTCCGGTAAATTCCTTTTTCTATGCTCCCGATCTCCATGCCGAGAGGATGCTCTTCCTGGGCGGCGCCGGTTACTGGTTCCATATGGGGATTCTCATATATTGCGTCCTTGCCCTGATGAATCTGGAGGCCACTTTTTCAGCCACGTCCGGAAGGGAACGGTACAGCATCAAGTTCGAGGTCATAGGCTTTGCCGCTATCCTTACCGTCCTGGTATTCTATTACAGCCAGGGGCTGCTTTATCGGACCATTAACATGAACCTGGTGTCGGTGCGTTCGGGTCTCTTCATAGTCTCTTCCATTCTTCTTGGATATTCGAAACTTTTCCGGGGCAATGGCGTGTCCATTGTGGTTTCCCGTTATATCTTCTATCGTTCCCTGACCCTGCTCCTTGTGGGAATGTATCTCCTCTTTCTGGGGGTGATGGGTGAGGGGATGCGTTATCTCGGGGTTTCCTTCAGCAGAAATCTCGTTATCTTCATTGCCTTTGCTACCGGTATCGCGGTATTTCTGGTATTGTTTTCGGAACAGTTGCGAAGACGGATGAAGGTGCTCATCAACAAGCACTTCTATCCCCATAAGCATGACTATCGCGAACAGTGGCTCGGATTTACCGGACGGCTCGCCTCGTGCGGAAGCCTGGACGAGGTCACTTCAGCTGTCCTGGCCACCTACCGGGAGACCTTCGGCTTGAAGGGTTGTTCCCTTTATCTGCTGGACAGGGGCGGAAAGAGATTTGTTCAGGTCGCCCGCCAGGGGGTCCCCGACATAAAAGCGGAACTCCCCTCGGATACGCCTCTTGTCGGTTACTTCACGGAACAGGGAAGGATCTTCAATGCGGCCCACGTGGAATACGAGCCTACGGATACTGAAAAGGCCTTTATCGACAGGATGGAGGCGCGGCTGATTGCCCCGCTGCGAAGCGAGGAAGCGGTCAAAGGGCTCGTTGCGATGGGTGAGCAGTTGGCCGTCGATGAGTATATCTTTGAGGACTATGATTTGATGAAGACCTTCGCCCGCCAATCTCTTCTCTCCATCGATAATTTTTCCCTGGCCGACGAACTTGCCGAAACGAGAGAGATCGCGGCGGTGGCAAAGGTCTCTTCATTTGTCGTGCATGACCTGAAGAATCTGACCTCAAGCCTTTCCATGCTCCTGGAAAACGCCAGGGATTATATGGATGACCCCGAGTTCCAGCGCGACATGCTCGACACCATCAGAAACACCCTGACGCGCATGAACAATCTCACCCAGCGCCTGAAGATGATGCCTGAAGGAGGTCTGCCTTCAACCGCGCCGGTGGATGTACAGTCGCTGGCGGCCGGGGTCGCGGCTGAAATCGGCAGGTCCAGAAAACAGCCGGAGGTTGTTCTTGAAGGTATGCCCGCGGTTTCCGTGGTCAATGCCGAGCAGATCGGAAACGTCATCCGCAATCTCCTGCTGAATGCGCTGGAGGCGACCGGGGAGGGGGGCCTGGTGCGGGTCTCAACGGGTTCCGAGGACACCATGGTCTTTATCAGGGTGGAAGACAGCGGGTGCGGAATGACGGACGAATTCATGGCGCGGGAGTTGTTCAGGCCGTTCCATACAACCAAGAAAAAGGGACTCGGCATCGGGTTGTACCAGTGCAAGCAGACGGTAGAGGCCTATGGCGGAGTCATTGAGGCCAGGAGTGAGGTCGGCGTCGGCGCCGTGTTTACGGTCCGTCTTCCGAAATACGGGGAATAAGGGTTCGAGGGGCCGAGGGAAAAGAGGGTTCGAGGGGCCGAGGGTTCAAGGGGGCTAGTGAAAAAACAAAAACCCTGGACCCCTGGACCCCTAGACCCCTCGCCCCTTGCGACTTTACAGAGGTATACATGGATAAACTGCTGATAATAGATGACGGCGAAGATATCAGGAAACAGATGAAATGGGGCCTCGGCTCGGAGTATGAGGTCTCTCTCGCCGCTGATGTGGAAGAAGGACTAGAGTCTTTCCGCAAGAACAGGCCGGGCGTGGTGACCCTCGACCTGGGATTGCCTCCCGATGCCGACGGCACCACGGAGGGCTTCCGTTGCCTTGAGGAGATTCTCCGCATGGAACCGGCCACGAAGGTTATCGTGATAACCGGCAATGACGAGCATGAAAGCGCCTTGCGCGCGGTCAGGACCGGCGCATACGACTTTTATCGGAAGCCCATAGACATCGGAGAGTTGAAGGTGGTGCTGGGGAGGGCTTTCCACATCCGGGCGCTGGAGGAAGAAAACCGGCGTCTGCAGGTGGCCGTTGAGGAAAATACCACCCAGTTCGGCAATATTCTCGGGCAATGCCCGCTCATGGAGAAGGTTTTCGCTACCATCAGAAAGGTCGCTTCCTCGGATGTTCCCGTATTCGTCACGGGTGAGAGCGGCACCGGCAAGGAACTGGTGGCCAAGGCCATTCATGGCATGAGCATGCGGAAGAACCGTCCTTTCATTCCAATCAATTGCGGAGCGATACCGGAAAACCTTCTTGAATCCGAACTTTTCGGCCATGAAAAGGGCTCCTTCACCGGCGCCCATGCGAGAAACCAGGGCAAGGTTGAATATGCCCATACCGGAACCCTTTTTCTTGATGAAATAGGAGAGCTTTCGGCGGGACTCCAGGTAAAGCTCCTTCGCTTCCTTCAGGAGAAAGTAATCCAGAGGGTAGGCGGCAGGGAAGACATCCCCGTTGATGCGCGGGTAATTTCAGCTACCAATGTGGATATTGAGAAGGCCATCAGGGAGGGGAGCTTCCGGGAGGACCTGTATTACAGGATCGCGGTTATAAACATACATCTGCCTCCATTGCGGGAAAGGGGCGAGGATATCCTCCTTCTGGCCAACCTGTTTCTGCGAAGATTCGGAGAGGGGCTCAACCGGAAGGTAAAGGGGTTCAGCGCGGAGGCGTTAAGGCGTTTACGGTCCTATGAGTGGCCTGGTAACGTGAGGGAACTGGAAAACCGTGTACAGCGTGCGGTCATAATGGCGGATTCCTCATTATTGGAACCGTCTGATCTCGGTTTTGAACGCAAAATCGAGTCCGATACCGGACAGTCTGGAGGAAGGCTGACGCTGAAGGATGCCCGCGACCGTGTAGAGCAGGATCTCATCAAATCAGTCCTGCGGGAGATGGGGGGAAATATAGCCAAGGCTTCGGAGGCGATAGGAGTAAGCAGGCCGACACTTTACGACCTGATGAAGAAGCATGGCATAGGAGCGGGATAGAAAGGGGAGGAGGGGCGAGGATTCAAGGGTTCGAGGGTTCCAGGGTTCCAGGGTTCAAGGGTCATGTAATTGGCTTCCCCTCGACCCCTCGACCCCTCGACCCCTTGACCCCTAAATTAGCTTCAGCGCTTGTTCCAGCGCTTTTACCACCTTCGGATCGTAGCAGGTTCCGGAAGAGTTCCTGATAACTTCCAGCGCTTCGGAACCGCTCATTTCGTTCCGGTAGGGTCTCTTGGAAACCATGGCGCAGTAGGCGTCCACTACCGCGATTACCCTGGAAATAAGGGGTATGGAATCTCCGGAGAGCGCGTCTGGATATCCGGTGCCGTCATATTTCTCGTGGTGATGGAGAATCGCCTGCTTTACTTCCGGAGATGACTCTATGCCGCTCAAAAGCTCCACGGTGGTGAACGGGTGGACCTTGAGAGACGCGAATTCCGATGGTTCGAGTTTTTTCTTGTGCAGCACCTCTTCATCCATGAGCATCAGTCCCAGATCGTAGACCATTGATACATAGAGAGCCAGCTCTTTCTCCTCATCGGTGGATTCCAGTGCGTCCATGATCCTTCGCGTCAGATTACGGAAGAGGCTCCCTTTTTTATTGTATTTTCTTCCGGCGGTAAGAAGTTTGTCAAATGACGCGGTGAATTCACGAAATCCGTTTTCCCATCTTTCATCATCTTTGAGCTTTTCCATAAGATTCGTGAGTCTGGCGCCGAGAGAAGCGGCAATTGAAAGATCCTGTTGAGTAAAGGGTTCCGCGGTTTTTTTGTTATTGAGGTTCAAAACGCCCAATACCCTGTCGTTTACACGGAGGGGAACGGAGATCAGGGATTTTGTGTTGTACTGGGGAATGTTTTTTCTGGCGAAACGCTTGTCCGATTCAATGTTTTCCACAAGCACGGGTTTTCCCTCCAGGGCAACCCAGCCGCTTATCTGATCCCCTGATCGGATTCGCGTGCTCCTTACTATGTTCTGGTCAAGTCCCAGTGCGCTCTGAATCTTCATTTCACCGCTTGCCTCGTCGCGCAGCATGATGGAGCAGGTGCTCAATCCCATCATCTCAGCGATAAACTCCAGGAACAGGTCAATGCTTTTGCCTACCGCTGTTTCTATCTTCTGACGCCGGCTTTTGGGAATTTCGATGGAGATCATGAAGGCGTCTCCCGTATTGTCCATTTTCATTTCCCAGCCGTGGCTGTCGGCGGTTTTTCTGGCCAGGTACATCTTTACGCCTTCCTCGCTCCCTGTTTTCTGGAAGGGATGAGTCGTCTGGACAAAGGTATCAAGGGTTTCCTTTGTAATCTCGCGGCTCAAGCGTATCCCGACCATTACGAAATCGTTTCCTCCGACGGTTATGCGTATTTCGTCTCCTTCCTTCAATGAGGGAAGGAGACATTCAATCAGATTGATGAACATCTGGCAGAGCTTGCTTTTGTCGCCCACAATTTCAGGTATGCCCGTTTCCATGATGACGTGAAGAGTCAATCCGGCCCTGTCGATCCTTTCGGAAAGTTCCCTCGAGCCGGTCACCTCCCGCAGAATTTCCTCCAGGCTTATTACCGATTTTCTGATGGTTCTCAGTTCGTCTTCGAAGGCCAGAAAATCGATCTGGTTTTCTACAATAGAGGTCAGCTTGTCCGTTTCCTTGGAAATGATGGAATAAAATTCCCTTCGTTCACTGTCGGAGAGGCGTTCGGAACTGTTAAGGTAATATACGGAGCCCTTGATGGAATTCAGGGGGGTTCGCAGTTCGTGGGAGATTCGGTACAGGAATTCGGTTTTGTGGAGGTCGGATTCGATGAGCTTCCTGTTCATTTCTTCCAGTTCCGCCGTCTTTTCGTGAAATCGCGCCACAAGAAAGGCGTTTTCCAGCGCAACGGCGGTCTGGCAGGCAATTATGCGCATCAGGTCGAATTGATGCTCTTCAAAACGTGGAAAGTCTTTCCGATCGCTGGCGTTAAGTACGCCAAGCATCTTGCCGTTGCCCGCGACAGGGCAGGAAATGAAGGATTTCGTAAGGTAGTATCCCCGTCTGATATTCCTGAATCTCTCATCTTTTTCAATATCTTCCACAAATACAGGTTCAACCTGACCCACTACCGATCCGGCGACTCCTTCGCCAATCCTGGACTTGAAAGAACGCGATATCTCGCTGTTTATGCCGCGGGACGCAATTATGGACAACTCCCGCCTGGCGTTGAGCAGCATCAGGGAGCACTTCCCGGCATTAGTGTAGCGGACGACAATATCCAGAACCATGTTTGCTATCGAGCTGATGTCGTCCGTTCCAAGGATGATGTTGGCTAGATCCTTGTGAAGGGAAATCGTTTCATCTGTGATTACGGATGCTTCCATTGGTTTTATCATTGTTTGCATGGCGACGCTCGTTTCCGGACGATTTGGTCGTTATCCTTGTCTGGAGAAACATGACTGCAGTAACAATGCCAATATAATACATCCACTAATCCGTGCGGTTGTGGTATACGGAGAGAAGTGGAAGGGAAAATGCGCCAGGATATGTCGAGAAACTTGACATGGCGAACCTGATGTACAATTTAATGAAACCAGATGACTATTAAGTGGAGGCAAGGTGCAAATGACATCTTCAGCTTTTTTCAGAGTAGCGCCCTTTGCGACCTATATGGCTTTTCTCGCGGTGGAACAGGGACTGCGCTATCTGAATACCAAGGGATATGCCGCTGTCCCTGAAGATTTATTGATGAGTCTGTATCCCGCAAAGGCGCTGTCCGTGGCTCTGCTTCTTTTCCTTTTCCGGAAAAGCTACACGGAGATACGGGTCAAAGACCTGGGTGAAAGGTTTGTCTTCCCCGCTGCTTTTTTCGCGGGTATCGCCGTATTCCTGATGTGGATTAACATGGACTTTCCCGCCGCCGTCATGGGCAAGCTTCAGGGGTTTGACCCGAATATGGCGCGTGATGGGGCCTTGAGATTGCCGCTGACCATCTCCCGTCTCGCGGGGGCTGCCCTGGTTGTACCTGTAATGGAAGAGCTGTTCTGGCGGTCGTTCCTGATACGCTATGTAATATCAAATGATTACAGTAAAGTAGCTATAGGCCATTTTACCTGGACCTCATTTCTCGTGACCGCGGTCCTTTTCGGGCTTGAACACAATCTTTTCCTGGCGGGGATAATCGCCGGTCTGATTTATAACCTGCTGCTGTATTACACCAGGAGTCTGACCGCCTGCATAATCGCCCATGGGATTACCAATCTGGCCCTTGGCATCTATGTGCTCGTGACTGGAAAGTGGTATTTCTGGTAGGAACAGGGATTTGGATGGTTCCAGGGTAGTGCCGAAGATCGGATAATCACCGTCAGTAGCCCAGACACGGAAAACCTTGGGCACTTATTGTCCACCGACAATGGAACTTTTGTAGGACTGGAATGCCTCTGGCTGCTCAGCGGCTACTTTGCTTACGATATCGTCAATGGCGCCGATATACGGTATGCGGCGTCCATGATATTCCACTGCCGGCCCGATGGGTGTGAACTGAATCTTCATTCTCTTCAACAGGATGCTGAGGCCATTGGCCATGACGGCAAACCAGTGTGTGAGCCCCATCTGCGAGCTTTCCATGTACATACAGATGTAAAGACCCATGATGATGAAAAATTCCTGTTTACGTTTTTCCTGGATATCACGCGCTTCCTTCCCCTGGAGGGGATCGGGTTCGCCGTTATTGTAGATAAGCTTGTCCACGGCTCGTTTCCGGTATTCCTTGCTTACCGCGAGCCTTGATATTTCGGCTATTCTGCTCCTGTCCAGCGAAGATATATCCGTGTTGAATGTGCAGTGGCGGTCGATGGGAAAGCCGAGGTCTGAATCAAGGATAAGCCTGATGGTCCCTATCAGATTGCCATCTTCCTGGGAGAATGCGCCCAGATGGATGGAATACTGGTCGTATTCGTCCGTCTCCAGTTTTCCGGGGTGGTCTTCCGGCTTCTCAAACCCCCACTCTTCACAATAAACCTTGTAGCGCAGACGATAGACATCGTAAATTGCGGGGTCATCCTTGGGAATCTTTCTGAAGAAAAATCGTGTCATTGTCCGGAGCCCCATATGTCGAGTTTGTGATTAAAGAGGATTAAAATCTTAAGGGTCACGTTCCTGCTTGTCAATACACAAAATAGTGCCAGATGAGATAAAAACCTGAAACGCTTTATCGGTAATTGGAGGATATGTCGGTAAATACACCAGATTCGGGAATCCATGCATGGATGCTTAATTTGATCAGGAATAATCCCGATAATCCGGTATTTCAGTAAATTGCCGGCTTCGCTGCGATTTAGTGTTTTTTGCATGGAAAAAAGATTTCAAAGCTTTCATGTCGGTTTAGGTTTGAAAACACTTGCTTTGACGATACATATCTGATACTAGTTTGCAGGCAAAATTGTAATAGCTGAGCCGTTAAGATATACGAAAATACTAAACTGTCCGCAAGGGCAGGACGGAAAGCCCAGAGGGTCTCACCGAGACAGCCGGGACGCCGAACTATCTGAATGATATTCACGCGCCCGGCTTTTTTAGTTCTGGTTGCGGGTTACTCACGCGACAGAAGGAGAGGTCTTCATGATTTCAACTTGTTTATCGATCCAGAAAAGTTCAGCGCTCCACAGGGTTTCATGCATTCCGCCGACCTATGACGATGGCGGCTGGTTCAATGTCTTATCCGCCGATATTCCGGCGCTCCTTGAAATGGTTTATAGATTTCGCTTCCAGGTATATTGCCTCGAAAGAGGCTATGAAAACCCGGCTGATTATCCGGACAAGCAAGAGACTGATTCGTATGACGGACATTCCGTTCACGGTCTTCTGGTAAACCGGGCCAGCGGCGCGGCTGCCGGAACCGTTCGGCTGGTGCTGGCCGACAAAGATTATCTCGACTCCAGTTTTCCCATACAACAGGTATGCCGCCATCCGTTCCTCAATGACGGTTTATTTGCCAGACTGGAAACAACCGCTGAAATTTCCCGTTTCGCGGTATCGCGTAACCGTGGCGTCCTTACCCCGCCCGATCCCTCATTTGCCGGCCGTCGCAGGAGAAAAGCAACGCGGGATTTCCCATCAACGCTTCCTTCCCTTACACTCGGACTGATGAAGGCAACGCTGCAAATGAGCCGCCAACATGGAATAACCGATTGGCTTGCGGTCATGGAGCCTTCTCTCTTGAGGCTTCTGGCGCGTTTCGGTATTCATTTTCAGACCTTCGGTCCGCTTGTTGAATATCATGGTCCGCGGCAACCGTGTCACGCCTCCGTGGATGCCTTGCTGGAAAGGGTCCACAGGGAGCGTCCGGAGGTCTGGCGTTATGTGACGGACAGTGGCGCATATTGCCCATGAATGTAAATTACCATTATTTTTAACATTTGCCCCAAATCTTTGTTATAGAGATTTTGCTTCCCTGCATCTGCTTGTCGGTCTCCGAAATTCACACCCGAAGTCATTCCTGTTCGAACTCATCAATTACCGCCACATAAACGCGGAATCGGACGTAAAATGTCAATATTTGCGTCAATCTCCCTTCCAGATCGCTTGAACACCGTTTTTGCTCTAACCCTGCGTTCGAAATTCTGAATAGTTTCATTCGCACCAAAAAAACCGGGACCAGAGCATGTCAATCTGTAAAAAAACCGGATTTCATGTCGGCAGCCTTTACATGTTTATTCCGCCCAATCCATCTTATATGGTTAACTATTTGAAATCACGAAAGTAAATGATTGGCCCGGCAATTGCAAATAATGAATCGACACTGAAAAACTATAACAAGATGCTTAAGCGCATCAAAGAAAAAGGAGGTAAATAACCATGAAAGCATTACTAGCAGCAACACTGGCCCTGGGGATGTTACTTGGCGCTTCGATCGGTTTAGCGATGCCGATCAAGCTTAATCTCGCGCCGGCGGGAATCACCGGTTCCCATGACAGCGTCACCGGTCTGTTTGATCAGATGCAGTTCTACGCGGAAACGACTTCCACATCTATCAATGGCGGCGGCGCACCGGTAGTGGGTTCAACCTTTTCGGACGTTGGTGATATGTATATCACCCAGTTACTGACCACCTCTGACACCGAGGGGCTTAATTTTCCGTTCGAGCCTATCTTCACGGGATATGAAATTACCGGACGTTGGGAGGATCTCGGGGGGACGATAGCAGGTGTCGCGGTTGATGCCGGCACGGGAAGAATCACCTATAACTATAACTACTCCACGGGAACGCTGCCCCTTTACGCCCAATCCGGCACTGAAGTGGCCAGCAATAAACCCCTTGCCTTTGGCCCAACCCTCGGTTCCGATGACGATAGCGTCGCAATGTTCACCAACGGGACCCAGGTTGCTGTTTTCGAACTCGTGAGCGGAACGGGTTCCCTTACCTTCAGTCCGGTAGGGGAGCTTCTCTCCGGTTCCACTGAACTGACCTGGCAGGTGACCAGCGCTCTTGCCAACTTCTGGCAGGATGCTATAGGAACGGACCTGTCTACATACGTAACCATGGGCTGGCTCTTCGCCACCAACGATTCCAATACCGACAACCTGACCGCTGAAGTAGTTGGTGACAATCTGATCATCCGCTCCAATCATGACGGTTCAGTTGAGGTTTATTCAAATGTACCCGAACCGTCCACCCTCCTGCTCCTTGGTGGCGGTCTTCTCGGTCTCGCGGCTCTTGGCAGGAGAAGGATGAAAAGCTGATTTCCTCTCTGACTGTTGAATTGAAAAGGGGAACCTGTCTCAGGTTCCCCTTTTATTTTGTGGTTTTCATTGTGGTGCTTTTCAGGTTTGCATCGCTATGCGGACCTTCGTTTTAACAAATTTCCATCCCGAAGCTCATTCCTCAAAAGTTCCTCTCATATAATGCAATTTCCTCTTTCCATGGAGAAAAAACGTTTACCGATTTTCATTTCCCCATGGCCGACAGGGCCTTGCGCAGGATGAGCTTGCGCTTAAGAATCTGTATCGGCCCTCTTCCACCGAAGCGAAGCTTTCCGAGATGGAATTTTCCCCTCATCATATCGAACTGCAGGTAACAAGGGGCCGGCCTTACCGTTCCGGTTCCCGTCAGCAGCTTCACGGCTTCCGTTGCAACCAGGGAGGCGGCCAGTGTACAGGCGGGCGCGACCGCCGGTCCGGTCTGCTTTTGAAGATTAACCTTTGAAAGGTCCAGGTATTTGATGTGATAGGGCCTTGGCGCGAGACCAGCCGCAAAGGCCGCTATCTGCTCAAGGCGGGTCATCTTGTCCGTGAAGCCGAAATAATCGTCGAATGCCATCCCATCGGGTGTAAATAGTTGCAACGTGGCCCCGAACCCCAGTGGCGCGGCGGTAAGCGCTGGAATACCCTTTTCGCGGCATCTCCGGAACACTTGGCGCCTTATGTCGAGGGAGAAGAAATCGATACCGTCGATGAAGATATCTGCTTCATCCAGGAATGATTCCATGTTTTCCGGGGTAACGCCCTCGTGAAAGAGCCGTACGCCGGCGGAAGGGTTGATGTCCCGCACCATTTCCGCAAGCACACTTGCCTTGGGTTTTCCGATGGTGCTTTTTAGCGCCCCGAACTGGCGGCTGATGTTCACTACATCGAAGGTGTCAAAATCCGCGATGTTGAAATTTCCGACACCCAGACGCGCCAGGGTAAGAAGATGTAACCCTCCGACGCCACCCGCGCCGGCTACCGCGATACGCGCTCCCAGTAGCTTTGCCTGCCCCTCCTCGCTGATGAGCCCCAGGTTGCGTGAAAAAGCCTCAAGCGCAAATGATTCATTTTTCATTGGTTCTCCGCACGACGATTGCCCCGGACGGAATTCCGTCGGCGAAATCGCTTGCTTCCTTTCCGTTAGTAAAGCCCGTTACCAGAACCTTGTAGAGCCCTTTTTTACTGAGCACGATCACATCTTTACCTCCCGACCTTGAAAGCATCCGCTTCCGCATCAGTTCGGCGTTGGATTTATCGGAATATGAACCCACCTGTACGGAAATCCTTTCAGACGGTTTGGAAAAGGTCCTTATGCCGGGTGGAGAAGACGCCAATGCCTTGGTACGTGAAATTGCGCCCTTGTCTGATGCAGGGAGATTCTTCCCGGAAGCCGGCTCTTTGGCCTGTTTTACGCCCTGCTTGCTTCCATCGCGGATCCGTTTCCTGTAACTTCCGAGATCAGTGTCGTATGGCGCATTATAGGTGATCCATTGCTCCAGGGGACCCGACACCATGAAGCGGAGATCGGCAAGCGCCGCGTGAAGGTCGTTCAACGAAATGGAGTAGTCGGAGGCCGCGGAGGAGCAGGATGCTTCAGCTTCAATCAGATCCGATAGTTTTTCCGAGCCTTCAAGGTACCGGTTGAGATGTGTATCCAGAAGGGCTCTCGTAGCTCTCAGCCTTTTTTCCTTTGCCGTCACGTCCCGTTCCCCGTCTTTAACGGCGCGCCATGCGGCTTCTACTCCGTATGCAATCTCTTTTTCCAGTTCGCGTTCCTCACGGGCGGCGCTCTGTTTGAGGGCCTCGGCCCGGCGGACGTCGGCGACGGTCTTTCCCCATTCAAAAATAGGCCAGTCAAGGCGGGTTGTCAGAAGCCACTGATTGGGCCGCATCATTTCGTTCTGCTGTTGAACCCGGTATGCTCCGTCAAGGGAGATTGAGGGAAGAAATGACGACCTGGCTATTACGCGCTCCGCCTCTCCCCGGCTCACCCTTTCCCGTGCGGCGGCCAGATCTTTCCGGTTGCGTAATGCTTCACTCTTTAGTCTTTCTAGTTTTACATCCAGGCGCGCCACTGTCGGGACCGGTTCCGGCGTCAGTTCTCTGTCATCTGGAAATTCCATGAGAAGCCGCAGACGCGAGCGGGCAATGGCCAGGCGGCTTGACAGTTTCTCCCTTCGAGCCTCGGAGAGCGCGACGTCAGCTTCCTGGAGGAGTAGCTCGTCACCTCTGGCGTATCCCTCTGTTCTTAATTCACGCAATACCCTTAACCGTTCATTTTTAGCGGCGAGTATTCCATCCTCGGATTGAAGAGCCAGATCTGAGTTGAGAAGGTCGAAAAAAGCGCGTGTTACATCCCTGATGAGGGCTTCCGCCCGTTGTTCGGAGAAAAAGCGGGCTTCTTCGCTGAGTGTTTTTGCGCGGGCATAGCGGCCGCTGTGGAGACCGCCGGTAAAGACGGGAAGATGAACGGAGAGTTCGGTCCGATAGAAGTCGCGGCCGCTTAGGGGGAATTCACCCGGAGAAGGCGGGATTCCTGGAGCGAGAATATCGGCTGGCACTTTCATGCGGTCCGGTTTGTCCTGATATGAATAGAAGGCGCCAAAGCGCAGAGAAGGGAGAAAGTCCGCCCTTGCGGCCTTGATGTCTTCCTTTGCCGCGGTGTGGCGAAGGGTTGAAGCCCTCATGCCGCTGTTGTTTTCCAGCGCGTGGTCGATGCAATCCTTCAGGGACAGTTCGCCAGCGGATGCGGCGCCGGAAAGCAAACAGATGATCAGGGACAATGAAACCTTGAAGTATCTCATCATTCGAACCGTACCATGACGGTCATGCCGTGATAGAGGCCGCGCCAGTCATCAAGATGGATGGTTATTTTCTGGGTGTTGATGTCAAAGGAGACCATCGGATCGAAATTTTTCTGGGTCTTTTTTCGGACAACCGGCGCCACTTTTGTAACCCTTCCGGAAAAACTTTTACCCGGGTGGGTGTCTGAAGTCACCGTCACCTTCTGCCCTACGCTTACTTTTCCCACGTCAGACTCTTCCAGTTCCGCGCGGATCCGCATTTTTTCAGGAGAGATTAGCACCAGCACGGGAGTTCCGGCCTCGATGCTTTCTCCGGGTTCGCGCAATCTGTCCGCCACAAGACCGTCCATGGGAGAGAGTATTCGATGGTTGTTGAGACGGGCCTCGGCAAGTTCCACGGAAGCCCGCGCTTCTTCCGCCATTGCCCGTCCCTGCTGGACCTGTTCAGCCCTTTCTCCCTTGCGGAGTTTTTGCGCGGTCTGGCGAGCCTCCCGCATGGATTGTTCAGCCACCCGGCGGCGCTCTTCCGTTCTGTTCAGTTCCACGAGGGTTACGGCATCCTTAGCGTACAGACGTTTGTAGCGTTCATGTTCGTCCCGGGCCTGGTTGAATATGGCTACGGTCCGTGAATATGCGTGTTCAGCGGCTTCCACATCTTCCATGCGGTATCCGCTTTGCAGCTCCCTGAGCCGCGCGGAATGCCTGGCCAGGGATGCGGACGCCTGTGACCGCATGGCCTGTTCTTCGGCGTCATCCAGTTGCACGATGAGCTGGTTTCTTGAGACCTTGTCACCTTCATCCACGAGAATCCGCGATATTCTTCCTCCAATACGGGCGGAGATGGTGACCTCTTCTCCTCCTTCCACAAGCCCCCTCGCGGCAGCGGCGTGTGAGACCGTGGCTGTCTGCCTGGAGGGCGACTTTTTCTTGCCGCCGGCAAGAAACGGGCCTGCCACCGCTAGCAACAGGGCGGCTGGAATGAGCAAGAGAAGGATCCATAGTTTGGACCTGCCACCCCTACTGACGGAGGAAGCCCCTGTTTCGGTACTTTTTTCTTGAGGTTCATCACTCATGGTGTCTTTTCCGTCCATGTGATTGATATTTGTTTGATACTTTCATGGCAGCGCTGTCCGGTTCAGTTATCGGAACACGTCTTAAATTTCCCAACTCATCCGTTCCCTTGCCTTCGTTTTTTTTTGCCATTCGGTTAATGCGCAGCCCAGCTACTTCAAAGAGCTGGTGGTCAATTCACGCATCAGGCGAAGTTTGCTGGTGTCGGTCGTTTCCTTGACGATCGACCCGTCTTCCATGAAAAGGATACGGTCGAAAATGTCGTCAATCCTGTTGTCGTGGGTCGCCACGACAACGCATTTCCCTTTTTCGTGCGCAAGTTTGCGCAGGATTTCCATAACGTTCCTGCCGTTCGCATGATCAAGGTTTCCGGTTGGTTCATCGGCGAGAATGAGGGGACAGTCGGAAGCCAGCGCCCGTGCGACAGCCACACGCTGCTTCTGTCCTCCGGAAAGGTCTCTGGGCAGGAAACCAATCCTTTCGGAGAGCCCCACTTCTTCGAGCACCCGCAGGGCTCGGCGTTCGGCTTCTTCTCCGGTAATACCCTTGACGCGGAGTCCAAGCAGCACATTATCCAGTACGGATAGGGCGGGAAAGAGGTTGAATCCTTGAAATATAAAGGAAATGAAGCGTTTTCTCACTGTGGGGAGCTCTTTTTCACTCATTGACGCCACATCGTTGCCGAAGAGTCGCAGATATCCCGATGAGGGCTTCAGGATGCATCCCAGGAGAGACAACAGCGTGGTCTTGCCGCTGCCGGAAGGACCGAACAGTCCTACTATCTCACCCCGCCTGAAGCGGATGTCGGCGCCACGTACGGCAACCACTTCCTGCTTGCCGTCCTGGTAGACCATCCGTAATCCTCGCGTTTCAAGCATCTCAGCCATGTTACCCCCGGAAGAGAATTGCCGGATCTATCTTCCGTATTCTGCGAATGGAGACGAATGCGGCCATCAGGCACATGAACAAGGTCAGAGCCAGAACCGTAAGGTTGACCCATCCCCGAATCACAAGAGCCAGTCCGCCTGCGTCATAGAGAGGGATGGAAGCCATGGTTATGGCGAGGCTGATGATGTATCCCAGTAATGCGTTCAGAAGCGCCTGGAAGAATATGATTCGGTAGATATCGAGATTGGTTCCCCCAAGGGCCTTCAAGGTGCCGAACTCCTTGATGTGCTCCATGGTGGAGTTGTAGATGGTCTGTCCCACAATGAGCATACCAACAATGAAACTGATAACTATGGTAAGGAAGAAGGAAAAACCCACACCGGTCTCCACGGCCCAGTAGCGGCGGGTCCGGTAGCTGAAATCATCACTGGCGTAGGCATCCACCGAGGGTATTCTGGCGCGCAGCGATTCTACCACCTTGTCCACGGAAACGCCGGGCGCCGTTTTGGCAACCACGAAAACCGTGCTATCCGTTCCCATGTAGGGTATCAATCCTCGGGCCACATCGAAGGAGGTAAAGAGTATCGGCGCCGTTGTGAAAGACTTTACTCCCCTGCAAATGCCGACTATCTGCATGCGGTGTGATACTACGTCCCGGTATTCCCCAACGGTTATCTTTCCCAGTCTTTTTTCGGCTGACTCATCAACAATGGCGAAGTTGCCGTTTTTGACGGCATTGCGGTCGCCGACCACCATGTCCCATGGTCCGCCTACGCCGGTGTCGGGATCATATCCGACAATCTCAAGCTGCTCGTTTCCTCCCTGTTTCTGACGGATCACCCCCCACCCCACAATGAGTCGATGCGCCCATTCGATGCCGGGTTCAGCCGCGACCTGATAACGTATATACTCCGGGATCGGTTGCGAAAAATCGAAATTCTTGCTGTTTTTGGAGGTAATCCAGATATCTCCTGGTGTATTGTCGATAATCACCGAAGAGGTTTCCATCAAACCCAGGAAGATGCCCGCCTGGTTGAAGATAAGACCCACCGCGAATATCACCCCAAGCAGCGTGATGAGCGAGCGTATCTTGTCGTACAAGAGTATTCGCAGGGCCACATAAAACATAGTGTTAAATAGTAGTCACAGAACCTGTGTTTTGCAATTAAAAGTTGAACTGTAACATGAACACCGATTTTCGCGGACGCTTTTAACCGTCACATGAAATAACGTTTGGTCT
>CAYMFO010000009.1:0-59291 GCA_964389825.1 uncultured Geobacter sp. | reverse complement strand
TCTTTGTTTTGGAGTAATTACTTGATAGTTATACAAAAACCCTCTGTGACCTCTGTGTTCTCCGTGGTAATTGCTTATTTTAGGTTTATCCGGAAAAGATGGTTGCGGCCTTCAGGGGTAATCCGCCGGGGTCAGGGCGTTCGGTCTTCTTTGTTCAGCTTTATCCAGGGTCTTTCCGCGAGCAGGGAAAGCACGGATTGGCGCCACCCTTCCGGGCCGACGCCATCGGCGCGCAGCAGTCCGGGCAGGTCCAGGGAGGGATGGTGACCACCGTCCGGCCTCCGTACGGCCACCGCATGATCGACCTGTTTCAGCATGGGGAGGTCATTGGGGCTGTCGCCGAGGGCTATGGTCGTTATCTCGCCGTAAAGGGAGCGGAAGATTCCTGCGAGGATGTCCACCGCCTTTCCCTTGTCGTTGTCTCCCAGGATGTGGCGGAAGACTCCCCGGGTCATGTTGAGCCCCATGGCGTGGACCGAAGCCGAGAGTTTTTTCTCTTCTTCGGCGTCTCCGTCGAAAAAGAACGGTTCATCGAAGTCGCGCCGCACGCAAAGAAGGGCTTCTTCCAGGGGGAGGGATGTGCGGCTGGCCACCTCCTCCACCGTCAGGTCGCCGAAACCGGTTACGCGGAAGCCTTCCCGGCGAAGCTCGTCCAGGGCTTGCCGCAGTCGTTCATAGGGCGTGCCCAGACGGATGACGAGATATCCGTCCTCCTTCCGGAGCCGGCCGGGGACATCCGGCGGGTCGTGGGGAAAATAGTTTTCCGGGATGAAGATTCCGCCGCCGTTTTCAGAGATGAAGGGATGCCGGTTGTCCATCCGCTTCCGGTAAAGCTCTATCTCGCTCCGGGTCTTGCTGGAGCAGAGGATGAGAGGTATGTCATAGACCGCCAGTGTTTCAAGCGCGTGTTCCGCTGCCTTGAAGGAGTAGTTTTCGTCCAGCAGTGTGCCGTCCAGGTCGCTGAAAACTATAATCTCATGTTTTTTCATGATGTCCACACCCCCGGTTGAAGCCGGATTACCGCAAAAATACCGTAATGTTGCCTGCTATGGTGGTTAATATACACTTCCCTCCCCCGAGGTCAACGGGATTGCGGCAGCTTTGTCATGAGGTATACTGTATGCCGCGCCCCGTACGAAGGGCGCGGCATACGTTTTAAGGAGGTATTGCATGTCCGATTTTTTTCAGGTGGGGGTGGTTTCAACCTTCCATCGACTCGGTCCGCAGAATCTTGACAGGATAGAGGAGGAACTTTCCTGGTATTCCCACGAAAGGCCCATTGCTCTCATTCTCCCCTGCCTCTACAGCGAGCTCCAGGGAGAGGCCCTTAAAGGGATCGTCCGCCAGCTCAAGGAAGTTAAATATATCAAGGAGATCGTGGTGGGACTGGCGCTGGCTTCCCCGGAGGAGTTTCAGCACGCGCGCCGCTATTTCTCGGAACTTCCCCAGCGTGTCTCCATCATGTGGCAGGAGGGCCCCCGACTCAGCGCCGTTTATCAGGCCATTGAGGACGCCGGTCTGCATGTGGGGCGCCAGGGCAAGGGAAAGGGCGTCTGGCTGGCCTACGGCTATGTGCTGGCCCGGCAGGATTTTCACACCATCGCCCTTCACGACTGCGACATCCTTACCTATAGCCGTGATCTGCTGGCCCGGCTCTGCTATCCCATCACCAATCCCAACCTGAACTATACCTTCTGCAAGGGTTTTTACAGCCGCATTACCGACAGGATGCACGGACGGGTTACGAGGCTGCTGTTTACCCCCCTGATCCGGGCGTTGCAGAAGATCGTGGGTTACCATCCGCTGCTGGTTTACCTGGATAGTTTCCGCTATGCGCTGGCCGGGGAGTTTTCCATGGATGTGGACATGGCGCGAACCACCCGGATTCCGGCGGACTGGGGGCTGGAGGTGGGGATGCTGGCGGAGGTGTACCGCAATACCGCGTTGCGCCGTATCTGCCAGATCGACATCTCCGAGAATTACGACCACAAGCACCAGGTCTTGTCTCCCGAGGATGCGGAAAAAGGTCTCCACAAGATGTCGGTTGATATCTGCAAATCCATCTTGAGAACCCTGGAGTCGGAGGGTGTCGTCTTTTCCCCGGGGTTTTTAAGCACTCTTCTGGCAACCTATGCGCGCACCGCCAAGGAAATGCTGAAACGCTATGAGGACGACGCGGCGGTAAATTCCCTGGTTTTCGATCGCCATGCGGAGAGCCAGGCCGTTGAGACTTTTACCAGGGGAATCAGTGTCGCGGCCGAACGGATCACCGAAGACCCGTTGGGTCCGCCTCTCATTGCAAGCTGGGACCGGGTGACATCGGCCGTTCCGGGGATACTGGACACCATCAGGCAGTCCGTCGAGGAAGACAGTCAGGGCTGACGCCTGCGCTATGACAGTGCGGCGGGCCGGCCGCGGGGGGGCGGTTTTTCCGGTATGGGTGACATCATTCTGAGAAAAGAGGTCGGGGATTGGCTGGAGACGGTGGGCGCCGCCGATATCCTGGTGGGCATTCCCAGCTTCAACAACGCCCGGACCATCGGCCACGTGGTGAGGGCGGTTCAGGCCGGGCTCGCGAAGTACTTTCCCGATTGCACGGCCGTGCTGGTGAATTCAGACGGCGGGTCCACGGACGGAACGCGCGAGGTTGTGGAGCAATCGGCCGTTGAGGATTTCCAGCAGATACTTATTCCGTCGCGGGTTCCGGCCTTTTTCAAGACCGCCACCCTTTACCAGGGGGTTCCGGGGAAGGGGAGCGCGTTCCGCACCATCTTCGAGGTGGCCCGTGCCCTGAAGGTGAAGGCGTGCGCCGTGGTGGATTCGGACCTGAGGAGCATCACCCCGGAGTGGGTGGAGCTCCTCCTGAAGCCGGTATGGTCGGGCGGCTTCGATTACGTGGCGCCCCTGTATCACCGCCACAAGTATGACGGCACCATCACCAACAGTATCGTATATCCCCTGACGCGAGCCCTGTACGGGCGCAGCCCGCGGCAGCCCATCGGCGGGGATTTCGGTTTTTCCGGCCGGCTGGCGTCCCACTATCTGCAACAGGATGTGTGGGAGAGCGACGTCGCCCGTTTCGGCATCGACATCTGGATGACCACCACCGCCCTGGCCGGGGATTTCCGCGTCTGCCAGTCCTTTCTAGGGGCCAAGATCCACGATGCCAAGGACCCGGGAGCGGATCTGTCGGCCATGCTTTACCAGGTTGTAAGCGCCACCTTCGACCTCATGGAGACGTGGCGTGACGTGTGGTCCGGGGCGCGCCCCTCGGAACAGGTCCCCTCCTTCGGTTTCCGCTACGCGGTGGGACTGGAACCAATCGCGGTTAACGTGGAGAGGATGATGGAACGTTTCGTCCTCGGTGTCAATGAGCTGTCCGGGATATGGGAGGGAGCGCTTCCTTCCGCTACGCTGGCGTTTCTCCGTGAGGTGTGCCGGGGCAAGGTTGAGGGCTTCCATTTTCCTGACGAGGAGTGGGTTTCGATAATCTACCACTTCGCCCTTGCCCACCACGCAAGAATACTGCCGCGGGAGCATCTCCTGAAATCACTGACACCGCTTTATATAGGCAAGGTCGCCTCCTTCGTGCTGGAGACAAGGGACAGTACCGCCGAAGAGGTGGAAGACAGGATCGAGAAATTGTGCGTCGCATTCGAAAAAATGAAACCGCTCCTGCTGGAGAAATGGGTATAGCGGAGGGAGGCTGACATGGAATTCCTTCACAGACTTTTCGTCGAACCCTTTGATAGATTTGCCGACAACCTGCTGCTCTTTCTTCCCAGGTTTCTTACCGCGCTGGTGATTCTGCTCGCCGGTTTTGTCCTGGGGAAAGCGCTCAAGGCGCTCTTCGCGCGTGTCTTCAGGGCCATCGGCATCGACCGCCTGTGCGGGCGGACCGGACTGGACCAGGTCCTTTCACGAAGCGGGATAAGGGACCCCCTTTCCCTGCTGATAGCCCGGATAATCGGGGGTACGACCGTTGCCGTTTTCGCGGTCATCGCGGTGCAAACCGTGAGTGTCCCGGCGGTGGAAAGGCTCCTGGAGAGATTCTTTCTCTATCTGCCAAATCTTTTCGTGGCGGTCATGATCCTGGTCGTGGGCTATCTGTTGAGCAATTTCCTGGCGAGGGCGGCCCTGATTGCCTCGGTGAACGCGGGGATCAGGCTTTCATCCCTGGTCGGCCGGTTTGTCCGGTACCTTATCCTTGTGTTGAGCGTCACCATGGCCCTGGAGCACCTCGGTATCGGACGGGATACGGTTCTCATCGCCTTCACTATCCTTTCCAGCGGTGTGGTGCTGGCGTTTGCCATCGCCTTCGGCCTGGGGGGGAGGGACGCGGCCCGCTGCTACCTGGAGAAGAAGCTGAAGTGCGATGACAGAGACGACGGCATCAGCCACATGTAGCGGAAGAGAACCCGTTTTCCGGGTTCATCCTGAAAACGGCATTTCAGCCACAGAGGTCACAGAGAACACAGAGATATAATAGCGAAAAAATGAACTGCCAGACTCACCATAAAAGTGACGATCGCAATATCTTTTTTTTGGAGAAACTGCTTGAAATCTCTACGAAAAACCTCCGCGCCCTCTGAGTTCTCCGTGGTAATGCTTTTTTCAGGTTCATGGTTTCAGTCGCCGGAAAAAAGAAAAGGCCGGGTTTCCCCGGCCTGGAAAGTGGAACAAGATGATTCCGGCGTTTACTCGACGGTAATCTTCCTGACCTTCTGGACTTCCTCTTCGGTTTTCGGTATCCGCACTTCCAGCACACCATCCTTGAAGGCGGCCTTCGCCCTGTCGGTCTGGGTTTCCGCCGGCAGGCGGAGGGTTCTGCTGAAGGCGCCGAATGAGCGTTCAAGCCTGTAGTAGTCTTTTTTCTCAACCTTCTCTTCGGTCTTCTTTTCGCCGCGGATGGTGATGACGTCGTCGGAGATGTTGACTTCGATGTCTTCCTTCTTCATTCCGGGAAGCTCGGCCTTGACGATAACGTCATTCCCGTCTTCGAAGATATCCACGGTTGGAAAGGTCGCTCCGGCTTCGGGCAACTTGAAGCGCGGCATCCAGGAAGGCGCGAAGAACGGTCTGCGGAATGCCTCCTCGAACCATCTTTCCATCTCTTCAAAGGGCGAGAAAAACCCCTTGTCCGGTTTCAGTATCTCCCGATGTTCCTTTTTCGCCAGCTCTCTGTTTTCCTTGTCTGCCATGGTGGGCGCCTCCTTTCCTGGTTTGGCCCTCATAGAGGGTATTCAGTCATTTCTCATTCAAATATATGTATCATTTCAGCCCAGTCAAGGTCTTGTCCGACTGTTTTATCTCTTTCCGCGCGTGATAGCGGCGGCTATCTTTTCCGGAACATTCCTTCCGGCATTCCGTTTTCCAGCCCCGTAACAACGGAAACGATGTCTGAAGATGAGTAAGGCGTTCTTTCCGGGTATCCCCACACCACTCCCGGCCAGATGGGATCGGCGGAGCTCCTTCCCACCACGTGAATATGCAGCTGCCTGACGATGTTGCCGATGGCGGCCACGTTCAGTTTTTCGCTTCCGAACCGGTCCTTTACGAAACGGGAAAGAAGATTGATCTCTTCCATAAGGGCAAGCTGATCTTCCCGTGCCAGTTGGAAGAGCTCCGCGGCGTCCCGGCGCGGCACGAGGATAAACCAGGGGAAAATCGAGTTGTCAAAAAGGAGCAGCAGGCTGAGGGGCATTTCACCCAGAGTGATGCAGTCCGCGGCAAGGCGTTGATCGAGGGAAAAGGGTTTCATGTTGCCTCCGTGGAACCGGCGATTACCGGATTATGATGATCTGGATGTCCATGACGTTTGTCCCCGTGGGACCGGTCGTGAAGAGTCCTCCTTGCCGGCTGAAAAACGTGTATGAGTCGTTTTCCGCCAGGGAGCTGAGCGCTTCGGCCTTGGTCTCCGCGTTGATGGTGTTTCCGTCCACCAGCGCGCCCGCGGCGTCCGTGGGGCCGTCGGTTCCGTCGGTTCCGGCGGAAAGGAGGGTGATTCCGGGGATGCCGGAGATCTCCAGGGCAAAGGAGAGGGCCAGCTCCTGGTTTCTCCCCCCCTTGCCTTGTCCCCGGACGGTGACGGTGGTCTCTCCTCCGGAAAGGATGCACAAGGGGAGTTCCCTTCGCCGCGCCGCGCTCTTCCGGGCAAGACCGGCAAGCATGCGGCCGGCATCGGCCGCCTCGCCGACCAGTGGCGCGGCGAGCATTTCCGTGTCGAGGCCCAGCTTTTCCGCGGCTTCCCTCGCGGCCAGCAGGGCCGCCTGGTTGCCGCCGATGATCCTGTTGGTCACCCGTTCAAAAACCGGGTCTCCTTTACCTGGCGTGTCGGGAATTTCTCCCCCGGCCCCCGCGGCCAGGTGGGCCTCGACCTCCGGAGGGACGCCGCCGGCCGAAGCGAACCGGCGCAAGACCTCCCGGGCGTCGCTGAAGGATGTGGTGTCGGGCGCGGTGGGACCGGAGGCGATGACATCGAGGTTGTCGCCGATGACATCCGAGAGGATCAGGGAAACGGTCCGGCCGGGGTGGATGATCCGGGCCAGACGGCCTCCCTTGACCCTGGAGAGGTGTTTCCTGACGGTGTTCAGTTCATGGATTCCGGCGCCGGCGCGGAGAAGAATCTCCGTGGTCTCGCGTTTCGCCGCCAGGGTGATTCCCTCGTCCGGAGCGACCAGCAGCGATGAACCGCCTCCTGATATGAGCGTTATTACGAGAGTATTCTCGTCCGAGTCCGAGACAAGCCGGAGGATTTTTTCTGTTCCGAGGACGCCGTTTTCGTCGGGAGCGGGGTGTCCCGCCTCGAAAACGCGGAAGCGCCTGGGCAGGCGAGGGGAGGTGTGCCCGTATTTAGTGATGATGACGCCATCATCCAGGATATCCCCCAGCTCTTCCTCAAGGGCCAGGGCCATGGGAACGGCGGCCTTGCCGAAGCCGACGGATATGATTCTCCGGAAGCCGCCGGCGCGATGGAGGGAGAGGATGTCGCGGCAGTGGTGGCGCACTGCGTCCATGGGGTTTGCCGCCTGAATCGCCGCCGAGAATATGTGTTGTGCCGTTTCCTTTGAAGATTCCATGAAAATGACTATACCTTGCGGGTGGACCCTGGTCAAATTGACGCAGCAGATTAGAGGGGGAAGGGTTTGAGTGAAAAGTAAAAAGTGAAAAGTGAAAAGTGAAAAGTGAAAAGTGAAAAGGGTCTGGAATACGGCGCGGTTCCTCTAACCCCTTGACCCCTCGACCCCTGATTCTACATCCCTGCGTCCTTAGCCAGTTCCCGCCATGCCGGCAGGCTGCGCCGGATCATGTTCCTGTCAACGCAGTAGGCGATTCTGAAGTGTCCGGGGGCGCCGAAACCCGTGCCGGGAACCAGCAGGATGCGCCGCTGAAGCGCGAGCTTCACGAACTTGACGTCATCGGGCACGGGGGATTCCGGGAAGAGGTAGAAGGCGCCGTCGGGCTTCACCATCCTGAACCCTATTTCAGTGAGGCTGTCATACAGCAGGTCGCGCTTTTCCCGGTACAGGTTTATGTCCACCGAGGCGCGCTGCAGTCTGGCGACCAGGCGCTGCATCAGCGCGGGGGCGTTCACGAAGCCCAGGACACGGTTGGCGAATATGGCGCCCTGTATGAACATCTCCACGCTCTGCATGCGCGGATTGGCCGCCAGGTAACCGATCCTTTCGCCGGGAAGGGCAAGGTCCTTGCTGTGGGAGGTGACGATGACCGAGTTGTCCACGAGGGGGAAGATATTGGGAGCTTCCTTCCCGTCGTAGCATATGCGGGCATAGGGCTCATCGGAGATGACGAGAATCTGGCGCGTGTGTTCCTTTTCCTTGCGTCTCAGCAGCTCTCCCAGTTTTTTGAGGCTTTCCATAGGGTATACAACGCCGGTGGGATTGTTGGGCGAGCAGATGATGATCGCCCTGGTCTTATGGGTGATGGCGTTTTCTATGGCCGTCAGATTGAGCTGGAAGGTCTTCCGGTCCGTCCAGACCTCCACTGGAACCCCGCCGTGGTTGTCTATGTAGAATTTGTATTCGACGAAATAGGGGGTGAGGATCAGCACTTCTTCACCCGGGTTGAGGATGGTTTTCAGCGCTACGTTCAGGGCGCCTCCGGCGCCGCAGGTCATGATTACGTGATTGCCCGTCACCTGGAGTCCGGATTTTTCCGCCAGGATTTCCGCTACGGCCCCGCGGGTCTCATCATATCCGGCGTTGCTCATGTAGCGGTGCATGCCCGGCACGGGATGCTCCGCCAGTTCGCGGAACTCCTTCAGAAATTCCGGGGGCGGTTCCACGTCGGGGTTTCCCAGGGTGAAGTCATAGACGTTTTCCTCTCCGTGAATGGCGCGCATCCGTTCGCCCTCTTCGAACATCTTGCGAATCCATGACGATTTATCGATGAAACCGGCAATCTTGTTGGCAATAGGCATGCTGGAGACTCCTTTCGGTGGCTGTTTTCCGCGGAAGGGAAGCGGGTGTGCGGGGTTGCTATTGTGTATCACGTAAACCGGCGATCAGGCAAGGGAAGTGTGGCGGTATCGCCTCCCTCCAATGGCCGCGCCGGTCATTTCCCGCCGGTATTTTCATTCTTTACAACCCGCTTTTTCCCATGCTAGTATTTCCCGTTTTCGGGATTTATCAACAGATTCGCGATGAAAGGAAGTGCGGGAAGATGTCAGGTCACAATAAATGGAGCACCATCAAGCACAAGAAGGGGGCGGCGGACGCCAAGCGCGGGAAGATCTTTACAAAGCTGATCAAGGAGATCACCGTGGCGGCAAAGATAGGAGGGGGAGACCCGGACGGCAATCCGCGGCTTCGCACCGCCATGGATAAGGCAAAGGCGGAGAACATGCCCAAGGACAACATAGAGAGGGCCATCAAGAAGGGCACCGGCGGCCTGGAAGGGGTCATCTACGAGGAAACCACCTACGAGGGCTACGGGCCGGGCGGTGTGGCCGTGCTGGTGGAGGTCATGACCGACAACCGCAACCGCACGGTTTCCGATGTGCGCAGCGTCTTTTCCAAGTGCAACGGAAACATGGGCGAGGCGGGCTGCGTCTCGTGGATGTTCGATAAAAAGGGTCTGATCGTCTTTTCCGGAGACGCCGATTTCGACAAGCTGTTCGAGGCGGCCCTGGAAGCGGGTGCCGATGATGTCTCTGACGAGGACGGCCAGATTGAGGTCACAACGGACCCATCCGCCTTTTACGATGTGCGTGAAGCCCTGGAAAAGGCGGGCTTCAAATACGATTCCGCCGAGGTCACCATGATCCCCCAGACCATGGTGAAGCTGGAGGGAAAACAGGCCGAGAGCATGCTGCGCCTCATGGAGCGCCTGGAGGACAACGACGACGTGCAGAACGTCTACGCCAACTTCGATATCTCGGAAGAAGAGATGGAAAAGATGATGTAGGATTCCCGGGGCGGGCGCGGAACCCGCCCTTTTAGCATTCAAGGGATGTAAATGAGAATTCTCGGTATCGACCCCGGCTCGCGCATCACCGGTTACGGAATCATCGTCAAGGAAGGCAACCGACTGATCCACGTGGACAACGGCGCCATCTTCACCGATTCCGCGAAGGATTTTCCCCTTCGCCTGCAACGTATATACACGGGACTTTCCCAGGTCATCGAGCGTTATGGCCCGGAAGAAGTCGCGCTGGAAAACATCTTTTTCGCCAAGAACGTCCAGAGCGCCCTGAAACTCGGCCAGGCCAGGGGCGCGGCAATCGTCGCGGCGGTAAACGCCGGGCTCCCGGTGTTTGAATACTCGGCCCTTCAGGTCAAGCAGGCGGTGGTCGGCCACGGCAAGGCGGCGAAGGTCCAGGTGCAGCAGATGCTCAAGGTACTCCTCAATCTGCCGGAAGCAGCCCAGGAGGATGCGTCGGACGCCTTGGCGGTTGGTATATGTCATGCCCACTCCAGGGGGATGAACGCGAGGGGAGGGCGAGCGGTATGATAGCCCTTCTCACCGGTACAATCGCCTATAAATCACCCGAATATATCATCCTCGACGTGAGCGGAGTCGGCTACCGGGTCCAGATACCTTTTTCCACCTACTACGAGCTGCCGGACACCGGGGCTCGGATATCCCTTGCTATTTACACCCATGTGAAAGAAGATGCCATAAGCCTTTACGGCTTCAGGACCCCGGCGGAAAAAGGTTTCTTCCAGCTCCTCATCTCCGTTTCCGGAATCGGACCGAAGATGGGGAAGGATATCCTGTCCAACGTCCAGGTGGACGAACTGGCCGCCGCCATTACCCGCGGCGACCTGGCGCGCCTTTCATCGGTGCCGGGCATAGGGAAGAAGACCGCCGAGAGGATGGTCCTGGAACTGAGGGACAAGGTCCTCAAGCTCGATATCGCCCCTCCGGCCGGCGCCGGCGCGCCCACCGGCCCGGCGCCGGGCATTGAGGAGGACGTGGCCTCCGCCCTCGTCAATCTGGGATACAAGGAGGCGGTGGTGAAGAAAACCCTTTCCGAGATGAAAATCCCGGCCGACGCCCCCATGGAAGAGGCCCTGAAGCAGGCGCTGAAGGCGTTGATGAAGTGAAAAAACCAGTGATGAGTGATAAGTGATGAGTAATGAGTAAAATCGAAATGCCTTTAACCCATCACCCATAACCTATCACCTATCACCAATCACTTATCACTTATTACTGATTTTTTATCACCCGGTTTCCCCAATGACCCGAATCATAGAGCCACAGACAACCGAAGATGATTCCCTTTTTGAATCCACCCTGCGCCCAAGGGCTTTGGCGGAGTATGTGGGACAGGAAAAGGCCAAGGGAAACCTGCAACTCTTCATTGATGCGGCCAGGGGGCGGGGCGAATCCCTGGATCATGTGCTCCTCTATGGTCCTCCGGGGCTGGGCAAGACTACCCTGGCCAACATCATCGCCGCGGAGATGGGGGTGAACATCAAATCCACCTCGGGACCGGTCATCGAACGGCCTGGCGACCTGGCGGCCATCCTTACCAACCTGGAGCCCCATGACGTCCTGTTCATCGACGAGATCCATCGGCTTTCCCATGTGGTGGAGGAGATCCTCTATCCGGCCATGGAGGATTTCCAGCTGGACATCATCATCGGCCAGGGGCCCAGCGCCCGCACCATCAAGCTGGACCTCCCCAGGTTCACCCTTGTGGGCGCCACCACGAGGGCCGGTCTCCTTTCCTCTCCGTTGCGGGACCGTTTCGGCGTCATCTCCCGTCTCGAATTCTATACGGAGGAGGAGCTGTCCATCATCGTAACCCGTTCCGCGCGTATCCTCGGGATTACCATCGAACCGGACGGCGCCCTGGAGATGGCGCGCCGCAGCCGGGGGACGCCCCGTGTGGCCAACCGCCTGCTGCGGCGGGTGCGCGACTTTGCCCAGGTAAGGGCCGACGGGATCATCACCAGGCAGGTGGCCCACGACGCCCTGATGCTGCTGGAGATCGACGAGATGGGCTTTGATCCCATGGACCGCCTCATCATGCTCACTATCATAGACAAGTTTTCCGGCGGCCCGGTGGGGCTTGATACCCTGGCCGCGGCCATATGCGAGGAGAGCGATACCATCGAGGACGTGTACGAACCCTATCTCATCCAGAACGGTTTCCTGAACCGTACCCCCCGTGGAAGGACCGCGACGAGATCCGCCTATCTCCATTTCGGCCGCGCCTGCCCTGGATCACCGCAAGGGAATCTTTTCTAGCCATGCAGCTCGTGTTCGATTTTCCATCCATGCCCCGTTATTCATTCGATAATTTCGTGGTCTGCGGGGGCAACCACGCGGCCTGGCATTTCGCCAGGCGCCTGGTTGAAGACAACGGGACGGATAATCTCCTCTATCTATACGGACCCCCCGGAAGCGGCAAGACCCATCTGCTTGCCGCGGCCGCGGAAATCCTTTCCGCCGTCACCGGGAGGCCCGCGCCGTGTATATCCTTCAGGGCCATCGACGATATCTATCAGGGAGACTATGCCGCCGAAAGGTTGTCTCTGCTGGGTGAACGTTTCCATGACGCGCCCGCCCTGCTCATGGATGATATCCACCTGATCCCCGATAATGAAAACCTCAGGGTCGAGGTCTGGCAGCTCTTCAACGATTTCTACGGGGCGGGAAAGAAGATCATGGTCACCGGCCTTTTCCCGCCCAAAGACCTCTCCAACCTGGACGGCCACCTCATCTCCCGGCTGCTGTGGGGGCTGGTGGCGCGGGTAGACATCACCGACGACGATTCGCGAAGGATGATCCTGGCCAAGCTTGCCGAGGACCGGCAGGTTATCCTTCCCGAGGACGTGGCGGACTACTTCCTCACCATAGTGCGCCGGGATGTGCCTTCCCTCCGCGACGCGCTGGAGCGGATAAACCGTTTCGCCCTGTCGGAGGGGAGAAAGATCACCCTGCGTCTCGCCAGAGAGGTCCTGGGGCGGTCGTGAGACCTGTCCGGAGATTGTCCCTTGTATTCCAGCAAGCCATCAGATAATCCCGTTACCGTCGGCCGTTTCGCCCCCTCTCCCACGGGGCCGCTGCATGTGGGGTCTCTGGTGGCGGCCCTCGCCAGTTACGTTATGGCCAAGAGGGAAGGGGGCCTTTGGCTGCTCCGCATCGAGGACCTGGACACCCCGCGCGTGGTTGCGGGAATGGCCGATGATATCCTGCGCACCCTCGAGATTCTCGGTTTCATGTGGGACGGAGAGGTTGTTTACCAGAGCCGCCGCACGGAACTCTATCAGCGGGCCCTGGACGGATTGCTGCGGGACGGTTTCGCCTATGCGTGCGGGTGTTCGCGGGCCGAGATAGCCCGCGCCGCCTCCGCCCCGCATCCAGGCGATGAGGGTCCGGGGTATCCGGGGACATGCCGGAACGGCCTGCCGGAAGGGAAACCCGCGAGGGCGTTGCGGGTCAGGACGGCGCCTGGAACCATCTCTTTCCATGACGGTGTCATGGGCCCTTTCAGCCGCAACCTTGCCGATTCGGGAGGTGACTTTGTGGTGAAGCGGGCCGACGGTCCCTTTGCCTATCAATTGGCCGTGGTGGTGGACGATGCCGATTCCGGGGTGACCCAGGTTGTCCGCGGCTCGGATCTCCTTACCTCCACGCCACGCCAGATCCATCTTCAGCGCCTTCTCGGTTATCCCACCCCTTCCTACCATCACCTTCCCCTGGTCACCGGTCCCGGCGGGGCAAAGCTCAGCAAAAGGGACAATGCCGTTTCCCTTGCTTCAGGCCGCGACCTGGAGAAGGAAGGGCATCGCCTTCTCCTGGACGCGCTCCGCTTTCTCGGCCAGCAACCGCCGGCCCGACTCCTGGGCGCCGCTTGCGCGGATATTATTTCCTGGTCGGTTGCCTCCTTTGACCCGGAAGCCATACCGCGCCAAAACGGCGGTTTCCCCGTTCCGGGGAAAATATAAGGGGGTACCCGTCATGGAGAGGAAATCGCCGGGCCCGCCTCCGTTTGAGAATGGAAGAATGGCTCGTCACCGCCGCGCGGGTGACGATACAACATCATTGCCTTTGCCCGAGGGAATGGTTTACTATGCGTTCCATGAATATCCTGCTTCACATCTGCTGCGCGCCCTGCGCTATTTATCCGCTGGAGGTCCTCCGCGCCTCGGGCGCCGAGGTTACCGGCTTCTTCTTCAACCACAATATCCATCCGTACCAGGAATTCTCGCGCCGTCTGGAAACCCTGAAGGAGTACTCTTCACTGGTTGATCTTCCGGTTGTCTACCGGGAAGAGTATCTGCTGGAGGTCTTTCTTGGCGCGGTCGCTTCCCACCCTGAAGAGCGTTGCCGCTACTGCTATTCGTCCCGCATAGAGGAAACGGCCAGGGCCGCGGCGGAACTGGGCTGCTCCGCCTTCACAACCACCCTCCTTTACAGCAGATACCAGGCGCACGATGCCATCCGCGAGGAGGGGGAGCGGGCAGGGAAACGGCATGGCGTGATGTTTCATTACGAGGACTACCGGACCGGATGGCGCAGGGGCATTGAGATATCAAAGGAGATAGGGCTTTACCGGCAGCAGTATTGCGGATGCATTTACAGCGAGAAGGACCGGTACGCGCCCAAGAATAAAGCTTCCCGGGTCAAGTCGCCATGACCGGCCTGGGCAGGATGCTCATTGTTACGGGCCTGGTGATTGCCGCGATCGGCGCCTTTCTGGCCTTTTCGGAAAAGATTCCGTGGCTGGGCAGGCTCCCGGGAGACATCATGGTCAGGAAAGAAAGGTTTACCTTCTACTTCCCCCTTGCCACATCTCTCCTGGTGTCCGTAATTCTCTCTCTCATACTCTGGCTGATTCGAAAATAGGAGGATCTCATGGCCGTAAACAGGATGAATACGGTATTTCTCGAGGTAATTGAATGGTTTGACGAGAGCGGCGCCGAGCTTGTCCACCGCGTTCCCGCCGAGGGGTCGGCGGAAATCAAGTTCGGCGCCCAACTGGTGGTGAGGGAAAGCCAGCGGGCGGTCTTTTTTCGTGATGGACGGGCGGCCGATGTGTTCGGCCCGGGACGGCACACCCTGACCAGCAACAATCTTCCCATCCTGACCAAGATACTCTCCCTGCCGTGGAACTTTACCTCGCCGTTCCGGTGCGAGGTCTGTTTCGTCAACATGAAGACCTTTACCGAGATGCGCTGGGGAACCAGGGAGCCGGTGGCTTTCCGTGACGCGGAGTTTGGTATGGTCAGGTTGCGCGCCTTCGGAAACTACACCTTCCGGGTGGTGGCGCCGCTGCCGCTGATCAACACGCTGGCCGGCACCCAGGGGGTATACACGGTCCTTCAGATCGAGGAGTTTCTGCGCGATGTGACCGTCGCCAGACTGAACGATCTCCTTGGTGAGACCCTCAAGACCCTGCTGGACCTTCCCCGCCTGTACGATGAGCTGGCCCTTGACGTCAAGACCCGCCTGACGGCGGATTTCAGCAAGTATGGACTGGAGCTGGCCGATTTTTACATCAACTCCATAACCCCGCCGCCCGAGGTCCAGAAGGTTATCGATGAAAAGGGGTCCATGAACGCGCTGGGAGGCGATATGGACGGATATCTCCGTTTCAAGGCGGCCCAGAGCATGGAAAAGGCGGCCGCCTCCGGCGGCGACGGAGGCGCGGCCCAGGGGATGGGAATCGGCGTCGGCGCGGGCCTGGGCATGATGATCCCGGGGATGCTGATGGGAGATGGAATGAAGACCCGCCCAGGCGCGGGTGTCGCGGCCGGTCGCCTGGAATGCCCGTCATGCCACGAGCCGGCGCCTTCCGGTTCCTCTTTCTGCCCCTCTTGCGGCGCCAGGCTGGGGGCGGTTGGCCGCTGTCCCGGATGCAATGGCGAGATGCCTTCCGGCGCTGTTTTCTGTCCGTCGTGCGGCCTTCGCCTGGACTCACCGCGAAAATGTCCGAAATGCGGAAAGGACGCGGCCGCCGGGGCGAGGTTTTGCGATTCATGCGGCGCATCATTGGGAGAGTAGCGGATGAGGGTCGCCTGTCCCCAATGCGGAGCTCCCGTTGACGCCCTTACGGAGAGCCGTTTCTACCGGTGTCCCTTCTGCGCCTCCTCTTTCGTTGCGCGGGGCGGCAAGGGCGTTACGGAATACACCTTCAGGCATGTCCGGGATGATCGCCAGGCCTGGAGCGCATTGGCCTCCTACCTGGAGAGGGGGATGTTTACCGAACCCGTGGAGCGGATTGCGGTCGATTACCTTGCCTTTCCCTTCTGGATGCTGTCAAGGAATGGAGACCGCCGCACCCTGACCCCTGCCCTGGAGCACCCGTTTTCCGAGATTGATTTCGTTGCCCTGCCGGCGGGCGACCTGGTATTCCTTTCCGATGACGATGAGTATCCGAAGCCTTCCGTTTCAATGGAGGAGGCCGCTGATCGTGTGCCGGAAGGTGATGTCAGGGGGAACTGGAGCCTGGTTTTCATACCCCTCTATTTTCTTACGTGCCGCGCGGCGGAACAGGATTACACCGCTATTGTCTCGGGCCCCGACGGGCGGGTCTTCGCCCTTGGATATCCAGTACCTACCGGTTCCTCCCTGATGCTACGGCACATGGCCATGATTGCCTTTTTCGCTATCGTCCTCATGGTTGAAGGGCTTCTTATCCGCGACCATCTTGTCCGGGCCGGCTCATTTCTCCTTTCCTTCGCCGTTTTCCATGGGGTTTATCGCGTCATGCTCAAGAGAGAGCTTCCCTCGTGACCGGGGCCAGTTCAGCGGCAATCAGTTGCCCCCAGTGCGGCAGTCCCTTCAGTTTCCGGGAAGGGGCGCGCAACGGCCTCTGCCCCAGTTGCGGAACATCCCTGGCTGTTTCCGGCGAGGCGGGCATAGCCCGTTTCTATCTTGAGGAGAGACTGGACCTCCCGCGCGCCCGCGCCGCGGTCCGGAAGTTCCTGGCTACGTCGGGGGTTGACGGGAAACTGGTGGAAACACTCAGGTTTGAAAAGGGAGAACTGTGCTTTCTGCCGTACTGGTCTCTTAAGGGCCTGGCGGTAGGCTGGCAGTGGACGGAGCGGGAAACAGTGGTGAAAGAGGAAGTAACCGATGAAAACGGGACCACCAGGGTCATCGAGCGCAGGGGGCCCCGTGAGCAGTTCTTCGAAACGGTGGCCTCTCCGCTTGACTTCAGTTCCCCCGCGTTTGATATCACCTCCTTTGGTCTGCTGGGGATTGCCCTGGCGGGCGCGGTGCTTCCCTTGCGGGGAATGGACCATGCCCTGCTGAAGAAGCGCGGGACGGTATTTGATCCGGTCAAGGGGGTTGACCAGGTGCGCGGCGAGGCCCTGGCGGCCGCCAGGGACCGCTCCCGCCCCGCCGGGGCGCTGCGCATCCATGACTCCATGCGGCTCTGCTCCGAGAGGCTTGCATTGACGTCCTATCCCGTGTGGAGGTTTTCCTTTTCAGCGGGCGAGCGTGTCTATCCCGTGGTCGTTGATGCCATTAACGGCGGAATCCTCAAGGCCAGATTTCCCGGCGCCATGGAAATACGCCTTTTCGCCCCGATGCTGGTCATACTTCTTGTGCTATTTTCGTGGACCTTGCATAGCGCCCTCGGCGCTGTTGCGTTTCTTGCCTTTCTCGTCTGGATGTATAAGAGCCACGGCCTTTCACCTGCATCTCTGGCCGCGTTCTTCTTTCGCCTTACCCGGAGAAAGGAGGATGTCCGCCATGGATAGAACCGGAGACATCAAGGTCATCCCCCTCCTTTGTCCTGCTTGCGGCAGTCGCCTCCCGTCGGAGGAGGAAGACGTGATCTTTGTCTGTCTCTCATGTAATGCGTCCTGGGAGCTTGTGGACGGTTCGTTGACAATGCGTGAACTACGTCATGCGGAGGGTAGCGGCGATCTGCTCATCCCCTTCTGGATATTGCCGTTTCGGGTTACGACCCGGGAGGGCGTCGTGGCCTCCCGCGGGGGCTTTCGCAATCTGACCGGTTCCCTGCCGTCCGGGGGCGGAGATGGGGAAGACTCTCCCCCGCTGTTATTCGTTCCCGCGTGCGCCTTCCTTTCTCCACCTCAACTCGTGCGGGCCGGGCGGCTCATCACCCTCAGGCAGCCGCCACTCTCCTTTATTGAACGGAGGGATGTCCGGGTCGCGCCCATAGTCTTTCGTGAGGATGACGCGCGAAACATGGGCGAGATAATCCTTCTCTCTACCGTTACCGAGGCGCGGAAAAAGTCCTACACCTTTCTGGAGTCCTTTTCCTTCCATCCCGGTAAGGCTATCCTCTGTACCATTCCCTTTACGCGGCAAGGCGCCAAATTGTTCCATGCGGCAATGAACCTGGAGCTTTAAACCTGAAAACGGCATTTCAGCCACAGAGGTCACAGAGAACACAGAGATATAATAGCGAAAAAATCAACTACCAGAATCACCATAAAGGTGACGATCGTAATATCTTTGTTTTGGAGTAACTGCTCGAAAGTTCTAGGAAAACCCTCTGCGCCCTCTGTGTTCTCTGTGGCGATTTTTTTTAGGTTAAAGCTTTCCGCGCTCCCGCCAGCCGGAATTGAAGCGACCTGTTTCCGGACAACTGTGGCGTAATTGCAACATGGGTTGTGGCGTTTGAACAACAGTGTTGCGGGGCAAGCTTCATGTCAAGAATGGTTGTCGCGCTGTAACGTCTTGAAATAGCTTGATTTGGATATGTTTTCCCCGTTGTCCTGTATTGGCCTGGATGTTGCTACATAATGAGACGAGAAGCTTGCCAAAAAAATATTTCAAAGGAGCCTCTGATGGCCTTTCAAGCAACGGTTAAAAACAAGGTGGTATTTTCAGGGATCGGACTCCACTCCGGCAAGGATGTATCCATGACCCTGCGTCCAGCGGACGCGGGAACAGGGATTGTCTTCCACCGCATTGATATGAGTCCCTCGGTTTCCATCGAGGCGATAGCTAAAAACGTTGTAAACACAAGGCTCTCCACTACGATTGGTGTATCGGGAGCCATAGTTTCCACAATTGAGCACCTCATGGCCGCCTTGAGCGGTTGCGGCATCGACAATGTCCATGTGGATATCGACGGGCCTGAAGTGCCGATAATGGATGGCAGCGCCGCTCCCTTTGTCGAAGGCTTGCGCAAGGCTGGAGTGCGGGTCCTCTCGCGGCCCAGGAAGTTTCTGGTGGTGAAAAAACCCATCAGCGTCGTGGATGGAGACAAGAAGATTGCCATCATACCATCCCGTTATTTCCGCGTTTCCTTCGATATGCGCTTCAACCATCCGGTGGTGAACAACCAGTTCCGGAGCATGAAGTTCAGCGATGAGGTCTTTGCGCGGGACTATGCCCCGGCCCGGACCTTCGGTTTTCTCGTGGAGGTGGAGACCCTCAAGGCGAACGGTCTTGCACGGGGAGGCTCTCTGGATAACGCAGTGGTCATCGGTGATGATGGAATCCTGAACGAGGGGGGACTCCGTTACGATGATGAATTTGTACGGCACAAGATCATGGACTCCGTGGGGGACCTCTCCCTTGCCGGATATCCACTTATCGGACATGTCAAGGCATACAAATCAGGCCATGATCTGAATCACAAGCTTGTCACCGAGATCCTCGCCAGACCTGAATGCTGGAAACTGGTGGAAGCTGGTGACCGCCATGATTCCCGTGCGGTCTTCCCCCTCTCCGCGACGGAACTGGCGTGGTCCGAGGCATAAGCTCCTTTCCTTCCAGAATGAGGATACAAAAAAGCAGCCCGCAAAGGCTGCTTTTTTTTTATCCCATGGTTGTATTCCGCTCCCTTTTCTCACACCCCGCGCAGGCTCTCCTTCAGACGGTTCGCCGACAGCAGCAGACTCTCCAGCCTGGTTTCCACCAGTTGCGGGAAAGGGTTGCCGTCGCTTTCGATGGCGAGGAAAGGGAGGGGGAGGCTGTCCTTGCTGGCCGCCCAGAAGTTGCCATTGTCTACCGAGAAGTTCTCCTTCTCGTCCACCAGTCTGTAGGTGAGGATGGACTCGGCTATGCGGCACGGCATGCAGCCGAAGGGGCCGATGCTGATGACGCCGTGGGCGGAGTCCCCCACCTCCGTGAGCGCGGAGCTGATGGTGAGGATGGCCTCGCCCGTCAGTTGGGGGTTGAGGAGCGATTTTCCCCTGGAAACCAGGTGATCCACATCCACGGTGTGACCGTCGTGGAACCCGGATTTGGCCAGGAGCCGCCCGATGAGCCTCTCATCCTTGCGCATCACCAGCTTCTTGGCCTTCATGACCAGCCTCTTCCTTATGGAAACCGGACCGTTGAGCCCCTTTGCCACGCAGTAATCCGTGTAGTGCAGCCATTCGGTAACCGGCGCGGTCCTGACCAGCGCCCCTTTATCAGCCAGCTTCTCAACCAGGTACTGGCGGGAGAAGTCGTCCCGCCGCACGAAGATCTCTCCTACCAGGGCGATTCGGGTCGCATCATGGAGCTCTCCTTTTCTGGGCAGGGCGGAGAGGGCTTCCATCTCGTCCTGGAGGGTCTTCATCAGGCGGTTGTAGCCGTCAACGGTGATGGCGCCTACAAGGCGATCCACCGTCCGTAAAAGGGCCTGCATGGACCTTTCCCTTTCAACGGCCAGGGCGAGGATCCCCGCCCGGATCTCCTCCAGGCCGTCGCCGATGGAGAGGGCGAGCCAGGCCCTTCTGGAGAGCTTCGCCGGGAGACCGTCGTAGCCGTTTTCCGAATTGGGGGAAAGAAGCGCCACATCCGGGATCCGGTTCTTGCGGATATAGTTCTTCATGAAGACGTTGTACTGGCCGAAGCGGCAGGGCCCGTCCGTTTCCGGCATCAGATAGACCAGAACCTCTCCTTCACGGCGGGATTCGCTTATGTATTTCGCCAGTGACCCCGCGGTAAGTATCAGGGGAAGGCATTCCTTGCAGGTGGCGAAGCCTTTGCCGATGGTCATTTCAACGGGGCCGGGGGGCGTCAGGGCCGTGGCCCGGATCCCGGCGAAGCGCATGGCCGCGGCGAGACAGCGGGCGGTAAACTCCCCCATGGAGGGGATGATGATATGCACCTCGGGGTCGGTGAGGCGGAAACGCCTGCCGTCCCCGGTTTCCACGAAGTGTTCCCCGTTTGCGGCCGTCATGCGCGCGGGAACGAAATCCGACCGTTCTTCCTCACCCAGGCCCAGTTCCCGGTATCCCCTGATGACGTCCAGGAACGCCTCGATCCTGGTGTCGATCCCGGCATCCGCGGTATGGGCGTCTATCTCGAGGGTGAGAGAGGGTTTCTGGCCCATGGCGTCCCGGAAATAGCCGGTGATGAAGGAGTCCGGTCCGCAACTGAAGTTGGTTATGAAGGCGCCAAAGAGGCTGGGGGTCCCGCGCACATAAGCGGCCGCCTGCATGATCCCCTGGCCGGTGGCCCAGAACATCTGGGGATGGGTCTGACCTCCCAGTTCCTCCAGGGGAAGGAAGTCGTGGGGAATGACCCGGTAGCCGCGGCTGGCGAATTTGTGGGGGATTCCCATGTTGCCGAAACGGCTGAAGGCGTTGTAGGGGCGGCCGAAGAGGACCACCGCGCTTTCGTCCGGCCTGAGGTTCCGCAGGAATTCCCTTCCCAGGTCGAGCATCTCCCGCCGCATGGCGTCGAAGGTTTCCACGGCCTCCTGAAAGGCCCTGGACGACCTTGCTTCGGAAAAGCCGAGCTTTGCCCCAAGGGAGATGAAGGCCTTGCGGAGCAGGTCCGGCTTGTCGAATTCCAGGACTTCCGTAAGGAGTTTCGGCACCAGCTGGTCGTGGAAGGCGGCCCTGAGGTAGTCGGGGTCGGCCTGGACGAACGGGCATGTGCAGTTGGTCTCGTCGCTGGTTTCCAGGGAGATGTTTTTCACGAAGGGGATGAAGATGTAGTCCGGGTCCTTTTTCAGAAGCCCGTGCACGAATCCGTGGCTCAACATAACCGGGAAGCAGAAGGATGAGCCGGGCGCCTCCATCCCTTCAGGGGAAGGCGTCAGACCGGGAATTACACCGATGCCCAGGCTGCTGAAGAAACGGGCGTAAAACGGGTAGAACGTGTTTGTGAGAAGCGAGGCCGGGATGCCTACGGTGACCGTTGCGTCCGGTACCCGCGGCGGGGCGTATTTGCCGAACACCAGCTCTTCGCGGACCTTTACCAGATCCAGCCCGGCCGTCTCGGTCCCCTTTTTTTTCAGCAGGTTGTAGTACATGTCGCATGCCCCGCCAAAGGGGAAAACAGCGCCGTTTATCTCGATCCTGGCGATAGTGCACTTGCGGTCGCACCCCTCCGACCCGCCCTTGCAGGTGAAGGGTTCGCGATAGGCCACCTCCCGGCCGGCCAGTTCCTCCAGGTCGAAGGCGCCTTTATCCATCAATCCGGACTCTATGCCGCGCAGGATCTCCAGGGCCACGCCGAATGCGCCCATGAGTCCCGGTTCGGGCGGGACGATGATCTCCCTTCCGCACAGGGCCGCCATGGCCACAGGCACCGCCCGGTTGTAGCAGACACCCCCCTGCATGAAGATCTTTCCTCCCACGGGGCGGGCGCCTTTTACCCTGTTCAGGTAGTTCTGGCAGACGGAATAGACTACGCCCGCCACGATGTCTTCCTTGGATATCCCCTCCTGCACCGCTGTCTTTATGTCGCTGCTGATGAAAGCCGAACACTGATCGCTGAAGTTGGGGGCGGAGGAAGAACCGAGGGCGATGGCCTCGATCTCTTCGGTGGCGATGCCGAGGGCCTCACGGCAGGCCTCTTCCAGGAATGACCCGGTACCGGCGGAGCATGCCTCGTTCATGGCGTAGTCGCTGGCCACCCGGTTGGTTATGAAGGTGTATTTGGCGTCCTGCCCGCCGATCTCGAAGATGGTCTCCACCTCGGGATCGAAGAAGACCGCCGCCGCCGCATGGGCCACGATTTCGTTGACGATGCCGGGGGTCTGGGCGTGAAGGCCGGCTATCTGCCTGCCGCTGCCGGTGGTTCCTAATCCGATGACACGAGGCGAGACGCCGGGCGGAATCTGGTTCAGCAGCTCCCTGTAACAGCGTCTGCTGGCGCCCACCGGGTCGCCGGAGGTGCGCAGGTATATCCCGGCGGCTATCTCCCTGGTGTCGGTGCGCAGCAGCACCGCCTTGGTGGTGGTGCTCCCCACGTCCAGGCCGAGGATGTACTCCCCGTCATGGAACGCGCCCCGCGCCATGGTGGTGAAGCGCACCTTTTCCATGGATTCACGGAGACCGGGATGGAAGGTGAAGGAGTGGTGGGAAGGGGTGAGAAGGCTTCCGGCCGTGGAGAGGAGCTTACCGTCCTTTTCGGCGCGGATGAGGGCGCCCAGGGCCTCGAAACAGGGGGACTGGGGCAGGGTGAAGACCTCAATGGATGATTCCCGCAGGTACTTCATCACCACCTCGTTCCGGCTGACGCCGCCGATTACCAGAACGCGTGACGCCTTTGTCTTGTTTAGCAGGTCGAGGATCTTGCCCGCCATCATCTTGCACAGCCCGGCGCAGACGCTTCCCTTTGGCAGTCCCTTGTTCAGGGCGTGGGTGCAGTCGGATTTGCAGAATACCGAACATCTCCCGGCTACGGGGTGCGGTTCCGCTCCCATGGCCGCTGCCGTCGCTTCTTCCAGGTCCAGATCCATGCGCTTGATCTGTTGGAGGAAGAACTCACCCGTGCCGGAGGCGCACTTGTTGCCGGTCTGGACGGAACGGATCCTGCCGGCGCCGTCCAGCAGGTACGCAATGAAGGTTTCCCCCCCGGCCGAGACGATGCAGTCGATATCGGGGCAGGAGGGGCGCAGTCGCTCGTAAGCCAGTTCCACCGCCTCCGGTTCCGACAGGGTGGGAATGGTCACCATCCGGCGGAAGGCCCGTCCGGTGATTCCCACCCTGGCTGGCAGGGCCTGGGACAGAAGCGTCTGAAGCTCCTCCGCCACCCTGCCGTCATGGGTTATGGATGAATATGAAACGCCCTCTTCATATGAGACGCCCTCTTCCGTGCGCCGGGCGATAGTGATGGTGCAGGCGCCCAGGCATATGCCGATGGAGGAGGTGGTTCCGGCCGGGTCGGTCGCGTGGTCTTTCCTGTTATCAGTATTCGTCGGTGTTTCATCCAACATCGGCAAACTCCCTTTCTCTGAATGTTACTCCCAGTGACTCCGCCAGCTTCCGGACCGCTTCCACGTCCAGGCCGGGTACGGAAACCGCGGAGGCGATGACCGTGGGGATGTGCTTTTTCGCCTCCACCAGGAAGTCCTGGACCCCCTGGAAACCCGCTTCGCCGAAGGGGCTTCGGCACAACCTCTGGTAGGTTCCGGCGTCGGCGGCGTTGAGACTCACGGAGATGGCGTCCACCAGACCCGCCAGCTCCGGCGGCACGTTCCGCCCGTGAACCAGGGACGCCTGGCCGTCCGTGTTGACGCGGACGCGGCATCCCCTTTTCTTCAGCTTAGCGGCCACCTCCTTCACCAGGTCGAGGCGCAGCAACGGTTCACCATAGCCGCAGAATACGATCTCCCTGTAGCCCGAAGGATCTCCGATGGCGGCCATGACCTCATGGAATGAAGGCTCGTGGTCCAGCTTCAGGAAGTGTCCTTTTACGAAGAAGTCCGTGAACTTGGCGCAGAAGGAACAGCGGTTGGAGCAGCGGTTGGTGATGTTCAGGTACAGGGAATCGCGGATGCGATAGGCAATGGCCGCTTCCCTTTCTGACGCTCCCATGGAAAAGAGCAAGTCCGCGTTCAGGGTGGTTACGCGGGCCACGTCCTGGAGGGAAAGCCCCTTCAGTTCTGCCACCTTTTCCGCCGTAATGCGCAGATGGGCGGGCTCGTTACGTTTTCCTCGATAGGGGACCGGCGCCAGGTAGGGACAGTCGGTCTCCAGGAGGAGATGGTTGATGGATATCTCCCTTACCACCTCCCGCAACTGCCCGTTGGACGGGAAGGTGACCGTGCCGGGGATGGAGAGGAAGAATCCGAGATCAATGCATTCCCGGGCCATGGCGAGGTCGCCGGAGAAACAGTGCAGGACGCCGCGGATGCCGCGTGATCTTTCTTCCCGGAGGACTCTCAGGATCGTTTCATGGGCATCCCTGTCATGGATAATAACAGGCAGGGAAAGCTCCGCCGCCATTATCAGAAAACGCCGGAATACGGTCTCCTGGATGTCCCTTGGAGAGCGGTCGCGGTAGAAGTCAAGGCCGATCTCGCCTATGGCTACGGTCTTCGGATTAGAGGAGGCCAGATCGCCTATCACTCCATAGCATTCTTCCGTTACGCGGGAGGCGTCGTGGGGATGTATCCCCGCCGAGCAGAAGATGTGTTCATGGCCCATGGCCAGCTCGCCCGCCCGGCGGCTTGATTCGATATCGCCGCCGACGGCGATGATGCGCGTCACGCCCGCCTTCGCGGCCCGGTCCAGCATGGAATCGAAATCGACCAGGAACTCTTTTCCGTCAATATGGGCGTGGGTGTCGGTGAGTGAAACGGTTTCAGACATAAAGAACCTTTCTTTGCGGATACGGAAAAAAAGAAAATTCTAGCTGAATTCTTGAATGGTTTCCAGATATCTTTTCCGGGCATACTTATGCGCCGTTCATTCCGGAAACCGTTACGCCGCCCCGGTCGCGCTTTTACGCAGGGGGCGGGTCTTGCAAATACCGGGTCGCCGTGTTATACGTCTACAACCTAACATCCGGTAATGTAATGAAAAAATGTTATCCACGCCCGTCGCCGGACAGGGCGGGGAAGTGTGTCCGAGGAGTGTGTTCGTGAGAATAGTTGAACTTTTTCGTGAGGTAAAGCCGTTTATCTCTCTTGAATTCTTTCCCCCGAAGGAAAAGGTTGACTGGCCGGGCTTTTTCAGGGTGGTCGAGAGGCTTCGTTCCATAAACCCCCTCTTTGTTTCCGTCACCTATGGCGCCGGAGGAGGGACCCAGTCCCATTCCCTGGAGATTGTCACCCGCCTGAAGAAAGAGTACGACCTGGAACCCATGGCCCATCTTACCTGTGTCGGGGCCACGCGCCGGGGTATCACGGGCTTTCTGGACGAAATCGCCGCCGCCGGGGTGGACAATGTCCTGGCCCTGAGGGGTGACCCGCCCCTGGACGCCGATGTCCCGTTGACGCCCGGCGGGGAGTTTACGTATGCATCGGACCTGGTGGCGTTCATCAGGGAGAGCCGGCCGCTGATGGGAATAGGCGTCGCCGGATATCCCGAGGGTCATCCGGAGGCGGCCTGCGCTGAAAAGGACCTGGAGGCACTAAGGTTCAAGCTGGCGCAGGGTGGAGATTTCGTGGTGACGCAACTTTTTTTCGATAATCGATACTACTGGGATTTCGTGAGACGCGCGCGCGCCGCCGGCATAGACAGACCTCTAATCCCCGGCGTGATGCCCATCTTCAGCCTGCGGGTAATAAAGAAGGTCCTGTCTCTGTGCGGCGCCACGATCCCGCCGGAACTTCTGGCGAATCTTGAGCGCGCCCAGGAGAAGGGCGGACCGGAGGCGGTACAGGCGCTGGGTATCGAGCATGCCCGGCGGCAGATCCGCGCGCTGCTGGATGAAGGAGCGCCGGGGGTCCACCTGTACACGCTCAACCGGGATGACGCATGTCTTGAATTGCTGGAGGATATCTTCTGATTCGGCCGGCCCCGGGCGTTTTCCGGTGATGGCGCGCCCATTCCCGGTTTTTCGCCGTTGCCTGCCCGGAAGACAATGGGAGGAGAAAGGTGTGGAATCCATCTGGCTGGAACTGCTTTTTGTCTCAGCGCTGATCCTGGCGAACGGTTTCTTTTCCTGCTCGGAGCTGGCAATCATCTCCGCCCGCAAGAGCAGGATCGCGCAACTGGTGGCGAGCGGCGACGAAAGCGCCAAGATAGTGGAGTCTCTCCAGGATGATCCCCATCGTTTTCTGGCAACCGTCCAGATAGGGGTCACCATTGTTGGCAGTCTGGCGTCGGCGGTGGGCGGCGCGGCGGCGGTTCAGTATCTGAAGCCCCTTTTCCTTTCCTTTCCCTCGCAGTTCGTACGCCAGGCGGCGGAGCCCCTGTCTATCGGCGTGGTGGTGGTATTCATCTCCTACCTGACACTTATCTTCGGTGAGCTGGTGCCCAAGACCATCGGACTCCAGTACGCGGACAGCATGTCGCTGAGGGTCGCGAAGGCCATCAGGTTCATGGCGGCCGCCGGTTCGGTTGCCGTATCTTTCCTTACCATGTCCAATCGGGCGGTCCTCTGCCTGCTGAGGATCAAGGCTGATGGGGGGCAGGCGTTCGTTACCAGGGAAGAGGTGCGACATATCGTGCAGGAGGGACACGAAACAGGGGTGTTCAGCGAGGCGGAGCGCGAATACATCGAGAACGTCTTCGATTTCACCCACACCAGTGTCAGGGAGGTCATGGTTCCCAGGACTCGCATCGTCGGCATCGACCTGGAGTCGGACCGGGAAGAAATGCTGAAGACGATACTGGAGAACAAGTTCTCGCGATATCCGGTCTACCGGGGCTCCATAGAAAACGTCCTCGGATTTATCCACGGCAAGGATTTTCTGGGGAGGATGGTCGGCGAACCCGGTTTTTCCGTTGAATCCATTGTCCGCCCTCCCTTCTATGTGCCTGAGGCGAAGAAGGTCAATGACCTGCTGAAGGAGATGCAGCGGATGAGGACCCACATGGCGATGGTCGTGGATGAATACGGCGGCATAGGCGGTCTGGTGACTACCGAGGACCTCCTGGAGGAGTTGGTGGGGGAGATCGAGGACGAGCACGACGCCGGGGAGCCGGGCCGGGTGCAGCGACAGGCGGACGGCAGCGTCATCGTGGACGCCCAGATGTCTCTGTCCGACCTTGCCGGTATCATGGATATCAGGAAAGAAGAAGATCTGAATTATGACACCCTCGCCGGACTGATCCTCGACCGGCTCGGCAGGGTGCCGGAGCAGGGTGAACGGCTGGAGGTGGAGGGCTTTACCCTGGTGTGCGAGGAAGTGACCAAAACGGCCATTCTGAAGGTCCGCGTCATGGGCGGCGCGTTGGTGTAACCGCTTCCCGTCCGGGTGTTTCCTTCGTGGAAAGGGGTGTTTCATGGATCGCGGGGTCTTTTTCGCGTTGATGGCCTTTTCGTTCATGCTCGGGTTTCTCTACCTGGTATTCACCATACTCTCGCCCTTTCTCGACACCCTCGGCTGGGCGGCGGTCATCGGCGTTTCCACCTTTCCCCTCTATCGCGGGCTGAGAAAGCGGTTAGGCGGAAGGGAGACCCTGGCCGCTTCCATAATGACCCCCGCGGTTGTCCTTACCCTTGTAATTCCTTTCACCGGTTTCCTGATCCTCCTGGGTGGCGAGACGAGCAATGTTTACCAGTATCTCGAACGCGTGGCAAGCGAAGGCCTCCCCCCTTCTCTTGACAGGCTCATGGCTCATCCGCGGCTGGCGCCGCTGATCGTGAAGGTGAGGCCCTTCCTTGATTCGGTTGAACCGGACCTGCGGGCGACGGTATTGCCGGCCGTCAAGCAGGCCGCTTCATACCTGCTGGGCTATTCGACGGCCGTGATCAAGAATCTTTTCCTGCTGGTGATCAAGCTGGCGCTGATGGTCATCACCCTCTTTTTCATGTACCGTGACGGCGAATCCTTTCTCGGCAGGGCGCTGTCCGTGTTACCCCTCAGGGAGGGTGATACCGGCAAGCTCCTGGACACGGTGAAGAGGGTGCTGTCAGCCGTAATCTACGGCATATTTCTGACCTGTCTCGTTCAGGGGATTCTGGGCGGGATCGGGTTCTGGTTCAGCGGACTTCCTTCCCCCATCGTCTTCGGCGCGCTTATGACCGTCACGGCCCTGATCCCGGGTGTGGGAACGGCGCTTGTCTGGCTTCCCGGCGCCCTTTATCTGATATTGCAGGGAGAAGTGTTGAAGGGGGTCATCCTTATCGCCTGGGGAGCTCTCGTGGTGGGGATGATCGACAACCTCATCAGGCCGCTCTTCATCAGCGGCAAGGCGCATCTGCCGATCCTGGTCATAGCCATCGGGGTCCTGGGCGGCATCTTTTCCATGGGTCCGCTGGGAGTTGTGGCGGGGCCCATTGTCCTGGCCGTGTTTATGGCGGTTTTCGACATATATGCCCAAAGGGTCTTTCCCGGCGAGTCCGGTTCCGGGGATAAGAGCGACATATAAACCGGAAAACGTCGGTTGGAATCGTCCGAAGGGAACGAAGGATGAATCTTCAGCGCCTGCGCGAAGCCTTTTTTCCGGCGCCGATAATGATGGACATCATGATGGATATGGCCAGGACGCCGACAATAACTCCCAGGGAGAAGAAGATGGGGATCGGGTATGTCTGTGAAAGAAGCATCTTCACGCCGACGAACGCCAGGATGAAGGATACCCCCAGCTTCAGATAGGCGAACATCTCCATCACGTTGCTCAGAAGGTAGAACAGGGACCTTAGTCCCATTATGGCGAATACATTGGACGTGTAGACGATGAACGGGTCCCTGGTCACCGCCAGAATGGCCGGAATTGAGTCGACGGCGAAGATGAGGTCGCTGCTTTCCACCACCAGGAGCGTGAGAAAGAGCGGGGTGGCCGCCAGCATGCCGTTTCTCCGGATGAAAAACCTGTCCCCATGGATACGTTTGGTTATGGGCACGAACCGCCTCACCAGCCGGACGACGAGGTTCTTCTCGGGCTCTATCTTCTCTTCACCGCCGAACGCCATCTTCAATCCCGTGACGATCAGCAGTCCGCCGAACACGTAGACCATCCAGTGGAACCGCTCGAAGAGCTCGATGCCGAGAAAGATGAAGATCGCCCTCATGACCAGCGCTCCGATGATTCCCCACTTCAGTATCTTCGGCTGGAGAGCCCGCGAGATGTGGAAATAGGAGAAGATCATGATGAAGACGAACAGGTTGTCTACGGAGAGGGATTCCTCGATGAGGTAGCCGGTGAGAAACTCCAGGGCCTTGTCCCGGCCGAGAAAGAAAAGGATGCCGACATTAAAGGCCACGGCCAGGCCCACCCAGACCAGCGTCCAGGTCAGGGCCTCCCTGAAGGAGATTTCGTGGCTCTTGCGGTTGAAAACCCCCAGATCGAGGATGAACATTACGGTAATCAATACGGCAAAGCCGATCCAGAGCATCAGGTTTCCGCTCATGGTTTTCTCCCGGTGCGGTTATTGTCTCCGCGCAACGCGATAGCGGGACGCGGCGTCCGCGACAGAGGCGCGGAATCTGGCAAGATATGGGAATCAGGTGTTTTTGTCAAACGGATTTGTCCCGTCGCCCGGATTAATCAGTTGCCGCGGGCCCCGCTCGGGGGTATAACGTTTATCAATGAACCTCTTGCGAATGTCAAAAAAGTCCCCTCTCCCCGACCCCCTCCCATCAAGGGAGGGGGAGTGTTTTATCGGCGCTTTTGCGAGAGGCTTCACTATCCATTCCATTATCCAGGAGTAACCCATGTGGCAGCCCCTCTGGAAGCCTCTCCTTCTCCTTCTCATTCTGATTGTCTTTTTCAACTTCCTCTATTCGACCCTGGGCGACCGGGCGGGGGAGAGGGGGGCGGAAATCCCGTACAGTCTGTTCAAGAGCGAACTGGCGAGAGACAACGTGGCTGAGGTTACCCTGAAGGGGACGTTGCTGTCGGGCCGGTTCAGGTCGAAGGCGCCGGTGGCCGAAGCGCGTCCAGGCAAGGATCGGGCCAGGGAGGCCGCTTCTTTTTTCACCACGCTTCCCGCGATTCAGGACACCGGGCTCATGGCTGAACTGGAGGCGAAAAAGGTGGTGGTGACGGCCGTTTCAACCGAATCGTCACCATTGACGTCCTATCTCCTGTTTCTCCTTCCCTGGCTCTTGATCATAGGCGTCTGGCTCATGTTTTCCCGCGGGGTCAAGGCCCAGGGGCCCGGGGCGATGATGGGAGGGTTTTCCAGGTCGGGGGCCAAGATGTACACGCCCCAGAAGGCGAATGTGACCTTCGCGGATGTGGCCGGCATGGCAGAGGCCAAGCAGGAACTGCGGGAGGTGGTGGAATTCCTCAAGGACCCCAAGAAATTCGGCCGCATCGGCGGCAAGGTGCCCAAGGGGGTTCTGCTGGTAGGTCCTCCCGGGACCGGCAAGACCCTTCTGGCGCGCGCGGTGGCGGGCGAGGCGGGAGTCACCTTTTTCACCATCTCCGCTTCCCAGTTTATCGAGATGTTTGTGGGGGTCGGCGCCAGCCGGGTGCGGGACCTCTTCGCCGGCGCCAGAAAGGAGGCGCCCAGCATCATCTTCATTGACGAACTGGATGCCGTGGGACGAAGCCGCGGCGCGGGTTTCGGCGGCGGGCACGACGAGCGGGAGCAGACATTGAACCAGCTCCTGTCGGAAATGGATGGCTTCGCCCCCCATGAGGAGGTCATTGTCATGGCGGCCACCAACCGGCCTGACGTCCTGGATCCGGCCCTGTTGCGGCCGGGACGGTTTGACCGGCGCGTGGTCGTCGAGCGGCCGGACTGGCGGGACCGCGAGAGCATCCTCAGGGTGCATACCCGCAAGACCCCCCTCTCTCCGGATGTGGACCTTACCGTTATCGCCAGGGGGACGCCGGGAATGACCGGCGCGGACCTGGAAAGCCTGGTGAATGAGGCGGCCATACTGGCGGCCAGGGAAGACAGCGATACGGTGACCATGAGGCACATGGAGCAGGCCAAGGACAAGATCCTCATGGGCGGGGAGCGGAAGATGGTCATTTCCGACCAGGAGAGGCGGATCACCGCCTACCACGAATCGGGACACGCCCTGGTGGCCAGGCTGCTGCCCGGGACGGACCCCGTGCACAAGGTGACCATCATCCCCCGCGGCATGGCCCTGGGGGTAACCCAGCAGCTTCCTGAAGACGACCGCTACCACTATCCCAGGAGCTATCTGATGAACAGGCTGTCGGTCATCCTTGGCGGACGGGTCGCGGAGCGGCTTGTCTTCAAGGACATCTCCACCGGCGCGCAGAACGACCTGAAGACGGTCACCGAGCTGGCCGAAAAGATGGTCTGCCAGTGGGGGATGAGTGACAAGATCGGGCCGGTGACCTTCAGCCGGGGAGAAGAGCATCCCTTCCTCGGGATGAAGCTGGCCCAGGAAAAGACCTTCTCCGAGCAGATGGCATGGCTCATCGACCAGGAGATTGCCGCAATCATAAGGGGAGCGGAGGCCGCGGCGGAAGATATCATCAGCTCCAATCCTGATAAGCTGGACGCCCTTGCCTCGGCCCTTCTCGCCGAGGAGACCCTGGACGGGAAGCGTATTGACGAGGTACTCGCGGGCTAGAGAAACGACGGGGCGGAAGGTCCAACCCCCCGAAGCCACGACCAGAGGTTTTCATGCGAACAGAAAGAAGATGCGGAATCCTGTTGCACCCCACATCCCTTCCAGGTCCCGGCGGCATCGGTTCCCTCGGTCCCGAGGCGCGCCGCTTCACGGATTTTCTCCACGGGGCCGGACAATCCATCTGGCAGGTCCTTCCCCTTGGATACACCTCCTTTGGTAACTCTCCATACATGTGCTATTCGGCCTTTGCCGGAAATCCCCTCCTTATCAACCTCGAGAGGCTCGTGGAGGAGGGGGACCTGAAGGGCGCCGAGATTCCGGACCACCTTTCTCCCCATCGGGTGGATTACCGGGCGGTTGAGGAAGATAAATTTCCGGCCCTGCGCAAGGCGGCGTCCGCCTTCTTCGCCAAGGGAAAGACGTGGCGCATGGAGGAATTCTGGCGCTTCTGCGACACGACCCCCTGGCTCCACGACTTCGCCCTGTTCATGGCCCTGAAGGAACGCTTCGCCGGGCAGGCCGCTGACTGGAGCCAATGGCCGGACGCCCTTGCTCGGCGCGAACCCTCGGCCCTCGAGGGGGCCTCCCGGGAACTGGGTACGGACATCGGAGTTCATAAATACATGCAGTGGCAGTTCTTCCGACAGTGGCGCGAGACCCGGGACTATGCCAATGAGAGGGGTGTGGCCGTATTCGGCGACATCCCCATATTTGTCGCCTATGATTCAGCGGACGTTTGGACCAACCCGCGCCTGTTCCGGCTGGATGAACGGGGACGGCCCGTGGTGGTTGCCGGTGTCCCCCCGGATTACTTCAGCAAGACCGGACAGTTGTGGGGCAACCCCCTCTATGACTGGGAGGAAATGGCCCGCGATGGTTATGCCTGGTGGATAGAGAGGGTCAGGGCTTCCCTCGGTCTGTATGATCTGCTGAGGATCGACCATTTCCGCGGTTTCGCCGGTTACTGGGAGGTGCGGGCGGGCGAGAAGACCGCCATGAACGGCCAGTGGAAAACGGGACCGGGCGAGTCGTTCTTCCACGCCCTGGAATCGGCGCTCGGCCGCCTTCCCCTGGTGGCGGAAGACCTGGGGGTGATCACTCCGGATGTGGAAGCCCTGCGCGACAGGTTCTCCCTTCCGGGGATGAAGATACTCCAGTTCGCCTTCGGTTCCGGACCCGACAATCCCTATCTTCCCCACAACCATGTGAACAATTCGGTGGTGTACACCGGAACCCATGACAACGACACCACCGCCGGATGGTTCTCGTCCCTCTCCGGCCGCGAGAGGAAGAACGTTCTCGGCTATCTGGGGACCTCCGGGGAAGACATCGTAAAAGACCTGGCGCGGGCCGCCATGTCATCGGTCGCGGACACGGTGATCCTTCCCCTGCAGGACGTTCTGGGGCTGGGAAGCGATTCCCGCATGAACCTGCCGGGCAAGGCGGGAGGCAACTGGTCCTGGCGGGTTTCCCGGGACCTGGTCTCGCGAAAAACCGAACGGCGGCTCAGGGATATGACCGGAATATACGGCAGATTGCGGCAATAGGTTGTTGATGTAAATGTTGTGTAATGGTGTGTGTGCTGGAAAATGCCCTTTGATTAACCTGGAAACGGCATTTGACCACGCGAAGACGCAAAGACGCAAAGAAATTCAGACGGATGCGGAACAATCCGCCATCATCGGTCAGGTGAGCGGCCTGATTTGACCGCCCTTGATTTTCCTTCGCGACCTTTCGGCTTTGCGTGAGACCGCCTCTTTCGGGTTTTATTCTGAGCAACTTGCTAAATGAAAGGAGAAGCGACCATGTCGGAAAGAAAATACAGCCTGGATACCCTGGCGCTCCACGCGGGTCATACCCCTGATTCGGCGACCCTGTCCCGGGCGGTTCCCATCTACCAGACCTCATCGTATGTGTTCCTCGATTCGGAACACGCCGCCAGGCTTTTTGCCCTGGAGGAGCCCGGCAATATCTACACCAGGCTCATGAACCCCACTACGGAAGTGCTGGAGAAGAGGATGGCGGAACTGGACGGAGGGGTCGGGGCGCTGGCCGTGGCTTCCGGTCAGGCGGCCATTACCTTTTCCGTCCTGAACATCACCAGCGCTGGCCAGAATATCGTTTCCTCCAACTCCCTTTACGGAGGCACCTACAACCTCTTCCACTATACACTTCCGAAACTGGGGATAGAGGTGAAATTCGTCGATACCTCCGACCCGCGAAACGTCCGTGACGCCATTGACGAAAATACCCGCCTGGTCTACACCGAGTCGGTGGGCAACCCCAAGAACAACGTGGACGACTTCGAGGCGATTTCGAAGGTGGCCCATGACGCGGGCATACCGTTCGTGGTGGACAACACCGTTACCACGCCGTATCTCTTCAGGCCCCTGGAGCACGGCGCCGATATCGTGGTCTATTCCCTCACCAAATTTATCGCCGGCCACGGCACCAGTATTGGCGGCTGCGTGGTGGACGGCGGTTCCTTCCCGTGGAACAACGGCAAGTTCCCTGAATTCACCGAGCCCGATCCCTCCTATCACGGCATACGCTTCTGGGAGGCCCTGGGGCGCGAGTCCTACATCACCAAGATGAGGGTGGAACTCCTGCGCGATATCGGGGCGCCCATCTCGCCCTTCAACTCCTTCCAGATCCTTCAGGGGCTGGAGACCCTTCACGTGCGTATGCCCCGCCACGTGGAGAACGCCCGCAAGGTCGCGGAATGGCTGGCCGGCAATCCCTATGTGTCGTGGGTGAACTATCCGGGTCTGCCCGGGCACCGCGATCACGAGCGGGCACGGAAATATCTCCCCAGGGGCGCCGGCGCCATTATCGGCTTCGGCATCAAGGGCGGGGTCGAGGCGGGCAGGAAGTTCATCGACAATGTGCGGCTTCTCTCCCATCTGGCCAATATCGGCGACGCCAAGACCCTGGTCATCCATCCCGCCTCCACCACACACCAGCAGCTGTCGGAGGAGGAGCGGATCGCCACCGGAGTCACCGCGGATTTTATCCGCCTCTCCGTGGGGATAGAGGATGTGAATGATATTATCGCGGACATGGATCAGGCGCTTAAGGCTTCCCGGGTTTAGCGGATAAAATTAACAGGCAATAACTAAAAGGCGTCCCGACTGACCGGGGCGCCTTTTTTGATTCGGGGTTGAAAAAACGTTTGAGGTTGAATGGATACCGGAAATATACAGGCTATAATGACCCTCCTGTATAGATTAACAAACAGTTGTTTTATTCGCGATATTAATTAAAAAATAAGCTCAAGTTTTTCCGTTGCATGACGAAAAATATTCACAGGACGGGTAAAGGGTATTTCGCGGTTGGTTTTGAAGCGGGCATGACCGGAATCGGACCGTTTGTCTGGTGGACGGTACCCCGCGGGGGAAAAAGGAGAGAGCCATGATATTCGCAAAGATGAGGATTGGGCCAAAGATGGGGCTGGTGTTCGGGTTCGTGTTGCTGATGCTGGCATTGACGGCGTTTCTGGGCATAAGCGGCATGTCGAAGGTAAGCGGTTCCATGGAACGGATTGTGTCGCGGGATTACCTGAAGACTACCTATGCCTTTGAATCGGTTGAGGCGATTAACAACCTGGCCATTGCGCTCCAGAGGATAGCCCTTGCCAGTGAGCCGGGCGAGATTATGAGAAGGAAGAAGGTATTTGAGGACAAAAGGGACGAATACCGTGAAATCCTGAAAAAACTTTCAGATCTGGAAAAGGACCCCAAGGGGATTCAGCTTCTGGAAGCGGCCAGGGCGGCCTCCGATGCCGCTTACCAGGTGAACAACCGGGTGATAGAACTGGCGGTGGCTCAGAAGCAGGATGAGGCCGCGGCCTTGATCCTCAGGGAATCAGAGCCACTGATACAGAAAGTCCAGGAAGCATACAAGGCTTCGCTGAAGTACCAGGAGGAGAATGTAACCTCCGCCTATGCCAAAGCGGAAAAGGACTATAAGCATCAGAGGCTGTTCATGCTTGTTTCCGCCGTCCTGGCTTTTCTCCTCGGTCTTGCCGGCGCAATCTTCCTGACGAATAACTTCGTCACCCGCCTCAACCGGGTCTCGGCGGCCATGGAAAGGGTCGCGGACGGGGACCTGTCCACCGAGATCGTTATCTATGCCAGGGACGAGATAGGCGACCTGGGAAGGGCCATCAACCGGACCCTGGAGTCCATGCGCTCCATGGTCACCTCCATCAGGGATACCGCATCCCAGGTGGCTTCGGCCTCCACCCAGCTTTACGCCACATCCGAGCAGATAGCCACCGGCGCTGAAGAGGTGGCGGCCCAGGCCTCGACCGTGGCCACGGCCAGTGAAGAGATGTCCTCGACCAGTTCGGAGATCGCCCAGAACTGTCTCCTGGCAGTGGAAAGCTCCAGGCAGGCCGGCCACTCCGCCGAATCAGGCGCGGCGGTGGTGCAGGAGACGGTGGCAGAAATGGGCCGCATTGCCGAGAGGGTCAAGGAGTCGGCCCAGACGGTGGAAAGCCTTGGCGCCCGTTCGGACCAGATTGGCGAAATCGTGGGCACCATCGAGGATATCGCCGACCAGACCAATCTCCTCGCGCTCAACGCGGCCATCGAGGCCGCCAGGGCCGGGGAGCAGGGAAGGGGCTTCGCGGTTGTCGCCGATGAGGTCCGGGCGCTGGCTGAGCGGACCACCAAGGCTACCAAGGAGATCGGCGCCATGATCAAGGCGATCCAGGTTGAAACCAAGAGCGCCGTAGCCTCCATGGAAGATGGGGTCAGGGAGGTGGAAAAGGGGACCGAGGACGCCGCCAGGTCGGGTCAGGCCTTGCAGGAAATCCTCGAGCAGGCCAACTCCGTTACCATGCAGATAAACCAGATTGCCACCGCTGCCGAGGAGCAGACCGCCACGACCAATGAGATTACCAGCAATATCCAGCAGATAACCGAGGTGGTCCATGAGACGGCCAAGGGTTCCCAGGAATCCGCCTCGGCCGCCAACCAGCTTTCCCGTCTCGCCGAGGAGCTGCAGGAGCTGGTTAACAGGTTCAGGCTGGCTGGGTGATTTTTGGTTAGTGATGAGTGATGAGTGAAAAGTGAAAAGTTAAAAGTGAAAAGTTAAAAGTTTGTTTGGAGATGTTGTGGTTGTTGGGGGAGGGCGTCCGGGGTGACGCCCTTTCCTTTTTTCGGTCAGGCCGGGGCGGGGAGGGTGGCCAGGAAGGTTTCCAGTTCCCTTTTCGCCGCGTCGTAGTCTTCCAGGGAGATGAGGCGTTCTTCGCGCCAGTCCCTTGTCTTGTAGTACACCCTGTCGTAGTAGGAGACAAGGAGTTCCGCCAGGAACGGGCGCAGGTTCCATCCGTCCAGATATTCCATTATTTCCGAGAATTTTTCGCTACCCAGTTTCTTTCTGATCCTTCCCAGCGCCGCGGCCATTTCTTCCCGGTATTCCGGGCGGCCGTATTCGGTTATGAGGCGTTCCACCCGCGTTTCCAGGGACGCCTCGCACCATATCTTTATTCCTTCCTTCATTATCTCGTAGAAATTTCCCGGAAGCGAGATCCTGCCGATCCTGCGGCTTTCGCCTTCCAGGACGACCGGCATGCCGTCCGGTGACCTTCGCAATCCGTCCCACAGCAGGGTTTCGAAGCGCTTCTGGCTCAGTTCCTGCTTCATTCCCAGCTCGCCGAAGGCCGAGCCTCTATGCATGGCAAGGCCTTCCAGGTCGATGACCGTGCAGATGTTCCCATCGAGGCGGTACAAAAGGGCGGTTTTTCCGACTCCGGTAAGGCCGTGGAGGACCACCAGCGGTCCCCGCGGCCGGAAGTTGTCGAAGAAGGCCGTTACATGGGCGCGGTAGGCCTTGTATCCCCCCTGAAGCTGAATGGCGGAAAAGCCGGTCAGATCAAGGATCTCGGCGACGGTCCTGCTCCTGAGCCCTCCCCGCCAGCAGTAAACAAGGACAGGGCGGCCGGCGGCCGCGGATGCAATCTCCTTCACCATGTCCGGAAACCTGGAGGCGGTCAGCTCCAGGCCGCGCATCCTGGCGGATGGAGGACCCGACTCCTTGTGCAATATGCCAATCTCGACCCTTTCCTCATTGCTGAGCAGCGGAACGTTAACTGCGCCGGGGATGTGGTCGTCTTCATATTCAAGGGGGGTACGAACGTCGATGATACAGTGGGAAGATAGCTGGGTTTCACAAAACACCGCTTGGGCGGGCAAGGTATTTCTCCTGGTAATGGATTTGTTTGCGGGCCGGTCCGCGATGGGAAACAGGGCCGCACGGCAGCACATCAGAGATACCACACGCCTTCCAAGTTCGCAATTCAATCCATGCCTTTGCCCCGGTTGAGCGGGAAAAAGAAAACCGCCGACCTTGAATTGAGACTGGGGGCGTGATATACAAACAGGAGCGGCGTTGATCTCTTCATCCTGCCGATGCATTGCTTATTCCATACCTTTCCAGACGGTTCCACGTTGTCGAAAACCGCTCGGCCGCTTTGGCGGCGCTCTAATCACTTTCATACTGACAGGCTTATAAAGAAGGAGGCCAGGCCATGGGCATGCACACATCCGGATATCATGACGATTTCATCAAGGCGGTGGAGATCGGACGTCCACACACCATCCAGAAGCTGTTTCCCAACTCGAAGGCGCTCATCGTCAGTGGCAAGGTCATCGACCGGGCCATGCTTGCCAAGGGAAACGCCATTGCCATGGCGGCGAACGGAAGGAACACCTTAATCATCAGAGGTGTGCTGAAGGCCGCCCAGCGCGCCAACTCGGCCGTAATCATCGAGATCGCCAAGTCCGAGGGGGGCGCAAAGGCTTACTGCGCCGTTAATTACTGGAACATGGCCCTTCACGTGGACGCTATCTGCAACGAACTGGGCATAACCGTTCCGGTGGCGATCCATGCGGACCACTACGGCATCAAGAACGATAAGGACCTGGAAACCGCCAGGATCGATATCCCCAGCATGTTCGACGCGGGGATCACCTCCATCGCCATCGATGCCTCCCATCTGCCTGACGACAGGAACCTGCTGGCGAGCATCGCCCTCAACCCCTGTGTCCCTGCCTGGGCCGGTCTGGAGACCGAGGTGGGAGAGATCAAGGGGAAGGAAGGCCTTTCCACGGTGGAGGAGGCGCTCTTCCTCATCCGGGGCCTGAACGCCCACGGCATCTTTCCGGACTGGATAGCCCTCAACAACGGGACCACCCACGGCATAGAGGCAAGCGACCAGGGAATACAGGTTGAGCTTACCGCCGGGATCCACAAGGCGCTGGAGAAATACGGGGTTTCAGGCGCGCAGCACGGCACCTCCGGAAACAGCTCGGACAGGCTGCGGGAGATAGCGGCCCGCACCCATACCACCAAGGCGAACGTGGCCACCGCATTGCAGATGGTGTCATGGGGTCTGAAGGTGAATGATTACGGAAACGCCATCCTTGACGAAAACGGCAGGTTCATCAAGGAGCGGGACCGCGGCATGGGTGACGAGCTCTGGGCGGAGATGGTCGCCTTCGCGGATTCAAAGACGTATAAACCTGGCGACTACAAGAACCTGAATCTCCAGTTTGAAAACAGGCTTCTCTCCCAGACTCGCCGGTTTCGCGAGAGGATGGCGGCGGGGGTTGAAGAGTTTGCCTACAGAATGATGACCGAGGTTTTTAACGGGCGGGATACGGCGCCGCTGGCCATTGAGGCGATTCTCTCCGCCGGTTCGTTCGACCCCGGCTTCAAGTCGGAGATTCTAGAGGATCCGGCCGACTGGACCGATGAGAAGATCAGGAAGATGGCCGAAGGGATTAACAGCGACAAGGGTCCATCGGGTAATTTCGAGGACTGACGATACTGTCTCTAATGGAAGGCCGGGGTGCGAGGGCATGAAGCCCCTCCCGCCCCGCTGTTTTTATGGGGGAATTGCCGCTACGGATGCCCGTAAGCCGGTCGGGAGATGCTTTTCGGCGCACAGCCCGGACATACGTCCGCGCCAATGCCGTAAACGTGGAAGGGAAGGGGACCATGAGGGTCCTGATCGTCAAAATGAGCGCCCTGGGAGATATCATTCATGCCCTGCCGGTGCTCGATTATCTTCATCAGGCGTCGTCGGGCATTGAGGTCGACTGGGTCGTGGAGGAACCTTTCCGTGAGATCCTTGAAGGGAATCCACTCATCAGCCGCCTCCATTGCGTACGGACCAGGGTGTGGCGAAAAAGACCCTTTTCCGCCGCCACCAGGAGTGAGATCAGCGCGGTCAGCGCGGCGCTCAGGGAGCGTGAATATGATCTGGTGTTCGATATCCAGGGGAATCTGAAGAGCGGCCTGGTGACCTGGCTGACCGGGGTGGATAACCGGATCGGCTTTGAGCGTGAAGCGTTACAGGAGGCAGTCAATCTCCTGTTTACAACGCGGCAGGTTCCCCTCCGCCGCCAGGACTATCATATTACCGATCAGTATCTGAGGATCGTCAGCGTATCCTTTGGCCGGGACTTCAATCAGTTGAAGCTCTCTTCCGATATTTACACCTCACCGGAAGACGACGAGGCGGCCAGGACCCTTCTGGCCACCATGTCCGACGGGCTCGTGTTCCTTTTTCATTACGGCACTACCTGGGAGACCAAATACTGGTTCGAGGAGGCATGGGTTGACCTGGGAAAGCGGCTTCTGGAGAGCTATCACGAGTCATCGATCCTCATGTCGTGGGGCAACGACGACGAACGGTCGGCCGTGACCCGGCTTGCGGCAGCGATAGGTCCAGGCGTAAGAATCCTTGACAGGTATTCCCTGAAAGGTCTTGCCGCTCTTCTGAAAAAGGTGGACCTGGTGATCGGCGGAGACACCGGTCCCATTCACATCGCGGCCGCGGCTGGAACCCCCACGGTTTCCCTCTTTCGCGCAAGCGACGGAAAAAGGAGCGGTCCCAGGGGGCCGGGGCATGTAATAGTCCAGTCGAACATCCATTGCTCACCCTGTTTCAGAACGGAATGCGACAAGAACGACAGATGCATGCGCACCATCCACGTGGACGATGTCATGAAGGCCGTGGAGAAGGCCCTTGGCGATGCACCCGGGTTGTAGAGTTGAATCTTCGGAAAAAGGTCAACGCTATGGGGGCGCGATTTCGGCGCCGGCCGGGCAGGGATTGGGGCCGTGGTTTGTCTGGCGGGCCCGCGATATATCTCTGAGAGAATATTTTACTTGTTCAAAATACACAATGTGATATCATGTCATGGCTTTCAAAGCTGATTGGTTATCCAGGCATGAGTGAGGCTGCATATTTATGACCAATGCGCCAAGGCTTCTTGACAAACTCGTCAGTCTTACAGGCATCCAGGATGTGGAACTCATGGAATTCAGCCTGTTGAAGACTCTCGTGGAGTTTATCCATCCTCAGGAACTCTCGATCCTGAAGCTGGACAGACGGGGAAAACCTTGTTATCAGTTGCACCTCAGAAAGGAACAGTACGAGATCCTTTCAGAGAACTTTTCTCTTCCCGAAGAGATATTTACCGCCCTGGATATTGTGCAGGGAAGCGAACAGCCGTTTCGCAGCAAGCTTGATTCGGGAAGCATGCTTGTCGCGTGGCATGCCTTGCATACAAAGACGCAGGACGTTTTTCTGGTGGCCGTTACTACCAAGGAACTGACCAAGCTTGACGCGCACATGATTCGCGGCCTCCTGCGCATATACCGCAATTTTTACGGCGTGATCATTGAGGCGCAGCGCGACCAGTTGACCGGTCTTGCCAACAGAAAGACCTTTGATGAGGTGATCCAGAAGATCCACAATCAGCCGCTCCCCGGCACCGACCCCGTCCCGGTAGAACGACGCATGGCCCTGGAAGATAAAGATTGCTCTTACTGGCTGGCCATGGTGGATGTTGACAACTTCAAACGGATCAACGATACTTGGGGCCACCTCTACGGCGACGAGGTCCTTCTCCTCCTGTCCCAGCTCATGCAGCACCATTTCAGGGAGAGCGATTACCTCTTCCGCTTCGGGGGAGAAGAGTTCATCGTCATAGTCAGGACCGCCAGCGAAGAGCAGGCGAGAAGGGCATACGAGAGATTCCGTTCCGCGGTGGAGAGGCATGTCTTTCCCCAGGTGGGGCAGGTTACGGTAAGCATAGGAGCGATCAAGCTGGATCCCTCTCTATTCACCGGGACCATGCTCGACCGCGCCGATCAGGCCCTTTATCACGCGAAGAAGAGAGGCCGCAACAGGATTGAATTCTTTGAGGATCTGCTGAAAGAAGGGGTTGTGGTGGTCAAAGAGATAGCAGCGGGTGAAGTGGAGATCTGGTAACGGACCCTTTCAGTAGCGTTCGCCGAAGATAGCGGTTCCGACCCGTACGAGCGTGGCGCCTTCCTCTATGGCCACCTCGAAATCCCCTGACATTCCCATGGAGAGCTCGTCCATGGACACTCCGGGGATTTTTTGCGCCTCGATGGTCTCCGCCAGAAGGCGCAGCGCCCGGAAACAGGGCCGGGCGCGTTCCGGTTCGTCAAAGAAGGGGGGCATGGTCATGAGGCCGCGGATGCGCAGATGGGCTAGGGCGGATGCTTCCCTTGCCAGTTCGATGGCGCCGGAGACGGTGGTCCCGGACTTCGTCTCCTCGCCCGAGATATTCACCTGGAGGAGGATGTCGCAGATTTTCCCGGCCTTTTCCCATTGCCTGTCAATTTCCCTGGCCAGGGAGATGCGGTCCACCGAGTGGATCAGGCTGGTGAGGCCGGACAGGTATTTCACCTTGTTGGACTGCAGGGCGCCGATGAAGTGCCACTGGACATCCTCCGGCAGGAGGGGCGCCTTCTCCATAAATTCCTGGACGTAGTTTTCTCCGAATATCCTCTGCCCTGCCGCGCAAGCCGCCACAATGGCCTCCGCCGGCTGGGTCTTGGAAACCGCCACCAGACGGACGGCGTCCGGTTCCCGGCCGGATCTCGCGGTTGCGCAATGAATCCTCTCTTGTATGCGCCGCAGATTATCGGCTATGGACATGTCCTTTCTCCTTCTCCGCCTCGCATCACCTGATGGCGCCCAGGTTTCTCAGGGCCTCCACCACTTCGCACAGCGGCAACCCTACCACATTGGTATACGAACCTTCGATCTTGCGGATCATGTATGCCGCGTTTCCCTGGATGGCGTATGCGCCCGCCTTGTCCATCGGGCAACCCGTGGCGATATAGGCTTGGATCTCGTCGGGACGCAGGGGCTTGAAAAGCACGCCGGTTATGACGGCGTCGGAGAGTTCGCGGCCGGTCTCGCGGTCCAATATATAAAAGCCGGTTATGACCTGGTGGGCCACGCCGGAGAGCTTCCGCAGCATTCGTTCCGCGTCGTCCTCGTCTTCAGGCTTTCCCATCACCTCGCCATCGCATACCACGATGGTATCCGCGCCGATATAATAACGACCGGCTATCCTGCCGACCGCGTCGCGCGCCTTTGCTTCAGCCAGGCGCAGGGCGTGGGCGTCCGGTCTTTCCCCTTCAAGATATGACTCGTCGATCTCGGATGGGCTGGTCTGGAAATCGATGCCGGCGGACTGGAGAAGTTCCACCCTGCGTGGCGATGCGGAGGCAAGGATTATGGAATTGGTTTCATGCACTGCCGGTTCCGTCCTTTTTCACTGAATTGTTTTTCCTCCTCCGCCTCCTTCTCAGGATAATCAGGAGGACCAAGGCGGAGATGATGGCTATTCCTGGGATTATGCGGAGCGCGTCGCGGTCGATTATCCCGGATATGAGGGAGAAGAGCCCCATGAGTATCAGCAGCGCCTCCATGGAGAGAAGTCTGCCTAAAAGGGATATTTCCTGCCGTTCCTTGTCCTTGTCCATGGGCGCTATCCTCCGTCGCTTATCCGGGGCGCGTTCAGCTGACAAATCTCCGCCCGCCATGCCTCCATATCCCTCAGAGCCCTTTCCGCCAACAGACGGCGGCGTTCGGCCTTTTTCGCCCTTCCTTCCATGGCCGGGAAGAGTCCGTAATTGACGTTCATGGGTTGAAAATGCCGCGGATCGGCATTGGTGATGTGGCTGACAAGGGCGCCGTGAGCGGTTGTCGCGGGGGGGAGGGACAGGGGGGCGTCCGGGCCGCGCTGAAAGATGATGGAGGCGTTCACGCCGGCCATGAGGCCGGTGGCCGCTGATTCCACGTATCCCTCAACCCCGGTGATCTGCCCCGCGAACAGGATGCGGGGATTAGTCCGCATGCGCAGTGACTTGTCCAGTATGTTAGGCGCGTTGATAAAGGTGTTGCGATGCATGGAGCCCAGGCGCGCGAATTCCGCGTCTCGCAGGCCGGGTATCATGCGGAAGACCTTTTGCTGTTCCGGATAGGTCAGCTTGGTCTGGAATCCTACCAGGTTGAACATGGAACCCTCCCGGTTTTCCATGCGCAACTGAGCCACGGCGTGGGGCTCTTTTCCCGTTCGGGGATCCGTCAGCCCGACCGGCTTCATGGGACCGAAACGGAGCGTATCATGGCCACGTGAGGCCATTTCCTCCACCGGCATGCATCCCTCGAAGTGAATGAGCTTTTCAAAATCCCGGGCGGGAACCTTTTCCGCCGCCAGCAGAGCGGCCACGAAGGCATCGTATTCCTCCCCGGACATGGGGCAGTTCAGGTAATCGTCGCCATCCCCCTTGCCGTAACGGGAGGCGCGGAACACCGTGCCGTGGTCGATGGAGGATTCCGTCACGATGGGCGCGATGGCGTCGTAGAAGTAGAGGTATGGGCCCGTGATGTCGGAGATCGCCCGCGCCAGGGGTTCACTGGTCAACGGGCCGGATGCGATGATGACGATGCCGTCTCGAGGGATGGCGGTGATCTCCTCCCGGACTACCGAGATGAGCGGATGGGCCTCAATCCTTTCCGTTATGAACCGGGAAAAATGTTCGCGATCCACGGCCAGCGCCCCGCCCGCCGGGACCTTGGCAGCAATGGCCGCTTCCATGAAAAGGCTTCCCGCCAGGCGCAGCTCCTCCTTGAGAAGGCCCACGGCGTTTTCCAGGGATGCGCCTCTCAGGGAGTTGGAGCAGACCAGTTCAGCGAGGGAGGGGAGGTGATGGGCCGGAGAGAAGCGGGCCGGCTTCATCTCGTAAAGGGTTACGTTTACGCCCCTGCTCGCCGCCTGCCACGCCGCTTCAGTGCCTGCCAGACCTCCGCCGATGACGGTGATTCCCTTGACGGTCACGCCTTCTCGCCCCCGTCCCCGGGCTTTTCCTTGTATTCGCATTTCGGGCACTTCAGGAATGCGCCCTCGCGCTTGTAGACCTTCTGAACCAGAAGCGGGAAGCCGCATTGGGGGCATGCCTTTGCTACGGGTGGATCCCAGAGGGCGAACTTGCACTCCGGGTAGCGGTTGCAGGAATAAAAGAACTTGCCATAGCGGGATTTCTTTTCCGTCAGCTCACCCTTGCCGCACTCAGGGCAGGTGATGCCGGTGCCCTTGGGTTTTACCAGAGGCTGTATGTTCTTGCATTCGGGATAGCCGGAACAGGCCAGGTATTTGCCGTAGCGTCCTTCCTTGATGAGCATGGGACTGCCGCATTTTTCGCATTTTTCATCGGAAACCACGGGCTCTGCCTTTTCTTCCTGGCCATTTTTCTCCATGGCCCGGGTATAGCGGCAGCCCTCCCGGTATCCGGAGCAGGCAATGAACTTGCCCCGTTTGCTGAGCTTTTCCACCAACGGCTTGCCGCATTCGGGACAGTCCTCGCCGATCTCCTTCACCCTCTTGGGCTCGCTCAGTTTTTGCTGGAGCTGTGTGGTGAAAGGGCCCCAGAACTCCCGAAGGAGCTGTTTCCACTGCTTTTCCCCTCTGGAGACCTGGTCCAGTTCCTCCTCCAGCCCCGCGGTGAAGTTATAATCCACGTACTTGGGGAAATCCATGGTGAGGAGGTCGTTCACCACCATACCGGTGTCCTGGGGGATGAAGCGCTTTTTCTCCATTACGGCGTACTTTCTTACGACAAGGGTGTTGAGGATGCTGGCATAGGTGGAGGGGCGACCGATGCCGTACTCTTCAAGGGTCTTTACCAGGGTCGCTTCGGTGTAGCGCGGGGGCGGCTGGGTAAAGTGCTGTTCCGGTATGATTTCCCGCGGGGTCAGGGACTCTTTCTCCTCCAGGGCCGGGAGAACTCCTTCCTTTTCCTCCAGCTCATCGTCCTTGCCCTCGATGTACAGCTTCATGAAGCCGGGAAACCGGATGACGCTCCCGGTGGCTCGGAAGGTGTTTCCCTCGCCCGCCGCGATGTCCACCGAGGTCTGGTCCAGGAGGGCCTGCGCCATCTGGCTGGCCACCGTCCGTTTCCAGATCAGTTCATAGAGCTTGAACTGGTCCGGCGTCAGGTGTTTCTTCAGTTCCGCGGGTGTCTTGGAAAGGTATGTGGGCCGGATCGCCTCGTGGGCTTCCTGGGCGTTTTTCGACTTGTTCTTGAAGTGACGTGGTTTCGCGAGCGCGTATTCCGGCCCGAAGAGGGAGATGATGACCTCGTGCGCCTCGTTCAGCGCCTGGGAAGAGAGGTTTACGCTGTCGGTACGCATGTAAGTGATGAGACCGACGGTCCCTTCTCCGCCGATGTCGATCCCTTCATAGAGCTTCTGGGCCGTGGACATGGTCTTTTTCGCGGAGAAGCCGAGCTTGCGCGCCGATTCCTGCTGTAGTGTCGAAGTGGTGAAGGGAGGGGATGGATTGCGCTTCTTTTCGCTCTTCGTGACCCTTGAGACGCTGAACTCCTCCCGCGAAAGGGCGTTTTTTATCGTTTCCGCCGCGGCGGAGTCCGGGATGTCGAATTTGCCCAGCTTTTTGCCGCCGAACTCTACCAGGTTCGCCTTGAACAGCTGTTGCGCGTGGTTTGCGAGGTTTGCCGCCACGGTCCAGTATTCCTGTTCCACGAATGAGGCAATCTCCTTTTCCCTCTCGCAGATGAGCCTCAGGGCCACGGACTGGACGCGGCCGGCGGAAAGGCCGTAACGGATCTTCTTCCAGAGAAAGGGGGAGAGGTTGAAACCCACCAGGTAGTCCAGGACTGATCTCGCCTGCTGGGCATCCACCAGGTCCATGGATATGTCACGGGGATGCTTTACCGCGTGGATGATGGCGTCCCTGGTTATTTCATGGAACACGACGCGCTTGATATCAAGATTGGACTTTTTCGGGTCGATTCCCAGTGCCGCGAGGAGATGCCAGGAAATGGCCTCGCCTTCACGGTCGGGGTCTGTCGCCAGAAGAAGGGTTTCGGAGCTCTTCAGTTCCTTTTTAAGCTCCTGAAGATGCTTTTTGCTCTCGGGAAGAACGTCGTATTTTGGTTCGAAGTCGTTTTCCGTGTCGACTGATCCCTGCTTGCTGGGGATCGCCCGGACATGACCGTATGAGGCGAGGACCTTGTAGTCCTTGCCAAGGAATTTTTCGATGGTCCGCGCCTTGGCGGGGGATTCTACGATAACGAGATTTTGTGACATTGGTTCACCATGTGACGTGGTATTGGTTCTGAAAAAGCGCATTCAGACAAGGGAAAACAGCATGCCCGGATGCTGGATTATGACGCCGCTCAACTCCAAGCGGAGTAAAATAGCCGAAACATCCGCCACTGTCAACGCGCATTTTGCCGCGATTTCATCGATGTGGAGCGGCGTTGCGGACAGCAGCGAGTAAATGGAGGCCTCGCTCGGGGAGAAGCAGAGGCGTAAGAGCGGCGGCGGTTCATCCGCGCGGAATGGCTTGCCGGACAACTCTTCCATGATATCTTCCACCCGCTCTACCAGTTTGGCGCCTTCCTTTATGAGGCGATGAACGCCCCTGCTGTTCATGGAGTGAATGTTACCCGGAATCGCGAAAATGTCACGTCCCTGTTCCAGGGCGCACTGGGCGGTAATGAGGGAACCGCTCCTTTCCGCTGCTTCCACCACAAGCACCCCGCTGCACATGCCGCTGATGACACGGTTCCGGCGGGGAAAATTTTCCGCCAGGGGCCGGGTTCCCATGGAGAATTCCGAAACAAGGGCGCCCCTTGTCGACATGTCGTTGAAAAGCTGACGGTTTTCAGCCGGATAGACGATATCAACGCCGCAGCCGAGAACGCCGATAGTCCCGCCTTTTTCCGTAAGAGCCGCGCGGTGGGAGATTGTATCGATCCCCCGCGCCATCCCGGAGACAACGGTCACACCGTGACGGGCCAGTTCACGGGACATTTTTTCGGCGGTGGATATTCCGTAGGACGAAGCCCGGCGCGAGCCGACAATGGCTATGGACATTTCGGAGAGACGCAATTCACCCTTTACATAGAGAAAAGGCGGCGGGTCCGGTGTCTGCGGGAGGAGCGGCGGATAGTCGGGCGAAAGGAGAGTGACTATCCGCGCTCCCGAGCGCTTCAGTAATTCGCATTCCCTTTCCGCTTCTTTACTCGGGTCGTGGGTCAGGAGAGAAGAAATAGAGGCGGAGGAGATGCCGCGAACCATGGCGAGCTCCCTTTCCGTCGCGGAAAGCGCCCGCTCAGGGGTTCCGAAATGCTGAAGCAGACGACGGAAGGTAATGTTCCCCACATGGGGGATGCTTTTCAAGGCAAACCAGAAGTATTCATCCATGGCGAAAAAAAAGGGGACCGGCCGTCGAGCCGATCCCCTGGAATTAGTGTCAAGTCAGTTTTTGAACATCTGTACCTGGTCGCCGACGTGGATTACATCCGCGCTCTTGACCACCAGGGCGGTGCAGGTCTTGTCCCCGGTTTCCACAACCACCACGGCGCCCAGAACCTCCTTGGGCAGTTTCCCCACATCCCTGTTTACATAGCGGGAATCGGGTTTTACGTCCTTGACCACATAGATCATGTTTCCCACCTCGACGCCATGGGATGCGCCCAGGTCCAGATAGACCACATCTTCCTCTCCGATGGTGATGTTTCCCATCCTCGAGTCGATTATTGTTCCACTGAGATCATGCCGAGATGCCTTCAGTGGGATCTCGCGGCGCTTGTCTCGGTAGGGCATGAGCAGGGAACCTGATGTTATTTCCAGATAAGACTGGGTTATGATGGCGCGCGAGCTCTTTTCTTCCATGTCCGTAAGTCGCAGGGTCCCCAGTGTGAGTATCTTGTGTCCCAGCAGGTCGCTGGTTTGCGGGTGGTAAAGGGCCTTCTCCTTTTTGAATATGGAAAATCCGTCGCCGCTTTTCGCGCCGTGAATCATGCCTATGTCCGTATATACCACATCTTCCTGGCCGACAATGGTGCGGTCATGATTTGTCTGGATGATGACACCAGATGGCGCCATCTCGTTCTCCAGAATGTAGCCTTCGGCCCCGCTAATGGTGTACGTCCTTTCCCGGGTCACCTGTTCCGGGATGGGAGGAGGCGGCGGGGCGGGCGTGTCTATTTCGATCCTGTCCGGATATATCCGCAACCTCTGACCGGGAAAGATGAGATGGGGATTGGTTATGGCCTGGTTGCGCGCCCACAGATTGGGCCAGTAAAAGGGGTCCTTGATAAAACGGTCACACAGGCCCCACAGCGTGTCTCCCTGCTGGATCACGTAGATGGTGGGGCGTTCCGTCTGGGCCTCGGTTGGCGGGGGGAAGAGCGACAGCATGGAGAGAAATACCGCGAAAACGATCTTTTTCATAGACACCTCATGGTTTACATGGTTGGCGGCACGCATCCGTTCACGGTTGTTTCCGGATCGTCAGGTATGATGCCTTTCGTTTGTTATTAAAACCGGCTTAATCGTGAGAATGGAGAAAATCGGTTCACAGGATAATAATATCAAGAGTCCGCGATCATTGCCGCTCGAGTCTCTCCCTGGCCTTGGCCGCCGCCGGATTTTCCGGATATCTCTTGATGAGGGATTCCAGCAGCGCTACCGCGCTGTCCTTCTGCTTCAGCGCGAAAAGGGTGTACCCGGCCTTCAGCATGGCGTCAGGCGCCTTGCTTCCGTTGGGGTAGTTGCTGACAACCTTTTTGAATGCCTCGAGGGCTTCAGGCAGCCTTGATTGGGTGTAATAACATTCACCTATCCAGTATTGGGCGTTGGCGGAATACTCCGAGTCGGGATATGCCTTGATAAAGGCGGTGAAAGATTTGATGGCCTCATCGTATCTGTTGGCGCTGTACAGACCGAACGCCTTCATGTATTCTTCCGCGCCCACATCCTTACGGCTCTTTTTCACGCCTTCCGCGGGTTTGTTGATTACTTCGATCTTGGGTGGAGGACCTTTGGGCCGAACAGGCGCCTTTGTAGCGATGAGTTCATCGGTAGCGGTTCTGAGATTGATGAGCGATTCGCGCAGTTCGCTGATTTCAGAGGAGTTTTTTCTGAGCTGTTCCCGCATCTCCCGCACGTCGGAGGAAAGGGTGTTTATCTGCTGGTTCGAGATGCTGCTTCCCTTGGCAAGGGACGCGAGGTGTGATTCCATCTCCGTCTGTTTTCGGAGAAGGGTGTCCCGGCCGGCGCATCCGAAGAGAGCCGACAGGCAAAAAACAATGAGAAAACCTCTGGTTGTAGCCATTCAGCCCCCCCATAAAATGATTTCTATGTGTAAAGCTAAATGGGCGGTTTGTCAAGGATAAAGCAGGCGTTGAAGCTTTCCATGCCGGCGTTCCGCCAGGGGCTTTTGGGTTTTCTTCCCTTTCCGGATATGTTACTGTGCAGGCGCATCTGATCCTAAAAAAAATCAATTACCACGGAGAACACAGAGGGCCCGGAGGGTTTTCGTAGAACTTTCAAGTAGTAACTCCAAAACAAAGATATTACGATCGTCACCTGTATGGTGAGTCTGGCAGTTCATTTTTTCTCTTCTATATCTCTTTGTTCTCCGTGACCTCTGTGGTTGAAATGCCGTTTTCAGGCTAATATGCTTGGATACGCGAGAGGCGATGGAACCCGTGAAAATCCCTGAACTGCTGGCGCCGGCCGGAAACATGGAAAAACTGAGGATGGCCGTTCATTACGGCGCTGACGCCGTATATCTGGGAGGCAAGGAATTCAGCCTGAGAAACCTGGCGGGCAATTTTTCCATGGATGAATTGACGCTTGCCGTGGAATACGCCCACGAACGGGGGGTGAAGGTATATCTGACCACAAACATATTCCCCGGCAACGGCGACCTGGACCCGTTGCGGCATTACCTGTCAAGGATTGCCCACATTCCCGTTGACGCTCTGATCGTCGCTGATCCGGGCGTGATTGAGCTGGCGAGGGAGATATTGCCCGGGCTGCCGGTTCACCTCTCCACCCAGGCCAACACCACCAACTGGCTGAGCGCCCGCTTCTGGAAAGGGCAGGGGGTGACCAGGGTGAACCTGGCGCGGGAGCTGTCACTGGAAGAAATCCGCGAGGTGAAGGACCGGTCCGGGATGGAGGTTGAGGTTTTCGTCCATGGCGCCATGTGCATCTCCTACTCGGGCCGGTGTCTCCTTTCCAGCATCATGACGGGCCGGGACGCCAACAGGGGAGAATGCGCGCATCCCTGCCGCTGGGGCTACGCCCTGGTGGAGGAGCAGCGGCCGGGACGCTATTTCCCGGTGCTGGAAGACGAAAGGGGGACCTTTATCTTCAATTCCCGTGACCTGTGCCTTCTGGAATACCTTCCCGAGCTGGCGCGGAGCGGGGTCGATTCCCTGAAGATAGAGGGCCGGATGAAGGGTATCCACTACGTGGCGTCGGTGGTCAGGGTCTATCGGGAGGCCCTTGATCGTCTTCGGGACGAAGCGGAAGGTTTCCGGGTGAGGGAGGAATGGCTTGATGAGCTGAAGAAGATAAGCCATCGCGGATACACCACGGGCTTCCTCATGGGAAGGCCCGGCGAGGAGGACAGGGAATACGAAAGCGCCTACCTGCGGAGCCACGAATTCGTCGGTGTCGTGCGGAACGTATGCGACGACGGTATCGTCGCCATTGAGGCGCGCAACCGGCTCGCCGTTGGTGACGAGGTGGAGTTTATCGGTCCCGCCATGTCTTCCCGCCGTATCATCCTTTCCGCCATGACCGCCGAGTCGGACGGCTCTTCCCTTGAGGTTGTCCATCCCAATCAGGTGTTCCTGCTGCGGGTCCCCTTCAGAGTTCGTCCTCTCGACCTGATTCGAAGGGAAAAGACATCCGTGGCGCCCGGCCCGGAGTCTTGATTATCGATTTTTTCACCTGTATGTTAAACCCTTTCATTACCCAAAAATAAAGTATTGCTGATCACAATTTCTATGATGCATAACATTTCTCATTTCCTGACGCGCAAACAGGGAAGGGCGTGGGTGGATATCACGGCTATCCTCGTCGTCTCCGGTTTCCTGTATCTCTCTTTCCTCGGCTCGCTTCCCTTTAAAGAACCGGACGAAAGCCGCTATGCCGAGATTCCCAGAGAGATGCTGGAGAGCGGAGACTACATCACTCCCCGGCTGAACTATGTCAAGTACTTCGAAAAACCCCCCCTGCATTACTGGGTAAATGCCCTCTCCATGTCCGTGCTGGGAAAAAACGAGGCCGCGGCGCGTCTGCCGTCGGCCCTGTTCGGACTGTGCGGCGTCCTCTTCATATATCATATGGGGAGAAAACTCTTCGGCCGCAGGGAGGGTCTCTATGCGGCCATGGCCCTCGGCGCCTCGGTGGGTTACCTGTTCCAGTCGCGGATGAACATCATCGACAATCCCCTGACCTTTTGCATGACGGCGGCCCTGGGCTGCTTCCTGCTGGCCTCGCGGCCGGAAGAGGAGAGCAAGGGGCTCTACTATTATCTCTTTTACCTGTTCGCGGCCCTGGCCGTGCTGGCCAAGGGCCTGATCGGAATCGTCTTGCCGGGAGGGATCATTTTCTTCTATATGCTGCTGGGGAGACGGTGGGACCTGTTGCGGGAGATGCGTCTTCCCGGAGGGATCTGCCTCTTTCTGGCGGTCTGCGCGCCGTGGTTCGTGCTGGTCTCCATGAAAAATCCTGAATTCCCGAGGTTTTTCTTTATCCATGAGCATTTTGAACGCTTCGCTACCAAGGTCCACCGGCGCTATGAGCCACCCTGGTTTTTTATTCCGGTTCTGCTGGGGTGCATGGCCCCGTGGTCTTTCTTTCTCCCCGGAACCGCCATGGATACCTGGAAGAAGCGTGATTCCATTCGTCTGTACCTGTTGCTCTGGGCGGGGGTTATCTTCACCTTCTTTTCCGTGTCCAGTTCCAAGCTGATCCCCTACATCCTGCCGGTGTTCCCGGCCATAGCCCTTCTCATGGGAGCGTACATTTCCGGGGCCATGGACGCAGGAAAGCGTCTTTTCAGCGTACAGGCGTTTGCGGCCCCGCTGTTCCTGTTTATCAGCGGTTCCGGGTTCCTGCTCTATACGCGCCTGGCGGCCCGTCCCAGGATAGACATGGATGACGCACTGCTGCTGGGGGGCGTCTTCGCCGTAGGCGGTTTCATCTCCGCGGCGCTTGCCCTGACGGGAAAACAACGGGCAACGGCCCTTCTCATCCTCTTCCTTACGGCGGGCCTTGGCGCCATGTCAGCCCCCTCCGCCGTATTCGCCGGTTCCGTGCAGAGATGGTCTACCCGGGAGCTGGCCGCGGTTGTCCGGGAGAGATACCCGGGAACACCCCTGGTGAGTTACGATATCTATCGCCAGAGTCTCCCTTTCTATGCGGGGAGGAGGGTCATACTGGCCGGACCCGTTGGCGAACTGGAGTTCGGCAGTCTCCGCGAGACGGCGCCGGGATGGTTCATCGACCCTGAAACATTCCACCAATGGTGGGATTCTCCGGCCGCATACGTGGCGATCATCCGGCGCGGGGACCTTTCCCGCTTCAGCTCCAGGGTGAAGACGCCGGTGAAAGTGGTCGCGGCATGGGGGGAGTCGGTTTTGATTAGTAATGAGTAATTGGTGAAAAGTGAAAAGTGAAAAGTGAAAAGTCTAAAGATAGTCGCTCGCTGGTAAGGTTTATTGTTTGAGCCTCTTGCAAACGCCAAAGAAGTCCCCTCTCCCCTGGTAGGAGAGGATTAGGGTGAGGAGGAGCTCTTTTCAGCGCTTTTGCAAGCGGTTTGTTTATTTTCCTAATTATCCTGGAGGTTTTCGTGCGCGAGGAATTTTTGCCGTTTTCCATACCAACCATTGAAGATGAAGAGATCCGAGAGGTCGTTGATTCGCTGAAATCGGGGTGGATCACCACCGGTCCGAAGGTGAAGAGGTTCGAGGACGATTTCAAGGCATACGTGGGCGCCGGGTACGCCGTGCCCCTCAGTTCCGCCACCGCCGGTCTGGAACTGGCGCTCAGGGCCATGGGCGTCGGACCGGGGGATGAAGTGATTACCACTCCCATGACCTTCGCCGCTACGGTGAATGTCATCATCCATGTGGGCGCCGCGCCGGTTCTGGTGGATATCGAGCCCGGCACGCTGAATATCGATGTGTCGAAGGTCCGGGAGAAGATTACCGGACGGACAAAGGCCTTGATTCCCGTGCACTTTGCCGGTCTTCCCTGTGATATGGACGCGATCTTCGCGCTGGCGGACGAGTTTGGCCTCAAGGTGCTGGAGGATGCGGCACACGCGGTGGGCACGGAATACCGGGGGAAAAGGGTCGGTTCCTTTGATACGGTTTCGGTTTTTTCCTTCCATCCCATCAAGAATATCACCACCGGTGAGGGCGGCATGGTATGTACCCATGACGAGAAGGTGGCCGAGGAGGTTTCCCTGCTCAAATTCCACGGTATGAGCCGTGAGGCGTGGAAACGCTACTCCGCCCAGGGCACGCCCAACTACGATATCGTGCTCCCCGGCTATAAATGCAACATGATGGATATACAGGCGGCCATAGGCATCCACCAGCTCGCCAAACTGGATAAGTTCATCCAGCTTCGCACGCGGATTGCGGATTATTACAACAAGGCCTTCTCCGGGGTGGAGGAGGTCATAACCCCGGCGGCGGCGCCCTATCCATACCGCCATGCCTGGCACCTCTATACCCCGCTGGTAAGGATAGAGAAACTTGGCGTCAGCCGCGACCAGTTCATGGCCGAACTGAAAAAAGAGAACATCGGAACGGGCCTTCACTTCAAGGCCGTGCACCACCATCCCTGGTACCGCGAGAACATGCCCGTCCCCGTCAATTCGCTTCCCAATGCCGACTACGCCTCGGACCGTATCCTGTCCCTTCCCCTCTTTCCCCGGATGACCATGGAGGACGCTGGTGATGTGGTGGAGGCCGTGAAAAACGTGATAATCCGCAACAGGAAATAAACCTGAAAAAGTCGGTCTCACGCAAAGCCGCAAAGAACGCGAAGGAAAATCAAGAACTTGTCAAATGTGGCCATGCGCCTGACCGGTGACACCGCTTGTTTCGCGGCTATTTATATTTCTTTGCGTCTTCGTGTGATCAAATGCCGAATATAGGATAAAAGGATGCATCGGATGGAAGAACAACCCTGCCTGTCAATTGTCATACCAGTCTATAACGAAGAGAAGAACATCGGACCTCTTCTGGATCGACTTTACCCGGTTGTCGCCGGAGTCGGCCGCCCCTTCGAGATCATCTTCACGGACGACGGCAGCCGTGACCGGTCCCTGGCCATCCTCCGGGAAAAATCCATGGAACTGCCTGGTGTGAAGATAATCGAATTCAACGGCAACTTCGGGCAGCACATGGCAATCCTGGCCGCCTTCGAGATGTGCCGGGGAGAGATCATCATAACCCTTGACGCGGATCTTCAGAATCCTCCGGAAGAGATTCCCCGCCTCATCAGCGAAATAGAGAAGGGCCACGACGTGGTCGGCACCATCCGCATGAAGAGACGGGACAGTTTTTTCCGCAGATTGGCTTCAAGGGCCGTGAACATCACCACCAACCGCATGACCGGCATGCGCATGAGCGATTACGGGTGCATGCTGCGCGCCTATCACCGGAACATCATCGATAATATCAATCGCTGTCGGGAAACCACCACGTTCATTCCGGCCCTGGCGCAGACGTTCTCCTCGAATCCCTCGGAGATCTCCGTCTCCCACTGCGAGCGATCCCAGGGGGAGAGCAAGTATTCCCTGTACAGTCTGGTGCGCCTCAATTTTGACCTCATGGCGGGATTTTCAGTGGTTCCGCTCCAGCTCTTCGCGCTGCTTGGTGTGGCGACATCCGCGCTTTCCCTGGTGTTTGCCCTGTTTCTGCTCCTGAGGCGCTTCGTGGTCGGCGCCGAGGTGGAAGGGGTCTTCACCCTGTTCGCCATTCTCTTTTTCTTCCTTGGCATTGTCATCTTCGGCATCGGGCTTGTGGGGGAATACGTGGGGAGAATATACCAGGAGGTCCGACGCCGCCCGAGATACGTGATCCGGAAGCTGTACGGGTTTTCCGAGAAGGCTTAGCGCGAGTATCCCGATGCTTCAGCCATTATTGATGGATTGAACCTCGTGCAGGAGCGGGAAGCGGATGTTGAATGTCGTTCCCTCGTCTTCACGGCTCTCCACACTGATATTACCGCCGTGATTCCTCACGAGGGTATATACCACGGAAAGGCCCAGGCCCGTACCCTTTCCCACCTCCTTCATGGTGAAAAAAGGCTCGAATATTTTCTGTTTCGTCGCCTCGTTCATGCCGGTCCCAGTGTCGGATATTGAGAGCAGGGCGTAGCCGTGGCCGGCGTCGGCGCAGGTATTCCCCTTGTTTCCGTCGGGGCCGTCTTCCTTCGAAAAGGATGTGGAGATACTGATGAGCCCTCCTTTCGGAGTCGCGTCCCTGGCGTTTACGACAATATTCACCAGCAATTGTTCGATCTGTCCCGCTACCGCCATAATCACCAGAGGTTCCTTGTTGAGGGACATTCTGAACTCCAGTCCGTCGCCCACAAGCCACCTGATGATGTTTTTCATCTTCCTCACGATATAGTTCAGATCGTTGGGCTTGGGCGGCGACACCTTGTTTCTGCCGAAAGCGAGCAGTTGCTGCGTCAGATTCCCCGCTCTCTTTGCCAGCGCCTCGATTCTTTTCATATAGCGGGCATCTTCCCGAGCCGCGTCCATCCTGGGAAGCAGGATACCCACATATCCTTTGATCGCCATAATGATATTATTGTAATCATGGGCGATGCCGCTGGCCAGGCGCCCCACGATTTCCATCTTCTGCGCCTGTAAAAATTCCCGTTCCATGGTTTTCCGTTCGGTGATGTCTCTGGCAATGCACAGAATCGCCGGCCTGCCGTTCATGTGGAAAGCGTTGGCGACAACGGACGCCTCGAATTGCATGCTGGCGGGCCTCTGGAACAGCCACTCGAAGCCCTGTGGCCGGTTTCTCAATACCAGATTCAGTGACTCGGTCAGTTTTCGTGCCGAAGAAACGTCTTCATCCTGCAATGGGGGAGAAAACGCCAGGGGTGTTTGCCCGACAATCCTGGATTTCTCGCACCTCAACATCTCCTCGGCCGCCGGGTTACAGTCGAAGATGGAAAGATCATCCTTTAAGAGAAAGATTGCGTCACTGGCATTCTCAAAGATCTCCCGGAACTTTTTTTCTGATTGGGAAATGCGCTGGTATGACAGAACCCTGTCCATGGCAATGGCCACCTGATCGGCAACCGCCTTCATGACCAAGAGTTCCTCATCGCGAAATCTCAACCTTGTTCTGGTACAAAAGGAGAGAGTCCCCAGGACCTGTCCCTGGGAAATAAGTGGATGGCAGGCGTAGGCCTGAATGCCGAAGGGCCGCACCAGGGCCGTGTACTGGTCATCGGTGTCCTGGAGATTTTCCACAACCAACCGCTCACCGTCGCGCGCGGAACATCCGCAGAGCCCCACCCCGTAGTCTAGCCACTCCATTCTTTGCACGGCGTCATCCGGAATGCCGCCGCAGGCGTTCAGGTGGAGACGCTTCTGTTCATAGTCCACCATGTAATTGAAGAACGCGTCGCATTTGAGAAATGCCAGAACCTTTTGGCACAGCTGATCAACCGCAATCTGCGGGTCGTCGCTTTCCAGAAGGATGGCGGCCGTCTCCGTCAGCAGGCCGCTGTTCAGGCAGCTTCCCCGCATGTCTTCAATGTCTTTCCGGAGTTCTTCGTTTTCCCGCTCCAGGGCCGACATTTCCGTTTCCAGTTGTTGGTTGCGCTCTTTCAGAGCCTTGATCTCGGCCGGCGGCATCGCCTCTGTCTCTTTGACTTTCAGCATGGTGTCCTCACGGGGTGGAATTTTCTGAATATAGCAGAAAAGGGCTGCCGGTTGCTTCCGGAAAATATTGTACGGGTGGGCGGGTTGCTCCAGGATAGAATCGACCTCAACCGGGACGGAACCACGGGGCAATAACGTTATTTCTTTGCCCGTGTGGCATCTCGCGGGTGGCCGAATTGGATTCTCAGGACATGCCGCTGGAAGGGGTTCGAAACAAACACTGTTTGACAGGCGCTTCATGGATAGATAGACTTGGTGCAAGACAGATCGCTGTTTGAGGGGTGGATTGAATATCCGGAATACTCCGGTCAAGGAGGTAGTCATGAAGAAGCGGCTATTGTGGGTGGTCTTTCTGGCGATGGTTATGTTGTATCCCGTGCAGGCGAGATCTCAGGTTGATATTAGTTTAGGTATCAACCTGCCGCCTCCGATACCCTTTGTCACCAGCCCGGAGGTTATTGTGCTTCCAGAAACTAACAATGTATACGCCGTGCCTGATATCTCCGATGATCTCTATTTCTGGAACGGGTGGTGGTGGCGCCTGTGGGATGGGCGGTGGTACCGTTCCCAGTATTATGACCGGGGATGGGCCTACTACAACGCCGTGCCGGTTTTCTATTTCGATGTGGACCCCTACTGGAGGAGGTACTATCGTTCCCGCAGCTGGTACGGGAGCCCGTGGCGCTATCAGCGCATACCGACTCATCATCTCCATCGCAACTGGAGAAGCTGGCACAACAGCAACTACTGGCGGGGCCAGAGAAACTGGAACGTACATAACTATCGCCCCCGGACCGAGCGTCAGATGCGGGATTTAAGGGAAAGAAGGCGTCAGGAATACCGCCCTCGTACTGATGTCCGAATGGATCGGCAACGGCAGTTCGACCGTCGGCAACCCGATCAGAGGAGGGTTCCACCTCAGCAATTCGACCGTCGTCGGCCAGATCAACGACAGGTTCCACCTCAGCGATTCGACCGTCGTCGGCCAGATCAACGACAGGTTCCGCCTCAGCAGTTTGACCGTCGTCGGCCAGATCAACGACAGGTTCCGCCTCAGCAGTTCGACCGTCGTCGGCCAGATCAACGACAGGTTCCACCTCAGCAGTTTGACCGCCGTCGGCCAGATCAACGACAGGTTCCGCCTCAGCAATTCGACCGTCGGCAACCCGACCAACGCAGGACCCCGCCTCAGCGGTTGGATCGCCGCCAGCCCGACCAGCGGCAGGCGCCGACACAACAGTTCGACCGTCGCCCGCCCCAACAGAGAGAGGCGCCGCAAAGACAGCTTGACCGAGGGCCGTCCGAACGGAGGCCGCCGGATCAGAGACCAGATCGCGGTGGACGCTGATCAAGGGGATCGCTGAATAGAAATTGTAAGCAGGGAGAAGGACTGTTGTCCCGTTCCCTGTTTACTTTCCGGGGGAGTCATTCACCCTAAAAAA
>CAYMFO010000008.1:0-71536 GCA_964389825.1 uncultured Geobacter sp. | reverse complement strand
TGGCGTAGTTGGTGTTCTGGCGGCACTGGGCGGTGATGGTCCTGGCCGTGAAGGAGTCATCGGGCGCCCAGAGCCCGAAGAAGGTCCCGATGTCCCGCGGGTCGCCGATCTCCTTCAATGTTATGACATCCGGCCAGAAGGAGTAGACGAAGCCGGTCTCTCCACTTTCCATGGCGAAACGGATCCGCAGGCGGGTTTCGGTCAGCAGTTCTTCCTTTTCCCTCTTCGTTGCGTTCTCCATCCCCTTTGGGTAATCAAAGGCGCGGAATACATAGTTGGGCATGGCCTTTATGTCCAGCCCGGGATCGCGGTTTGTTTCCGGGATCCACTCGAAGACACAACGGAAACCGCTGACATCGAGGATCTCTTCGGCGATGGCCAGGCCTTCGTCGGTGCAGGCCAGGGAAATGGTGGGTTTTTCCTTGTAGCCGGCGAAGATTCCCCCCAGGTCCTGCATGACCATGGCAAAGCCTGAATTGTCATGCCCTTTCTGCTGGGAGTTCATCAGGTGCAGTGCCTTGCTGGGGTGCACATAGTTGAGACTTTTAATGGCGCCGATACGACACATGAACGGTTTCCTCCAAAAGGGGCTGCGAAAGTCGCCTGTGCCGGCAACGGGCAGCGGTTGTTTGATGCGGTCTTTTGTCGTTGTTGCGGACAACCCTTTATTTTCGACCCGGCCTGATTGATTCATCATCCGGTGAAACGGCTATATAGCAAGGAGCGGGCCCAGATGAATGGTATGTGAGAAATATAGGACAAAAAGAAATATTCCCATTAATATCAAAGGGATAAAAGCAGGCTTTTGCTTGAAGGATAGGAGTATTGAGAAAGGAAAAACAACTGATGCCGCTCTATTGAGTAAATGAGGTAGTTGCTGAAGAGTAGATTTGTTAGTCAATATCTTTATAAAGGATATTGGCCCGGCTCGCCCACCTGGATTCATCTCTGGCCGGAAGACGGCGAATCTGGTAGGGTAGGGCAAGGTTTTCGCCGGTGAATTCAGGAGTGTTCTTATTGATTCGATTTGAGAGGTGAATCATCCATGTTGACCCGTTTTCCGCTTATCATCATGTGTCTTTTCCTTTTGTGTATGGCCGCGACCGCTTACGCGGAATCTTCTGCGCAAACCCCATGCGAGGAGTGGAACTCCCTGCAACAGGCAATCAGGGACGGAACCATGGGTCGGGAAGATGCCCGCGGGGAGATCATCCGCCTGGAGGCAAGACTGCGGGAAGCCTATGCCGGCAAGTCCGTTCGTTCTCCGTTTCATTTTCCCGTGAAGGGTTACGGACCGGACAGTATCGGCGGGGAGCGGGGTAGCGGCTTCAGGCCGGCCGGTTACAACTTCTACGACGGCAATCGGCACGGAGGCCATCCGGCCCATGACCTGTTCATCAGGGACAACTCGGGAGACGGGCTGGATGACGCAACGCTCAAGCCCGTTGAGGTGGTTTCCATGAGCGACGGTGTAGTAATCGGGGTGAACCCCTCGTGGGAACATCCCAGCGCCATAAGAGGCGGGGTCTATGTCTGGGTCTATGACCCGGCGGATGGTCTCTATTACTATTACGCCCATCTGGCCCGGGTGTTCGTGGCGCCCGGGGACCGCGTGAAGGCCGGCGATACCATCGCCCTTCTGGGCAGAACCGGAAAGAACGCCTGGCCCAGGCGTTCCCCCACCCATCTGCATTTCATGTGCCTTGCCTTTGACAAAGGAAGGATGACCCCCCGCGATACCTATCGCCATCTCCTGGCGGCGGTTGCCGCGCCTGGCGAAAAGGGGGATGAGGCGCCGGTGCGGAACGTCTTGCGGGAAAGGAATCTTCAGTCCTTGCCCGGCAAGGGGGAGGCCGGCGCGGGAGATTGACAAACGTCATATCCTGTGGCACAGAATAGCGGAAGGCGTTATGGGAAGCCGCATACACATCTGGTTTTCAACAAGGAGGAATAATCAATGCCAAGTGTTAAAGGGACGAAGACCGAACAGAACCTGCTGAAGTCGTTTTCCGGCGAAAGTCAGGCCCGCAACCGCTACACCTATTTTTCGTCCGTAGCGCGCAAAGAGGGATTCGTGCAGATTGCGGACATCTTTGATGAAACCGCGAACCAGGAAAAGGAGCACGCGAAGCGTTTCTTCAAGTTCCTGGAAGGGGGAGACCTGGAGATTACCGCCTGTTTCCCCGCCGGAAAAATAGGAACCACGGTCGAGAACCTTCTCGCGGCCGCCAACGGAGAGCTTGAAGAGCATTCAGAGCTGTATCCTGAGTTTGCTGGAGTTGCGGCCAGGGAAGGGTTCGCGGACATCGCGGCGGTGTGGAACGCCATCTCCGTGGCGGAAAAACAGCATGAAAAACGCTACCGTGACCTGCTGGCGAATATTGAAAACGGCCGCGTCTTCAAGCGTGACACCAAGGTGGTCTGGCGCTGCCGCAACTGCGGATACCTGCACGAAGGCGCCGGCGCTCCGGAGCTGTGTCCGGCATGCGCCCATCCTCAGGCTCATTTCGAGCTTCTGGGTGAAAACTGGTAATCATCAGGAAGACCGTATCTCTCATCTCAACGCAAGCGGGGCGTTTCCGGATAAACGGGCGACGCCCCGTTTTTTCATGTCGGAGGCGGGATTTTATCCGCAACCGGCGCGTAATCATCCTGAACAGGGATGCGCCTCACCCGATTCCACGATAGAATATTTTCCATTTCCGTGTTTTATATCCCACGCGCCCCGGTTGACGGCAAATGGCGGGGCGCGGGAAAGGCGGGGCCAGACCATGATGGACCCGGACTCCAGGTTTCCTTATATAAGATGCCTCACCAGAGAAGATGAGAGCAGGATCCGCCAAATCCCGTTTCTCAACATCGATACCCTCTTGATCCCTTCTCCATTTATCAAGGACAAGACTCTCGACATAGACTACGAGCACAGCTACGTATGGGATGAAGAGGGTGAACTGCTGGGCTATTTCCTTGTCTATTCAGACCCGGAGAGGACGCGCTTTCATCTCTACAAGCAGGTGACAAGCCCGTTCGGAAGAGGGAAGGGGATAGGCTCCGCCTTCATGGAAAAACTGGCTTGCTCCGTTGCCCAGGATGCCTTCATATATCTGTTTGTCTGGGAAAAGCTGGTCAGCTCCATAGATTTTTTCCTGAGCAAGGGATTCTCCTTCCAGGAGGCCATTGTCTACCGGAAGATGAAGTTCTATCTCATGTCGGCGCCCGCCTCGCTGATCCAGGAAAGGATAGGGCAGGCGGGGGTAAAGGATGTTTCCATCGCCGAGGAGTTGAGCAAGGTTCGCCATGACGCGAAAAAGGCGCTGAAGATCATTCTCGACCTGGTATCCATATTGTCCGTCGACAACTTCAACAAGCTCATCGAGGACATCAACCGGGAAACCACCGCCCTTCTGAACACCCTCAACATGTATGAGGACAAGATCGCGGCAAGCCACGAGGTGCATATCAAGGAACTGATCATGGAGCGAGTCGTCCCCTTTATCGAGGTCTCCGACGTTCCCTGCGAGATCCGCCTCGTCATCAACTCCCATATCCCCCCGGTCATAGGCCACTACATGAATTTCAGCCGCGCCCTTATTAACCTGGTGTCCAATTCCCTGGACGCCATCCGCGAGGCCGGCAGACGGGGGTGTATCGAGATATCCCTCGCGGAACGGGATGATACCGTGACCCTCCAGATTCGCGATAACGGAACCGGCATCGGCGAGGAGAGGCTCCTTTCGGGCCCGGATCTCCTTCCCCTGTTCGTGGGGAAAACGACGAAAAGCGGAAAGACCGGCGAGGGGATCGGAACCCGGCAGATCTTTTCCACCTTCGGCATTGGCAATATCTCCATTGAAAGCGTCCTGGGGGAGTTTACCAAGTGGACCATCTCCCTGAAAAAGAGCACCCAGAAAGACGCCGTCCAATTGACGGAGATGAAATCACGTTATGTGGAATTCATCAAGGCGACTGAATCCATCGCCATCTCGGAAAAGAGCTCGAGGACAATAGTAGCTGCATTTATCTGGCAGTTGCGGCAGATGGAGATCTTCAGCTACGAGCTTGTCTACCAGTTCAGCAGGTACAATAATGTCCGCGACATCTTCCGTACCATCCTCCTCTACCGCTATGGCGGCAGGGACTTTCCCTTCCTGAAGGCGGAGCTGAAGAAATTCCGGATAGACAATGAAGTTTACAGGTCCTGGCTGCTGGGAATCACCCGGAGGATCAAGCGCAATGAATCCTATCTCCAGCGGAAAGTGGATTTCGATGAATACAAGGGGATACTCTTCAAAAGCTACGGCCAGGCCCTGGACTGCACCATCATCTTCACCATGGACCCTGAGACGGGCCGCTTCCATGCCACGGACAGAAAGCTGGCGGAGCACATGGATTTTGTCTCTTACCTGGGGAAGAACAGGGATCAACTGCTGCGCGGGGAGTTCACGGGTGATGTGCGAAACGTGGATACACCCATCTACCTGGGGGTCTGGTCGGTGTCCGGCCCGGAGGATCTGCGGGGGAAGCTGAAGCTTATCCGCTCCGGGGCCGCGCAATTGCTCCAGATGGGCCTGAAGAGAGAAAAGCGTCTCTCCTTTTACGCTACCACCTTCAACCTCTGCGAGATGGAGATCGATACTCTTGCCACCGTAACACTGGGAGGCATGGCGGATATGCCTGATGATGAATTAGATCGGCTTATGGCGCCCGCGGACAACGAAATGCAAGGCATGGTGTTCGCGGACTGAATAAAGCCGCGCCGGCGTCTCTCCGGAAAAAGATCCGGAGGACGCCGGCGTATCCTGTCTCATCTCAAAAACGGCAGCTTAATGGGTGAAGACGGCAAAGAGGGTAGTTTCTCGATGGGAGACGGAACTGACGAGGGTATGTTGCCCGCTGGAGAAGACGCCGAAGAAGGAATGATCTTGCCTACCGAGCCTCCGCTCAGACTGCTCTTCCATTTCCGGTAGCAGGCCAGTCCCTCCTCGGTGGAGCACTCTTCCACCAGGGTGCAGCCGCAATCCTCGGGAGTGGGGCCGCACTTCTTGTTGTGGAAGTCGTTGACCGTTTCCTGTCCCTTCGGGCATACGAAGGCCGGCGGCCAGTCCTTGGCGACCCCTCCGCTTCCCACGCACGGACCGATGGAACTGCCTGCCCCGAAGACCAGGTCCTTTCTGTGCCAGCATGCCGACGCCTGGCGCTGCTCCTTGCAGTCGGCCGGTTCGGTATTGCCGGCAAGGCCGAATTTCGGTTTTCCATAGGCTGTGCAGTCCAGCATCCTGGTACTGGTGCCTATACGCACCTCGCATTCCCTGGAGGAACCTTTCCGGCAGCATACGCTTGCCCGTTCGAAAAGCCGGCAGCCGCATTTCTGCAGTTCCACCACGTCATAATCCCAGCAGGTACCCACCGGAACCAGATAGCGCTTGCCATCCAGTTCGTTCGTGCTGCGCTGTCCCCCGCGGCTTTTTACGTCGAGCACCCGTCCCTTGACCCTGTGCTGATCTTCCCAGAGACGTATTACCTGGGCCTTTGACGGCTGGGCGCGGACAGGCGCGGGCGCGGCCATAACAAGGGTCAGACACAGTAATAACGACAGCATACCACCATGAAACACGATTACATTCGCCTTCATAGAACTCCCTCCTTTGGTTGGAACTGTTCCGGTTCGGAACATGTTGGCGCTGGGGGATGGATAAAGATAAGCCCCAAGCGGGATACATAATGACAGCAAAAAGTATACCTTGCAATTACGGACGGGAAAGGGCCGGATGCTCGAAAGACCGCGTTTCCCTTGGCGCGTTCCGCGCGATGTTGACTGGGTAATGACGCAGTGCTACATTGGTTCCGGCGTTTTCATTAATCCTGGAAAAGGGGGCGGGAAATGGAAGATAAGAAAAATCGGAAAGATCTACCCTGCCTTGACGAACCTTCCCGCTCTTCCGCATCTGATCCGGGGGGGCGTCGCGTGCTGCTGGCGGAGGACAATCCCTTCAATCGTGAACTGGCCGTCGAGATGCTTAATATGCTGGGTTTTTCCGTGGATTCGGCTGAAGACGGCCATGCCGCGACAAAGGCCTTCGAACCGGGCGCCTACGACCTGATACTGATGGACTGCGATATGCCGGTGCTGGATGGTTACGAGGCGGCCCGCCGCATCCGCGCGGCTGAAATCGCGTCCGGCCTGGGAAAGACTCCCATAGTAGCGCTTACCGGAGACTCCACCGCTGAATGCCGCGAAATGTGTCTTGCCGCGGGGATGGACGACTTTCTCGGCAAGCCGTTTACCCTCAATGCCATGCGGGAGATGGCCTGTAAGTGGTTCGGGGGCCTGGACTGAACGACCAGGTATTGGTTTTGGCCGGAATGTTTCATGCTCTCGATGACTACGTTTCCCGGCATTTTTCAATCACCCGCGACTTTCAGCGGTTTCAGTTGCATGCCTTGCAAGAATATCCTGCATCCGCCCAGGGACAAAGGCTACATCCCAGCGCCAGAGGCCGAACCCTCCCCGTTCGTTTACCGCCCGGACCCAGACATCCAGCGCATCTCTCTTGACCCGGTTCCGTTCCGAATCCTCGCCCTTTATCTCAAGTATCAGCGTCCTGCCGTTGGATAATCGGCAGCCCGCCATTAGTCGACTCGTTGCCGGATCTGGTTCACCAGTTCCAGCGGCTCGGTTCGCTTGGTGTTGTAACGGACGTCGAAGATCTCGTACCCCGCCGGCCGGCGTTCCTCAGTCTGTGAAAGCGAGCCGTCGCGGGCCTGCTGCCAGTGTTGGCGCGGGACCTCGTAAGGGGATTTGATGATGAGGGAGGTGGGTTGGGTCATGTGGAAATACCCGCAATTACGCGTTGAATCCCTTGAACAAAGACCTGGAAGCTGCGGGATCTATTGCGGCCCATATCCAGATGGGGGCCGATCCGGCGAGCGCCATCACGTTTCTGATAGGCGGGAATATATTTTCTCAACTCTGAAACAGACTTGCCTATTATATCGGGGTTGCGGTACGCGGCCTTTGCTGAAAGAGACTTCAGCTTCGGTTGTTCAAACGCTGCTCCCACAGCCTCCCAATCGCCAATAAACCAGGATTCAAGCTCTCGACATGCTATCCTGACAAGCGCATTATCCTTGCCGGCCTCCCGGCATTTCGCAACCAGATTCTGTTTGATAACAGCACAGTCACCGCTGTCCTGGTCGCGCAAGACCACAAAGACAGTGTCAGGCTTCAACCAGTTACGCATTCGCCGTACCATGCGCTTTTCAAGGTCTTGCTTCCCCTCGAACACCAGATATTCGACCTGAACAGCTTCAGGCGCTATACGGGGAAGAATTCCTTCCAATGCATCTTGGGCGGAAGGTTCCTCTAACAAGAACACAAGTGTCATCACTTTGGATTCGCCCCCCTGAACAAACCCTCTTTCCAGAGGTACCCCATTTGGTCACCTTCAGCCATGTAGGCAGCCACCTGTGGATCGTCTTTTGCCCGGTTCACATGGGTAAACCCGTTTCTCTTTTCCAACCAGAACACTTCGTCCAGTTGCACCGCGTTCAAGAAATCAGGGGAGTGAGTAGATACAAAAACCTGCCCACCTCGAATGGCATACGATCTGAACTCTTCCGCTAACTCCCAGAGAAGGGACGGATACAGCTGATTTTCAGGCTCTTCGACGCAAAGCAGCGGGTGCGGGTTCGGATCATACAGAAGGACAAGGTAAGCCAGCATTTTGATCGTCCCGTCAGACACAAATCTAGCCAGGATAGGATCTTCGAAGGCGCCGTCCTGGAATTTCAGAAGGACTCGACCCTCCTCGGTGGTTTTGGCATCTACATTAGTAATTCCCGGCACACGAGACTTCAGTTTCTCTCTTATTTTTTCAAAGACTCGCGGATGGCGCTTATATAGATATTCAATCACAAGGGAAAGATTTTCGCCCTCGCGGGATAGATGCTCGGCATATCCCGCTTCCTGTTCCGGACGAGCACGGCTGATATGAAAATCTGAGAGATGCCAATGCTCAATAAGATCTCCCAGCGCCACAACCGCCGGAAACCTTTCAAACTGCGCCAAACCTTTAATCGCCAGTATGTCGGGACTTTTTAATGTCTGTGCTTCGCGCACCAGATCCTTGACATCCCTTACTTTCTCCAATTCATTGGTGACTGCCTCTCCTTTTCCGAGGCTGAAGTCCAGAAAGTGCCATGGTTGACCGCCACTCCCTCGACGATATTTGAGAATTTCTCTCGCGACAACCGGACGGCCTTCCCGTTCATCCAGCGAAAGGCTGTAGGTAATGAGATTGGAGGCCTTTCGTCCCAGATCCGCTCGAATTTTCAACTCAATTTCAATAGGACCGGTACAGCCGCGTGTTCGAACCTCTTGAAAACCGCGACTACCTCCCAATCGGCCAAGTGCGGCGGTGATGTTAGTGGTCATGGCATCGCGCAGAAAACCGAATACGGAAAACAATGTGCTCTTTCCCGTACCGTTAGCACCGACAAGAACACAAAAATGTGGAATATCTTTTAAAGTAACATCCCTAAACGCCCGGAAGTTTTTTAAACGTATCGATTCGATGCGCATTGTCTAATCCTCCAACGGAACAATCTTCAAACTCTCGATGCCCCGGTCATCCACGATCTTCACCGCTACCTTGCGGTTGTCTCCCGCCTCAAAGGGAAGCGAAACGGTGCCGTGGAACTCCGCCAGCAGGTCTTCATTCAGTTCAGCGCGGATATCCTTTTTCAACTTCTGCCACCCCTCGCCCTTGCCTGCCATGGGAAAGAAGACCTGGCGGGGGAACAGGGAACGCTCGTCGTAATCGGTGTCCAGGAGCCACATGGCGATCTTTCCCTTGCCGCCGGAGACCAATTCACCCTTTGCGGTATCGAAGTAGTCGAAGCCGTGGACTTCCACCTGATACAAAGTCCCCCCTCTCCCCGCCCCTCTCCCACCGGGGGTGAGGGAGTTGAGATCCTTGCGCACCGCCGAGAGGATACTCATGGGGTCGATGCGCTCGCGGACGTGCAGTGAGACGGTATCAACCTCGAAGCTGGTCCGTTCGGCCTTGCCGGTCCAGTTCAGATAGGGGGATTGCAGGAGCGGCGTCTTCCACGAATCCGTCGAGGGTTGCCTGTTTCTCGTCCATCCTTCCTCCTCACGCTTTCAACCCGGGATGTTGCGATCATGTCGGGCAACTGATGAAAAATGTTACTTTTTTCTCACATTATTATAAGTGAGTCAAGAACAGGATGGCCGGGAAGAAAACCGGTGGCGGATATCGTTGAGGGGGGGGCTTATCTATTGGACGGGGGCGACTTGGCGGGTATTCTTTGAAATTCCGGTCTTACGGATTATTCCGCCGGAAAGGGGGAAGGGGGCGCGTAGGAAACGGTCCGGTTTCTGCCGGTCCTTTTTGCTTCGTACAGCGCTTCGTCGGCCATCTTCAGAAGGGTGGTGGAAGACGCAAGTCCGGGGACCATTTGCGCGACTCCAAGGCTTATGGTGACGGTTACTTCCGTTTCCTGGTAGATGTGCTTCATATCGGAAACCGCGGCGCGGAACCGTTCCGCGAGCCGCATGGCCGCCGCGAGATCGGTTTCCGGCAGGAGGCAGCAGAACTCCTCGCCGCCATAGCGCGCGAGAAAATCGGTCTTCCGGATCAATGACAAAACCTTTCCGGAAATGCTTTTCAGGATGAAATCTCCGCACAGGTGGCCATGGTTATCGTTGACTTTCTTGAAAAAGTCGATGTCGAACATTACTACGCTGAATACCCTCGAGTAGCGGGTGTGTCTCTCGTACTCCTCCTCCAGGCGCTTTTCCAGGAACCGCCGGTTGTATACCCCGGTGAGTCCGTCCCGCATGTTCATCTCCAGGAGACGATGCTCGTACGCCGCGAGCTCGGTCACATCCTGTACCGTCAGGTAGAGGCCGGTGATGGAGTTGTCTTCGTCGCGCAGGGGTCCCATGGCGCAGCTCTGCTGCATGTATTCCATTCCCGACTCGAAGGAGCTGTCCGGTCTGAACGGGAAGAGAAAGCGATGGAGCTTCTGGGAAAAAAAGGCGAAGTTTCCGAAGGTCAGGACATATTTGCAACTGCGCTGGAATTTAGTGGTGTTCAGGCCGGGAAAAAAGTCAAACAGCGGTAACCCGGTTATTTTTTCCGCCGGTATGCCGCTGTGGGATTCCATCCAGCGATTCCAGTATTTTACCCGGAGTTCTACGTCCAGGATGACGAGTCCGAGGTTTATGGAGTCCAGTATCTGGGAGAGTTCATTCATACCGTTCAAGGAATTCCGCGAGAGACTGTTTAATCCATGCCACCGATTCATGGGTCGTTACCAGAAAGAGGAAGCCGCTTACGTTTCGCTCATCGAAACGGAAAAGGGTCTTCATGACGATGGCGGTATACTCCGGATTGAAGAGTTTTTTCGGGAGTATGTCGTGGGGTTTGTTTTCAACCACTACCTTGGGCGGGGAATAGGTAACCACGTCCCCAAGGAGTTCGGTTATCTTGCCGACGCAGGCGCCAATCAGGATGTTGCCAATTTCCATGAGGGTTTCCTTTTCCAGGACCTCGATGGAGCCTGATTCGAAGCTTATCTCATGGCCGGGGTCCAGCATGGTTATCAGCCCCTTGCCGGCGCCGGCCGGAAAGACGAGAAACGCGCTTCCCTTGAATTTCCCCCAGAAATTCTGTTCCACGATGCTGATGTCGGAAAAGTCCCGGACCTCGTAAAGCAGGTACTCCGGAAGCTCCTCCGCTTGCAGCACCTTTACATAAGGAACGTTCAGCACCACGAAGATATTTATCACCTCGGCGAGCTCGGCGGCCGCCTTGCCGAAGGCGATGTTCATGATCTCCTGGAGGATGTCTTTTTCTTCTTCGCTGATGAGGGGGGATTCAGATTGCATGGCTATTTTTCCAGGAACTCATAGGCCTTCAGCAGGGCATCCTTTACGTTTTCCCTGGTCGGCGGTTTCTTGAGCACCAGGAAGGCTCCCAGCGCCGTCACTTTTTCAATGGATTTTACCTGTATATCCGCCGTGGAAACGATGATAACGGCTTGTGAATCGTGTTTTTTCATCTCTTCCAGTGCCTCGACTCCGTCCATGACCGGCATGGTGAGGTCCAGGAAGGTGACTTCAGGCGATACTTCCCGGAATTTTTCAAGTCCCGCCAGGCCATCGCCCGCCTCGTGCAGTTCGTATTCTTCGTCCTTCGGAAAACAGCTTTTAAGCATCTTTCTGGAAATGGGCGAGTCGTCTACTATCAGAATCTTCCTGGCCATGTCGATTGTCCTTGATAGTTGGATTTTGCTGCCTGGTCTGAAGCGGCACACTCCTCCCGCATGGCCCACAAATTAACAAATATATTAATAAAGAGTCAATGGAAATAATGGAAAGTTAATAGATTATGGGTGTTGAGGATGGGTAGGGAAACCGGCGAAAAACACGGCGTCCGCGAAAAAAGGAGAGCCGGTTCCCTGGGGGGGCGCCGGCCTTTGATTCCGTTTTGAATACCGTTTTCGTGCTTTATCTGCGGACGAATATCTCCCGCGCCATGCCGGTATCAATGGCGAATTCAGAATAACCGACGCTGAAGATATAGGAAGGGAAGGTCTGTTTGAGGCGGATTCGGTTTCCTGGCAGTACGCCCATGGCCATCAGCTTCTGCATCTTCTTGTTGTCTTCGGTCTGGATATAGGCGATTTCCCCCTCTTCGTTGGGTTTCAGTTCCGTGAGTGGCACTACCCCCAGATTGCCGCTGCGCCGAGCCTCGATGCAGCATTCTCCGGGAGGGATCGGCTTGCCGTGGGGACATGTGGAAGGATGATTGAGCAGGGTGCATATCTTGGTGTCGACTCCATCATTCAGCAGGTGCTCCAACTGGCAGGCCTTTTCTCTCGCGACCTCTCCGCGGATGTTGAAGACGTCCATCATGAGCCTTTCCGCGAGCCGGAAGCGGCGAACCACCTTCATTCCCTCCTCCTTGCCTTCGGGGCGCAGGCTTACCTGTCCATCATTCACCTCTATGAGCGCCCGGTCGGACAGTTCATGGAAAACGGGGTCATCGGGGGAAATGGGAATATTGTCCATTTCCATGAACAGGTCGCCCTCCTCTTCCAGCTTTATCCATAGCTTTTCCAGGATCTCTTCCGCTTTTTCAGAAAGTTTTTCGTTCATATCATCTCCCAGCTCTCTTGAATAGTTTCTTTATCTTTCGCGCCAGGGCAGGTTCCGGCGGGTTTTCGTAGTTGCAGCGTGGGCATTTAAGCTTGTTGCATCCTTTGTTCAGGGGGCAGTTCCGGCACCCGGTATTTGCTTCCTCTTCATCGAACTCGTATCCGCAGAAGCCGCATTTCATTAGAGAATACCGGTGAGGAGCAGGAATTCGTTAAGGAGGTAGCCGCTTACGAACGCCACTATGCTGACGAATATGGCGATGGCTACGGCGACCTTGGTTCCCCGTTCTTTCATCATGATAAGGAACTGGGCTACGCAGGGGACGAAGAGGGTCAATGTCACGGCCGCGACGGTCAGTTGACGGGCATTGAGTAGTCCGGAGGTCTGCAGGTCATAAAGGCCGGCCGCGCCGTAATCGCGTCTGAAAAAGCCGAAAATGAAAGCAACGGCGGTTTCTCCCGGCAGGCCTATTGCCGCCATTATCGGCTTCATCCATGACACGATTGCCTGCAGGGCATTGGTGATCTTGCCGAGCCAGAGAAGAAAGGAGGCCAGGATAAAGAGAGGGATGATCTCCACCAGGTACCATTGTACGCGTGAATAGGTCTTGGTGAGCACGTTGGTGAACTGGGGGAGACGCATGGGCGGAAGCTCCATGTAGAACATGGGAGATTCGCCGGGCACTACCCGGGAGGCCAGCAGTCCCACCAGCAGGAAGACAAGGACCATGAAGACGCTCCACACGGCAAGGGCGCCGGGAAAGGTGGCGAGAAGGGCAAGGATGACCCCCAGTTGGGCCGAGCAGGGGATCGCCAGCGCCAGGAGGATTGTGGCGATGATCCGTTCACGCACCGTCTCCAGAGTTCTGGTGACCATTGTGGCCATGGTGTCGCAGCCGAATCCCAGCACCATGGGGATGACGGCCCGGCCCGTGAGCCCGATCTTCTTGAACAGGCGGTCTACCAACAGGGCGAGGCGCGGGAAATAGCCGCTGTCTTCCAGTATGGAAAAAAAGAGGAAAAAGGTCGTGACGATTGGCAGTATTATGCCGACGGCATAACGGAGGCCGAGGGTGACGATCCCGTACTCTCCGACGAACAGCTCCCGAAACGTTTCCCACGGGATCAGGGTGTTGAACAGGGAAACCATCCATGGGCTTATGTATCCCTCGAATATGACGCCTTCCAGAAAATCAACCAGCGTCCCGGCGCCGAATTCTCCGACGAATTTGTAAAGTCCGAAATAGAGCGCCGCCAGGAGAAGCGGAATGCCGGTAAGCGGACGAACGGCCCAGGAGGAAAGGCGCTCCCCCATGCCCCGGCTCTCCTTCTCAGAGGCATGAAAGACACCTTCCAGTATCCATCTGACCACGGCCTTTCGTTCCAGCGAGAGTTCGAGATGGAAGGAGGATCGCATTGCGAAAATCTTCTCCCTGACCTTTTCATCAATGGCCGTAAAACCGGATTTCTCCCTTTCGCGGACAATTCCCTCCACCTCTTCGTCTCTCTGGAGAAGGAGGAGCGCAATGGCCTTCTTCGAGATGGAGTAGCTGCCGGACATGAGCGCCATGATCTCCATGAGATCGGCCTCCAGTCTTTTTCCGTAGCCGAAAAAGACCCGTCGCGAAGCTTCATGGCTCGCGATGATTTTTTTCAGTTCGGGCAACCCCCGTTTCTTGGCGGCGGCGGCGGCGATTACCGGGATGCCGAGCTTTTTCTCCAGGGCGGGGATGTCGATGGAAATACCCAGGCGTTCGGCTTCGTCCATGATGTTGACGACCAGGATCACCGGCAGGCCCGCTTCAATGAGCTGGATGGTCATGGCGAGCATCCGCTCCAGGTTCCTCGCGTCCAGAACATGGACCACCAGGTCAGGCGACTCGTGGAGCAGTATCTCGCGGGCTACGCGCTCTTCCTCGGTGATGGGAAGGATGGAATACATGCCGGGGGTATCTATTATCTGGCAGCTTACACCGTCGATGATTACGCTTCCCCTTGCCACCTCCACCGAGGTTCCGGGGTAATTGGACACGGTCACATAGGCGCCTGTCAAGGCATTGAAAAGGACGCTTTTACCAACGTTTGGATTGCCTACGAGCGCCACCTTTTTTTTACAGCACGGGCAATTCCCGTCCGGAGCGGGTTTGCAGGAAGGTTTCTTCATGAATTTCAGCATTACTCTTCTCGCTAGATTATATTGTTAATCAGGTTCATTTTTTACATCGGGCCGAGCGGCTTCAGGTCACTTTTTTCTGCCGGCATTTATGGCAGATACCGTACATTTCCAGTTTGTGGTTTTCCACATGAAAGCCGTATTGGGCCGCAACCGCGTTCTGGAGGCGCTCAATGGATTCGTTTTCGAACTCCTGGATTGCGCCGCAACGGGTACAGACCATATGATCGTGGTGTTCACCCGGCACAGCTGGTTCGTACCTGCTCTGTCCGTCTCCGAAATGGATCTCCCGGGCAATACCGCATTCGGCGAACAGCTTAAGGGTGCGGTAAACCGTGGCGTATCCGATGGTGGGGTTTTTCGATCTCACCTTCAGGTACAGCTCTTCGGTGCTCAGGTGTCGGTCCGACGTCAGAAAGACATCAAGAACTATATCTCTCTGTCGGGTGGACTTGAGCCCTTTCGCCGCGATAAAGTCATGGAATTGTTTCTTCTGGGCACGTTTCACGGTTATACCTCAGTTGAAAATGATTATCAGCATATATGCCGCGCAACCGGAAGTCAAGCCGTTACTCGCATGATGTATTTCTTTGTCTTAAACGTTTCCGCCGCTATTCCCATGACGGCCTTTCCCACGATACGCCATCGCTGAATTGACTCGCCTTCCCAGTTGGGGTAATCTCCCTAGGTATCTGTCCTTATATCAATCCGCCTGATGGGCGGAGTTTTGGAGCGGCGACGGGAATCATATGAAAATATCGAATAAAGAGAACATGTATTTCTCTCGGGAGATTCAGATGACCGGAGAGATGTGGCGGCGCCTGGATCTGGATTCAGCGCCGTCCGGAGGGGCGCCCGCCGGCTTTTACCGGATTGTGGCGGAGCGCATGAACCGCCTCTCCGGCCGGGACGCAGTGGCGATACCGTATTCCATGCCCCTTCTGTTCGCCCGGATGAGCCGTGTTTTCCGCTATCTTCTGAACCGGTATCTGGACGAGCAGCATCCCGCTCTGGAAGACCTTGTCCTTTCCAACGGGGGTCTTGCCCTTGCTTCCGGCCCCCTTGCCTCGGCTATACGGCATTTCGTGGAGTTATACCCGCCGGCCGATCTCCTGGCGGGGCGGGTGGCGAATGCCGGGGAATTCCTGGCCGGGGACGGCCGGCGCCGGGCAAGACGCCGCATGGCCGCCCGCGAGATGCTTCTGTTGCTCCTCAATGGAGAAAATCCCGCACTGGCCCCTCTTCGCCGGCTCTTCGACGATGAAGAGCTCTCCACCGTCTCTCCCTACCGGCAGGTGACCGGGGCACTCGACGCCGAGCTGAAAAAGGCGCCTCCCTGCGACCCTTATGACCTGCCGATTCTGGAACTGCTGAGGGCGCCCATGCGCGCCTGTCCCGATTCACTTGCCGGACAACTGGAGTTCATCAGAAAGAACTGGACGGCTATCCTTCCACCGGAGATGCTTGAGGAGATTCTTTCGGTTCTGGATATAGTTAAAGAGGAGCTGCGCCCGCGGTTTGATGGGCCGGGTCCTCCCGTGGTCCTGGAGTTCGGGAAGGAAGCCGGGGAAGGGGATGCGGCATATGGCGCCGACTACCCGGAACCCGAGAAATTCTCGCCGGATACGGAGTGGATGCCTAACGTGGTGCTTATGGCCAAGATGGTCTATGTCTGGCTGGACCAGCTCTCCAGGAAATACGGCCGCCCCCTGTCGCGGCTCGATGAAATCCCGGACGCGGAACTGGACAGGCTGGCGGCCTGGGGCTTTACCGGCCTGTGGCTGATAGGCCTGTGGGAGAGGTCTCAAGCATCGGCGAAGATCAAGCATTATAGCGGCAATATCGAAGCCATCTCCTCCGCCTACTCCCTTTATGATTATTGCATCGCCGCCGATCTGGGTGGGGAAGAGGCCCTGGAGAATCTGCGCCACCGGGCCGCGCGAAGGGGGATACGCCTGGCCAGCGACATGGTTCCCAACCATACGGGTATCGATTCCCGCTGGACCAGGGAGCATCCGGACTGGTTCATCCATCTGGACTACCCCCCTTTTCCAGCCTACAACTTCACCGGGCCGGACTTGTCTTCCTCACCTGACATAAGCCTCCGCATCGAGGACGGCTACTGGTCGAAGACCGATGCGGCGGTGGTCTTTCAGCATCTGGACAATCGCGACGGCCGGACCCGATACATTTATCACGGCAACGACGGCACCAGTACGCCGTGGAACGACACGGCCCAGTTGAACTACCTTGTCCCGGAGGTCCGGGAAGCGGTGATCCGCACCATCCTCCATGTGGCGCGCCGTTTTCCCATCATCCGTTTCGACGCCGCCATGACCCTGGCAAAAAAACACTACCAGCGTCTCTGGTTCCCCCAGAAAGGACTGGGCGGCGGCATACCTTCCCGGGCGGAACACGCCCTGTCCCGCAAGCGTTTTGACGAGCTTTTCCCGGTGGAATTCTGGCGCGAGGTAGTGGACCGGGTGGCGGCGGAAGCGCCGGACACCCTTTTGCTGGCCGAGGCCTTCTGGCTGATGGAGGGATATTTCGTCCGCACCCTGGGCATGCACCGGGTCTACAACAGCGCCTTCATGAACATGCTGAAGATGGAGGAAAACGCCAAGTACCGGCAGACCATCAAGAACGTGCTCGAATTCACCCCGGAGATCCTTCAGAGGTTTGTAAACTTCATGAATAATCCGGACGAACGCACGGCCGTCGATCAGTTCGGCAAGGAAGGAAAGTATTTCGGCGCCACCGTGCTGCTGGTGACCATGCCCGGCCTTCCCATGTTCGGCCATGGCCAGATCGAAGGGTTTACGGAAAAATACGGGATGGAGTACCGCAGGGCCTTCCGGGCCGAAGAACCCGACGCCCATCTGGTGGAGATCCATGAACGGAAGATTTTTCCTCTCATGAAAAGGCGGCGTATGTTCAGCGGCGCGGCAAATTTCGTTCTCTACGATTTTTTCGCGGGGGACCGGGTGGACGAAAACGTTTTCGCCTATTCCAATTCCCATGGAGACGAGCGCGCGCTCATCGTCTACCACAACCGCTTCGCGTCCACGTCCGGCTGGATTCGCACTTCCTGCGCCCGTACCGTGAAGAACGAATCCGGAGAGACACGACAGGTGCGGACGACCCTGGGAGAGGCCCTGGCGGCCCGCCCTGATGGAAGGTATTACTATAGTTTCAGGGATTCGGCCACCGGCCTTGAATATCTCCGTCATGGCCGCGATCTCCTGGAGCGGGGACTGTATGTGGAGCTGGATGCCTATGAATATCATGCCTTTCTCGATTTCCGAGAGATCAGGGATGATGATTACGGAACGTGGGGGAAGGTGTGCGCCGGTCTCGCCGGCAGGCCCGTGGAGAGTCTTGAAGAGGAGTTCCGCCAGGTTCGCCACGCGGCGGGCATAGCCGCTCTGGCGCGCCTTGCCTCGGATCTGCCTCAAATCCTGCCGGTCCTTTTTGATCCTTCTTCCGGGACCGTGGCCCGGGCTGAAGCAGTCGATACCACGCGGAAGCGTCTGCTTGACTTTTTCGGGGTTGTCAGGAAGGAAATGGGATTTGCCGGAGATGAACGAAGAGTTTCCGAACTGGCGGTTTCGAATCTGGAGGTCCTGGTCAGGACGGCCGGTCTGCAAAGCCGGCGCGCTGGAGCGCAACCCGCCCTTGAAATACTGCGTTCCGGGCTCCAACCCGAAAGGGGCTTCAATCTGCTGGTCCTGTCGCTCTATCTCATCCTGCCCCACAGCGCCTGCCTGTCCGGAGCGGCTGATCCGGCGGACCAGCCGCTCCGGATTTTTACGGAAATGGGTTTCGGCAGGGCTCTGGCCGCCTCCTTTGACTCGGCGAGCCAGACCGATGACTCCTTCCGGCCGCCCTGGGACGGTGAATCAAGCGTGTCGCTCCTGAAGGCGTTGCTGACGCTGGGGGGCTTTTTCATGAACAGGTCTGTTGAACCGGACCGGTTCCTTGATTCACCGGATGCGCGCCGCTTTATCCTCCTCCACGAGAGCGGCGGCATACAATGGTTCAATAAAGAGCGTTTCGAGGCGCTTTCGGAGATGCTGTTCCTGGCCGCGGTGGTCACCGATGTCCGCGGAAAGGGCGCGGCGGCCACAATTGCCGACGTTATGAGGTATGGCCGCGCGGCCCGGCTGCTCATCGACAACGCCGCACGCGCCGGCTATCGAACGGATATCTTCCGGCAACTCTCCGCCGGCGGGTGAAGCCTCTTTCAACCTGTCTTGGAGACAATATTTGTCTGGTGTGTTTTTCGTCTCTGTGCTACATATTTCGCGGGCAAAAGTTCCTTGCCAGGCCGGAAATTCCTCGTTTCCGGATGGACGCAACACACATTCCGGCGCCACTTTTTTAAATAAAGGAGATGGGATATGAAGGTTAAGGTTAAACTTTTCGCTACGTTCCGGGACGGTCGTTTCAATGAAGAGTTAAGGGATTATTCTCCGGGAGCGACCGTAAAGTTTGTTCTGGAGGAGTTGAACATCCCCCTGGATGAAATCGGCGCGACCCTTATCAATCATCGCCATGTGGAAGAGGATCAGGCCCTTCAGGACGGAGACAACCTGTCTATCTTTCCCCTCGTCGGAGGAGGCTAGAAATGCAGGAGGTACGCTCGTTTCTCCTGAAGCATGCGGAAGGAGACATTCTGCCCTGGAGGCATCATGTATTCGCCTCAACCCATTTCGGCCTTTCCATGGGACAGGTGGAGCGGATCGCGCTGGAATCGGGACTCCTTCCCTCCCGCTATCAGCGAAACCGGAATACCATCTCCATTACCCAGCAGTTGCGTATCTTCAGGGGCACGGTGGCCATTGTCGGGTGCGGTGGCCTGGGCGGTTATGTCATCGAACTGCTGGCGAGGCTCGGAGTCGGAAGGCTGATCGCCGTTGATCCCGATGTATTCGAGGAACACAACCTCAACCGCCAGCTTTACTCCACCCCCGCGATGCTCGGCAGACCCAAGGTGGAGGCCGCGCATCTCCGGGTGAAGGAGATAAACCCCGCTGTCACGCTTGTCCCCGTCAGGTGCGCCTTCAGCAAAACAAACGGTTTCGATCTCCTGGAGGGCGCGGATATTGTCGTGGACGCCCTGGACAGCATACCTGTAAGGCTTGAACTCGCGGATGTCTGCAACGAAATGAACGCGCCGCTGGTACACGGCGCAATCGGCGGCTGGTTCGGCCAGGTAGCCACCCAGTTTCCGGGAGAGGACACCCTCAGAAGGATCTATAACCGGCCGGCCGACGCCAAGGGTGTGGAAAGGTCTTTGGGGAATCCTTCGTTCACTCCGGCTGTTATCGCGAGCCTCCAGTCAGCGGAGGTTTGCAAGATACTGACCGGGCAGGGGAAGACCCTGAGCAGGCGCAAGCTTCACATCAATCTTCTGGAAATGGAAAGCATCGAACTGCCTTACTGATTCGGCTTTGGACTCCTGCCGGAGCGGTCGCCGCATATACCCGCGGCAGGGGCCGGAGGCTTAATGTACCTCTCTCCGTTTAACTATTCAGCGCTTTTTCCCCTCACCCCTGCCCCTCTCCCGGAGGGCGAGGGAAAACACGAACCCTCTCCCTGTGGGAGAGGGTGGCCGAAGGCCGGGTGAGGGGGGATGGGGGAACGGCAAGTTGTGGTTCGCTGTATAAATATTATGAATAGTTACCTCTCTCCGTTCACAATGCCAGGGGCCTTATAACCGACTGCCTGATTTGTACGAAACCCTCCGCAATGTAGCGGTTTCTCACACATATCCGGAATCTCCGGCTATGAAAACCCGGCGCCGCATCAGCTCCCCCCCCGCCTATTTGATAGCGGCCTGCAAGACCTCGGCAATCTGGTTGCAGTACCTTTCAGTCTCCTCGATGCTTGGCCCCTCGACCATGACCCGGCACAGATTCTGTGTTCCCGAATAGCGCACCAGGACGCGTCCGCTTTCACCCAGCTCCTTTTCCACCTCACTGATTATCGCAACCGCCTCGGGCACGGATGATATCTCCGGTTTGCTTTTCACCGCTACGTTCAGCAGCTTCTGGGGGAAAACATCCATTGCTTTGGCAAGCTCGGACAGGGGTTTTCCCGTTTTCGCCATGACCGCTATCAACTGCATGGCCGTCAGGATGCCGTCGCCGGTTGTGTGATGGTCGAGGAAGATCATGTGGCCGGAATCCTCGCCGCCGATATTGCTTCCCAGGCGCTGCATGTCTTCCAGTACATAGCGGTCGCCAACTTTGGAAGCGTGGTGCCTCATGCCGTATTTCCTGCAGGCGATGGAAAGGCCAAGGTTGCTCATGACAGTGCTGACCAGCAGGTCGTTTTTAAGTTTTCCCTCTTCTTTCAACGCCTTGGCGCAGATAATGAGGATCTGGTCGCCGGTTATCTCGTTGCCCTTTTCATCCACGGCGATGAGGCGGTCCGCATCGCCGTCAAAGGCGAGTCCTATGGCGGCGCCTTTTTCCAGAACACGTTTCCTGAGGTCGCCGGTATGCTGTGATCCGCAATTGTCATTGATATTGAGGCCGTTGGGTTTGTTGTGAATTACATCCACATCCGCGCCCAGCTCAATGAACGCCGCGGGCGCGACCTTGTAGGCCGCGCCGTTGGAGGCGTCGATGACAATCTTCATATCCTCCATGGACAGCTCTCTGGGGAAGGTGTTTTTCAGGAAAACGATATACCTGCCATGCGCATCGTCAAGCCGGTAGGCGCGCCCCATTTCCGCGGCGGGCGGCGCCATGTCGGGAAGTTTTCCCTCCAGCACCAGCTTTTCGATCTCCTCTTCCTGTTCATCAGACAATTTGAAGCCGGTCCCGGAAAATATCTTGATGCCGTTGTCCTGAAACGGATTATGGGAAGCGGATACGACAATGCCCGCGTCGGCGCGCATGCTCTGGGTGATGAAGGAAATGCCGGGGGTAGGCAGTACGCCCACCAGATAGGGGATTCCTCCCATGGAAGTGATGCCCGCCTCCAGGGAGCTTTCCAGCATATAGCCCGATATTCTGGTGTCTTTTCCAATGATTACTCTGGGTTTGTGATGGTTGTGATGAAGAAGATATGTGATTGCCTGTCCCACGGAAAAGGCAATGGAAGCGTTCATCGGATAGCGGTTTGCCTCGCCCCGTATTCCGTCAGTGCCGAACAATTGACCCATGTACTGTCTCCTTGCTGATTGGTTCCGATTAGTCTGGTAAAAAGCGGAACCGGGATTAAAATATTGCCTTTCACTTTTCACTTTTCACTTTTCACTTTTCACTGCTTCAAAAAGATTCAACGACGGCATGAGCCTTCGCGCCCCTTCGCAATGCGCGGCAATGAGCGACTCAAGCCATTGCGAGCCGATACTTGACATCTCCGCGGGCAGTCCTTTGATGAAGTCCGTATATTTCTGATCGCCGTCTTGCGCCCGGGCCGCGACGGCGGCTGGAAAACCTTCGGATGAGCGGGCGTCAGGCCGGGCATTGAAAAACATCTCCCGGATCGAATCCATGGCCGCGTACAACTCTTTCTTGCCTGCTTCGGATTGTTTGTTTTCCGGGTATTTTTCCACGGAGGCCATGGCCTTTTCCGCCATGGCCTGGAGTCGCCTGATGCGTTCCTTTTTCGCCAGGGAAAGTTTGTCCATTGCTCCTTCACAGACAAGGCCGCCGAATTCCTGCCTGGCGAAAAAGGGCTGCCTGACATGTATGTACCACTGTTCCAGCGCCGCCAGATTAGCCAGGTAGAGGATGTTGGCGCTGACCACTCGGGAGATGGAGGGATAGCTGTTGGGCCTCTTGTCGAAAATCTCTCCCGAGAGGGCCTTTCCAAGGACCAGCTTGTTTTCCTCGGACACGTCCCTGCGCAATATCGCGCCGGCCGCGACGGTATTGCCGTATCCCACGCGCAGAGGTCCCACCATCCCCCCCTGTCCACCAAGGAAAATGGGCGGCTGGTTCAGCATGACGCCCCTCGGGACATCGCCGATGAGAGACGCCGTAGTCTTGTCTCCGTCAGGGGTGAAATTGAAGTGGATATACGAGCTGCCGACCTCGCTGTGGTCTTTGCGGCTTGTGCCGCCGGCCATCAGACAATCGCAGAAATTTATCAGACTTCCCAGGGTTACAAAAGGAAAAAGAATGGTCTGCTTCAGCCCCACGCAATGGGCGCCGCTCGCTTCTTCCTCCAGAATGCACCCCTCGCGCACGTGAGCGCCCAGCCCCATGCAGGATTTTTCCAGAAAAACGGCCTTGTTGAAATAGCCGCCCTTCAGTTCCACGCTAGGGCCGATCTGGCAGTCATCAATGGTGACCGGCCCTTCGGCGCCAATCCTGGCGCCCGCCGAGATCACCGTGCCGGCGCCGTAAATCCGGCAGCCCGGAAAGATAGTAACCCCGTTGCCGGAAATCCGTTCCGTGTCTACCTCGTCGCCTATATCCAGGGTCAGTGGATTGGGGATGTCCACTCCCTTTTCTATTAACCGGACGATCTTGTCGTACGATCTTATTCTCAGTTCCACTGGTTCCTCCTTGGCTTGAATCCGTAAAAAGCATGTCTTGAGAGCCTCATGCAAAGCGCTGTTGCACGAGGCGCATGAACGTAAGGGAAGGACGGGTAATAATCCCCCGGGAAATTGGTCCATGGAAGATAATGCCCCGGCCGTGGGTGGGAAAACCTATATCATGATCATATTGGCCGTGTGAAGGATTATCGTGTCCGCCGCGAATCTGAAAAGGGCGGTATAAGTGAATAACGATTCATGAGTTCGTTTTGTCCTGAACGTTGGCGGGGAGTACCCGTGATTAGGGAATCATTGCGGATTCCGCGCTCTTTCACGTGGCGGCAAGCCGCAAAACCCACTGTGCCTTGTCCGTCAGGGGTGGTTGGTAGGTCTCGAATCTCAGAAGCAGCCGTTCCGGGTCTTCGTCCAGAAGGATCATTTCACGGTGTTCCCGTTCGACGAATCTTTCGGTTACGGTATGATTGAGAAAATCCATTAAGGTGCTGAAATAATTATTTATATTGAGTAATCCGCATGGTTTGCCGTGGATGCCGAGCTGGGCCCAGGTCAGTATCTCAAAAAATTCCTCGATGGTGCCCAGTCCGCCGGGGAGGGCGATGAACCCGTCAGCCAGTTCCGCCATCATTGCTTTCCGTTCATGCATGGAATCCACAACCCGCAAATCGGAGAGGCCGGTGAAGGCAACCTCCCTTTCCATTAAGGCCCTGGGAATGACCCCGATAACCTCGCCCCCTTTTTCCATTACCGACCGGGCTATCTCGCCCATCAGGCCTACCCGCGCGCCCCCGTAAATCAGCCCGATATTTTTCCGGACAAGGGCCCCGGCCAGTTCCTTTGCCGCGTCCGGATATTCGGGCCTGGCGCCTGGGCTTGACCCGCAGAATACACATATTCGTTTCATGCTGTTTCTCCTGTTCTGATTTTAACCGTAGTCAGATAAGCCGGCGCAAGGACTGCCCGGGCATTCAAGGCGCAGCCAGCAGATCCGGCGCGGCGCTGGATGCCCCCCCGAGCCGGACGGCCTGATATACCCACCATGCGCGAATCCTTGACATGCCGTCCTCAAGGCAGATTTCTCTCAGCAGCTTGTCGGCGTACTCCCGCTGATCCTGGGGAATGACTTTTCCTCTCATGAGTTGGTAAAGCGCATCGTGCACCAGGGACCCCCGCATGAAGTCCGGGGTGTCAATCGTCGGTCCGCTCGGTCCATCCCACGCATACCCTTTCTTTACCGTAAGCAAGCCGTCGGGCTCGAGCAGGATAACCGGAGGTATTTCAGCGGTCCGGGAAACACGAAGGTCCGTCTGATGTTTATAGTCGGCAAATAATGTGTATTTGTAGTGACGACGTTTCTTGTAGAGGATCACAGCTCACTCCTTGGGGGGCGCCCAAAGGCTCACGGCGCTCGGCTCATGATGGTCGGATTAACATCACTTTTTGGTGATTGTCTGTTCGAGAGTAGCGAACCCTTAGAGGATGATAGTACGCGGACGTTCTTTCCTTCCCGGCGACCGTCAGGGCCGGATGGTCCAGAGAAGCGTGGCCAGACCCAGTAAGGCCGCCGCGACCCTTGACCGCGGTCGGAGCTTTCGTCGTAACATGGGAGAAATCGCCATGATCCGGTTCTCACGAGGGTTGACGAATTAAGGTGATAATGTGTGTTCCCTTCTTATCACTGATAGCTTCGCGGCGTGTCAAGGAGAAAAAACCATGGATTTCGTCAAGGCCGGACACAGGAGAGAGGTCTATCGGAAGATCAGACAGAGAAACAGGAAACGGGGACACTTCCGGGTGGCGCTGGTTTAAGTGTTCGCGGCGCCATTGGGAAACGCCCCTTTCAGCCGATCTTTTTCATCTTAGCTGATATTCCCCTTCAAATATTGCCGGCGAAGGTTTTCCGGGAACTTCTCGATTGCGTATCTCAGCATCGTGCGCGGCATGGACCGATAGTGTTTCTTCAGAAAAAACTCCTCTTTGTCTCTGTCCCTCTTGCCGATCTCCCGCAACATCCAGCCAACAGCCTTGTGAATCAGGTCTTCGGAATCGGAGACGAGTATTTCAGCGATCCTGATGGTTTCGTCAAATTCATCATTTTTTATGAAATGGAAAGTGGACATGATCGCAATACGTCGTTCCCATATGGATTCCGAGTGGGCCAGGGCATGTAATGGCTCGCGAGATCCGTTTTTCAGGTAGGCGCCGACAATGTGTTCGGCGGACGCATCTACAAGATCCCAGTTGTTGATGTGCCGTGTATGGTCCAGATATCTTCCGTAAATCTCCGCCTGTTCATCCCGACCGCCTTCCTGGTATTTCCGCATAAGGATAACAAGGGCCAGAAAGCGTTCTTCATGAACACTCGAACGGAGCAAGGTCAGGGTGTCAGCCAGGGGCAGGTCCCGATATTTTTGAGCAATGCGGCGGGTCGCCGGAACCCGGACTCCGATGAACCTGTCGCCTTCGCCATATTCTCCGGGTCCGGTCTTGAAGAAACGTCGTAAAACCTTGGCGTCCGATTCACTGGCTTGTTCTCGTAATGCGGTTTGGATGGTTTTCAGCATGAGCGGTCATTTCTTTCTTTTGGATAACGTAAGGCTGAGCGGTTGGAGATACGTCCGGTCAGCCGCGATTTGGGAGCGGTGGTATGAAAATACTCTTGCAACGTCACTATATGCAAGACCACTTTTAATATTTATCGTTTTATCCGTAATTGCGGCAAGTTATCCTTTGCCGCCAAAAGATTGCCGAACAGTGGTATTAAAAAGATATTGACAATTAACCCTTTTGAAGAGTATTGAATTGCTAAGATAATTAAAATTAAATAATAATTTTTATATCATTTCGGAGGCAATAACAATGAACAGGTTACAGACTTTCTGTTGGGTTATAGCTTTACTGTCAAGTCTGTTTTTTGGGTCTCAAAGAGGCCAAGCGGAAGAAATGCAGATTCCCAGGTGTGATGAGAAATGGTGTTTTGATGTGGCTCAGCCTTTTTCTCCATGGCCGACCGCGCATAAAGGGGATGCCGTTATTATCGAGGACGGACCTCAAATCCTAACCTCGATCCCGAGCGGTTTCAACAGAATTTGGCGTTCAGGTTACAGCATCCATTATTTCTTTGAAAAGAAAAAACTGATTACTTTCAACCAAATCACCCTCGACATCTTTCCCGACCTGAAAAACAATTCGGAAGGCAGCAACTTCGCGGTTTACGATATCTGGAAAACCATATTTACCAAGACACCTGAAGACGATAAGCCCAAAAAGCTAGAAGACGCCTTGAGATGGGATTGGGCGCTATCATGTATGAAGAAGTTTTATTTCAGGGGTGGAAATCCGGTCTATTCCTCAAAAAACGGTCATTTGACAGTCTATTATCTAAACGGACTGGATGGAGTTAAAACACGAAACGCCGCTATTGTTCTTAATGACGGAAATCGGGACATGGCGCTTGAAATCAATAGTGCGAATATCAACTTTGAGACATTCAAGCAGATAGTAGGCAGTATAACTCTAAAAGACACTGGGAGGGAACGATAATGGATCACCCGGAACAGGAAGCATTGCGTAAAGCTCTTGAAATGATTTACGATAAGGCCATTGTTGATAGTTGGACCATGAATGATATGATGCTCAAAGTCTTCTCTGAGCTTGTCGAAAAGGAATCAAGTTGCAGCGATCTTGTCTCCCTTCTTCCTTCTCCAACTCCTTTAAGACCGGACTACAGATACTTCAAAAAGTATATTCGTAAATTTGTTCGCAATATAATGGACAAGCCGAGCGACAAGGGGAAGGTGGTACAAATATGCAGATCAGCTGCTATGTATGGGTTTAAAACTAAATTCGACATGGCGTCTCAGGGGATTAACCCTTACACAGTCGATTTCTTCGACTAGCCGAATGATTGCATACGTTGTCGAGAAGCTCGGTATAGCGGAAAAGACAGAAAGAAAAAAAGTAACCGATCAAAGATGAATATCTGAGGATGTTGGAATTCACTCCTCGTCTTCCCGTCGCACCCTCTCCATCGCCTTCATCACCGCATCCACGATCTTCACGTAGCCGGTGCAACGGCACAGGTTGCCCGAAAGCTCCTCCCTGATCCGGTCCCGCGTATGCTCCCGGCCATTGCGGAGCAGGGCCAGGGCGGCCATCTCCATGCCGGGGGTGCAGAAGCCGCACTGGACCGCTCCCTCCTCGGCAAAGGCCCGGCGGATCTCGATCCCCTCGCGGCTCAACTCCAGCCCTTCGACGGTGGTGACACTGGTTCCTTCCAGTTGTGCCGCCACCATCAGGCAGGAAAGGCGGGTCTCGCCGTCCACCAGGATGGTGCAGGCGCCGCATTCGCCCGTGCCGCATCCCTCCTTGGTCCCTGTCAGCCCCAGGTCCTCCCGCAGCAGGTCCACCACCCGCCGGTCGTCCGGGACGTCAATGTCCATCATGTTTCCGTTCAGTTCGAAGGTGAGTTTCACGTTATTCCTTTCAGGTAAGAACACAGGCCGGCCGCCAGCCGTCGGCCTCTATCGCCTCCAGGGCCCGCGAAGGGGTGAGAGGGGCGTGACACAGGCGGATGCCGCGGGCGTCGGCGACCGCGTTGGCCACCGCCGGCAGCGGGCCGTTCATGGCAACCTCGCCGATCCCCTTCATGCCGAAGGGACCGGTGGCCTCGTTGCCGTGATACGGTATGGAGATGATGTCCGGCGTGTCCAGGGCGCCGGGGATCAGGTAGGTTGAGAGGTCCGTGCTCAGCACTTTTCCTTCGCGGGTGACCAGGTCTTCGGTCAGGGCATAGCCCAGGCCCTGACCGACCCCGCCATGTACCTGCTGCTCGAACATGGCGGGGTTCACGACCCTGCCTCCGTCGGTGACGGCCAGGTAATCCATCACCCGGATGACGCCGGTGGCCAGGTCCACCTGGACACGCGCCAGGTGCGCGCCGTAGGCGAAGATTACGTGGGGAAAGCCGATCAGGAATCCCTTCGCGGTATCCGGGACATCCTCGCGGACCGGGGCGACGTACTGGTTGATGCACACCCGGTCTTCCCGGGGCATGAAGGACGCCAGCCGCTCCAGGGGAACCTCCCGGCCGCTGGGGAGATGGATCACCTTGCCGGGAACCAGGCGCAGGTCCTTGTCGCTGTCGACGAAGAGGATGAGCCCGGCGCGGTTGATGACGCGGGCCTTCATATCCTCGCAGGCCCGGATGAGGGCGTTGCCGTAGGTGAAGGTGGTGCGCCCCGCGGCCGAGGAGCCGGACGGATAGGCGGTGGCGGTGTCCGGCTGGAGGAGGTCCATGGCCGAGGCCTCCTGGCAGAGGATATGTCCCGCCATCTGAGCGAAGGCGCAGGAGTTGCCCTGGCCCATATCAGAGACGGCGTTGTGCACCGTGAACCTTCCGTCCGGTCCCAGCTCCACCTTGGCGATGGCGGAGTCGCGCACCCCGCCGCCGTACCCGGCCGCGTTGAATACCGCGGCCAGCCCCGCGCCCCGCCTGGTTCCGGGAGGGGCGCCGCGTTTCCATTCCTCCCGCTCCCGCCAGAACGGGTGGTCCCGCAGGATCTCCAGGCATCCGGCCACTCCTGTGGAGGTTACGAGCCGGACCCCGGCGCAGTTGGTGTCGCCCTCCTTAAGGGCGTTTCGCAGGCGCAGTTCCATGGGGTCCATGCCCAGCTCTTTTGCCAGCATGTCCATCATGGATTCAAAGGCGAAGGTCACCTGGCACACGCCGAAGGCGCGCATGGCCCCCGCCACCGGGTTGTTGGTGTGGACGCACTTTCCGCGAATCAGGGTGTGGGTGATGCGGTAGGGTCCTCCGGCATGCTCCATGCCCAGCTCCATTACCTCGCCCCCCAGGTGGGCGTAGGCGCCGGTGTCATAGATCAGTTCGCACTCCAGGGCATGGAGCGTTCCGTCCCGTTTCGCCCCCAGCCGGTAGCGCATCCGGCAGCCGTGCCTCCGGTAGCCGGCGGCCAGGTTCTCCTCCCGTTCCCACTGCATCTTCACCGGCCTGCCGTCAGCGTGGAGAGCGGCAAGGGCCAGAAGGCACTGCACAGTGGCGCCGTCCTTGCCGCCGAATCCGCCTCCCAGGCACGGGCTCACGATGCGGATCCCGTTGAACGGAATGCCCAGGGCATGCCCGATCTCCATGCGATCACGGAAGGGGGACTGGGTGGAGACGGTTATGGAGATGGCGCCGTCTTCCTCCAATTGCGCGGTTCCGTTTTCCGTTTCGAGGAAGATATGGGCCTGCACGGGGGTGGAAAATTCCCCCTCCGCAATCGCGTCGCACTCCGCGAAGGCGGCCAGGGCGTCTCCCTTGCGGATCTCGGCGGCCATCAGCAGGTTGTTCTCCCTGTCGGCATGGATGCGGGGCGCGCCGTCCGCCATGGCCTCCCGGGGATCGAAGAGCGCGGGGAGCGGCTCGATAACGGCTTTGACCAGGGGGACCGCCAGCTTGAGGGCCTCGCGCGTCTCCGCCAGGATCAGGGCCACCGCATCCCCGGTATAGCGCACCACGTCGCCGGCCAGCACCGGCGTGTCCCTGTGGATGATACCGTGGCGGTTGGGTCCGGGCACGTCCGCGGCGGTCAGTACCTTGAGCACGCCGGGCACGGCCAGGGCGGCCGATACGTCCAGCGACATCAGCCTGCCGTGGGGCGCGCCGGCCCGCGCTACCCCCGCCCATACCAGGTTGCCGGGGTAGATATCAGCGGCGAAACGCTCCCGGCCGGAGGCCTTCGAGTATGCGTCGCCGCGAATTTCCGGCTTTCCGATTTCCATCCGCCCCTCGTTTCTTGTCATGCGGACCTGCCTCCTTCGCGGATCGATCTGATCTCTTCACTCAATGCCCCGGCGAACGCCTCCATAACAGCCATCTCCTTCAGGGTGACGCGGATCCATCCCGGATAGCGGAAGCCGGTCATGGACCGGACCATCATGCCGCGCTTCATCAGCCGCCGGTACATGAGCATGTCGTTTACGGGAACCTTGATCATCAGGTAGTTGCCTTCTCGGCCCACCGTCTCCAGTCCGAGGGCGTCGCAGGTCTTCATCAGGAAGGCTCGCCCGTCCCTGACCAGGGCGCGGGTGGCCGCGATGTGGTCCGCGTCGTCGGCCAGGGCCGCCAGTGCGGCCCGCTGGGCCAGTATGTTCACCGAGTAGGCGATGCTGGTCCGCCGGACCATCTCCACTACCCCGGCCGTACCTGTCAGGTAGCCGGCGCGCAGCCCGGCCAGGGCGTACATCTTGGAGAAGGTGCGGAAGGAGATGACATTGGGGAAGCGATCCATCAGGGCAACGGCGTCGGGATACGCTTCGTCTTCCACGAACTCCCTGTAGGCCTCGTCCACCACCACGATCCGCTCCTCTCCCGCCTTCTCCAGGAAATCCGTCAGGCGCCCTTCGTCCCACCAGCCGCCGGTGGGGTTGTTGGGGTTGCAGAGAAAGATGATCCTGGTGCGGCCATCAATGCAATCCAGCATCCCCTGCGGGTCGAAGGAGTAATCGCGCAGGGGAACCAGCCTGGCCTGGATTCCGGAGAATCCGGCAACCCATTCATACACGGCAAAGGTCCTGTCCGCGGTGATGATGTTGTCTCCGGGCTCGCAAAAGGCCTTGATTACCGAGGAAATTACCTCGCAGGAGCCGTTTCCCGCCAGGATCCTTTCCGGAGAGATCCCCAGCCTCCGCCCGAGGGCCTCCCGCAGGTCGAAGGAGTCGCCGCTGGGGTAAACGGCCGCCGCCTCGGGAGGGAACCCGGCGATGGCGCGGGCCGCGGCGGGGGGCGGTCCCAGGGGGTTTTCGTTGTTGTTGAGCCGATGGAGGAATGGCGCGCCGTACTCGCGCATCAGCAGGTGATCCGGCTTGCTGGGGACATAGGCGTCGAAGCAACGCACATATCCGGGGACGAGGGCGTCCAGGTTCATGGCCGGGCATTCCCCCGGGAATGGTCATAGATAACCAGGTCTCCCTGGCCGGCGTCGGGAATGAGCAGTCGCGGAGCGAATCCGCATTGCGCCAGGGCGTCGGCGAAGGCCGTGTCTTCGCTGCGTCCGGTGTTGATCTCCACGAGAAAATTGGCTATTCCTTCGCCCTCCAGCAGGTCCAGATGGGCCTCAAGATTGGCGGTCATATCCCTCCCGGCGCACAGCGGGCGGATAATCGCCAGGGAACGGGCATAGTCCAGTTCCACCGCCAGCACCGAAGCATCCCGCGCCAGGCCGCTTTCCCTCGCGCTTTCCCGCACCTGCCGCGGCAGGCAGAGCCTTTCGTACTGTTGATGGAGAAAGGTTGCGAGGAAGGGGGGGCAATAGACTATCCCTCCGCTCTCTTCCCTCAGCTGGCGGAAATAGTAGACGGAGCGGGAGGCATGACCGTCCACGCCCGCCATTTGCAGTTCCCCCAGGAAATCAAAGAAACGCTCGTATCCCGGGAGCGGACCCTGGCGGCGCAGCAGCCCCCGGGCCCGGGTGCGGGAGACGCGGCCGACCGCCTCGTCCAGGAGCATGGTCAGGGTCTTGTCGTCCGGGTCGTCACGGAAGAGGTATGGTCCGTACATCTCGATGCATGTTTCCGTCAGGTGCGCCCAGAGCACGCCCCCTGTAATCCAGTCGCCCGCCACGGCCAGGAGAGCGTGCAGACGCCCGGCGGCCAGCATGTCAGCGGCCATGGAGGGGCGGGTGAGGAAGTGGGGGATGAACGGCGCGCCGGCGGTATTCACCATGGCCGCGAAGTGCCGCACATCGTCGCGGGAAGGCTCGGAAAGCCTTGGGCCTGGGCCGCCGGAGGGGGGTAGTGGGACGTTGCGGGCCGGTTCATAGTCCCTGTCCAGGGTCAGGCGGATCACTACCCGGTCGTTGTCGCCGAATTCCAGGCGAAGGCTGGAGACGGAACGGGCCGCTATCATCGGGCCCAGCATCTCCATGGAGTCCTCGCTGTCATGGCTGACGCGCCAGGTCAGGTTGAAGGCGCGCATGTCCGGATTGGCCGCATGGAAGGAGAGGGAGAGGGAGAGCCGGTACCCCTCGTCCCCAAGGGCAATCTCCAGTGATGACCCCCGTGCGGCCCTTGACATATAGAATGAGAACAGCTCTTCCACCGCCAGGGTCAACGCGCCGCTCTCCCGGTCGCCGAGGCCGAAGCCCCTTGCCCCCTTGTCCGCGAACTCCATGGCCAGGGGAAGGAACGGGGCGGTGAAGGGGATGCGGAGCAGGGTGTCTTTTCTGCTTGGTATATGCTGTGTCATTCGGGCGCCTTTTTCGTGCCGCGGGTTAGTGTTTCTTCAGATCGCTCATCCGGAATGATATGGGGAGGGCGATGCTGTCGTCCAGGGTTTTTTCCGTCGTGAGCGGCGTCCATATGGTTATGGTGATGATGTCGGGAGGTTTCAGCGAAAAGGCCCCTTTGGCGACGGGTGGCAGGTAATCTTTGAAATCATGGATTTTACCGTCTTCGCCATCAAAGAAAAAAGTCGGATATTGCCATGCCATGTGGCCGCCGGAACTCAGGGTGGTAAAGATGAAGAACCGGGAATCGGGGGTCCATGCGCCATGTTGAAAGGTCAGGCCGTGTTCGCCGCTCTTGGATGTATAATCCGACTTTGCCGAGCTATCCCTTTTTACGCTTCTCATCTCAAGGATGAATTCCGGGGGAAGGTCGGCGGATTGCGTAACGGTTCTGATGATGGCGGAGAACGCGCCGTCCGGGGATCTCATCATTACCGCCTCGTTTGCCTGGACTATTGAGGCGCAACAAAGCGTATATATGGTGAAAATGAATATCCTGAGCAGTCTTTGGGGATTTCCTTTTTTCATGGACGGCCTCTCTTCCGTTTCCGGGACAGCCGTTACATCGCCCTTTGTTCCCAGTCCTTCCGGATCATTTCCACCAGGCTGCGTCCGCGGGGTGAATGGATCTTCATGCCGTCGAAGTCCGGGTCTACGAAGTGCTTCTGCATCAGCAGGCCGTCATCACCGAACCAGATGGGGAGGAGGCCTCCCAGGGTGTAACCGTGTTTGCGCAGCAGCTCGACGACGGCGCCCGACCACGGCTTGCCCAGGTCGATGAAAAACTGGCACAGGGCGTAGCCTTCCTCCCGCAGTTCCCTTTCCAGCGCTTCCAGGCGACCGGCCAGGTCTTTTCCCGGCGCCGTGATGGAGCATCTGGCGACGCCGGCATGGCCGAAACGCTTCACCTCCATCTCCGCGCCGGTATCGGGGAGGCCGGCATGGGGGGCGAGGAGTTCCCGGTCCAGGTTCAGGCCGTCCAGGATCCATTTAACCTCGTTGACATATGGAGCGGGGAGGTAAAGGGGCCCGCGGCCATCGCGGTCCACCCGGAAAAAGACCAGGCAGCCGACCCTTCCCGACGCGCTTTGTTCCGCTTCGTACGCCTCGGCGGGCATCAGGGCGGGTTCCACCGCGGTTTCAAGGGCCTTCGCATGTCTGGAGAGCTTCTGGGTGGTGACATGGTTGCAGACCGCCTCGCCGAAAAAGCCGTCGATGCCTTCCCGTCCCGCCAGTTTCAGCAGCAATTGATTGGCCCTGAAGAATGCCAGGGTGGAACGGTAACCGGGCAGGGTAAGCCCCACTCCATACTCATAGAGTTTCTGGTTGGGCGCGGCGCCCCGGTAGAGGGCGACATGTGAAACCACGTCGCCGGAGGCGGCGCGGGTGACCACGCTGTGAATGTTTCCCCGGCTGTTTTCCTCGGCCAGCCTTTCCGGTATGTAATAGGTATCGATGGGATATCCGTCGCCATAAACCGCATGGAAAAGCCGGGCCACGCCCGGACCGTCCGAGGGTTCGAAATAACCGGCGGAGAATTCCTGATCATCCGGGATGGTGTGATGCTCGCCGGCCAGGAGCTTAATGGCTTCCTCTCTGTTCATGGATTTTCTCTCCGTATATCTGGTTTGCGCCGCCGGTTCCGGCATGTCCCGGGCATGCGCCATTGATTTCATCTCTTCTCCATGGCGCAAAATACCCTAAATGTGGCGGCCCCGCAAATTCAAAATGCGTCAAGTTGCGGAGAAGCTTTTTCCGGAAAGCTGTGCTACCCTGTTGCCGCTGTTCCCGTCCGGCGAGTGTCCGGATGCCGGGGACAGGGAAAACCTTCTCGGAATGGAGAGTGAAATGAGATATATGCTTGGTCTCGATGAAGGAAGAAACGAACCCATCAAGGACCTGGATAACGCCAGGAGGGTCGTCCTCGTGGACGAGGAAACGGTGGGGGCGCAAGACATTACTTTCGCCTATTGCCGGTTTGAGGCGAAGACCTCCACCCACAAGAGGCACGTCCATCCGGAGGCGGAGGAGGTGATCCATATCCTTTCGGGAAGGGGGATCAGCGGCCTCGATGAAACAGAGGTGGAGATGGGCAAAGGCGACACCATGTTCGTGCCGCGCGGCGTGGAGCACTGGTTCTATAATCCCTTCGACGAGCCCGTTGAGATGGTGTTTGTGTACACGAGGCCCTCTCTGAAGTCGGCGGGCTACCGGATTGTGGAGTAACCAGCCATGCGCGAGATACTGAAGCCCTGTTGTCTGGAGGAGCTATTTTTCTTTCTGGACCGGCATCCTGACGCCCTGCCCATGGCGGGAGGAACCGACCTGCTGGTGAAGCTGCGCAAGGAAACGGTCCGTGATCAGCGGCCGCTGATCCTCCTTTCCGGCGTGGAGGAACTGAATGGGGTGCGGGATGAGGGAAGTGATATTTCGATCGGCGCCGCCACGCCCCTGTCCAGGCTGATCTCCGACCCCTTGCCGGCGCTGCGTGCCCCTATCCTTGTCCATGCGGTCAGTACCATCGGCGGCCCGGCCGTGAGGAACATGGCCACCATCGGCGGCAATATCCGTACCGCGTCACCAGCCGGAGACTCGCTCCCGGCACTGTACATCCTGGGCGCGGAGGTGGAACTGGCTTCCCGGGCGGGAAGGCGCCGCCTCCCCATCGAAGACTTCGTCTCGGGTCCGGGGCGCACGCAACTGGGGAACCGTGAGATCATCACCCGCGTCCTGACCCCCCATGCCGGGCGCTTTCCCTATCAGTCATTCGAGAAGGTGGGCCTGCGCAGGTCCCTGGCGATCGCCGTTGTCAGTTTCGCGGCAATGTTGAGGTTTTCCCCTGATGGAACGGTGGCGGAGGCCCGCTTTGCCTGGGGGAGCGTGGCGCCCACGGTTGCCCGTGTCCCGCAACTGGAGGCTGGTCTGGCCGGCAGGCGCCTCGATGCCGATGCCATCCGTTTCGCGGCTGATTCAGCGCGCGCTTTCGTATCGCCCATCGACGATATCAGGGCCAGCGCCGGTTACCGGCGCTCCGTGGCGTCAAACCTGCTGGTCCGTTTTCTGGAAGGCATCCATGGCTGAACGTTCCGGGCTCTTTTCCGTCGGCTTCCTGGTCATAAATCTCCAGTTCGCGCTGGTGACGGCCATCGCGGCGCTGTTTTTCGCCTTTTCCGGGTATCTGGCGAGCCTGGGGATCGGCCCCGGCGCGGCCGGTTTCATCATCAGCGCCGATGCCCTGGCTGCCCTGCTGATCCAGCCGGTTATCGCCCCGCTGGTGCATCCCGGTGTCGCCCGGCGCTGGCTGCTGGGCGGTTCCCTGGTATTTTCCGCGGCGCTTTTTTTGCTGGCACAGGCTGACTCGGCGCCATTGATGATAGCCGCCCGGTTTTTGCAGGGCGCCGGTTTTATCTGCGTCGTTTCAGCGCTCGTGACGATGGTGGTCCAATGTATCCCGCCGGAGATGAGCGGGCGGGCATTTGGCTGGATTTCCCTGATCCGTCTGATACCCTATGCCGTGATACCGCCGTTCTTTGATCTCATGAAGCTTGAGCCCTCTTCCTTTGGCGCGGCGCTCAACCTGGCCGGCCTTGCCGCTCTCATGCCGATTCTGGCCCTGGCTATCCCGCGTACTCGTCACTCGCAACCGGGCGCCGCCGTTGCTCCGGGTCTGTCCGGGATGCTGGAGAGTCTCCGTTCCCCGGCGCCGCTGATGGTGCTCCTTTCTTCGCTGTTCTTTTTCTGCGGCTATGCGGCCGTTTTCTTTTATCTGAAACAGTTCGGCGCTGGCAGGGGGATAACCGACGCAAGCCTCTTCTTTACCATCGCCACGGTCGCGATGATTGTCATCAGGGTCTTCGGAGGGTGGCTTTTTGATCGCTACGACAAGGTCATGATGTGCGTTGCCGGGCTTTTCGCGGCCGCTCTCTGCTATGTCCTCCTGCCGGCATGCTCATCGAGAGGGATGTTTTTTGCCCTGGCCGGTATTGCCGGAGTGGGGTGGGGGGTGTCGATGCCGTTGCAGGCCGCTGTCATGTTTGACATCTCGGACCCGCGGGCGCGCGCCATGAACCAGAACCTCCTGATAGTGATGATGCAGGCCGGTTTCTTTCTCGGGCCTCTGCTGGGCGGCTGGATGATCTCGGTTTCCGGGTATCAGGCCCTTTTCGCATGCCTGTCGGCCCTGGGTCTGGCGTCCATGATCATGATGGCGGCCGTGAAGAGGGTGGTGAAATGATGGAGGGGTATCTGCTTCTTCAAGGCCTTTCCGGCCGATGGAGGCGCCCCTGAAAACGGGTGAAACAGCGGGTTGCCGTATCGCTTGTCCCGGCTGACCCGGCTCATCCACGGGGAGTCGGGATGAAAAAACTGTTACCGTCAGGGCGCAAACAGTGCTATTTTGTGCGCAATCCGCCAGTGAAACGCGGAGTTTACCGCATGTGGCCGCGCCGGCCCCCGCTGACGGTATGTGAGAAAGGAGTCCCGGACTTTTTTATGAGAACGTCAAAAAAACGGATCGAGGTTTCCGGAAGCCTGTCTTTCAAAAAGACCGACATGGACTTCCTGAGGAGCGACCGCATCGCATTGCTGGAAAAGATAGATGAATGCGGTTCCATCAACAAGGCGGCCAAACTTGTGGGCATGAGCTACAAGACGGCCTGGGATTCCATCAATTCCATGAGCAATCTTTCCGAAAAGCCCCTTTTCGTCCGCACGGCCGGCGGCAAGTCGGGAGGAGGGACTACCCTCACGGAGGAGGGAAAGGAACTGGTCAGAAAGTACCGCCTCATCCAGAAGGAGCACGAAAAGTTCCTCACCAGCCTGGAAGACAAGATGCTCGATGTGGATGTGAACAATCTGTACCGTTTTCTCGAGAAGGTTTCATCCAAGGTGAGCGCCAGAAACGCTTTCATAGGCAAAGTGGTGAATATTATAAAGGGAGAGGTGAAGTCGGAGGTGACCATGGCCATCCAGGGTGGAGGCCGTATCATCGCCATCATCACCAACGAAAGCGTGGAAAGCCTCGGCCTTCACGAGGGAATATTCGCCTATGCGATCATCAAGGCGAATTCCGTCATTATCGGTTCGGGTGACTCCGACCTGATGGTCAGTCTCAGCAACAAGCTTCAGGGAAAGATTATCAGCCTGGAAAGCCACGTCATAACCACCGATGTCATAGTCGAACTGCCCGGAGGAAATACCATAAGCGCAATCATCCCCAATGAGTGCGCCCGGTCTCTTGACCTGAAGAAAGGCGATGTGGTGTATGCCATGTTCAATGCCGCCAGTGTCATCCTGGGCACCGACTGATCGTTGTTCAGTCCATGATGAAGCGCCGGTTTTCCCCGGCCTTCCGGTAAGCAACTTCAGACAAAGTTCATGGAAGAGAGGTATCATCAGATGAAGAGAAAAACCGTAACCCTGGTGGCGGGGGCATTGATCGCGGCCGCATCCCTGGCCGCCGCGTCAGCCCTGACACTTCCCAAGGGCTATCAGAAGTGGAGTAAGAGCAGGCAGCATATCGTGAATGACAGGAAATCCCTCTTTTACGGCATTCACTATACCTATGTGGACGCCAGGGCCATGAAGGCATTCGGGAAGGGGGGACCGTATCCCGAGGGGAGCAGGTTTGTCGTTGAGCAGTTCACGATCCGTGACAAGGGCGGAAAACCGGTGCCGGGAAAGAAGTCCATGATTGTTATGATGAAGAAGGACAAGCGCTATAAGGATACGGGGGGATGGCAGTTCGCCGGATTCACGGCGGCCGGCAGGCCGAGCGGGCTCGACCCGGTGAAGAACTGCTTTGAGTGCCACCTCAAGGAAGCGGCTGACCGCGATTATGTCATTTCCAAGTATTCGGAATTCAAATAGAATATGTCAACGGTTCGAGGCGGGCGGGGTTTTTCCATAGAGGGAAATCCTGCCTTGACACGTTCCGGGCATTTGATGTAACGTAGTTCGTCCCGCCACCGGAAGGGACTGACTATTACCGGAAAGTTCCTTTTTCATTATGCGAGTAACCGCCATCATCCCCGCCAGATATGCATCGACCCGCTTTGCCGGAAAAGCCCTTGCCGACATCATGGGAAAACCGATGGTGCAGCATGTCTATGAAAGGACGGCCAGGGCGAAACTTGTTTCCGGTGTTATAGTGGCGACCGATGACCCGCGCATCGAGGCCGCGGTCCGGTCGTTTGGCGGACAGTCGCAGATGACGTCGCCATCCCACGAGACCGGCACGGATCGCCTTGCCGAGGTGGCGGAAAGGATTGACTCCGAGATTATCGTCAATGTCCAGGGGGATGAACCTCTCATCGAACCCGCGATGATCGACGAGGCGATACAACCCTTGCTGGATGACGATTCCATCATGATGGGCACGCTGAAGTGCAGGATAAGGAATCTGCACGATTTCCTCAGTCCCAATGTCGTAAAGGTCGTGACCGGCCTGGATGGATTCGCGCTCTATTTTTCCCGTTCTCCTCTTCCCTTCTTCCGGGACAAGTGGGACTGCCTGAAGGATGAAGCCTTCGCCTCCGGAAGGCTCCTCTGCTTCAAGCATGTGGGTCTCTATGTCTACAGGAGGGATTTCCTTATTAAATACGCGCGCATGGCCCAGACCCACCTTGAACGTTCCGAGAAGCTGGAACAGCTCCGGGCCCTTGAAAATGGCTGCCGCATCAGGGTGGTCGAGACGGAGTATGAGTCTATCGGGGTGGACTCGCCGCCGGACCTTGAAAAGGTTCTGGAAAAACTGAGAAAGTCCCAGTAAGCTGGGACTTTCTTCATTGAGGGATGTTTTTATGAAGACCAAGTTTATATTTGTTACGGGCGGAGTTGTTTCTTCTATCGGAAAAGGGCTTGCGGCGGCGTCCCTGGGCGCGTTGCTGGAGGCCCGGGGCCTTCGGGTCACGATGCAGAAACTGGATCCATATATCAACGTCGATCCCGGCACCATGTCTCCTTTTCAGCACGGAGAGGTGTTTGTCACCGACGACGGCGCCGAGACGGACCTGGACCTGGGGCACTATGAGAGATATACCAACGCCAAACTCTCCAAGAGGAGCAACTTCACCACCGGCCAGGTGTATTTTTCCGTTATCGAAAAGGAACGGCGTGGTGACTATCTGGGCGGAACCGTCCAGGTGATTCCCCATATCACGGACGAGATAAAGTCCAAGATCCTGGAGAACGCCAAGGGGATGGACGTGGCCATCGTGGAGATCGGGGGTACCGTAGGGGACATCGAGTCGCTGCCTTTTCTTGAGGCCATCCGCCAGTTCAAATTCGACCGAGGTCCGGGAAATGTCCTGTACCTGCATGTAACCCTGATCCCCCATATCAGGACCGCGGGGGAGATGAAAACCAAGCCGACCCAGCACTCGGTGAAAGAGCTGCGGGAGATCGGCATCCAGCCGGACATCCTGGTGTGCCGCAGCGAAAAGGACCTTCCAGCGGAGATGAAGGCGAAGATCGCCCTGTTCTGCAATGTCCGTGAAAAGGATGTCATACCCTGCGTGGATTCCGAGCACATCTACGAGGTGCCCCTTGCCCTGCACAAGGAGGGCCTGGACGAGCAGATCACGGACAAGCTCAATATGTGGGCCAAATCCCCTGATCTCAATCACTGGCAGGAGGTCGTGAACACCCTCAAGAATCCCGGCGGCGGTATGGCTCGAATCGCCATTGTGGGAAAGTATGTGAATCTTACCGAATCCTACAAATCCCTTTCAGAGGCCCTGACCCATGGCGGTATAGCCAACGACTGCCGGGTGCACATCCGTTATCTCGACTCCGAGAAGATTGAGCAGGAGGGAATAGGCGCGCACCTTGATGACGTGGACGGCATTCTGGTCCCGGGAGGATTCGGCGAGCGCGGCACGGAAGGGAAGATCCAGGCCATTGAATTCGCGAGGAAGAACAGGATACCCTTCTTTGGTATCTGTCTCGGTATGCAGATGGCCGTGGTGGAATATGCCAGGAACGTTTGTGGTCTGTCCGATTCCTGCTCCAGCGAGTTCAAGCCGGACTGCGAACATCCGGTGATCCATCTGATGGAGACCCAGCAGCGGGTTGAACGGAAGGGCGGCACGATGCGCCTCGGGGCGTACCCCTGTTCCCTGGTGAAGGGGACGCTTGCGCGAAAGATTTATGGCACATCCCAGATAAGCGAGAGGCACCGGCACCGCTACGAACTGAACAACCGTTATCGCGACCTTCTCACGGAGAAAGGTCTCGTGTTTTCAGGTATCTATGAGGAAGGCGGACTGGTGGAGATGATCGAGATAGCCGATCATCCCTGGTTCGTGGGATGCCAGTTCCATCCCGAATTCAAGTCGAAGCCCCTTAATCCGCACCCGCTCTTCAAGTCTTTCATTGCGGCGGCGCTTGCGGGCAGAGGCTGATATCCTCGGGAGAATGGGTGCAAACCGGGAAGAGAGCAGGGGAGGCCGGGTGGTTAAAGAGATACTCGTCGGAAATGTAAGGATTGGCGGTAATCGCCCGCTGGTTCTGATTGCCGGTCCATGCGTCATAGAGAATGAGGCACTGACCCTTCGTTGCGCGGAAAGGCTCATGACCCTTTGCAACGGACTTGCCATGCCTCTGGTTTTCAAGGCTTCATATGACAAGGCCAACCGTACTTCAGCCACATCATTCCGCGGACCCGGATTGCGGCAGGGATTGAGCATACTGGCCAGGGTAAAGGACTCTCTCGGACTTCCCATACTGACCGATGTCCATTCCGTTGAGGAGGTGGCGCCGGTGGCGGAGGTGGCGGATGTCCTTCAGATTCCCGCTTTCCTCTGCCGTCAGACCGACCTCATCGAGGCCGCGGCCCGTACGGAGAGGGTGCTTAATATAAAAAAAGGGCAGTTCCTGGCGCCATGGGACATGGAAAATGTCATTGGAAAGGCCCTTTCCGCCGGTAATTCACAGCTCATACTCACCGAGCGCGGCGCAAGTTTCGGCTACAACAATCTCGTCTCCGACATGAGAAGTCTTCCCATCATGAGACGATTGGGCTACCCGGTCGTCTACGACGCGACCCACAGCGTCCAGTTGCCCGGCGGGTTGGGCGGTTGTTCCGGGGGGCAGCGGGAATTTGTGGAATACCTTTCCCGTGCGGCGGTTGCAACGGGAATAGACGGGATTTTTCTCGAAGTCCATGAAGAGCCTGAGAAGGCCCTTTGCGACGGGCCCAACTCCATCAGGCTTGACGACCTTCCCCCACTTTTAAAAAAGCTCAAGGCCATCGACTCCATCGTAAAGTGAACCGTATGCCGGTTTTGATTGGAACGGTTTGAGAAATCGTTTCTTCACGTTCCTTCAATGGCATCCGGACCCTGAATAACGAGGTTTTAATTGATTCTGAAAGAAGCCAAACGAGTGATCCGGGTTGAGGCCGAGGCGTTGCTGACCCTGGCGGAGTCCCTGGATACGGAGTTCGTGCGCGGGGTGGAACTGATCCTTTCCTCTGCCGGACGCGTGGTTGTGACCGGAATGGGAAAATCAGGAATAATCTGCCAGAAGATCGCCTCGACCCTTGCCTCAACCGGTACGCCGGCCTTTTTCCTTCATCCGGCGGAAGGGATACACGGCGACCTTGGCATGATCATGCGGGGCGATGTGGTTATCGCCATCTCCTACAGCGGGGAGACCGAAGAGGTGCTTCGAATCCTCCCCGCCATAAAGCGCCTCGGCGCATCCCTGATTGCCATGTCGGGCAATCGCAACTCGACTCTGGCAAGAACCGCGGACGTTTTCCTGGAGGTCGCCGTCAAGGAAGAGGCCTGCCCTCTGGGGCTTGCGCCTACCGCCTCTACGACCGCCACTCTGGCCGTGGGAGATGCCCTGGCCGTGGCGCTGCTGGTGGAGCGCGGCTTCAAGGCCGAAGATTTCGCGCTCTTCCATCCCGGCGGCGCGCTGGGCAAGAAACTCCTTCTGCGGGTGGAGGATCTCATGCATACAGGCGACGCGGTTCCCCTGGTCTTTCCGGAAACCCTGATGCGCGAGGCCCTGTTTGTCATTACCTCACGCGGACTGGGCATAGCGGGCGTCGTTGATTCCGGCGGCGCGCTGGCGGGGGTTATTACCGACGGTGACTTGCGCAGGGCTCTGGAAAAGGGGCTTGATATCCTTAACACCACAGCGGGCGAATTGATGACCCGCAACCCGAAGCGCATCTTATCATCCGAACTGGCGGCAAAGGCCATGCAGAGGATGGAAGAGCATTCCATTACATCGTTATTCGTATTTGCCGGTGATGAAACGGAAAAGCCGGTGGGAATCATTCACCTCCACGATCTTCTCAAGGCGGGCCTTGCATGACAAAAGAGCGTATCTTGCCGATTCGGCTTTTCCTTCTGGATGTTGACGGCGTACTGACCGACGGGCGTATCGTCTATGACGCCAACGGCGTAGAGAGCAAATTTTTTAATGTGAAGGATGGCTTCGGCATCAAGATGCTTCAAAGGGCGGGGATTGCCGTGGGGATTATTTCGGGGCGGGGGTCCAGGGTGGTTGCCAATCGGGCCTCGGAACTGGGCATTACCCATATCTACCAGAATGCGTTGGACAAGCTCGGCCCGTACCGGGAAATACTGGAAAAAACCGGACTGGGAGATCAGCAGGTCGCCTACATGGGGGATGACATCCTCGACCTTCCCCTTATTCAGAGAGTGGGTTTCACGGCCGCTCCCGCTGATGCCGTTTCAGAGGTGCGTTCCAGTGTCCACTTCGTGACAAACAATGCGGGAGGGTGGGGCGCCGTTCGTGAGGTATGCGACCTGCTGCTGAAAGAGCAGGGCCTCTGGGATAATGTCACCGCAAGTTATTTTCAATCCTGAAACAGGTTTGATATCAATGGTTTGCAAATTGCGGCGTGCTTACTTCAATCTTTGTGCCAAAACTTATGGTTTGTGCCAGAATCTCCTTTACACCCCATGCCCATGATGCTATAATTTCGCCCAATTTATGCATAACACAAATAAAATCAGGCGGATATTGGGTTTTTTGGTTTTGGCCGCCGCTGTCTATCTCCTGGTTGTGATAGCGCTGAAGTTTCATCGGGTCAAGACGCCTGATAATATACTGGCGGAGCTTCCCGGGAATATCGACGTCTCTCTGCGGCGGATACATCATACCAACACAAAAGATGGCGCTCTTCAGTGGGATCTCGTTGCAAATAAAGTAGACTATTATAACGACACCGGCATCGCCAGGTTCACCGGCGCCGAAATGGCCTTGAACAGCGTTGAAAAGACTGGTAAGTACACCCTGAAGGCGGACGTAGCCGATTACCATAAGAAAACGGGAGATGTAAAGCTGAAGGGTAATGTATCGGCTTCCAGCGAAGCGGGGATGAGGTTTACTACCGGTCATGTGGACTATATTGCGGGCCGTTCCCTTATCTCCACCAGTGACCGGGTGCGTCTCGAGCACGGAAAGCTCCTGGTGAGCGGCGCGGGGATGGAGCTTCGCGTGGATGAGAAGAAGGTCAGGATATTGCGAGACGTGAACGCCGTCATCCGGACCCGAAAGAACTGACATGAAGAGAACATTTATCCTTATCTGCATGCTGCTTGCCTCCGCGGCGCCCGCCTTTGCGGCGGCCGGCGCGGCTGAAAAAAATGACGGCCAGCCCATAACCATCAGGTCCAACGAACTTCAGGCCGACACGAAGGGCAGGACCGCCACCTTTATCGGAAAGGTGGTCGCGAAGCAGGGCGAAATCACCATTTTTGCCGACAGGCTCGTCGTTCGCTATGCGGAAAAGGGCGGCGATCTTGAAAAGGTCGAGGCCTCCGGCAACGTCAGGATAGTACAAAAGAACCGTATCGGGACCGCCAGGTACGGTGTCTATCAGACGAGGGAGGGCAAGATCACCCTTTCCGGTTCTCCAAAGGTTGTCCAGGGAAAGGATATGATAACCGGCAAAGAGATTACCTATTTTGTAAATGAGGAGCGCAGTGTGGTGACGGGCGGTCCCGAAGATCGCGTTGAAGCGGTAATATATCCGAAGGGCAAGGAAAGGAATGACCTCCAAAAGCCGTAAACGAGTCCTGTATACCTGGGGGCTGAAGAAGAGTTTCGGAGACAGGGTTGTCGTCAACGGCGTTGACCTGGAGATAGCTTCCGGAGAGGTGGTAGGGTTGCTGGGGCCCAACGGCGCCGGCAAGACAACCACATTTTACATGGTTGTGGGCCTCAGTCGCCCCGATAGCGGACGGGTCCTCATAGGTGAAGAAGACATCACCGGCTTTCCCATGTATCTGCGGGCACGCAAGGGGATAAGCTACCTTCCGCAGGAACCCTCCATATTCCGCAGGATGACGGTAAGGGAAAATCTTGCGGCCGTGCTTGAAACAAGGGGGCTGGATGCTGAAGAGCTGAACCTCCTTGCGGATCGGTTGCTGGCTGACCTGAAGATAACCCATATAGCTCATGTCAGAGGGTATGCCCTTTCCGGCGGCGAAAGGCGAAGGGCGGAGATAGCCAGGGCCTTGGCCACTGAGCCTGATTTTATTCTCCTGGATGAGCCGTTTGCCGGGATAGACCCCCTGGCGGTGCTGGACATCCAGAATATTATCGGTGAGCTGAAGGCAAGGGGTATCGGAATTCTCATTTCGGACCACAATGTGCGCGAAACGCTCGGCGTATGCGACAGAGCATACATCCTGAACGAAGGCGTAGTCCTTGAGCACGGCGACCCGCTGGAAATAGCCGAGAGCAGGACGGCCCGGGAGATATACCTGGGAGACAACTTCAGCCTTTAGCTAAAATCGCCTGTCATATCACGAATCGGAAGGTATCGGTTATCCATGGCAATTGAGATGCGACAACAGATGAAGCTTACGCAGCAACTGGTAATGACTCCCCAGTTGCAGCAGGCGATCAAGCTTCTCCAACTTTCCCGCATCGAGTTGCAGGATCTCGTCAGGCAGGAGCTGGAGGAAAATCCGGTTCTGGACGAAAGCCCTGAACTGGAAGAGGTCAAGGAACCGGATACCCTTGAAGTTACGGAGAAAGAGGAGGAGCCCCGGGAAAAAACCGATGACTTCACGGAGGTCAAGGCCGGAGAGGAGACCCTGCGGGAAATAGACTGGGCGACCTATCTTGATGGTTATAACTACAGTTCCGGCGAACAGTACTTTGATGATGAAGATGACCGACCTTCCTATGAAAATCTGTTGACCAAGAAAGCCACCCTTTTTGATCACCTGATGTGGCAGTTGAACCTTACGCGCCTTACCGAGGCGGAACAGGCGGTAGGCGCCGAGATAATCGGCAATATTGATGAAGACGGGTATTTCCGCGCTACTTTCGCCGAGGTTGCCGGCGCATGCGGCGTTGACGAGGCTTTTGTGGAATCGGTGCTCCGGAAGGTCCAGGAATTCGATCCCATGGGTGTCGCGTCACGGAATCTCAGGGAGTGCCTGCTTATCCAGGTAAGGCAGCTTGGAATGACCGGGGGAGTGGTAGAGTCACTTCTTTCGGATCATTTGAGCGAACTGGAATCCCGCAAATACAAACAGATAGCAAAGGCCCTGGGGATCGAGATACAGGAGCTCCTGACAGCCGCCAAGATAATCGCGGGACTTGATCCCAAGCCCGGAAGGCAATTCAGCCAGGAAGACGTGCACTATATTTCCGCTGATATATTCGTCTATAAGGTCGGAGACGAATTCGTCGTCCTCCTCAATGATGAAGGAATGCCGAATATACGCGTGAATCCGCTTTACATCGCCGAGGGACGGAACGGCGCCTCCGGTGACCAGAAAGCCGAGGAGTACATAAACGACAAGATGCGTTCCGCCCTGTGGCTGATCAAGAGTATCCATCAGCGCCAGCGAACCATCTACAAGGTAGCGAAGAGTATCGTAAAGTTCCAGCGGGCATTCCTGGAACGAGGCATCGCCTTTCTGAAACCCCTGGTCCTGCGGGATATCGCGGAAGATATCGGGATGCATGAGTCTACAATCAGCCGGGTTACCACCAACAAATATATGCAGACGCCCCAGGGTCTTCTTGAACTCAAGTATTTCTTCAACAGCGGTATTTCGACCTCGGAGGGAGATCCCATTGCCTCGGAGAGCGTCAAGGACAAGATAAAGGAGATACTGGAAACGGAAGACCAGCGCAAGCCGTTGAGCGATCAGCGTATTGCCGAGATTCTTTCCGATAATAACATCAATATTGCCAGGAGAACGGTCACCAAGTATCGGGAGATGCTCAAGATCGGTTCTTCGTCCGAAAGGAAAAGGTTTTTCTAGATTTCTGGACAGCCCGGATCGAAAGGAACTTAACATCCGGGAGGAAAAACAATAAAGGAGATTATCAATTTATGCAGATTACGACCACCTTCAGACATATGGAGTCAAGCGAAGCCCTGAAGAGCTACGCCGAGGAGAAACTCGGCCGTGTACAGAAGTACATCGATGAACCCATCGTGGCCCAGGTATTCCTTACCGTTGAAAAGATAAGGCATATCGCGGAAATTACCCTCAACGCCAAGGGGATCACCATCAAGGCTTCCGAGGAAACCAACGACATGTATGCCGCGCTGGATGCCGTTATCGATAAGATCGAAAGACAGATGCGACGTTACAAGGAGCGTCTCAAGGCCCACAAGCCGGCCAGCGAGAGCGAGGAACGGAAGGTCAAAAAGACCATACTCGAGGCGGAGAGTATCGAGCAGCAGCAGGAACCGGTCATCATCAGGTCCAAGACCTTTTCAATCAAACCCATGTCAGTGGAAGAGGCGGTGATGCAGATGGACCTCCTTCACAAGGATTTTCTTGTCTACAGGGATGCCGCTACCGAGGGTATCAATGTAATCTATCGCCGGAAAGACGGGAATTACGGTCTCATCGAGCCGCAGAAAGCCTGATTCCGACGGATCGAAATCGATCCGTCCATCGAGCGCTTTTGCGAGGAACTGATGAGAATCGGAGAATACCTTGACCCCCTCGATATTGTTGATGACCTCAAATCATCGACAAAGGAAGGCGTCCTTCGGGAACTGATGGCCAAGCTGCTTGAACGGCGTCAGTATCTTGATAAGGAAGAGATCCTTCGGCTTCTCCTGGAACGGGAGAGGCTCGGCAGTACCGGCTTCGGGGGAGGCGTCGCTCTGCCCCACGCAAAGACGCCGCTCGTCGGGAAACCCATTCTCGTCTTTGGCCGCGGCAAGACCGGCATTGCCTACGACGCCCTTGACGGCAAGCCGGTCTATCTTTTTTTTCTGCTCATTTCAGATCCGAACTCCATTGGTGTCTATCTGACTCTTCTCGCTCGTGTCTCCCGGCTGCTGAAGGACCGGACGTTCCGCGGCAGCCTGCTGAACGCGGAAGACTCAGTTACCATATATGCCCGCATAGAGGAACAGGACCACCTTCCGTGAAAACAAACACCCTTTCCATCGAGGACCTTCTCAATGATACGGAATACGGTCTTGATCTTGTCTTGCTGGCAGGTGATGGAGGGCTGTCCAACACCGTCACGACATCACGAATCCAGAAGCCCGGCCTTGCGCTCACCGGCTACACCGAGCACCTGCACGCGGATCGTATCCAGATACTCGGCAATACAGAGATCTCCTACCTCCGGCGCTTGCCCCCGGAAACGGCGGCGGACCATATCAATACGCTGTGCTCTTTTCCCGTGACCTGTTTTGTTGTAACCATGAACCTCGAACCTCCGGACTATCTCCTCCAGGCCGCCGATAAGCACGCAATTCCGCTCCTGGGGACATCTCACCTCTCTTCGACCTTCATATCCATTGTTATGAACTATCTTGAGGAAAGGCTCCTGCCCGTGACCCATCTCCATGGTGTTCTGGTGGATGTCCTCGGTGTCGGTGTTCTGCTGCTGGGCAAAAGCGGAATAGGGAAAAGCGAATGCGCCCTGGATCTGGTGATCCGGGGGCATCGATTGGTTGCGGATGATGTCGTGCAGATTCAGAAAAAGATGCCGTCCGCCCTTGCCGGAAGCGCGGCTGAGCCCCTTCAGTACCGAATGGAGGTAAGGGGACTCGGTATTATAAACATCAAGGACCTTTTTGGTATCTCCGCGATTCGAGAAAAAAAGATAATCAATCTTGTCATCGAATTGGTGGAATGGGATAGTGAGCGGGAGTATGATCGCCTGGGCCTCGATGAGCAGGTATACAAAATACTCGGAGTTGATCTGAGTTACCTGACGATACCCGTGCGCTACGGGAGGAATCTTACGTCAATCATCGAGGTAGCGGCCAGGAATTATCTTCTGAAAGGAATGGGGTATAACTCGACCCGCGAGTTTCACGATAATCTGAGGGCGCGCATGGACGTCCGGCCGTTTGTGAAAGAGGTGGAATAAGAATGCGTATTGTAATCATCACGGGCCTCTCCGGTTCCGGCAAGTCGACAGGGGTAAGGGTCCTGGAAGACGAGGGTTTTTTATGTATCGACAACCTTCCCGTCAGCCTTGTTCCCACATTCGTCGAACTGGTGGAGAAATCCAAGGATCGGACCAGGGAAGTCGCTCTGGTGATGGATATCCGTGATATTGAGTCCCTCAGGGGATACAATGAGGTGCTGAAGCAGATTCGTGAAGCAGGACACACCGTTGAGATTATTTTCCTTGATGCCTCGGACGAGGTCCTTATCAGGCGTTTTTCCGAGACGCGCAGACGTCATCCGGCATCGGAGAGCGGGTCGGTCCCCGAAGGCATCAGTTACGAGCGGCAGGAGCTCGCGGGTCTTCGCCGTATCGCGAGCATTATAATCGACACCTCGGAATTCAATATCCATCAGCTCAAGGATTCGGTGCTTTCCTTTGTCAAGGGGAGGGGTGTATCCAGGTGCATGACCGTGCATCTGCAGTCGTTCGGATTCCGTTACGGAATTCCGCTGGAATCTGATTTGGTCATGGACGTAAGGTTTCTGCCCAACCCGTATTTCGTAAACGGTTTGAGGCCTTTTACCGGGCTGGACCCTCTCGTGAGGGAATTTGTCCTGGAAAAGGACGATACTCGTATTTATCTTGTGAAAATGAAAGATATGCTGGAGTTTCTGCTTCCTTGTTACCGGAGGGAAGGGAAGTCATATCTGACGGTTTCCACCGGCTGCACCGGGGGCAAGCACCGCTCAGTCGCCATTACCGAGGAGCTGAAGGCCTTTTTTTCCGAAAAAAACGTCATCCTGAAGGTGACTCACCGTGATATAGGGAAGGGATAGAATATGGTTGGTTTACTTGTTGTCGCCCATGCCGGTCTTGCGCGCGAGCTTCTCGCCGCCGCGGAAATGATTGTCGGCCCCATAGAAAAATCAGAGGGGGTAGGGATTGCCTCCGATGATACGGTGGAGCGGATAAGGGAGAGTGTCCAATCGGCAATTGACAAGGTAGCCGGTGACGGGGTGATCATAATGACCGACATGTTCGGCGGAACCCCCTCCAATATGAGCATTTCCTTTCTGAAAGAAGACGAGATCGAGGTGCTGACCGGGGTTAATCTGCCGATGGTAATCAAATTCGCCTCCGAAAGGGAGCGTTTCGGTTTTGCCGAACTGGCGTCCGTGCTTAAAAAGAGCGGACAGGAAAGTATCTCTGTCGCGGGAGAATATCTTAAGTAGCAAGAATGCCGGGGATTCCGATGGAAACCGCGCTACCTGATCCGTCAATGACGTTTCCGTCCGGCCGGGAATAAGAGAATATGCTTGTTGATGAATTCGTTATACCGAACAAGCTGGGTCTTCATGCCAGGGCTTCGGCCCTGCTGGTGAAGACGGCCAGCCGGTTTTCTTCGGACATAAAGATCGAGCGTACGGACATTGAGGTGAACGGCAAGAGCATCATGGGGATCATGATGCTGGCCGCCGCCAAGGGAAGTGTTATCCGGGTAAAGGTGGAAGGTGAGGACGAGACGGAAGCCATGGCCGTCCTCGGGGAACTGATCAGGGATGGTTTTGGAGAAGAGTAAACAACGAATCTTTCAGGGAATAGGCGCGTCTCAGGGGATCGTCATCGGAGAGGCCAGGGTTGCCGACAGAAATCGGGTAACGGTTGTGGAGTCGCCCGTCCCGCCTGACGGCATTCCCGGTGAAATCGAAAGATTCCACCGGGCGCTGCGCAAGGCGAAGGAGGACCTCCTTGCCATCAAGGAGGAGATTGCCCTCACGCGCGGCACCGAGCATCTCTACGTAATCGATACCCACCTCATGATCCTTGACGACAGCATGCTTACCTCGGAGACCATTTCGTGCATCCAGGGCAGGGGGATCAACGCGGAAGCCGCCCTGAAGCGCGCCATGAGGAAGTTCAAGGAGTTTTTCGAGGGGATAGAGGATGAATATCTCCGGGAGCGGAGCAACGACGTGGAAACCGTTGTTGAACGGATTCTGCGCAACATGCTGGGCAAACGCCATGAGCTTCTGCCTGAAGCGGAAGGGATGGTTATCATTGTCGCCCATGACCTTTCCCCGACCGATATCCTCCAGATAGACAAGGAAAAGGTAATCGGGTTTGTAACCGACCTGGGAGGTAGAACCTCTCACACCGCCATTGTCTCCCGCTCGCTGGAAATACCGGCTGTAGTGGGCCTGGAGAAGATCACCGCCGAGGTTTCGGACGGCGACCCGATAATCGTGGACGGCGCCAGGGGACTCGTCATACTTAACCCGGATGAGGAGACCTTCAGGGACTACCTGCGGGACAAACAGTTCTACGAATACCGCGAACGTGAGCTTCTGAAGCTCAAGGACCTGCCTGCCGTGACCCCCGACGGCCACAGGATGCTCCTGAAGGGGAACGTTGAATTTGTTGAAGAGGTGCCGTCCATCACAAAGCACGGAGGCGAGGGGATTGGCCTTTTCAGGACGGAGATGCTTTTTCTGGGGCGATCCTCGCTCCCTGACGAAGAGGAGCAATACAGGACGTATGCCGAGGTGATCCGTCATATGGCGCCTTACCCGGTTACCATTCGCACTCTTGATGTGGGTGGTGATAAATTCGTATCCGACCTGAACCTGGAGGATGAGCTCAATCCGGCCCTGGGGCTCCGGGCGATTCGCCTTTCCCTGCGCTGTCCCGATATGTTCAAGACCCAGCTTCGGGCCATACTCCGCGCCAGCGCCCAAGGGAATGTGAAGATATTTTTTCCCATGATCTCGGGGGTTTCCGAAATCCGGACCGTAAAGACGCTACTGGAAGAGGTCAAGGAAGAGTTGCGGAAATCCTCCATTGTGTTTGATGAGAAAATCGAGATCGGCATCATGATAGAGACGCCGTCCGCCGTGATTATCGCCGATCTGCTGGCCCGCGAGGTGGATTTTTTCAGTGTCGGCACCAATGACCTTATACAGTATTCGCTTGCCATTGACCGGACCAACGAGCACCTTTCCCATCTCTATGAACCGCTGCATCCGGCCGTGCTGCGGTCCTTGAAGATGGTGGCGGACGCAGCCCATGCCGAGGGTATTTCCGTCTGCATGTGCGGAGAGATGGCCGGAGAGCCGAGCTACCTCCCAATCCTGCTGGGCCTGGGGTTTGACGAGCTCTCCATGACCCCGGTTTCGATTCCGAAGGTGAAAAAGATCCTTCGTCGCTGCTCCAGGGAAGACGCGGAAAAGCTGGCGGCCCGGGTTCTGAACTTCAGCACGGCGGACGAAGTGGAGTCTTATCTGCAAAGCCGGATTGTAACCAGTTTTTCCGACAGTTTCGACTGATTGTCCAAAGTCTTCGTGTTTATGGCTTGACAAAGAATAAGGTAATATTTAGGATTTTCCGTCTCTTTATCCTGGAGACGAAGCAAACCTCAGACAAGGGAGGAATTTCAACATATGAGCATGACTGATTTCATATTTACATCCGAATCGGTATCGGAAGGGCATCCCGACAAGGTCGCGGACCAGATTTCCGATGCGGTTCTGGATGCCGCTATTGCCCAGGACCCCCATTCAAGGGTCGCATGTGAGTCTCTGGTTACAACCGGAATGGTTTTTATCGCTGGAGAAATTACCACCGCCGCGGCGCTTGACTATCCGAAGATCGCCCGTGAAACCATCCGCGAGATCGGATATGACGATTCGGCCATGGGTTTCGACTGGGAAACGTGCGCCGTTCTGACCTCCATAGACAAGCAGTCACCTGATATCTCCCAGGGTGTCACCGAGGGGCAGGGGCTGTTCAAGGACCAGGGGGCGGGTGATCAGGGGCTGATGTTCGGGTATGCATGTGATGATACACCGGAACTGATGCCCATGCCCATAATGATGGCCCACAAGCTCACCAAAAAGCTCGCCGATGTACGCAAGGCGGGGATCCTTAAATTTCTTCGTCCCGATTCAAAATCCCAGGTCTCCGTCCGCTATATCGACGATCGTCCGGTATGCATTGATACCGTTGTCGTTTCCTCGCAGCACACTCCCGATGTTTCCTACGAGGACATCCGGGAGGGTATCATCGAGGAGGTGGTGAAGAAGGTCCTTCCGGCTGAACTTATGAACGGGGAGACGCGCTTTTTCATCAACCCGACCGGCCGCTTCGTAATTGGCGGACCCATGGGTGACTGCGGTCTCACGGGGAGGAAGATTATCGTGGATACATACGGAGGCCAGGGATCTCACGGCGGAGGCGCCTTCTCGGGCAAGGACCCCTCGAAGGTGGATCGATCCGCGTCCTACATGGGACGTTATGTGGCCAAAAACCTGGTGGCCGCTGGGCTGTGCGACAAGTGCGAGGTCCAGGTCGCCTATGCCATCGGAGTCGCCGAGCCGGTTTCGGTAATGATTAACACGTTCCGCACCGGTAAGATACCTTCCGAGGCCATTGCCAGGATCGTCAGGGAGACCTTTGATCTGCGTCCCAGGGCCATCATCGAACAGCTCGACCTCCTTCGCCCCATCTACAGGAAGACGGCCGCATACGGCCATTTCGGTCGTGAACTGCCCGAATTCACATGGGAACGCACAGACAAGGTCGATATCCTGAGGAGCAGGGCTGGTCTGTGACAGGCAATGCATGGGCGCTATCATATCCAAAACAAAGGCCGGATGATTATCATCCGGCCTTTGTTTTGGAGAAGGAGCTGACCGATGCGGACATGGATAGCAACGGCGAATAAGCTTGCCGAAACCCCATCTTTGCGTGAACTCGGCGCCTCACCTCATGGTCCGGTGATGAAAAAAGATTTTCGGAATTAGTCAGAAGAAACGGGATGCAATGCCGGAAGAGTAGTCGTGATAAGAAGAGCCGCCGGCTCAGTGATGAACCGGCCCTATTCCTGATGGAGCGTTGTCGCCGTGAAACCGTCATCCAACAAGCTTTTGTACGATGTAAATGAAAAGCCGCCCCTTTGGTTGTCCCTGGCGATGGCTATCCAGCATGTCATGCTCATCTATGGTGAGATAACCCTTCTTCCGGTAATTATCGGAAAAAAGGCCGGCGCCTCCATGGAGCACATAATGTTCGCGGCCGCCGCCGCTGGATTTGCGGCGGGTCTGATTACGCTGCTGCAAGTGGTGCGTCTTGGGTCTTTCGGAGCGGGTTACGTGTTGTTTATGGGCAGCTCCGCGGCATATCTGGATGGAAGTTTTGAGACCGTCAAGGCCGGCGGATTCGCTCTTCTGGCGACCCTGAGCATTCTTGTGGCGCCCTTAGAACTCCTCATGGGTTATTTCCTGCGCTTCCTGCGCCATATCATAACGCCGGCCGTGGGAGGAGTCATACTTCTGCTGGTGGTTATGAGCCTGGTTCCCCTGAGCATCCATGAATGGGTTGGAGAGCCGTTCCGGCCCATGGCCGGTTCATGGCAAAACTGCGTCACGGGACTCGTTACCCTATGTGTTCTGCTGGCCGCGTGTCTTTTCGGCGGCAAAAAAATGCGGCTCTGGTGTCCCTTAATCGGTCTGGTCGCGGGGCTTGCCGTTTCATGGGCGCTCGGTCTCTTTCATACCGTCGATTACACTTCGTATCCCTGGATTGGCATGTTTCGGGGCTCATGGCCCGGCCTGAACTTTGACCTGAATTTCGAGCATCTGAGTCTGCTGGCTACGATGGGCGTGCTGACGGTAATAAACGGTGTGCAGGCGATCGGAAACAGCATGGCGGTGCAGCGGGTGTCCCACCGGGCGCCCAGACAGGTAAACTACCAGGTGGTCCAGGGGACGGTCTATGGCGATGCCATGGGAAACGTCATCAGCGGCCTCCTGGGAACCGTGCCCAACGAAACATACGCGGAGAATATTTCCGTCCTCAAGACCACCGGAGTCGCCAGTCGCATGGTTGGCGTCTGCGGGGCGATTCTGCTCATGGCGCTGCCGTTTTCACCCAAGGTCGGCATGGCGCTGGTCCATCTTCCTACGCCGGTATTCGGGGGGTTCCTCATGGGCATGGCCGCGATGATGTTTCCTTCGGGCCTTGACCTCGTCTTCTCCCACGGCATTAATCATCGTTCAGGCCTCCTCGTGGGCGTCTCCCTGTGCACGGGTATGGTTGCGGAATCGGGTCTGTTTTTTCCCGATCTCTTTCCCACGTCAGTAGAGGTATTTCTGAATAATGGAGTCGCAACGGGAGGTCTTACGGCAATTATTCTCAGCCTGCTGTTCCATCTGACCGAGAGGCAGGTATACGCCACCGAACTGCCGGCGTCTCTGGACAACCTGCCGGTTTTGATGGACCGGATACAACAGGCCGGAGAATACCTTGATGTAGCCAAAGAGCAGGTACTGAGTCTTCAGCTTGTTTGCGAGGAAATACTGGTCCACATATCGGATTCCGCGTGCCCGGAGGAAAAGCAGCGTTTCATGGCGCTGAGGATTACCGATCAGGAGGGCGAACTGACCGTGGAGATCTCCTGCGGAAGTCATCTCGATGACCTGAAGACGATGCAGATACCTTCGGACCTGCTGACGGCCGAAGAGAGTCAACTGGATCTACTGGGTCTGGCGTTGTTCAGGCATCTCATAAAAGATTTCCGGCAGGCGTCACTCTCCGGTGTCAGTTACATCTGGTTCAAATTGAGATAGGGGCCATCCGGCTACGGGATGTCCTGGATAATCGTACTGGGGCTGTAGTGACGTTTGAGCCAGCGGCTCAAGCCGTCCAGACCTGGAAAGAGGACACGCTCGTTCACGTTCGCCTGATCCAGCTTGTCGCGTATCTCCAATTTAAGGGCGGCGGGGATGATTATCTTTCTGGCCAGAAAGGGGTGGGCCTCCAGCCAGTCGTCCAGGACCGTTTCCGGATCGGATATGACCGAGCAGAAGGCGAACTGGTTGACGATCCTGTCGTCTATGGATGGCGGCTCGAAGAAAATGACCACCTTTTCACCGGACCTGGCATCCAGCGAGTCAAGCGCGTTGAGGGAGTTTATGGACTCGTTCATCAGGTGAAGGGTCATGACATTCGCCCCTTCCTCTTCAAGCCTGTCCCTCAGGAATTGGGGAAGCAGTTCGTGGGCTTTCACATAGTTTACCGCCCATATGACGCCGTCCAGATCAAACTTGTCGATGTTCGCCGTGGCGAAATGCATCGCGATAAACGGGGAATAGGTCCAGTCCAGAATACGGGTGGGCAGGCCGAAGTGCTGGGCGACGGACAGCCAGTGCCATACCGAATCCCGCTCCACTACGCTCCGGTGGGCGTATTTTCTGAAATTTCGCAGCAGGTGCCGCTCCAGTTTGACGTAGTCCCCTCCGAGACGCATGAGGGTCGTCTCGAGACGGTACTCCTTGTTTGAAAGCCCGCGAAAGGCGAAGCGGGATCGGAAGCGCCCGATTTTTTCGTTCCATGACTGGGCAAAAAGCTCCTTTTGCAGCTCATCCCAGGAATGTACCTTGATCTCTTCCACTTGCCTCCGCTCCTTTTTGCCGGCCTGGTTTATCTCCATGGACTGATTTAGATGCGCGGCGCGGAACCCCTTGGGGAACGCGCCGCCATCTGTCCTCTATTTACCCTTTTCTTCCGTGACCGTCAGGGCGATTCGCGTCAGCTTTTGTTCGGCTGTTATATTGAACATCGCCATGCGATCTCCCTTTTTGTATCCCACCATGGATTGCTCGCCCTGGTTCATGCTCATTTCCTCTTTCCACCCCTGGCCGGTCATCTTCTTCTTTACGGCCGCGAGAACGGTTTCCGCCGGGTCGGCGGTCTCCATAGTCAGATTGAATCCTTCCGGAATGGTGAGCGAGGCGCTTATGGTCGCGGCCTCATAGACATACACATCCTTTGGAAAGTTGTCAGGGACCTTCGCGCCTTTGCCGCCGGTAAATTCCGTCTTTCCATCCTTGCCCTGGATGGTGATCTTCTCGCCGGAGGCGTCCACGTCCGCTTTTACCCCTTCCTTCGCGAGTCCGGCCTCGATGGCCTTTTCGGCCGCCTTTTCTCCAGCCTTCTGACATCCCGCGAGAACGAGACAGGAGGCCATCATCACTCCTACCGCAAGACAAAAGTTCTTCTTCATACCATACCCTCCATTTCATATAGGTTTATGCTTTCGAGAGTATATCTTCATAATTGTTTTCAAGTCAAAGGAGAATCTCCGGAACTCTCTCCATTCCATGAATCCGGATTCCGGAGCGCACCCGTGGTCCGGAAAGCTGGCCGCTTGATTTTTTCGCCCTTTACCGATACAATTCACCCTCCCGTAAACCGGCATTCATGTTTGACCTATCCCCGGCGGAACGAAGAAGCCAGGGGTTTTTTGTTTTCGGACATGCGCTGATGACGGCGCCGCCGTCCGTGGAATTTTTCAAAGAGGATATTTTCATGATCGTCGCATGCCCTGTCTGTCGAAAAGAATCGGAATGGGAAGGCAACCCCTTTCGGCCATTTTGCTCCGAGAGATGCAAGATTGCCGACCTGGGCGCCTGGGCGGGAGAGGAATACCGCATTCCCGCTGAAAAGGCCGCCGTAGAAGAGGTAGAATCTTCCTTTTGAATGAACTTTATAACGGGAGGCGGCGTGCATGCGCCGCTTGACCATGGATTTCAAGGAGAACACCATGTCGGAAATTCGTCTGCGTTTCGCGCCCAGTCCCACCGGCTTCCTTCATATAGGAGGCGCCCGCACCGCACTGTTCAACTGGCTTCTGGCCAGGAAGGAAAAAGGAAAATTCATCCTCCGCATAGAGGACACGGACGTGGCCCGTTCCACTCAGGAGTCCGTGGACGCCATCCTGGAGGGGATGACCTGGCTCGGCCTCGACTGGGACGAAGGACCCTTCTATCAATCCGACAACTTTCCCCTGTATCGCGAATACGTGGAAAAGCTTCTTTCCCAGGGGAAGGCCTATAAGTGTTACTGCACGCCGGAAGAGCTGGAGAAAAAGCGCGAGCTGGCCATCAGCGAGGGGAGAAAGCCTAAATACGATGGCGCCTGCCGGGACCTGAAGGAGGACCGTCCGGGCGCTCCGTTCGTGGTCCGTTTCAGGGCGCCTCTGGAGGGGACGACGGCTTTTGACGACTTGATCAAAGGAAGGATATCCTTCAACAACGAGGAACTGGACGACCTTATTATCCAGCGTAGCGACGGCACCCCTACCTATAACTTTACCGTGGTCATCGACGATGTCTCCATGGCTGTCACAACCGTTATACGCGGCGACGACCATGTCAACAACACACCCCGCCAGATCCTCCTGTACGAGGCCCTCGGGTGTCCGGTGCCGAAGTTCGCCCATGTGCCCATGATCCTCGGCGCGGACAAGTCCAGGTTGTCCAAGCGGCATGGCGCCACCAGCGTCATGGCCTACCGGGACATGGGCTTCCTCCCCGAGGCCATGGTCAATTACCTGGTCCGTCTCGGCTGGAGCCATGGCGACGAGGAGATATTCTCCCTTGACGGACTCATCGATAAATTCACCATCGAGGCGGTGGGCCGTTCGGCCGGTGTGTTCAATCCCGATAAGTTGCTGTGGCTCAACTCCCACTACATCAAGACCGGAGACCCGGAGCGGCTTGCCGGCCTCCTCCTCCCGTTTCTGCCCGAAAGGGGCGTGGATGTCAGCGGAGGCCCCGACCTGACGGCCGTTGTCCGGACCCTTCAGGACCGTTCGCGCACCATGCTGGAGATGGCGGACGGCACGGTCTTCTATTACTCGAAAGAGCTGAAATATGAAGAGGAGTCGGTAACCAGGTTCCTGACCGGGGCCGGCAGGGAGCTGTGCGCTGAACTGGCCTCCCGTCTGGAGAAGGCGGATGACCTGAGCCATGACGCGGTTGCGGCTCTCTTTGAGGACATCCGCGCGGCCCATGGCGTAAAACTGAAAGACGTTGCCCAGCCGGCGCGTTTCGCCCTGACGGGAGGCGCGCCGTCACCCGCCATATATGATGTGATCGGTGTGCTCGGACGCGAGGAGTCAGTGAAAAGGATAAGGCGGGCGCTGGAGTTGTGAGATTCTTTCGTGTCGACCGCGCCCATATCGCCTATCTGAGGTTTACCCTGGAGGCCTGCGACGGACTGGCGACCCTGACGACGCTGGATGCCCGCGAGGGAATCGTCGCCCTTTCCTTTCCAGATTGTTTCAGCGCCGAAGTCTCGGAACTCGTGGCGGCTATGGGGGAGGAGATCGGGCTCAGGGAGCTCCCTTCCCCCGCAATCAACCCATTCCTTACTTTCCAGGAGACCCAACATGATGCTTGATAATATGGATATTCCCCGCATCCTCCGCCGGGCGCTCGCCGGCGGAGGCGAGTTTTCCGATATCTACTTCGAAGAAGGGACTTCCACCTCCATCGTGTGCGAAGACGGCAAGATAGAAAAGATCGTCTCGGGGACGGACCGGGGCGTCGGGATCCGCGTTATCTCCGACCTGCGCACGGCGTATGCCTTTACCAACGAAATATCCGAAAAGGCCCTTCTCCAGCTGGCCGATACGGTGAGCCGCGCCGTGCGGGGCAAGGAGTTCGGCTCTCCAATCGATCTCAGGGCCAAGGTAACAGGCCCGGGATTTGTCATAAAAACCTCCCCTGAAACGGTTCCCCTTCAGGACAAGGTGGCTCTTGTGCGCCGGGCCGACACCGCGGCGCGACGGCTGGATGAACGGGTCAGGCAGGTGATGGTGGTGTACCGTGACGGCCGGGTCCGGACCCAGGTCGCGAATTCGCTGGGAGAATTCATCGAAACCGGGAGGACCGGCACCGTATTCCTGGCCCAGGTGGTGGCGGCTCAGGGCGATGTTATCCAGACGGGGTACGAGCCTGTCGGCGGATTCCGGGGTTATGAGCTGTTCGACGAGAACAGCCCGGAGGAGGTCGCCCTGTCGGCGGCCAGGAGGGCCTTGAAGATGCTCACCGCGCGCAAGGCCCCGGCCGGGATGATGCCGGTGGTCATATCCTCCGAGGCGGGGGGCACCATGGTCCACGAGGCCATAGGCCACGGGCTGGAGGCGGACCTGGTCCAGGCGGGGATGTCCATGTACGCCGGAAAGATTGGCACTCAAGTTGCTTCGCCATTGGTGACTGTTATCGACGACTCGACCATACCCCATGCCAGGGGGTCGTACTCCTTTGATGACGAAGGCGTCCCCGCCCGGAGGACGGTGCTCGTGGAAAACGGAGTGCTGAAGGGGTATCTCTACGACCGCCTCTCGGCCATGAAAGACAGTTGTAATTCCACCGGCAACGGGCGCAGGGAGTCATACCACGCCAGGCCTATCGTGCGCATGACAAACACCCTTATAGCGCCCGGGGATGAGTCTCCGGAGTCCATTGTCAGGGATGTGGAGCGGGGCCTTTTCGTCAGAAAGATGGGTGGAGGCCAGGTGAACACGGTGACCGGCGACTTCGTCTTCGAGGTCTCCGACGGGTATCTCATCGAAAACGGCGCCGTTGCGGAGCCGGTAAGGGGCGCGACACTGACGGGAAACGGCCCCGATGTCCTGAAGAAAGTGACAAAAATAGGCAGCGATCTCGGATTCGGGATCGGTACCTGCGGCAAGGACGGCCAGGGCGCCCCTGTGTCGGATGCCCAGCCTACCCTCCTTATTTCAGGGATCACGGTTGGAGGCGCCGTCTAGGGACCTCTCCTGAAAAGGACGCTTATGTTCAACGATGATTTTCCGGCGATAATGCCTCTGGAACTTCTGGAGCTTCTCCGCGGATACCCGTTTCTCGAGGATTTCGCCCTGGCCCTTTACTATGAGAATGATGGCGTTGTTACACGTCTCGGCGAACCATCATCCATGTGCGGGGGGCTTGCCAAGAATCTCGTTTGCAGCGAAAAATGCGAACAGGCCTTTGAAAAGGCCGTCCAGTCGGCCATTGAAAGAAAAAGGCCCATGCTTTTCAGTTGCCGCGCCGGTCTGATGAATTTCGCCGTTCCCTTCCAGCCGAGTGATGGTTTTCATTACTGCTTTGTCGGAGGGGGCGTGAGGGATCGGACCCTGGATCTCTTCCTGGCCGAGAAGCTGGCCAGGGCGGACAGAATCGATGGCTTTGCCCTTATTGAAATACTGGAAGAGCTCCCTTCGTCTACGCCGGAGGAGGTGAAGGAAGCGGCAAAGGAGGTTTCCAGGCTGCTTGACGGGATCGACCCCGACAGTCTTCAGTCGCGTCTTCTGGAGAGAAGCATAGGCAAATTCCGCACGTGCCGCGGGTTATTCGCCCAGATGGATCAAACCGGCTGCATGGATGAATTGAAGGACCTGCTCAGCGAGACCCTGGGCGTATTGTTCGATGTTCCGAGGGTGGCGATTGGCGTTAAGGACGGACAAGGTCGGGGGATATCCCTTCGTGGAATTATCGGCATGCCGGAGCGTATCGGCACCCTCACGGAGGACCGTCTTGCCTTCCTTTTTTCCGATGGGCCTGACGAACCCGCGGTGGTGCCTGAGAAGGAGGTCGGGACATTTTTCCCGTATCTGGTATCGAGACGGGCTCTTTGTTATCCGATAGCCGGCGGAGATGATCTCCTGGGTCTTCTCGCCTTCTTTGATGGCGAACTGGGGGTTCGAGACGTCTTTCTCGTTGAGATGCTTACGGATCGAATCGCGGCAAAAGTGGTTCAGTTTCGCTCCGAGGAGAGACGCCGGCTGGAGAACGCCCTCTCCAGCAGATTTGTCTCGGTTTTGAGCATGCTTTCGCAGGCGGAAAACCGCCGGGAACTCTATGTTTCAATTCTGAAGATGGCCGCCGACCTGGTGGATGCCGCGTCCGGCTCCCTGATGCTTGTGGATGAAAGCGGCGCCGGGATGCGTATCGAGTCGGTCATAGGGATGAATCTTCAACTGGCCAAGAGCATCAGCGTCAAGGTGGGAAGAGGGATTGCGGGAAAGGTGGCTGAAACCGGGCAGCCGTTGCTGGTGAAGGATATAGAGCAGGATACCAGGGTGCGCATCCGCAATCGTTCCCGCTTCAAGACAAAGTCGTTTGTCAGTATCCCCCTGGCGGTTCAGGGTGTGGTCATCGGCGTGCTCAATCTGTCCGACAAGGGGGGGAGCGGGGTCTTTACCGAAGAGGACCTGGAAATCCTCCTCTCCATGGCAAGGCATGCCTGCGTTGTGCTGGAGAGGAGTGAATCCAGCGAAAAGGCGGCCCAGCTGGAAGAGTCCTCGGTGATGGACCCTCTGACCGGGCTTTTCAACCGGCGTTTCCTCGAGCAACGGATCGAGGAAGAGATGAGCCGCGGGGAACGTCAGAAGCTGGAATTTTCCATACTGCTTGTGGATGTGGATAATTTCAGGGTCTACAATGAGCTCTGCGGTCACGCCGCCGGTGACGTGGCCCTGAAAAAGATCGCGCGCATTCTGAAGAATTCCGCCCGCCAGATGGATATCGTGACCCGCTACGGAGGTGAACGTTTCTGCGTCATCCTTCCGGGGACCCCGAAAAAGGAGTCCATGAGTGTCTCGGAACGATTCCGGAAGGAAGTGGAGAGGGCGGGATTCACCCATGAGGAAAACATGCCGCTGGGGTGTCTCACCGTGAGCATCGGTGTGGCGTCCTTTCCGGAAAACGGCCGGGAACTGCGTCCTCTGACGGGTTCGGCCGAACTGGCGCTGCAGCGGGCCAAGCTTGCCGGGAGGAACCAGGTTATGCACGTTGACGCGGTAACCGCCGCTGAAACCAGGGGCGGCAGGCCCCGCCGGATACATCCGGAGAGGAAGGCCGGCTGAGGCGTTGACTCTCGGGCCCTTTGCTCCAACCATTCCGCATCAGCGATTTACGTAAAAACGCCGCGTTCCGTGAGGATTCGCGGCGTTTTTACACGGGGACGCACTCTTTTCCCAGATTCCTTCGTTTCCTTCGGGCCGGTTTTCGCTCCCGCGCCGGACCTGACAACCGTTGTCTTGCCGAAGAAGGGGCGGCTGTCGGTCGCTGACCGGTAGAGGGAATCAGCCCCGGAATTCGTGGGTGCCCGTCAGCAGCACTCCGCGGTCGAATCCGCTATCAACGCTTTGGGTGTTCATGGCCTTGATGGTTTCAAGCGTTATGTCGCTCTTGCTGTAGTAGCCCGTAATATCCAGCGCCTGGGGGCTGTCGTGCGAAATATCGTGGCGACAAGGCGCGTTCCGTACAAGAAACGACTTCCTGCTCAACTGGCAGCATAAAGACTCATTCGAGCAGGGCGTCAACATAGCAGGGAGAAGTGCATTCAAAATCTGGCGGCATGGAGCCAAAATCCCGCTTCGCGGCAAAACATCAAGAGTATTATGGGTTGCCATTAATTAATCTGGCGTTTTCTGCGGTGATTCCGGCGGTAGCTTTTTCAAAATCAGCCTTTTTCTGTCAGGCACCAATTAATTGAGCTTGGCGGAAATCATTTTTTATCCCGCCAATAATTGTTGGCTGCTGCAATGGTCTGAAAATGAATGGCCACAACCTGCGAGGCAGCTATCAAGGAATCGGCATTTTTAGAATACACTTCTCTTAACTGGAAAAGTATTTCTTTATTTGGCTGCGTTGCTTTGACTGCCTTCCGAGCCAGAAAGATTGCCAGCTGAAATCCTTGTTCCGGCGTTTCGGTTATCAAACAGAGCGCCGGCGCTTGCTTGACAGTCTCGGTCATGCTTTTGTTCGAATTGGCAAACACTGCGGTACAGGCCATACATTGAAACAGAACTATAAAGAATACAATGGATGTGCTTTTCATCGTACTTTCTCCTTTTATCGTACCGGTACTGACGCTGTGAAGAAGCTGAATTGTAAATAGCGAGCAAACCCTCCGGAGGTGGTGGGAACCCCTGGAGGAAACCAGGTCGCCGCCTCACACGTGAAGACATGAGTGGGGCGGCAATGAACCAGCGGTACAGTCTGTCAGACGAGCAGGTCTTCGTAAAAAGCCCCGAAGGTATTCCGCGGATTCCGGATATGAATCTCAACCATCCAGATATTTGCCTTGGGGTGAAATGCAATCTCGTGCAGCGGTCCCTCGTAGTGCTCGGCACTGGAATAGTCACCCAGGCGATGGCCGCCCAGATCCATGTTTAACTCCCAGCCCAGATCTTTCGCCATTTTTTGGGCGAATTCATACAACTCGACACCGGTAGCTTTGTCTTTTTTCCACTTGTCGGCAACGGCTTCGAAGATTTTCTTGGCGTCAACCGCGCACCGCTTCATTTCGGGATTGCTCCCGGTAACGAAGGTGTCGCCGGCGTCTCCTTCGTAGCCATCCCAAATCGGAGCGATATCGATGAAGAAGATGTCATCCGCGCCTAAACGGATCCCCGGTACGGAATCCGCGCCAAAGGTTATGGTGGTGTTGCTGCCGAAGCGGATATATGGCTTGTGAAACGCTTGTGTCGCCCCCATCTCCTTCAGGGTGTCGACCACCAGTTTGTTGGCATCCTCCTCCAGCATGCCCGCCTGAACACGGGAAGCAATCAGCTGTACCGCCTGTTGTGCCTTGGTTCTGATTTCCAGCATTTTCTCGACCGAAAAATCTGATTTGGTTTTCTCCAGTGCTGCCGCGTCTTGGATCGCCATAAAAGTAATCTCCTTTTTGTGTGCTGTGGTTGTATAGCTGACGCGAATGGGGCTGCGTCCGGGTGTTGTACATCGATTCATTTCACCTGCCGACCGAAGTCCCTGCCGAAACTCTCGCAGGTACCCAGGCCCTGGTCATCTGGATTCCATAACTCCTTAACTCCGTCAGTGACCAGCGTGAAACCTCCTTCGCGCAGCCGATCCGTTATCATGGCCACGGACTCGCCGCTCCAGCCATACGCCCCGAAGGCAGCCGCTTTCTTGTCCTTGAAACCGAGACCCCTGATTTCTTCGAGAATCCCCGCGATCGCCGAGAGAATGCCGCGATTTATCGTCGGTGAACCAACCAGAATTGCCTTTGACTTGAAGACCTCGGTGATGATGTCGTTCTTGTCGGCGCGGGCGGCATTATAGATCTTGACGGTCACGTCGGGATCCGCCTGCAGAATGCCCCCGGCAATCGCTTCGGCCATTCTGCGCGTCCCATCCCACATGGTGTCGTAGATGATGGTCACCTGATTTTCCCGGTAATTGGCGGCCCATTCCGCATACCTGGTGACAATCTGCAGCGGATTGTCCCGCCAGATGACGCCGTGGCTGGTGCAAATCATGTCTACCGGCAGGCCGAAGCCGACAACCTCCTTGATCTTCCGATCGACCAGAGCGCTGAAGGGCGTCAGGATATTCGCGTAGTACTTGATGCACTCCTGGAACAGTTCCGCCTGGTCGACCAAGTCATTGAACAGGTGTTCCGTAGCATAATGCTGTCCGAAGGCATCGTTGCTGAACAGGACATTGGCCTCGGTCAAATAGGAGAACATGCTGTCCGGCCAGTGCAGCATCGGCGCTTCGATAAAGATGAACTCCTTCGAGCCGATATTGAGCCGATCGCCGGTCTTGACGGTTTTGAAATTCCAATCCTGATGGTAATGGCCCTTCAGTGACTTTACCGCATTGGCGGTACAGTAGATAGGGGTGTCGGGGATCAGGCGCATCAGCTCCGGCAAGGCGCCGCTGTGGTCGCTTTCGGCGTGACTTGCGATAATGAAGTCAATCTTTGTCAGATCTATTTCTTTTTTCAGGTTCTTGATGAATTCGTTGGCGAAAGGTTTCCACACGGTATCGATCAATACCGTTTTTTCATCGCGGACAAGATATGAGTTGTACGTTGAGCCTCTGTGGGCGGAGTATTCTTCGCCATGAAACTTCCGCAGCTCCCAATCGACTTTTCCTACCCAGGTAATGTGATCCTTGATGGTAATGCCCATCGAAATCCTCCTTCCCCTGTAGCCGTGGAAAATCCGGTGCAACAAATCAATCGCAATCTCCGCGGCGCCATTGACTGTTCCCTGTTACTTGTATGTTACAAACTTGGAGCGATCGACCCCACATTTCGGACATATGTTTGGCGGAGTCGCTTCTTCGTGCATGTATCCGCGGACAGTACACTGTCAACGATTTGCTTTCTGCATGACATTCACCTCCAGTCACCTTTCCGCCCCGGCGGAAAAGGAACCCCTGCTACATGGGCAGGAATCACTCTTCCGGCGCGGTTAGCCGAGAATCGCCTTCAAATCTTCCTCTGCCGTGGCAATCGGCGCGATATTAAAGTTCTCTACCAGAAAGTTGAGCACGTTGGGTGTGATAAAAGCCGGCAACGTCGGTCCCAGTTTGATGTTTTTGATGCCCAGATGGAACAGCGTCAGGAGAATCACCACCGCCTTCTGCTCGTACCAGGAGAGAATCATGGACAGGGGCAGGTCGTTGACGTCGCACTCGAAGGCGCCTGCAAGAGCGACGGCAATCTGGATTGCCGAGTAGGCGTCGTTGCACTGCCCAACATCCAGCAGTCTCGGGATGCCGCCGATGTCGCCGAATTCAAGCTTGTTGAAACGATACTTGCCGCAGGCCAGAGTGAGGATGACGCAATCCTTGGGAACCTTCTCGGCAAACTCGGTGTAGTAGTTGCGGCCCGACCTGGCGCCGTCGCAGCCGCCGATGAGGAAAAAGTGCTTTATCTGGCCGGCCTTGACCGCGGCAATGACCTTGTCGGCGACTCCCAGTACGGTTTTGTGGCCGAAACCGACAAGAATTTCCTGACCGGGATTTTCCGGCAGGGAGGGACACTCCAATGCTTTGTTTATTACTTCAGTGAAATCCCAGCCCTCAATATGCTTTACATCAGGCCATTGCACCAGCCCCCAGGTATAGAGGCGGTCCTTGTAGGAATCAGACGGGCGCTGGATACAGTTGGTGTTAAAGATAATGGCGCCGGGGAAATGGGGGAATTCCTTGGCCTGATCCTGCCAGGCCCCGCCGAAGTTGCCGGCCAGGTGCGGGTATTTCTTGAGACCGGGATAGCCATGGGCGGGAAGCATCTCACCGTGGGTGTAGATGTGGATCCCCTTGCCTTCCGTCTGCTTGAGAAGTTCATCGAGCATTTTGAGGTCATGGCCGGACACCAGAATTCCTTTGCCGGCTCGGGTACCCAGGTTGACCTGTGTCGGGACCGGTGCGCCATAGGTCTCGTTGTGAACGGCGTCCAGAAGACCCATGGCGTTCAGATTCTGCTTGCCGCATTCCATACAGAGACCGACAAAATCCATCAGACCGAGGCTGGCATCAGTGGTTGCGGCCAGCGCCTTGTGGAAAAATGCCATGACGGCGTCATCGCTCTTACCCAGGATCATGGCGTGATCCATATAGGCGGCCATCCCTTTCAGCCCGTATATGAGGATTTCAATCACGGAACGGATATCTTCGTTGACATGCCAGGTGTTGATGCCGTGCTGCTCACCCTGGGCAATCATGCCGGCCAGATCGTCCGCGGGCTTCCACTCAGCCACCGGACCGGCAATGGCGGCGCCGGAAGCGGCCTTGGCCTTTTCCTTCAACTGGTAGCATTTCTGAATCATTGTGCCGATTACCGCGGGATCAAAATCAACGTTGGTGACAGTGGTGAAGAGCACCTCAGCGGTAAAACGGTCGATTTCGGCATCACGGCCAAGCTTGTCGGCATACAGGGCCAGGGACTTCAAGCCATGCAGCAGATGGTCCTGCAGGGCCGCCACGTCGGGCTTCTTGCCGCAGACGCCTGTAATGTTGCATCCGGTTCCATTGGCCGCCTGCTCGCATTGGTTACAAAACATGCTCATGATAGATCCTCCTTGGTGTTGGTGTGCTGTCATTTCAGGTGATGGTTCTTTTGTACGACTGATGGTACGAATAACCCGGAGATGTTTGGAAACCCATGACTTTGATCAAAAAATAGCAGATACATCATGAAATGAAAGACCTCCATTTACTCATACGCAGCATTCATGTGCCCCCCGGTACTTGACTCTCATGAACGAGTTACCCTATTTCTGTACCGACGGCTATCAACTTCTGAAAATATCCCGGAGAAACTCTCCATTCGCTTCCACGAATTATTGTCTTGATCGTACCCGACCAAAAACATTAGCAACCTCCAAACACCATGCCCGCTACGTCATGAATTCTCTTGAGCGGCCGGTTTCCACGACAATTTCCATACACCAGCTTGGGATTTTCAGGAAGTATTGATGCAATCGCAAAAAGTCATTCCCCCTCCCTTGAAGGGTCAGGGGTGGGTGTAGCTGCAGCCTTGCGATTTCATGGCAACTTCCCCCCCCACCCTAACCCTCCCCCACCAGGGGGGGGAGGGAACTTATTTAGAGAATTTGCGAGAGTATCAAGTATTCAATTGGCGGAATCAGGATGTAAAGCCGCTGTTGCTGTACGATCACGCAACAATCCACCGCCCAGCGCCTGATATAGTGCGGCGGAATTGACCAGGCGGTGCGTTTGGGACTCAATGAGTTTGATACGCATGCGTTGCGCCTGTTGCTGGGCGACCAGCAGTTCCAGATAGCCGGCCGCGCCCAAGGCGTATCGTCGTTGCGTTGAATTCATGGATTCTCGAGCCGCGGTGTCGGCAGCAAACATCGCCGCCATTCCTTGCGCATCGCTATCCAAGGCACAGAGCACGTCGGCCACGGAACGCAGGGATTCAAGGACAACGGTCTGGTAATTGGCCGCCGCTGCATCGAATGCGGCCAGCGCCGCTCGTTTTTTTGCCGGCAGTCCGGGGTTGAACAAAGGTTGAATCAGTTGCCCGACCAGGCTCCAGACAGCGGAACCGCTGCCGAACAAAGCCGCTGTAGTCAAGGCCTGGGTACCAAGATCGGCACTGAGGGTGATTTGTGGATACAGTTTGGCAATCGCCACGCCGTATTCGGCATTTGCTTCATGCAGCAGGGCTTCGGCGGCCTGGATGTCGGGACGGGTACGCACCAGTTCGGAGGGCACCACCAAGGGCAGTTCGGCCGGCAGCGTAAACTCTTCTAGGGTGAAGGAGGGTACGCTTCCCGCCCCCGGTGCTTTGCCGGCAAGCACGGCCAGCAGATGTTTGTTCTGTTGAAGCTGGTTGCGCAGGACCAAGATGGCTGCGCGCGTCTCTTCCACCTGGGGTTTCAAGGCCAGCAGTTCGTCCTGAGCAGCGTTGCCGAGACGAAGCCGTTCCCGGGTTACACCCAGTTGCTCTTCCTGGGAGTTGAGAATTGCTTCCGTGGCCTGGATTTGACCGGCCAGCTTTGCCTGGGTAATCGCGGCAGTGACGATGGCGCCCGCCAAGGTCAAGCGTGCGCCTTCCAATTGATAGCGCTGATAGTCGACGCGGGCGGCCAGGGCCTCAAGCGCGCGCCGGTTGCCGCCAAACAGGTCAAAGGTGTACCGCACGCCGACACCGGCGGTATACAGGCTGAATTCCCTGGCCTCGCCGGCCTGTCCCATGATATCGGGATTGAATCGCTGGCGCTGACTGCCGACGGCGGCGTCAACGAGCGGATAACGGGTCGAGCCGGACTGCGCCGCATATAACTCCTGCGCCTGGCGCACAGCGGCCTGTGCCTTGGCCAGGGTGGGGTTGGCCCGCAAGGCTTCCGTGATCAGGGCCTCCAGCCTGGGTGAGCCGAACTCTTTCCACCAGTGGGGGTTGATCCGGCCGCCTTCGACGAACTGTTGTGCTCCCCCGAATGCGGCAGGAGCGGAGGCCGTGTACGCAGGCAAGGGGGCTGTGGTATAGGTCTCCACTTCGGGTTGTGTCGGACGAATAAAGTCGGGACCGACCGAGCATCCCGTCAGCAGGGCGGCAAGGATGAAGGCCATGTAGAGGCGCCTGCCGAGCGTTTGTGCGTTGCCCGTACCAATAGCAGTTTTGTTTTTCAACGAAGATTCTCGGGTCATTAGAATTCCAGCCCTTGGCCGGCCTCCTCGTAGGTCACTCCATCACGGATATGGTAGATGCGTTTGAAGGTCGGGATGATTTTTTCGTCGTGAGTGACGACAATGATGGCGGTCTCGTATTTACGGGCCATCTCGTTCAAAATCCGGATAACCGCCAAGGCACGCGCGCTGTCGAGCGGCGCGGTGGGCTCGTCAGCGAGAATAACCGGAGGGCGATTGACCAATCCGCGCGCTATGGCCACCCGCTGCTGTTCTCCGCCGGAGAGCTGTGACGGCATGGCCTTGGCGCGATGTTCCACATCGAGTGCTTTCAGCAGTTCCAGCGCATTAACGCGCGCCTCGACGTTCGACTTTCCGGCCAGCATCGGCAACAGGGCAATGTTGTCGGTGACGTCGAGGAAGGAGATAAGGTATGGCGCCTGAAAGATGAAGCCGATGCTGTCGCGACGCAGTGCCCGCAGATCCTTGACCTTCCAGCCGTCGTCATAGATCACCTCGTCATCGAGAATCATGCGCCCGGCGGTCGGCTCGATGACCGCGCCCAGGCATTTGAGCAACGTACTTTTGCCCGAGCCCGAAGGGCCGATCAGGCCGACCACCTCGCCGGGAAATACCTGCATATCGACCTGTTTCAAGGCATCGACGGCGGTGTCGCCGCTGCCATAGCGTTTCCGCAATCCCTCGATACGAATTCCGGCGCCGGTCATGTCAACCTCCAATGGCTTCGGCCGGATCAACTTTGAGGGCCGCGCGGATGGCAATAATGCTCGATATTATGCAGATCACGACCACGGCAACGAAGCCTTTGACGGAGTCGAGCGGTTCCAGCAGCACATATTTCGGAAATATCGGCGCCATCACCAGGGTAGCCACGATCTTGCCCACCACAAAGCCGATCATGCCCAATGCGACGGCCTGTTGCATGATCAGGCCGGCAATGGTGCGGTTCCTGGTGCCGATCAGTTTGAGCACCGCGATCTCACGGATCTTGCCGAGTGTCAGGGTGTAGATAATGAAAGCGACAATTGCCGCGCTGACAATCGAGAGAATCACCAGGAACATACCGATCTGCCGTGCCGAGGTGGCGATCAGCTTGCCCACCAGTATCTCCTCCATCTGGCCGCGGGTGTACACCGTCAGCCGCTTCCAGCGGCGGATGGATGCAGCCACTTCCTCCACGCCATGGCCGGAGGCAACCTGCACCAGAACCGCGTTTACGTAAGGGTTGGTGCTTTGCGACGCAATGACCGCGTCAAGCAATCCCGGCACTCCCGGCCGATTGAAGGCCGGATTTACGGCAGCGCGGCGGCGCTGCTGCAGGATGGCATCATTGTCTTTGAGAAACTGGGCTTCCTGGGCATCCTTGAGCGGGATAAACACCATCGGGTCGCCGCTTGAGGAGACCATCCTCCTGGTCAGGCCAACCACCGTGTAGCTGTTGCGGCGGATCCCGATGCGCTGTCCGAGTTTGAAACCGGCGGCAACATCAGCCACCGCCTCGTAATGGCCGCGGGTGATCTGCCGCCCGGCGACGAGGTACGGCGGCCACCCGGGTGTCCCCGGTTCGCCTGCCGTGACGCCGGAGATCATCGCACGTACGTCGCGCTCTCCCTGGCGCACCTGCATGGTGAGATAGGTGACGTTGGCCGTCCGCGCCACTCCCGGCATGCCGCGGATACCGCGCCAGGTATCGTCGTAGATGCTTGACGGCTCGGCATAGGGGCCAAGAGTGTCCTTTTGCACCACCCAGAGATCGGCGCCGCTGTTGTCGAGCAGCACCTTGGCGTCATCCACCATGCCCCGGTAGATACCGGCCATGGACAGGGTAACGCCGATCAGCAGCCCCAAACCTGCCCCGGTGAAGACAAACTTTCCCCAGGAATGCATGATGTCCCGGCCGGAAAGGCTGATCATCGCATCACTCCCGGAATCCGGTCAACGACCTTGATGCGGCTGCGCGTACTCAGAGCTTTTGCGCTGTACACCACCACCCGGTCACCAGCCGCAAGCCCGGCGCGCACCTGGACATTCCCCTCCAGATCGGCTGTGCCCAGCGTGACCGGCGTAAAGCGAAGATCGCCGTTCATTACCTGCCAGACGCCCGTTTGGCCGTTGTTCCGTTGGATGGCCGCGTTGGGAATTACCGGCGTTTTGGGGAGTGCCGGCAGGGTAACCGTGACTTCAGCAAGCTCGCCCACCGGCGGCA
>CAYMFO010000007.1:0-79841 GCA_964389825.1 uncultured Geobacter sp. | reverse complement strand
GACACCTCAAAAGGCACCGGTTTACCTGCTTCTGGAATATTGTGCGTCAGTACTGAAATGGCTCAGGTCCCCCCGGCAGGCGTATCTGCTGGGAGAGCGGATGCTGTCTTACTGGTCCCGGCCCCGCTGGGTCATCTCCTTCAGCGCGGCCGCCCGGGAGGCCCGGTCCATACCGCCCGGAGTATGGGTGGAGGTGGAACACCCCCACGCGCCGGTGTCCGGCAGGATGCTGGTAATCAACAGCGAGCTGGACCCATCGGCGGCACAGGCGGAACTGACGGTGGAGGCGTCGGCGGGAGATCCGCCGCGGATCGCTCTGGCGCGGCTGTCCGAGGCGTATGCCCCGCAACTCCCCGACGGGGTGGCGGTCAGCTATGTGGCGGGCCATGCCGTCTTCACCATCAGCGACGAAGAGGGGCGGCCCATACCCGGAGCTAAGGTCACTCTGGACGGCGGGCTGACCCTCCCCACGGACGCCTTCGGCCGGGTCTCGTTCCAGACGGCCAGGGGCGCGCATCATCTGAAGATCGAGGCGGCCGGGTATGTGACCCAGGAGTTGGAGGTTACGGTATGAGGTTGAAGAAGGTCGTGGTCGAAGGCGCGAAGAAGGCGTTCGGAATCAGAATGGCCAGGGCGGGCTTCGGGTGCGTTCCGGATATCCGGGGGCTGTTTCTGCTCGACGAGAATATGGAGTGGAGAGCGACGAGCATTCAGGTGGATATCGGTGTAAACATCCCCTCATACCTGCCGGTCCGGCTGGTGGGAAATATCTGTGACGAAGAGGTGACGTGGGAAACCGAATGGCAGCCGACCGGCCCGGGGACGCTATTTCCGATTTTTTCGGGTATCGGCCCGGTCGGGATTGTCGGGTATCAGCTTTACTACGAGTATTTTATCTATTATTCCACGTTACTGTCGGTGGGGGTGTTGCGGATAAGCGCAACCTGCGCGGGCCGTAAGTACGGCCCGGTTAACATCACGTTCCTGGGGGGAGCCCCCCCCGAACGGTAACTAACATTCGTCATGAGGAGAGAGATGGACGCACGTTATTTCAGGCATCATTCCGACGGGGGCTGGCTACACCCCGAGGCCCACACGGTTGCCACCTCCGGGCCGCTTCATGACCCGTTTAAACGGAAGACGCCCGCGGCTCCGAAAACGGCGCGGCCCTGGCCGTCGGCGGAAGGGATGCTGAGATCAAATCGAGGCGGGGAAACAGGGTGTTGCAGCAGACCTGGAACTTGGGAGATGAGGAGGCGAATTTGAGGCATTATCCGATACTACCTTGGCCCGGAGGCAAGCGCAGGCTGACCAATAAGTTGTTGCCGATGATAGATGGGAAACCGCATGACTGTTACGTCGAGGAGTTCAGTGGCGGCGGCGCGATGTTCTTTCGGAAAAAACCGTGTCACGCCGAAGTTATTAACGATATAAACGGCGATCTAATCAATCTTTACCGGGTCATAAAGAACCATTTAGGAGAGTTTACCCGGCAGTTTGAATTTGCCTTGATAAGCCGGGAATTGTTTGAATTGGCGAAGGGAACCCCGCCCGAAACGCTGACCGATATCCAGCGGGCAGCCCGGTTTTATTATATCCAGAGAACCGCCTTCGGGGGCAAAGTTTCCAGCCAGAGTTTCGGTTATTCACCCTCTACACCCCCGAAATTCAATATTTCGCGGCTGGAAGATGACCTGAAGCAGGCTCATCAGCGCCTTTCTCGGGCATGGATCGAACATCTGGATTGGCAAACCTGCCTTCATAAATACGACCGCGACTACACGCTTCATTTCATGGACCCCCCATATTACGGTCTGACCGGATACGGCACGGCGTTCCCTGTTGAAGAATACGAAAAACTGGCGGAAGCCATGCGTGTTATGAAGGGAAGCGCCATCCTCACAATTAACTACCATCCGGACATGGTGAAGGTATTCAAAGAGTTCACGGTCGAAATCGTGGATATCCGCTACAGCATCGGGGGGGGGTAAGATTGGCAGGGAAATGATAGTAAGGAATTGGGGGGGATAAATAGGGCTGTGATTTGTGGCCAAACCACGCGCGAAATTACAAGATGGCGCTTACGCGCCACGCGCCATGCCTGGCGCACAAAGAAAAAGGGGCTAGCCGTTTTTGGCTAACCCCTTGATTTTTTTGGAGGCGGCGAGCGGATTTGAACCGCTGGATAAAGGTTTTGCAGACCTCTGCCTTACCACTTGGCTACGCCGCCAGATTTTCAATATTTTCATTTCCGCGATTGCCGGTTTCGCGTTGCTGAGCGGAATGTTCTTATACATTTTTTTCCTATCCCTGTCAACGACGAAAATCGTGTGTGATGACAACCTGTAAAGGGGAGAACCGCGAAAACAGAAGTATTGACTCTACTGTCGCCAGTCGAAAGGCACTCCCGCGATACCCGCTTCCGCGTCAAGGCTTGCAAGCTGTTCCGTCAAGACCTTGATCCTGTCTTCATCCTTCTGAATTTCCGCCAGTTTGTCCTGATAGGCTATGCGGTTGCGTGTATAGGTGTAGATCCGCAGTTTTCGCCGCAGTTCATCCAGTTCCTGCTTTTTGCCCGGAAGGTTGTCCTGGATGCTCTTCATTTCACCACGCAGAGCGGAATACCTGGATTTCCACCAGGCCTGATCGTGCCCGCCGTATAGTACCTGGGACGGAGAGGCGGACGGCGCGGCTTCGGCGCCGGCTTGCCTGGGCGTGTCTTTGGCGGGCTGTTGCTGGACGCTCTTTTCCTTGTCCGTGGAGCGGGTCACCTTGGCCTTTTTCCGGTATTTTTTCGGAATATTGTCAGGATCGTCGGTAAAATTGACGACACCCTTTTCATCGACCCACTGGTACGTGTCCGCGCCCGCCGCTCCGGAAATAACAAAAAGCGCCAGCATCGCCAAAGACAGGATTCTCATGTTTCTCATTTCAGGAAACCTCCCGTAAACGGAAATTTAAATTTTCATTATTCTGCCGTAATCAGGGATGATACGCAACATGGTATTTTATTTTTTCCGGTTCAGTTTCCCAAAGCGCCGGTGATCCGTTCCAGTTCGACAAGGGCAAGCCGGTAGGCCAGGATTGCCTGGAGCTCATCCATTTCCGCTCTCCTGAGCTCGGCCACGGCCTCGGCGTGTTTCACGTCCGTAGCGGTTCCGGCCCTGACCATGTCCGCGTTCAGGCGCAGATTCTCCCGTTGCAGCTTCAGGGCTTCCGAGGCCACCTCCAGCATCATCCTGGACCGTTCCATCTTCCGGTACGCCTTGGTCGTCTCAACCTTGACTCTCTGATCGATCCTTTTCAGGTTTTCCCGGGCCTGGCTCAACATGGACCTCCGCTCTCCCAGGACACCGCGCCTCTCGCCCCAGTCGAAGATATTCCAGGTCATCCGGGCGCCAAAGGTCCCGATGTTGCTGGCCACGAAGGGAGCGCCATTCTGGTAGGTATAGCGGATGAAGAGCCCGATATCCGGTATGTATTCGTTACGGGCCGCGCTTAGGGCGTGTCCTGCCTTGGCCTCCGTCTCCCTGGCCCCCCTCAGCTCGGGATTGCGGGAGATGGCGTCCCGCAAATAATCCGGCAGGGGCCGAGCCGCCGGCAGCGCCTCCCTTACCTCAGCGGGAACCAGCTCCGTATCCAAGGGAAGCCCGAGAAGGTCGTTCATTTCCGAGTTAAGGTCCGCTTTCCGGATTTCCGCGGCCAGCAGTGCCTGTCTTCCCTGCAAAAGCCTTACCCGCCTTCCGGTGGCCGCCACCTCCAGCGCGCTCCCCGCCCGCACCGCATCCTCGCTCTCCCGGAGGGCCTCCCTGGCGGCCGCCACCGCCGCCCGTGCCGCCTCTTCCTGCTTCCGCGCGACCAGCAGCCCGAAGTACAGCTGATGGACGCCGAAAATGATCTCGTTTTCGGCCTTGCGGGCCTCCGCTTCCGCGATGGAGCGGTCGGTCCTGGCGATTTGATGGGCATCGTGGATCTTGAACAACTGGGTAAGGGGCTGGCTCAGGGTTGTGTTGCTGAGAAGAAGCGAATTGGAACCCTGATTGATGGAGGTGTCCTGGGTGGGAAAGGGTCCCAGACCCGGCACGACTCCCAGGCTCCCCGCGGGAATGGTCACCAGCTCTTTGTTGGAGACACCGACAAAAGAGGTTTCATTGGAGAGGCGCGGGAAATACCTGGATCTGGCCGACACAACGCGCTGAGCGCTTTCCTCGATCTTTTCCCTGGAGATCTTCAGCGCGCTGTTGCGGCTCCTGGCCAGCTCAATGGCATGGGGAAGGGTAATATTCATCTGCCCTCCCCATGCCTGTCCCGCTGCGGCCATAATGCAGACTACCGCCATGGCGCCTGACGCGGCGCCGGTTCTTCCGGCCCGGGACTTGACCATGACATACAGCACCGGCACGACCAGGAGGGTAAAGAACATGGAACAGATGAGGCCAACGGCGATGACGCTGGCCAGGGGACTCCAGAGGCTGGACCCGGAAAGGATCATGGGAGTCACCCCCACCGCCGCGGCCATGGAGGTCAGGAATATGGGGCGCAGACGCCGCTGTCCGGCCTCGGTGGCCGCCTGCTCCAGGGTCTGGCCTTCGGCGAGCTTCTCTTTAATGTAGTCGACAAGGATGATGGCGTTGCGCACCACAATCCCGGACAGGCTGATCATGCCGATGAAGGCGGTAAAGCCGAAGGGGTTGTTTGTAATCACCAGGCCGAGCGCCGCGCCGGGCAGGGCCAGCGGTATGGACGACATCACCACAAGGGGGTCGGATATGGTGCGGAACTGGATGAGCATTACGAGGAAGATGGCCAGGAGGCTGATGGCCAGGGCCAGGGTCATCTGGGGGAAGGTTTCGTCCCGGTTCATCTTTTCTCCTCCGTATTCGATGCGGTATCCCGCCGGGAGCTGGATTTTCTCTATCCGCGGCCTGGCCGCCTTGAGCAGGTCGGAGCCATACCATCCCTGCTTCACGAAGCCGCGGACGGTAAGGGTGCGCATGCCGTTCCGCCGCACGATGCGGCTGGTCTGCCATTGGGGTTCCAGGGTGGCGATGGAGCGAAGCGGCACGCTGGCCTGGGTGAGCTGGGAGGTCATGTAGGCGTCCCTCACATCGGAGAAGGAAGATCGCGATCCCTCGTCAAGGCGGAGCATGATGGTCACCGGGCGATCACCCTCCCAGAAGGTGCTCACCGGCGCCCCGTCGAAGCCGCCTTTAAGCAGCCTGGATACGGAAGAGTTGGTTATTCCGAGACGGTTTGCCAGCTCGTTGTTGATATTGACATCCAGCATGCATGAATCATTGAAATAATCATGGTGAACATACATGGAAAAGGGCACGGACTGGAGGATCTGCTCGATGCGCGCGCCGATGCGCTTGAGTTCACCGATGTCGTCGCCGGAGATGCGCACCTCCACCGGCGCCTCCATCTGCTGCCCCTGCTGGAGCTCCTTGACTATGACCAGCGCCTCCGGGAAGAGACCGGGCAATTCGGAACGGAGGTCGCGGACAAGCCTTGAGGTCGCCTCCACGGATTTCGTATTGACGATGAACTGTCCGTAAGCGGGATCAGGCTGCTGGGGGTTGACGTTGTAGTAAAAGCGGGGCGCGCTCTGGCCCACGAAGGTGGCGTAATGGACGACGTCCCCTTTACCGGAAAGCCTCTTCTCGATCCCCCGCATGACGGCGTCGGTGCTCTCGATCCGGGCGCCCTGACCCATCCAGACATCGATGACAAACTGGTTCCGTTCAGCGGAAGGGAAAAACTGCTCCCGCACGGTGGTGAACAGGAGGGCGCCAGCCGCAAAGGCAACCACGCCAAGCATCACCGCGAACCTCTTTCTGGCCATGAACCATACAATCAGGACCTTGTAGAGGGCCTGGAGGCGGTCCAGGACGCTGAATTTCTTTGTTGCCTCCGCCTCTTTCCCTCCCTGGTGATCGTGCAGCCCCTTCCGGATGAAAAAGCGGCACAGTATGGGCGTAAGGAGAACCGCCACCACGAAGGAAACGGTCAACGCAATAGCCACGGTGAGGGGAAGCGCCATGACGAACTCGCCCACCGACCCGGAAATGATAAGGAGCGGCAGGAAGGAGCAGACAATGGTCATGGTGGCGGTGAACACCGGCACCACCACATCGGTGGCCGAACGCCAGGCCGCCTCCATCCTGGGAACCTTCCTGTCCAGAAGCTCCACATAGTTGTCCGCGATGACGATGGCGTCGTCAACGACAATCCCCAGCACCACGATCAGGGCGGCGATGGACACCTGATGGAGGGCTATTCCCAGGGCATTCATCACGCCCAGAGTCGCGCACAGGGTGACCGGGATGGCCAGGGCCGCCACCACCGCGACCCGGATCGGCAGCAGGAGCACCGTCACCAGGATCACCGCGCCGATAGCCAGCATGAACTCATGGCTGAGGGTGGACATGCGGTCCTTCACTACCTTTGGCTGATTCGCCACCAGATCCATCTGGATGTCGGGGGGGAGAATATTCTTGAGCCGGGAGAAGACCTGGTCGATCTGCTCTCCGAGCTGCACGATGTTTCTCCCCTTCTGCATCTCAACCGACAGGAGCACGCTCGGCTCTCCGTCATGGCGCACCAGGAAAGCCGGGTCCTGGTAGCGGCGTTCAACATCCGCGAAGTCGCGGATATACACAGGCTGTCCGGTGCGGGACACGTCCACCAGCACATCGCGTATCTGGTCCTCGGTGGTGAAAAAACCGGTGGTCCTCATGGGAATCTTGGCGCCGTCCGCATCGAACCCGCCGGAGCCCTCTATGACGTTTCGCTGCCTCAGGGCCTGGACCACCCGCAGGGGCTCTCCGAAATACTGGGAAATCCGGGCAAGGCTGCTGGTTATCCAGATCTCCTCGCTCTGGCCGCCATAGGTGGCCAGCTTGCCGACGTCGCGGATGGTACGGAGCTCATCCTGGATCCGGTCGGTGTAATCTCTCAGCTCCCGGTAGCCATAGCGTTTGCCGTGCACCGCGACAAGCATGGCGACTGTATCGCCGAAGTCCGAGTTCACGATAGGGCCGCGCACCCCCTCGGGCAGTTCGGTGGCCCTGGTCTCGTTCATCTCATCACGCAGCTTGGCCCAGAAGACATCGGTGTTCTTCACATACTCTTCCAGCTCCACATTGACCACCACCACTCCGGGCCGGCTGGTGGAAAAGGTCTTTCCTTTTCTGACCTCCGGGAACTTGAAGATGTGCTTCTCAATGGTCTTGGTTACCTGTTTCTCCACCTGTTCCGAGGTAGCGCCCGGATAGAGGGCGATCACCAGCCCGGTGCGGATCGTGATGGAGGGATCCTCGGTGCGGGGCATGTGCAGGAAGGCGCGGAACCCCACGAAGACCAGCAGGGCCGTGAGGATCACCGTTACCGTTGGGTAGCGAAGGGAGAGCTTTATGGGATTCATTGCCGCGTCCCCTTCCCTGCCGCTTCGCCCTTGTCCGCCGAAGCTTCGGCCCGTGCCGGGATAACGGCAACGCCGTCCCTCAGTCTCTCCTGACCCGCCAGGACGACATTGTCCTCCGCGGCGAGTCCCTTTCTGATCTCTATCTCCCTCCCGTAAACAGCGCCCGTTTCAACCCGTTTCGCATAGACCCTCTTTCGATCGGGAAAGTAGACATAGACAATGGAGGCGCCCTGGGGGTCACGCGCAACCGATTCGATGGGAAGGGTGAGCAGCTTGACGACCCTGTCTCCGCGAATGCGGGCCTGGGCGACCATGCCGATGCGCAGGGTGTGTTTGGGATTCGCTACGGTGATGCGGGTCATGAAGGTGCGGGTCTGGGGATCGGCTGAAACATTGATAATCCGCACCTTCCCCTCGAAGGTCTCCCCGGGCAGGGCCGGCAGGGTTACCGTTGCCCTCTGCCCGGCCCGGACGAGATGGATGTCGGTTTCCGGCACACCCACGTTGATCTCCACGGTATCAAGGCGCACGACCTCGAAGGCGGCCTGCCCGGGATTCGCCATCTGGCCGGGCTCAACGGAGCGCTTCGCTACGAAACCGCTTACCGGGGAACGGAGTGTGGCGTCCGCCAGACGCTTCCCGGCCAGCTTTTCGGCGGAAACGGCCTGTTCCATCTGTCTGGCGGCCGAGTCTCTTGCCGCCTTGAATTTCTGGTAATCGTTGGGGGCCAGACTCTTGGAGTCATAGAGCATCTTCATCCGCCCATGCTCGTCATCCGCCCGCGCGCGGGCCACACGGGCCGCGCCGGTCTGGGCGGCCGCCGCTTCCAGGGCCAGGCGGTAATCGGTCGGGTCAATGGCGGCCAGAAACCCTCCCCTGGCCACATAATCCCCCTCCCGAGGGCCGACGGCGGTCACCCTGCCGGAAACCAGAAAGGAGACGTTGGAAGGGGCGTCCGGAGAAACGACGGTCCCGCTCACGGACACGGCCTCATGGTCTTCGTTCAGGCGCGGTTTGCCGATCTTTACCGGGATCGGCGAATCTGCCGCCTGTTCTTTTTCCTTGCCCATGGAACAGGCTGCAAGCATCATGACCGCAATAGCCGCCCAACAGATCACCATTTTCCTCATACACCACTCCTTTTTCTGTTTCCCATGAAATTTGCCGGTTTCAGTCCATAACCCGTCTGGAAAAAAATCCATGTCCCGGTTGCCGTAAATAAAATCCCCTAACGGACCATCCGGCAATCCAGGCCCCTGAAAAGAATGTCAAGTCCCGTCTCTATAAGCCGCTCACGCTCAACCCACGGAAAATCGGGCCGGCCGATGAGAAGTGATACGATGCCATGGCAATGGGCCCAGACCGCCTGGGAAACGGTCTCCATATCAAGTTCTCCTCCCATATCCGGCAGGACATCGCTGATTCCGCGGCGGATCAGGTCGCGGAGCCTGAAGGCCGGGCTTCCCTCTTCCAGGATGCTTGCCATGCTGACATACTGGGAGAGGTCCGCCATGTAGACGATCTGGTAACGGCCGGGCTCGGAAAGTCCGAAATCGATATAGGCGCGCAACTCCGCGCGCAGGCGCGGGACCGGCGCCGGTTCGTCGCGGCCGGCCCTCTGGATGGCCGCAAGCTGGCGTTCCAGGCCCTCCTCGCACAGATGATGGAGAATCTCCTCCTTGTTCCTGAAGTAGCTGTAGATGGTTGTCGGCGAATACTCGATGCGCTCGGCGATCCCGCGCATGGAGAGCTTCGCGTATCCCTCGGCCAGAAGAATATCCCTCGCGGCGTCAAGAATTTCCTGTCGAAGCGACTCCTTCCGGCGTTCCTTGCGTTCCACAATACCCATTTTTCACCTGCCACGCACAATCTGATTTTACGGTGTTTTTTTACTTAACAGCGTTAACCTGTTTTGTCAAGGAGACTGTTCCAGCGAAGGTCCACCCGCACCCATGAAATCAGGATTCCTATGTTTACTTGACGGATAAATACCTTTCAACTGAGCCTCTTGCAAAAGTGTATGCAAAAAGGCGAATACAACGACTAAGCCTCATAAAAGGTGAGCTTCACAGGCAAGTCCATGATATTGTTGGGTTGCGAGACACAACAAGTCAGGAGGATACCGATGAAGCTCAAGGAAAGAATATCATGGTTGATGGGATGCGTACAGAGGGGTTTGTTTTCCCATCTTGATGAATGCTTTGATGAGCCTCTGACCGAGCAGGAGAAGCATCTGGTCACAATCCTTGAGATAGTTCAGGTTGAGAAGCATGTGCGAAAGAAAGCATTTAATCAGTGGCTTGGCCGTAAACTCTCAGAACGAGAGGCGCTTGCGCGGTCTTTTGTAGCCAAGGCGCTGTATAGATATCCAACGACCAGAGCCCTGATTCATGCCTTGCACTCAAGTCCGAACCTGCGGCGGATAAGCGGATTTGAATCCATTGGCGTTATTCCTTCTGAATCCACGTTTTCACGTGCTTTTGCCGAATTTGCCGACGGCGAGCTTGCGAAGAGAGTTCATGATACCCTGGTGAAAGACTATCTTGGTGGAGAGTTGCTCGGCCACATATCCCGAGACTCCACAGCCATAGTTGGTCGAGAGAAACCGGCACGGAAAGAAAGACCTCCCAAAGTGGCACGCAAAAGAGGCCGACCCGCAAAAGGAGAAGTACGTGAACCGCTTCCCGAGAAGCGGCTCGACAAACAGGTTCTCCAGTCAGCCGAGGAGGCCATCAATGAGCTGCCGACCGCCTGTGACCGGGGCACCAAGAAGAACGCCAAGGGTTACAAGGAAAGCTGGAACGGCTACAAGCTGCATTTGGACACCAATGACACCGGCTTGCCGATCAGCGCCCTTGTTACCTCGGCATCGCTCCATGACAGCCAAGCGGCAATTCCGTTGATGAAGCAGACCAGCGATAAAGTAACGTACCTCTATGACCTGATGGATGCCGCTTATGACGCGCAGCGTATTGACGAAGTAAGCCGCCAGCTCGGCCATGTACCGATTATTGACCAGAACTCCCGTGGCAAGGAAACTATTCCCATGCCTCCCCATGAGGCCGAGCGTTACAAAACCAGAACTACCGTGGAACGTTCCAATGCCAGGATGAAGGAAGAGTTCGGAGCGGACAACGTCATGGTGAAGGGCCATCCCAAGGTCAGTCTGCATCTGATGCTTGGAGTTGTTGTCCTGTTTGCCGATCAATTGATACGACTACTTGAATAAGTAGCTTCAAAGAGCAAAGAACAGCGCAACAGCGGGAGACGTACGTCTATGTCACCATAGAAATGCACTAAAAAGCAGCAAAATCACTATTTAATTAATGGAGTCCAACAGTTATCTGTCTCTGGCCTCCACAAATAAGCTCGTCAATAGCATGAGCCAATCATTTTGCAAGAGGCTCAACTGGTAAGAATATTAAATGATTTCATGTGGGAGGTCTTGAAAGAGACAAAAAAGGAAGGAGAGAATTCGGTATTCCCATCGGAGCAGTGTTGGTCCACAAAGGCAAAATTATAGGCCGGAGCCATGACTGCCGGATTCAGAGTGGAAGCGCAATCCTGCACGGCGAAATGGACACCCTGGTACGCGGGACGTCTGGATGCACGAACCAAAAGGGAATGCACACACGATACTACTCTCTCCTCGTGTCCCATGTGCAGTGGCGCGATCATACATTCTGCCCGAGCATCATTTTATGCCGCTATCTTTTTCCTATTGACACCTTCCCAAAGTTGTATAAGAAATCAAATGCGCACGGCCTCGGATAGTGACGCTGCAGAAAAAGCCCTGCAGCGCAGATTAAATCCGGGTCCCGTTTGACATCTTGTAGCTTATTCTACCATCACACAGCGTAATAACCATTACGGGAGAAACTCATGTATATTCCGGTGAAATTTGAAAATAGTATTGAAAAGAGCGATATAGAAGCCGAAATAAAAAGCTTCAAAGAGATCGGGATCAAGGAAAAAGAAATAGAAGAATTTTTACGAAAAAATATTACACTCATTTTTGGTGAAGAAGAAACGTTAATTGTGGTCGGGCAACAAGTTCCTAACGAAAATGGAGGAATCAGTGATCTGACTGCCATTGACGCTGAAGGAAATATTGTCCTCATTGAAATCAAGAGAGATATAGAAGATATTAAATCGAGAAAAGAACCGTTTGAATTTCAAGCGATTCGTTATGCGGCAAGTTACGCAAAACTAAAAACCCCTGAAGATGTAGTTGATACAATTTATACCAGATATATTGATCGTCACAAAAATGAATATGATTTAGGTGATCTCACACCAAATGAAAAAGCTCGACGAGAACTCAATCAGTTTCTAGTAAATAATGATGCCCTGAAGACATTTAATTCTAAACAACGGATTATTTTAATTGCCTCGGCCTTTGATGACCAAACTCTTTCAGCCGTTGCATGGCTTATTTCCAATAATGTGGATATTAGTTGTTTTACAATTACCCCCCTCCAAATTGGAAATCAAAGTTTTCTGGATATAATCAAGGTCTTACCACCAGAACAACTTGACAGATTCTATGTCAACATAGCAAGTAAAACATCTTTTATAAAACAAGGATCAGTCAAAGTAACGCAGGATAAGATTAAACGGACAACACTGCCTCGCATGAATAAACTATTTGAGTGGAATATACTAAAAGCTGGAGATGCACTCAAGATTAAGAACTTTGATCAATCAGAAGCTGAAGTTGTTGATTCTAATAATGTAAGATTCCAAAACGAGACGATACCTTATAATACTTGGGGACAAAGGGTTACAGGATGGTCAACGATCAATATTTATGATTGGGCAATAGCTACAGGGCAAGATAAAACATTAGCCCTGCTACGAGCCGAAAAAATGGCGGAAATGGAAAATATGATCCCTGATATTGATGAGGGTGATTAAAGAAAATTTTCAATGAAGTTGCTCAATGTAGAGCGTACGATTTGCAATGCTTTTTCACAGAAAATTTACCCTGTGGGGTGTGTGGTCTGGTCCTCAAGAGCTTCTAGAGCGGGCTTCGGCAGAACCTTGGTTCTTTGCCCGTGATCGGTTCGGGAGGACGGTCTAGCCGATTGACCGGCAGTGGCGGCTGCTTTCTTAAGCAGGTTAGATATGGGGTTGTAATCCATATCGGCGTTGCGACCACTCCAGACCACACTTTTTTGTCTTGCAAGCATCGTTATATGGCTGTATTTTCTGTTTTGAGACGTAGATGACTGAGCGGTGGAAGAGAAGGAACGACTACTGCCGGAACCGACTTTCCAAAATAGTCGATTGGATCGACGGGGGAAACGTCGCTCCCTTCACCGCTCCGTGCAGGCCATTCAAAGATAATATTCTTGAATGGCTTTTTTATCGTATGTCTTTTGAAATGTATTCAGGAGGAATTATGGCGAGTGAAGAAATCAGGATCAGGCGCATGGACGGGACAGACCTCCAACTGGCGATCCAGTGGGCGGTCGATGAAGGCTGGAACCCCGGACTGCGCGACGCTGAGGCCTTTTACGCCGCCGACCCGCATGGTTTTTTCATTGCGGAGATCAACAACGAACCGGCGGGTTGCATATCGGCGGTAGCCTATGACGACAGGTTTGGTTTCATGGGTTTCTATATTGTAAAGAAGGATCTGCGTCACTCCGGCATCGGCATGAAGCTCTGGAACGCATCCATGGACTACATGGCGGACAGGACCATCGGAGGCGACGGGGTCGTGGCCATGCTGGACAAGTATGCCCGCTTCGATTTCAGGATCGCCCACTACAACGCCCGTTACGAAGGGACGGGCAAAGCCCTTCGGCCGTCCGCGGCCGTGGATATTTCCGATGTTCCATTCTCGGAACTGGAACGGTATGACCGCCTTTTCTTCCCCGCTCCCCGGTCCGCGTTCCTGAAAAGCTGGATCAGCCGTCCGGGCAGCCACGGACAGGCGATATTGGACGGCGGCCGCATAACCGGCTACGGGGTGATACGGCCCTGTTTCAGGGGGTTCAAGGTCGCTCCTTTGTTTGCGGATACTCCGGAGATTGCCGGGGAATTGTTTTCATCCCTTTCCGGACAGGCGGAAGGCCGGCCGGTATTTCTTGACATCCCGGCCTGTAACGAGGCTGCCGTTCAGCTTGTGAAAAGGCATGGCATGGAAAAGGTTTTCGAAACCGCCAGGATCTATCGGGGAGCTCCACCGGAACTTCCCCTGGACAAGACATACGGCATCACCAGTTTCGAGCTTGGGTAAGGGAAACGGAGTTCCGGACAAGGAGGCAATATGAACGAATTCATGCGAGTGGCCTTGGAAGAGGCAAAAAAAGGACGGGCCGAAGGCGGGATTCCCATCGGAGCGGCGCTGGTCCGCAACGGCGAAATCATCGGCCGGGGCCACAACCGCCGGATTCAGCGGGGAAGCGCAATCCTCCACGGCGAGATGGACACCCTGGAGAATGCGGGACGCCTGGATGCGCGAACCTACAGGGAATGCACGCTTTATACGACACTCTCCCCGTGCCCCATGTGCAGCGGCGCGATCATACTGTACGGGATCCCCAGGGTGGTCATCGGCGAAAACAGAACCTTCATGGGAGAAGAAGAGTGGCTCCGTTCGCGGGGAGTGCGGCTGGAAGTGCTCCAGGATCCGGAATGCATCCAGCTGATGGAAGCATTCATCAGGGAAAAACCGGAAATCTGGAACGAGGATATCGGGGTATGAGTGCGAGGGAACTGGAAATCGCGGTCCCGGGAGGGAAGGTCAGGGCATGGATGCACGGCTGTGACCGTCCCGAAGTCCCCCTCCTGGCGCTGCACGGCGGCCCCGGCGCGCCCCACGATTATCTGGAGCCGCTGGAGACCCTGGCCGGAGAACGGCCTGTTATCTTCTATGACCAGCTCGGCTGCGGGGCATCGGAACGGCCCGGAGACCGGTCTTTATGGACATTGGAACGATCGATCGAGGAACTGGCCGCTGTGCGTTCCGCCCTCGGACTGGAAAGGCTGCATCTGCTGGGACAATCGTGGGGTGCGCTTCTGGCGGCCGCCTACCTGCTGCGCCGCCGACCCGAGGGGGTGGCCAGCCTCATTCTTTCCGGCCCGCTTCTCAGCGCCCCGCGCTGGATGGCCGATCAGCGCCGCCTTCTGGCGGCCATGCCCGAAGAAATCCGGGCCGCGGTTTCCGAGGCCGAACAAAGCGGAAACTTCGAATCACCCGACTACCAGGCGGCCATGCTGGCCTATTACAAGCGCCACCTCTGTCGTCTTGAACCATGGCCCGGCTGCCTGAACCGCACCTTCGACGGGATGGGAACCGAAGTCTATCTTACCATGTGGGGACCGAGCGAATTCACGGCCACCGGCAATCTGCGCCAGATGGATATGACCCCGCATCTCGGCGGGATCAGCATCCCGGCAATGATCACCGCCGGCAGGTACGATGAAGCGACACCGGAAACGGCTGCCTTTTTCCAGAAACGGATCCGGGGCTCGCGCCTTGTAATCTTTGAAGACGCGTCCCATGCCCATCATCTTGAATGCGCGTCTCATTTTCTTGCCGCTGTCCGGGATTTTCTGGGCGGCGCATAAGGGCTGAGATACATCCTCACCGGGAACGCAGACAGTGTTGTTTCCATCAACAGCCGCAAGAGTCCGGCATGAATCCAATCTTGCCATTTTTTGACTTCATCATACGCCAGACAGGGCGCCGGCCCTTACCGTCGGGCCGGCAGGAACCGACAAGACAATCAAAAGGCCCGCCCCCCTTCGTCAGACGCGCGGCCATCCTGCACCGGCACCACCGGTAGGCCTCGGCGAGCATCAGACTCTCGCTCGGGTCGCCGTAGATGCGCCACGGACCCTGGCAGGTAAATTTGAGCCGCCCTACCCCCATGAAACCCGCGACATCCTTGAGAGGATACCCCAGGATAATGCCTACTTCGTGGGGAATACCACCGGACTTGAAGCGCGATGCGAATTCGGATAAAAGGACATCAGTTCCTCTTTCACTCTGGTAACCGGCCTTACGCAGCATTGTCTTTACTCCCTTACTTGAAAGAAGCATCTCCAGGACACTACGGTCATATACGAGCAGAAGTATCGAATCGTGACGTTCCACCATCACCATGACTTCCAGCGTACTCTCGCTGAGTATCTCCATGCCGTATTCTTTCCAGATGGTATAAAAATTCCGCCCGCAACGTCTGGGACGATCCGGCAGATTAATGAGGATGGAAGGTTTCAAACCCTCCAGAACCCCCGCTGACTCAAATGCCATGAACGCGGCCAGGCACTCCTTGTCATCGGAAAAACAAGAAGATATTTCCGACCATATCGGTGTCCTTTTGATATGGGAATTACCAGCGGTGATCGCACAAGCCATTTTTCAACCTCCAGAAAATGATTTTCGTTTTCAATATAATGAAGGATGGAATTTCGTCAAGTAAAATTTTGCATTATTTTCAAAAACCGCCCGCGGCAAGAAGCCTTGAGAACATTCCTTTCTGTTTGATTATTGTTTTTTGCTTATCAAATGGGAATAAGAACGATCAGGCAGGTCCGTTCATTGCTGGAAGGTGGGTTCAATCTTCATCAATGGTGACACGAAGAAAATGGTGTGAAGGATGTTCCCGCTGGCGACCGGTGCGCTGTTACGATGAAATGCATCGGAACTTGCTGTTTCGGGTCGGAGGAGGCAGAGGCAGTTGTTATATGACTGAAAAACCTTGCATTACGAAATGTCCGATGACATTTTTTGAAATATTGGCGCCAAAAAAAAGGGACGGACTCTTCGTCCATCCCCTGTGTTTTTTGGAGCGGGAAACGGGATTTGAACCCGCGACTTCAACCTTGGCAAGGTTGCACTCTACCACTGAGTTATTCCCGCGCGGCAAGTGTTAGCTTTATAACAAAACCGTTTTTCCAAGTCAATATTTTTGTGGGCATACGAAACACAATTAACGTAAATATTCGATATCAGGGATATCTTTTTTCATAACACCACTTACTTGAAATAATCTTCGATGGTCTTGAGAGAGCGAATCCCCACGGAGATGGTGGATCCATCCTCTTTTTTTCCATGAACCACATACTCGCTCAGACCGACATGATTGCTCCCCCCCCAGTCATAGGTATATCCGAGTCTCGTCCAGGGATACGCGTCAGAGGAATCAGTGGCCGTGTACACATTTCTGGTCCGGTTGTTGAACCATCCCGTGTAGGTCCTGAAAACGGGAATGGAAAGTCCTTCCGTTGCCCTGATTCTGTTGTTGATGTCGAACATGCGGAACTGGTCCGCCGGAAATGCGGTTTCACAGGCCGTATCGGATATCTCGCTGTCGGGACAGGGCCTGAACAGGTCTCCGGGAGACGCCCACAGCTCCAGAACATATTTCGCCTCCCGCTGACCTCCCGCCGTCGCATAGCTGGGGGGAAGGCCCAGGAGCTGCACGACTCGCAGCAACGATGGAGACTTTCCCCCAAGCATGTTGTACATCTCCGGAGCTACCGTTACCCAGGAATCCCAGCGATAAGAAGAGCAGTTGCCCCCCTCACGGCACGTATCGCCCGCGCAACCGCCCGGCGCCTCGCATTTGTAGTACTTGCCGTTGTCATCTATTACGGTGGCCACAAGAAGCCGGGAACCGACCACGTTGTTTTCCCAGATCAGACGCCCGTTGTAGGAAACGATGGGCGTCAGTGTGTTGGAAATCTCGTCAACGGTCGCGACCCTTGCATCGGACACCGCGCTTGAATACTGTTCATGAATTGTTGGTTGCCTACCGGCATGCGTCCCCTCCCCACCTCCGCAACCGGCAAGCGAAAAGGATAGAAAGGCGACAAGTGTAATGTATGGCATCCAGCTGATGGCGCCCGGCGTCAGTCCCAAGAAACTCCCCGGTGATTGTGGTAAAGATTTCATGAAAAGTCCTCCTCGCTAACCAGATTACAAAGATAATTTTCCAGGAGATTGAACGCCACTGTCCGGCGGTATTCCTTGCCGGATCTCATGTCGTCAATGGGATTGATCAGGGAAGCAAAGCAACCCTTAACGGCATCCACCCGCTGAGCGACGGCGTCCAACGGCAAAGATTCCAGCATGTTTTCTGCCTCCCGGCTGCGAAGCGCCACGGGCGCTACCGCGCCCAGGCTGATCCTGAGCCCCTCCACGCGGGAAGCGCTCAACTTTGCCGCCGCATACAGCGCAACCTTGGAAATGCCGTTTGCGCGGCGCGTTCCCACCTTTCTGTAGCACACGCGGCTGAAGTCCGACAGGGGTATGGCTATCCCGGTGAGGATCTCATCTTCCTTCAAGAGGGTCCGGCCCGGTCCGGTTATGAAATCAGGAACCTTCAAGGTCCTTATTCGATCCGCGGCCCGCAACTCAACCCTTGCGTCAAGGGCATACAACATCGGCAACGAATCTCCGGCCGGGGACGCATTGCAGATATTCCCTCCCAGGGTAGCGATGTTCCGTACCGGAGGAGACGCCATACCCAAGAGGGGCGCCCGAACGTAAGAGGGAATGGCCTCATGACAGATAATCCGCGATAGCGTGCAGCACGCGCCGATATTCAGAACACCCTCGTCGATCGTTATTTTCCTCAGTTGCGGGAGATGTCCGACCATCAGGACCGGAAGGTCGAAGCGGGGCGCTCCGCCGTATATGGATCGGCCCCTGACCATGAGGTCGCTGCCGCCGGCAAAGACCATCGTCCTCTCTCCGGCGCGGATAGCAAGGGCTTCGCGCAGATCCGCTGGTCTGAACGCCGTCACCATATCCCGGACCCCTTTTCGGCGGCCAGCAAAACCCCCTCTACTATCATTGCATAACCCGTACATCGGCACAGGTTTCCCGACAGCCCCTCCCTAACCTCCTCTTCCGTTGGATGAGGATTCCTCCTCAGAATGGCCTCAGCGGCCATAACTATCCCGGGAGTACAGAAACCGCACTGGACGGCGCCGGTTTCGGCAAAGGCCTCCTTCAGAACCGCAAACCTTTCCGTGTCCCGATACCCTTCTATGGTCAGCACGCTTTTCCCTTCAAGGCTGATGGCTGGAATCAGGCAGGAGTTGACCAGATAACCATCCAGCAGCACCGCGCATGCGCCGCACTCGCCCTCCCCGCATCCCTCCTTGGTTCCGGTGAGATTCAAGCCGTCACGCAGAACGTCAAGCAGGCGGCTGAGCGGATCAATACTGACCACGACATCCTTCCCGTTAAGCTCGAACCTGACCTCAATAGTCACGTTTCATCATCTCCATGATTATCTCCGGAGTAACCGGCAGTTGTGTCACCTTGCGGCCAATGGCGTTCTGTATCGCCAGCGCCAGCGCGGGGGCGGCGCCAACCAGCGGCAACTCACCCAGTCCGCGCGCGCCGAACGGTCCGCCCGAAAAGGGGTTGTCGATCAGCATGCTTTCGATGGGTGGAAAATCGAGCGCGGTTGGAACAGCATAGTCGGTCAGGCTCGTTTGCAAGGGCGCGCCGTCGCGCGTCTGCATCACCTCCATGCCGCCATATCCCAGTCCCTGGATGATCCCGCCCTCGATCTGTCCACGCACGATGGTCTCGTCAACTGGCTCGCCGATGTCATACACCGCCCAGATACCCGTCACCTCTACCTCAAAGGTCAACGGGTCCACCTCCACGGAAACCACATTGCCACCCCATGCATACTCGGGGTAGGCGTTTCCCCGGAAGGTCTTATTGTCCCAGGTCAGATGCTCGGGAAACCTGAATACCCGGAAGATATCAAAGGTCTCCTCATCCCATCTCCGCTTCATTTCCAGAGCGGCTTCATGGAGCAGGCGGCCCACAATCATCACCGTTCGCGAAGCCACCGTAGGCCCGGAGTCGGGGCACTGGTCAGTGTCGGGATAGGCGTGCTTTACCGTTTCAATGGGAACCTCAAGGGTCCTGGCTACGATCTTGCGCAGCGTGGTGAGCGAGCCCTGGCCGATTTCGGTACTGGAGACAAATATCTCCACGGTGTTGTCCTGATATTTTTTCAGCCTTACCCGCGCCCGTATGAGCTCGGATTCTCCGCTCCCCGTAAAGCCGCAGCCGTGAAAGAAACAGGCGCAACCAATGCCTTTCAGTTTGCCATGACCAGGCCCCGTCAGGCCGCGTTTGCGACTGTAACCGGACATACGCTCCAGCGCGGACGCTATCTCGTCCAGTTTGATTTCATTGTGGAAGAGACCTCCGGTTGACGAGGTGTCACCCTTGTGGAGGAAATGCCGCCGCTTGAATTCCATGGCGTCCAGGTTCAATGCATCGGCTATATTCTCCATGTGCGTCTCTATGGCGAAAAACACCTGGGGACCGCCGAAGCCCCGGAATGCCCCGCTGACCACGTTATTGGTGGCAAAGGCCTTGCCGGTGACCTTGAGGTTCGGCACATCGTAGACCCCGCCGCATGAAAACATCATTCTCTGCAACACTACGCCGGAGAGTCCGGCATAGGCGCCGGCATCGATCCTGATATCCACCTCCCTGCCTATGACCCGGTTGTTCGCGTCCACGAAGCTCCTGAGCCTGATAACGGACGGGTGGCGCTTGGTGGTGCACAACATGTCTTCGTGGCGATCAAAAACCAGACTCACCGGCTTTCGCGCCTTGACAGCCGCCAGAGCGGCATGCACGGCCGGGATCGAAGGATACTCCTCCTTCCCTCCGAAGGCGCCTCCGGTGGGCAACTGGATGACGCGTACCCTCTCTTCCGGCCATCCCAGCGCCCGCACGAGCGCCTCCTTGATAAAATAGGGGCACTGCATGGAACCTGAAACGCAGATCCCGTCATCTCCATAGACGGCAATGAGCCCCTGGGGCTCCAGATACGCATGCTCCTGGAGGCCGGTCCTGAATTCATCGGTGAAGACACGCGCGGCGTGAAGCGAGCAGTCGTCCGGATCCCCCTTGGAATATTCCAGCGTGAAAAAAGAGGCGTCGGCGCCAAAGATGAACCCCTCCCCGGCCTCTTCTGCCTCCTCAATGCTCAACACCGGCTTCATCTCTTCATAGGTCACGCTGAACCGTTCCAGCAAGCGGATGACCAGATCCTTGTCCGGCCCCACCAGCAGTAGAATCGGCTCCCCCACATAGTTCACTATTCCCCGGGCGAAAAAGGGTTGATCATCGTAATATCCCGGGACCACATTCCTTCCCGGTATATCTCCCGCGTCCACCACCAGAAAACCTTCCGGCAATGGCGGCGTCTCAATGGAGACAATCCTGGCCCTGGCCTTTGTCGAACGGAGGGTTTTGGCATGCAACATATTGTCCAGGCGCACATCCGCGCAATATACGGCTTTTCCCGTTATCTTTTCGTCAAAATCAAAGCGCCTGATTGGCCTGCTGATATCATCCATTTCCATATGTCCCGGGTTTTCGCGGAAAGGCGCCTTTGTTCCTTCACTTCTCCCCTTCACTTCTCCGTATTCATCGCGCGGGAAAGGGCTGTTCTCCGGCCAGGCCATTTCACGCCAGATCATCCTCGATGCGCAGCATGACGACCCGCTGGGATGTGATCCCGAGGGATTCCACCGTGTCAATCGCCTTTCTCACATCACTTTCCATGGCTTCGTGGGTCACTATGACCAGCGGAACCGCTTCCCCGACCCTTTTCGAGGTCTGGATGGCCGATCTGACGCTGACCCGGTTGCTCCCCAGGGCGCCTGCGATCCTGGAGAGGATGCCGGGCCTGTCGGCGACGCTGAAACGGAGATAATACTTGCTTATGGTGTCCCCTACGGGTTTTACCGGGAGAGTGGCGATCTTTCCGTCCAGGAATCCCAGTGGAGCTATTCTCCTCCCCCTCCCGGTCAGGATGTTTCTGGCAACCGCCACCATGTCACCCACCACCGCGCTGGCCGTCGGCGCCATCCCGGCCCCCCTGCCGGAAAACATGACCGTACCCGCGTAATCTCCGGTGATGCGCACGGCATTGTAGACGCCGTCAATCGCCGCGAGGGGGTCGTCCATGGGGACCATTGCCGGCTGGACCCTGGCCTCAACCAGATCCCCGCTCCTTTTGCCGATGGCCAGGAGCTTGATCCGGTAACCGCATCTTGCCGCATAATCTATGTCCAGGGAGGAAACGGAACTGATGCCCTCGGTATGGATCTCCTTGAAATCAATCCTGGTCCCGAAACAGAGGGACACAAGCAGGCAGAGCTTGTGGGCGGTGTCTATCCCCTCAATATCGAAGGTGGGGTCCGCCTCGGCGTACCCGAGTTCCTGGGCTTTTTTCAGCGCCGCCGCGAAATCCGCCCCCTCTCTTGTCATTCTCGTGAGGATGTAGTTGCACGTTCCGTTCAGGATGCCGAGAACCGTCCAGAACCTGTTGGCGCACATGTTTCCCTTTATCGCCGAAAGGACCGGAATCCCGCCCGCCACCGCTGCCTCATAACGGACCTCCACCTGGGCGCGCTCCGCCGCCTCATAGATCTCATCCCCGTGAAAGGCCAGGAGGGCCTTGTTCGCGGTTACCACATTCTTGCCGTTTTTTATGGCCGCCAGCACGTACTCCCTGGCCGGGCTGTAGCCGCCGATAAGCTCGACTATGATGGATATCCCGGGATCGGCAATGACCGAATCGATGTCGCTGGTAATCTCCCATCCGCCGTCGCCGATGTCGCGAGCCTTTTTCGTGTCCCGCACCGCAATCTTTTTGAGAATCAGCCTGGCGCCCAGCTTCTCTTCGATGATGGAAGAATTCTCCGCCAGCAGCCTCGCCACTCCGGTACCTACGGTCCCTAATCCCAGCATACCCACATTGACAACCCTCATGCCGCCTCCATTCGCGGGGCGAAACCACCCGCGGTGAGCTTTCCTTCCAGCGTAAGGCATCTTTTCCGAACATCAAGCCCGGTTGTCCGATTGAGATGGTATTTTTCACCAGGAAACGAAAAAACCCTTCTAAAGGGAAGGGATCAGGGGAGGCCTGGGAGATACCTGGAGAAACTTTGAACCTAAAAACGGCATTTCAACCACAGGGCCACAGAGGACACAGAGATATAATAGCGAAAAAAAGAACTACCAGACTCACCATAAAGGTGACGATTGCATTATCTTTGTTTTGGAGTAAAGACTTGAAAATTATACAAAAATCCTCTGTGTCTCTGTGGTAATTGCTTTTTTTAGGTTGAAAGAGGACTGCCCGGATTGAAGGCAGGACCTGATTTCCTGAGTGGAGGCATCCCATGGTACTGGTGACCGGAACCCGATGCGAGGATGCCGGTCGGAGGAATAGGGTTAAACGTGAGGGACAAAAGGGATACGGGTGAAGTCGCCCGAATAACCTGGTCAGGCGACCTCACCCGTATCCTGTACTATTTCATCGCGGTGAAAATTGCGTCGCGGATCTCTTCAACCTTGCCAGAGCCGGGGATTTTCACATACCGCGGCGCTCCGGGAGCGCCTTTGGCCGCCCACTCAGCGTAGTACTTCACCAGAGGCTTTGTCTGGGAATGGTAGACTTCGAGGCGTTTCCTGACGGTTTCCTCCCTGTCGTCGTCTCTCTGGATGAGGTCCTCTCCCGTCACATCATCCTTGCCCTCCACCTTGGGAGGATTGAACGCGACATGGTAGGTGCGGCCGGACGCGACGTGAACACGGCGGCCGGACATGCGACTGATAATTTCCTCATCGGCAACATCGATCTCAACTACATAATCGATGGGAACGCCCGCCTCCTTGAGCGAGTCCGCCTGTGCTATGGTGCGGGGAAAACCGTCAAACAGAAACCCCTTGGCGCAGTCCGCTTCCTTGATGCGATCCTTGACCAGACCGATTATGATGTCATCGGAAACCAGGCCGCCCGCATCCATGATCTTCTTTGCCGCGACACCCAGTTCGGTACCCGCCTTGACTGCCGCGCGAAGCATGTCGCCCGTGGAAATCTGCGGGATGCCATACCTTTCCTTGATAAAATTCGCCTGGGTACCCTTGCCCGCGCCCGGCGGGCCCAACAGAATCAAACGCATGCCATCCTCCTTGTTTTTCTCTATTTTTCAGGACCTGTAACGCAATGGTCCGCTATTTCCATCACATCCGGCGTCCTTTTGCGGCATCAGCCGCCAGGAACCGGCCGCCGGTCAACGTCTCCACTTCTAGCAGAGAGGGAGCAACGGCGTCAAGCTTTACTCCCCACCCTCAAGCATCCTCGCGGAAGGCATTCCTTGCCGAAACATTCGTCAGCGGCCAATCGCAAGGACACAGCACAAAAAAAAGGCCCCGTTCCCGAAGAGGGATGAGGCCTTTTTCCAACCGTAAAGGTCAATAATTCAAAGCATAACGTGCCCGTGAAAACAATCCGGAAAGGGGTGAGCAGCGGATTCTCAGGCGGCTCCATAGCGGAATACGACCCTGGTCGGCCTTTCGCCCCGTTTTCGGGCAGGCTTCAGCATGAGGTTCACCTGGGACACATGCTGCACCAGATGGACGCTTTCTCCGGTATCGGTAATGCCGTGAAATGTGATCAGATTCGAGGGAGAGAAGCTGATTCCCTCGGCGCGGAATTCTTGAGAGGCGCCAAAGGATGCAAGATGAATCGCCACCTCGTGCTCATCGTCAAGGGCCGCCTCGAACTGCTCGATGGAAGCCCTGACCGCCTTGCATGCGCCGGAAAATGGATTGCTCCTGCCGTATCCCCTTTCCGGAAGTTCCGGATGGATCCTGCTTGCAGTGTGAGAACCAGAAACCAGGGGGCTCGCGAGATTGTACTCCGTCATAGACTCCCTCCTTTGAGATGTAATCAGCCGTGGTTGAAAAACGAAGAGAAGAACCGGGATTTTCCCTCCCGGGAAAGCGACTTGAAAAAGCTCGACCAATGGCTTGGAATGCTACTCCATGATGAGTAAACTGTCAACTTAATCATCCATGTTATCGTGGACTTCCGGAAATCACGGTATTCCAAACGACGGCATCACGGAGACGGTTCCCTGGTGGAGGAAAGACAGATTCCGCGGTCTCTGTCTGATCAGTGGCTTTCAGAGATAACAGCGTATCTGGATCACTCAAAACCTCATCCAAAAGTCACTCTCTTATGGAGTCTTCCAGGGGATTGATCCGGACACCTCAGTCGGAGCAATTATTCTCATGGATTTTACTGACATCTCAAGTCGTGGTATGGTTAAGACAATCCCCGGCGTCAACTTGAATTATGACACCTCGGCTCACCGGGCTTTTGCCGGGCGTCAGGAATCCACTTCGCAGACAACTATCGGAAATGTTCCGCAAGGAGGCTTCTCCATGAAAATACCCGGCAAGGCCGCACTCTGGACCATCTCTCTCACGGCAGGCGCAATCCTTTTCATTGTCCTCCTCCTGCCTGGCATCATCATAAACATCAGCGAAGAGCAGATTGAAAAGGCTACGGGAAGAAAGGCTTCCATCTCGCGTATTTCCCTTAATCCCTTTACTCTCAGCGCTGAAGTGACGGGATTCCGCATCATGGAAAAAGGTTCGGCGGCGACCTTTGCCTCATTCAGCAGCGCCCGCGTCAAGGTAAGCCCTGCGTCAGTCGCTAAACGGGCGCTGATCGTTTCAGGCATAAAGGTGGTTTCCCCCTCCCTTCACCTGGTACGCACAGCTCCCAATACCTATAATTTTTCAGACCTTATCAGGAAGAAGCCTGAAAAAGAGGAGGGCCTGCATTTTTCCATCAACAATATCGAAATAGGAAACGGCGCCATCGATTTCCTGGACCAGGCCGCCGCCAGGCCAACCACCCATAAGGTGCGAGGCATGAATCTGTCCGTCCCCTTCATCAGCAACATACCCTATCTCTCGGAAATCCACGTTGCGCCCAGATTCAGCGCCCTGATCAACGGCGCCCGGTTCGAGGCAAGCGGCAGGTTCAGGCCCCTCCGGAAGACCTCCGAGACCTCCTTCATCATTAACCTGAGGAATACCGACATACCTTTCTACTCAGCCTACCTCCCCTTCCAGATACCCATCACCCTGAAATCCGGGAAACTGAGCGCTACGGCGGAGGTAACCTACCGTGTCTCAGCCAGGTCGCAGCCGGAGTTATGGGTATCCGGCGCCGTCGGATTGCGCGATCTCCTTGTGAACACAAAGAACGGCGGACCGCTCCTGGGCCTCGGCATGGGCGCGCTCAACATGGAGCGGATGGAGATTATCGGGCGGAAATTCGAGATAGCCTCCCTGGAAACAGCGGGGCTGGAACTGTATCCCGACAGGGACGAGAAGGGCCAATGGGTATGGCAGAAGCTCATCAAGACCGGAACATCGCCTCCTGAAAAGAAAGAAAAGGCAGCCAAGATCAGGGCGCCGGCCCCAATAATAAAGATAGGTAAAATCAACAGCGTCGGTGGCAAGATCCACTTTCACGACCGGCTGCCTCCCGGCGGTTTCAAGACCGATCTTGATTCCGTCACACTGGGCATGACAGGGTTCTCAACGGAGCCGGACAAAAAAACCCCGCTGGAATTCTCCTTCCGTTCGTCACGCGGGGAAACCCTTGCGCTGAAAGGTAAACTGGCCGCCGCCTCCCGCGCATTCAAGGCCCAACTGGACGCCAAGGGAATCGATCTCGGCTCGTACTACCCCTACCTCTCCGGCACCCTCGCCTCACCCGTCACAGGCAAGCTGGACACGGCCGCGGCCATTTCCTTCGCTCCTGACGACGGCCCGTCGCTGGAAGCCATAACCCTCGCGGCTCACAATCTGGCGGCGAAATTCGACGGGAAAGACGGCGCCAGTCTGGCGGAATTCGCCCTCAAGGGTGGAAAGTTCAATCTGAAAGAAAACATCGCGGAAGTGGAGTCGGTCACCATCACGGACGGAAACATCAGACTTTCAAAGGAACAGGGCGGGCGCCTTTCATATGAGGGACTTCTGAAGCGGAAAGCGGATTCAGGCCGGATCCAGCAGAAAAAGACGGATAATACCTCCGGGCAATTATCCTATCGTATCCACCGCGTTGAAGGTAAAGGGCTCGACATCTCATTCACGGATCGGACAAAGGAAGGCGCCCCGGTATTCCCCCTCCGCGGACTCCGCTTTACTGTTCAGGACATTTCCGGCCCCAAACCGGCGTCAATGCCCTTCACCCTTGCGTCGGGCTACGGAAAGACCGGAAGCGTCAGCGCGGCAGGGACCCTTCTCCCCTCCCCATTAAAGGTAAAAGGAAATGTCGAGGTCAAAAGAATCAACCTAAGGGACTTCGACGCGTATATGCCGGACAACCTTGCTCTGTCCATCGCAACCGGAGCGCTGGACAGCCGCCTCAAGATTGAGCTGTCCAGGCCGGGGAAGGAAATAGCCGGGACATTCAGCGGTTCCGTCGGCATCCGCTCCTTCTACTGCATAGACACGAAAAACAATGAAGACCTGCTGAAATGGGAACGTTTACAACTGAACGGAATCCGCGGGAACATCCAGCCCTTCACCCTGGACATCGGCGACGTCTCCCTCGCGAACTATTTCTCGCGGATCACAATCAACAAGGACCGGACCATAAACCTGCAACATCTTGTAGAAAAGAAACCGGCAACCCCGGCGCCGGCCCCGGAACAGGCGCGGAGCGCTCAGGCAGCCGGGCAGAAAGGCAAGACCAATATCCGCATCGGAACCGTCACCCTGCAAGGGGGAAAGATGGTCTTCAGCGATCACCATCTCCCGGCGCCCTTCACCACGACCTTCCATAACCTGGGTGGAAGGATCAGCGGACTATCATCCGATGAGAGCCGCGCGGCCGAGGTGGATCTGCGCGGCAACCTGGAGAACCATTCTCCACTGACCATAACCGGCGCCATCAACCCTCTGCGAAAGGATCTGTTCGTAAACCTCACCATCGATTTTACCGACATCGAACTCACCCCCACCACACCCTATACCGGTACCTATCTGGGTTATACCGTGGACAAGGGAAAGCTCTCCCTCAAACTCAAATACCACATTGAAAACAAACAGCTATCTTCGGAAAACAAGATATTCTTCGATCAGCTCACCTTCGGCAAAAAGGTGGAAAGCGACAAGGCGACCGGTCTTCCGGTGCGTCTTGCCGTGGCCCTTCTGAAGGACCGCAAAGGGGAGATCCACCTGGATCTTCCGGTGACGGGGAGAACGGACGACCCCAAATTCAGTATCTGGGGCCTTGTGTTCCAGGTATTGAAAAACATCCTCGTCAAGGCGGCCACATCTCCCTTTGCCCTGCTGCAAGCCGCATTCGGAGGGAAAGAGGACTTCAGCGAAGTTGTTTTCTCCCCCGGTTCGGCGAAATTGTCCCCCCCGGAACAGGAAAAGCTCCGCAAGCTGGCGAAGGCCATCCAGGACCGTCCGGGGCTCGACATGGAAATCACCGGATTCGTGGACAAGGAAAGAGACCCGGAAGGATACCGGAAGGAGTTGTTGCTGAAAAAGATTCGCACGGAAAAATTTCTTGCCATGGTCAGGCAAAAGAGCGTCTCTCCGGGACAGACCCAGGAAAACACAGAGGTTACCGCTGACGAATACCCTTCCTACCTGAAAAAGGTATATGGAAAGGAGAAATTCTCAAAACCACGCAACCTTATCGGACTGGCGAAGGACCTGCCGGTTCCGGAGATGGAAAAGCTTATATACGCCCACACGGTGGTAGCGGACGCGGAATTCCAGGCGCTGGCCAAGGAAAGGGCCGCTGCCGTGCGGTCGTTTCTCATCCAAGAGGGAAAGCTGGAAAGCGGGCGGTTATTCCTGAAGAGCGGCGATATCTACAAGAAGCCGGGCGAGGGAAAGAACGGATGCCGCGTGGAATTCGGGGCGGTAGTGAAATAGTTGCGGCTTTACGCAAATCTGAACTGTTTACCCGTATAATGCCAAGGGATTGCCGGCGCCCTTCCTAATCCCGGCCTGCCCCGGCAACCCACTCCATGATACGCACCGCCATATAGAAAAGCGCCGTCGGCCCGACCCAAGAAAGAGCAAGCAGCAGCAAGGCGCCCTGGCGGCCCGGAAGTCTTTCCAGTTCTCTCAGATACCTCTCCCGTATACGGGCGAAGTCCGGGTCCGCGTCCGGGCCTATCCGGCGTTTTGCGCGCACCGCCGCAATCCAGTCGTCAAACCCTGCCCGGCGCGCCGACTCATAGATACCGCGCGGGGACTCCGCCACAAAGGCAAGACCATCGTACCTCCTCACCTCTTCGGTGACTTCAAATACCATGGCGCGCTCCACCTGTTCCCGACGCGGCATCAGTACATAGCCGGATACCGCCACCAGAACCAGCCATACAATCGCCGCCGCTACCCAGAGCCGCCGCAACCTGTTCAGCCCGGCGGAGAACAGCCTGAACCGGCGTTTTTTCCTGGTCTCCCATGCGCCGGATGAACCCTTTTCCATACGGATATCCATCCATTCCTCGCTTAACGCCCACCGGCGCTCCGGACCAGCTTTGCAGTTCCACTGCCCGCCAGATGCCTCAAGCCGCCGGGGAGATTGATACTCCTGATGATAGCATCATCTCCCGATCGCGCAAAAATGAATCCTGGAAGCGATATCCATGCACGAAAAGACGTAAAGAATTTCGAACAGATGCCTGCCAGGATAATATTACCCGTCAGATAAAGGGCCCTCATTTGACAAGTTCTTGATTTTCCTTCGCGTCCTTTGCGACTTTGCGTGAGACAGGCTTTTTCAGGTTATATGTTCCTTTTTCGCTGATGTGCAAGAAGCCTGATGATAACCATCCGGAAACGCCGATCCGCCGCAAACTATCCTTGCGCGCCCCCTTACGCTTGTTTAGTATTGTAAACAAGACTCATCCAATATCAGGGAGGAGTTCATGATCAGTCAATTTCAATCAACGGCGGAGGCCTCCGCCCATGTCCGGAAAATTTCAGGCGGGTCCGTAGCCACATCCCCGCTACCCGACCCGATCCGCGTATCATTGGCAGGGGTTGACTTCATCGAGCCTGAAGATCTCCCGGAAGCACGGGTCGGCCTGAGTTTCGCCCTGGCTTGAATCGCCTTGGCGGGCAGCCTCCCGCCGGAACCATCCGACACGCCTGGACGCAGCGCAACCGCCCTCTCGCTGATGATCCTTGGGGAAAAAGCCGGGACACGGTGGAGCATACCGCAACTCTTCTGGCGGTATGCCCGCGGGAATAGCACTCCTCCTTGCCTTGAACACGCGGCCATTACCAGGGTGAAATGAATTGCCACTCACAGGGCGCTATGGTACAACGTGGTCCGTTGAGCTCATCAAAATATCTGTTCGAGCAGCCTCAGCGAAGAGGGCCATTGAGCAAAGGTTAAGAAAGACGGATCCTGGCGTTTTTTTCCGCGCCGCGGGACACAACTCAAAAGAATGGGGGCGCCAATGAAAATACCGGGCGCGGGAGGGACGCCGGGGGGCGTCGGCTCTTTTATTGTTGGTTTTATCATGATGTGCGCGGGCTTTTACCTGCTCATGCAGTCCATTATCGTCACCCGCTCGTTCGGCCTGGGGATGGGGCTGTTCCACTTCTCCTTCTTTGGCGGCCCGCTTACCATCACCAGCGGCATGATCCTTATCCCGCTGGCCTTCGGTATCGGCATTATCTTTTACAATTACCGCAACGTGCTTGGCTGGGCGCTGGCCGCCGGTTCCCTGGCGGCCCTGGTCGCGGGAGTTCTGATGAATCTCCGCATTACCATTCGCACCATGACACTCTTCGATCTGCTCATCATCCTGGCGCTGTTCATCGGCGGGATAGGGCTCTTTCTCCGCTCGCTAACCAGCCACGGGCGGAGGGTTGAATAGGACAGCGGCCATTTCAACCAGGGAGAATTTCATTCCTCGACGGTCCGGACGCGAAAAGGGGGAAAAGACATGGATGAAAATCAGGAAAAGAAAGAAGGTCTGTTTGGTTCTCTCGGAAAAATCATGGAGAACATCATCTTTGAAAAATCCGGGGAAGAGGATGCGCAACCGGTCCGGGAGGAGGCCGTCCGGGAACCGCGGGAGATCAAGCCCGCGCCGAAAGAAGAACCCGCACCCGTTGTCCCGGATTCTCCCCGGAAGGTGGACAGGAATATCTACGATAAGCTGAAGGCGGCTCTGGATGAAAAGGACAACGCCTACACCCTCTTCAGCGAGATGTTCGAATCACTCTCCGAGGTGATCGCGGATGAAGCCACACGTTATGCAGCCGCACTGAAGGCGGTCGGCAAGACAGGCGGCGTCACCCTTGACCGGATCCTTGCCGATATGGATGATTCCCTGAAAACCCTGGAAGGGGAACGGAACAGGTTCGCGGCGACAATCCGGCAGAGCGAGGAAGAACTGGCGAAATGCCGGGGGCAACTGCGTGAAAAGGATGAAGCCATAGCATCCCTCCGCAAACAGGCGGAAGCCATTGAAGCCGAAAAGAAGGACATCGAAAGGTCTGTCACCGACAAGACGGGAAGAATAGAGACTGTGCGCCAGGACTTCAATAGCGCCGTGGATATGGTGAAGGCCGAGGTGAACCGGCGCAAGGAAACCATTTTGAAATACCTGCAAGGAGGTAAACAGTGATCCCTCAGATTCCCGAATCTTTCAAGCCCAAGTCTTTCTGGGAAAGGCCGGAGGGCACAACCGGCATGATCTTCGGCATCCCGCTGCTTCTGGCCGCCGGAGCGCTCCTCTACAAGCTGCTGCCATACATCATCACCCTGCTGCAAAACACCATTACGGCCATTGGTCTCGGTGTAGCGCTGTTCGTCATAATCTATGTCCTCACCGACAAACGCTTCCGCTCCCTGTGCTGGTATGCCTACAAAAGCGTCATGCGCGCCATCACAGGCATCTTCGTGATCATCGACCCCATCGGCATCCTCAAGAATTACGTGGACAAGCTGAAGGACAACGCCCGTGAGATGTACGAGCAGATCGGAAATCTGCGGGGCCAGATGCGCAAGCTGCAGGAAACCATCAACCGCAACGAAAAAAGCAGGATAGACGCCCTCAAGATGGCGGATGCGGCGCGCAAGAACGAGAAGAACGCCGTGTTCGTGCTCAAGGCGAGAAAGGCCGGCAGGCTGGAGGAATCCAACCTGACCCTCCAGAACCTGTACCAGAGGATGGAGCTGCTGTATCGGGTGCTGGTGAAGATGTACGAAACGTGCCTGGTGCTCATCGAGGACATGAGCGACGAGGTGGATGTGAAGACCCGCGAGCGGGAGGCGATCCTTGCGTCCTACTCGGCGTACAAGAACGCCGCCAAGATCATCAGCGGCGAAAAGGACAAGAAGGAAGTGTTCGACATGGCCATGGAATACCTGGCCGATGATTACGGCAAGAAACTGGGTGAGATTGAAAACTTCATGTCCATCTCCCAGAGCTTCATCGAGTCCGTTGATCTACAGAACGGGATCTATGAGGAAGACGCCATGAAAAAGCTGGAAGAATGGGAGAAAAAGGGCGATTCGATCCTGCTGGGCAACCAGAAAAAGCTCATCATCGCCCAGGCGGACGACCCGAACCTTTTGCTGGATCTGGAGAAGCCGGTGGAACGGGAAAAAGTCCCGGTTGGGGCAAAGAACAAGGGTGTCCTGGATTATGAGGACCTGATAAAATAATTTTCGCGAGGGGGTAACTATGGCACGAGAAGTTCGGCCCGTGGTGAAAGCGGCAATCATTCTGCTGGTAATTGGTCTTGCGTTCGCGGGTTACAAAGTGGCGGATAAATACGGACTGATGAAAAAGATCGCTCCCAGGGGGAAGACCTCCAGCGGCGCGGGGCTGTCCGGCGAGGCAAGGGAGGCGGCCAAGAGCGGCACTCCCCTGGTCAGGGTCGGAGTGGTCACCTGGGGCGGATACGCGGGCGGCCAGTATTTCAACGGCGGTTTCGAGGCGTCAACCGCCTCCCGGTATTTCAGGGAAAAGGGAATCCTCGTGGAATTCGTGGTCATCGATGATTTCAAGGCGTCCCGCGACGCATGGAAGGCGGACAAGGTAGACATGCTGTGGGGCACCGCCGACTCCTTCCCCACCGAGGTGGACGGGCTGAAGGAATACGAACCGCGGATCATTATGCAGGCTGACTGGAGCCGCGGCGGAGACGCCATTGTGGTAAAGCACGGCATCACCAACGTCAAACAACTGGAAAACGCTACCATAGCGGTGGCTCTGGGCACGCCGTCCCACTCCTTTCTCCTCAACACATTTGACGCGGGAGGGATTCCCTATAATGAAAAGGCCATCAAGACCACTGATTCGGCCATCGCGGCGGCCCAGATGTTCAAGTCCGGAGCGGTGGACGCAGCCGTTGTCTGGTCGCCGGACGACGCCGATTGCGTGAAGAGCGTTACCGGTTCCCGGATCCTGGTCAGCACGAAAAAGGCGGGAAACATCATCGCCGACATCTTCTTTGTAAAGAATAAGTACCTGGAAGCCAACCGGGAAACCGTGCGCAAGGTCATCGAAGGCTGGATGCAGGGCGCCGCCGAGATCAACTCCACCCCGGCGGCCAGGGAAGAGGCCATCAAGATTCTCATGAAGGGGCTGAAGATCGACGAGTCTCTGGCGCGCGTTTCCATCGACAATGTACGTCTGGCCACCCTGGGCGACAACATGGATTTCTTTGGCCTGAACAGCTCTTACCGGGGTGTAAAGGGTGAAGATCTGTACAACAAGATGAACCGGATGTATGCGCGCATCAACCTGGCGCCCACCACCATTCCGCCATGGCGAAATGTGTCCGACAGCTCGCTGATACAGGAGACGCGCCTTTCCGGACCGGGTAACGAAGCAGAGGGCGCCGTGCGCTTCGCCGAGCCCACCAGAGCGGATGAAAAGGCCCCGGCGTACGCCAACAAACCCCTGAGCGTCACCTATGCCTCAGGTTCGGCGCGGCTCACCGAAGACGGCAAGACCATCATCGATATGGGCTTTGCCGACACCGCCCGCCAGTTTTCCCAGACCAGGATCCGCATCGAGGGGAACACGGACAGCGTCGGAAGCGCCGAGGCGAACCGGAAGCTCTCCTATGCCCGAGCCAACTCGGTCGCGAACTTCCTGGTCGAGAAATACGGCTTCGATCGGCGGCGTTTCGTTATCGTCGGCAATGGCGAGGACAAGCCGGTCACTGGCTGCGAAGCCAACGATACGGAGGAGTGCCGGGCCAGGAACCGCAGGACGGAGTTCTCCCTTCTGAATTAGTCGTGACTGAAAAGGAGGGAAGCCGGTTCCAGCCGTCTTCCCTTGTTCAGCAACGGAGGTTTTACAGATGTATTTCCAGTTGAGAGGGACACTGCCCAAGAGAACGAAGACCGTTATCGCCTTTACCGGCACGGCAATCCTGCTGACCCTGTGGTTGGCCATAACCGAAGGAGGTCTGATCCCCAAAAGCATCCTCCCCTCTCCGCTGAAGGTCCTGACATCCTTCGGCGAACTGCATTTCAACGACGCGCTTGTCAGAAACGCGGCATTTTCCCTGTACCTCAACACCCTCGGCCTTCTGGAAGCCATCGCCCTCGCCCTCCCCCTGGGCTTCATCATAGGGCTGTTTCCCGTATTCCGCACCATGACCGGCGGCTATATCACGGCGGGCCGCTTCATCCCCCTGACGGCGGTGGTTGGTGTGTTCATCGCCTGGTTCGGCATCGAGACCAACATGAAGGTGCAGTTCCTGGCCTTTTCCATCTTCCTGTTCCTGCTGCCGGTGGTGATCCAGAAGGTGGACGAGATCGAGGAGGTCTACGTCCAGGCGGTAACCACTCTCGGCGCCTCCAAATGGCAGACCATCCGCCTCGTGTTCATCCCCGCCGTGGTTTCCCGGGTCTTCGACAGTATCCGCGTGCTGGCGGCCCTCTCCTGGACCTATATCGTGGTGGCGGAAATGGTCAACGCCAACGGCGGCGGAGTAGGCGCCCTCTCGTACATCGCCGCCCGCCAGTCCCGCATCGACAAGGTTTTCGCCATCCTGCTGACGATTGTGTTCATCGGATTTCTCCAGGACAAGCTCCTCCTCCTCGCGGACAGGATGCTGTTTCCGTACAAGTACCTGAAAAAATAAGGAACGACCATGGCGGTTAAAGGAATAAGCAACGGCTCGGTGGAGTTCGAAGAAACCCACCTTCCCAATATCATCCAGTTGAAGAACGTATCGCACACCTTTGACGGCGACAAGTACGTCATCCAGGATTTCAACCTCCTCATCGAAGATTATGATGACAGGGGCCAGTTCGTTGTCATCCTGGGGGTTTCGGGGTGCGGAAAATCCACCATCCTCAATTTCATCGGGGGCCTTCTGCGCCCCACCTCCGGAGAGGTGCTGATAAACAACGAACCGATCACCTGTTGCTACCCCATGGTGTTCCAGAGATACTCCAACCTCTACTGGCGGACCGTCCTGGAAAACGTGACGCTGCCGCTGGAAATACGGGGAGAGGTCACCAGGGAGGGGCGGGACAAGGCCAGGGCGATGCTGGAGATGGTGGGACTGCAAGACCATATGGACAAGTACGCCAGCGATCAGGTGCTCTCCGGCGGGCAATTGCAGCGCATCGCCATCGCCCGCGCCCTGATGCGTGACCCGAGCATCATCCTCATGGATGAACCCTTCGGCGCCCTGGACATCCATACCCGCACCAGAATGCAACTGCTCCTGAAAAGTATCTGGGAGCCCCGCAACATCACCATCATCTTCGTGACCCACGACATCCAGGAGGCGGTCTTTCTCGGTGACGACATCTATATCATGGACGCCAACCCGGGCAGGATTGTCGAGCACTACAAGGTGGATCTCCCCCTCCACCGGGAAAGAGAGATCCGCAGGGACCCGAAGTTTACCAGGCTGGTGGGTGAACTGGAAGACTCTCTGTTCGCGCTGAACAGCAAGATAAAGGAATAAGCGGGGTGTTTCGCCGGGAACCGCTACGGCTCAAACTCCATCTTGTTTGCTTTCCCTGAGCAGAGGACCTTACCTGTCAAGCCCATCGGACAGCGCGCTACCCCTCCGGAAAGGGTCAATCCCTTGAAAATGGAATAGATCAATATACTCTGTCATAAGAGACGAACCATTGGCTGGCGAGTCCCACAACGACGAGTATCGCCAAGGCGGCAGCGGCCCTGCTTCTGAAGAGTCAAGGGACTTCCAGCACACCCGAAGGAGGACGTATGACAAGGGAAGAACTGCTGAATTCGGCGCAACTGCTTGTTCCGCCTTCGCGCCGGGCAGCCGACGAGTATTATCTGAAAAGCGAGATGTTTTCCGAGGAAATAAACCGCATCATGGGCGCCAGGCCGGACGTCGGATACATGACCGGCGGCAATATCGCCATGATGCAGGATAATCACCGCAATCATGCGCGCTTCATCGCGTCACTCTTGTCGGCATATTCCCCCTCCGTGCTCGTTGACACAGTCCTGTGGGTATTCCGCGCCTACCGCTCCCACGGCTTCCAGCTGACCTACTGGCCCGCCCAATTGGACACCTGGGTCGACGTGCTGCGAAACGGGCTTTCTCCCGATGCGTTCTCCGAGATATATCCATTGTACAACTGGATGATCGTGAATCAGCCCGCCTTTGCCCAATTGAGTGACGGCCTTGTCACCGCTGAAAGGAACGATGTGGCGCCATGATCCCGAACCCCGTGCAAACGTCGCTTCAGGATGCGCTCTCCTCTTCACTGTCCATGGTCAGCGCGTATCTGACCTCGTCAGGGGTTACCCGACTGGCGCTTCTCGACCGTGACGGCGGCATCATATCGGTAAACCATGCCCTGGCGGAGACCCTGAATTGTGAGGACGGCGAACTTGCCAGCCGGAGCTTTCATGATTATCTCACCGACCCTGACAGCCTGCTGCTCACCCGATGGTTGTCGGGTGAGGACGCCGTCCCGGAAGACGAATTCCTGCTGAACGTGGTGGGCGCCGACCAGAGCCCCCGTTCCCTGCGTTGCCGGCTTGCGCCCGTTGACGGCGGCCTCCTGCTCCTGGCTGAAGAGCCGGACAAGGATAACAGGTCGCTCCAGGAAGAACTGCTGCGGATTAACAACCAATTGTCCGTCCTCTCCCGCGAGAATATCCGCAAGAGCCGGGAACTGGCCAAGGCCCTGGCGGAACTGAAGCAGACCCAGTCCATGCTGGTGCACCGGGAAAAGATGGCTTCCCTCGGTCTTATGACCGCGGGCATTGCCCATGAGATAAACAATCCACTCGCCTTTGTGCTGAGCAACGAGCAGGTTCTGCGGCGCGATTTCGATGACCTGCTTGCCTTCATCAATGTACTGGGTGATTTCCTGCCGGAAATTGCCTCCCTGTCGCCGGGCATTCACGGGAAGATACTTGACAAGGCCCGGGAAACAGCGCTCGAATACCTGTCCGAGGCGATACCCAGAAAGATATCAGCCAACATCGAAGGTCTGGAGCGGGTGAAGAAAATCGTCCTGGATCTGAGGAATTTCTCGCGGCTCGACGAAGCGGAGCGGAAATTCTGCCACCTTTCAGAAGGTATCGAATCCTCGCTGCTCTTTCTGTCGCCCCTGCTGAAGGAGCACGGAGTAACCGTGGAGACCCGGTTCTCTCCGTTGCCTCAGGCGTTCTGCTCACCCGGCCCCCTCAACCAGGCAATCAGCAACATCCTGATCAATGCCATCCAGGCAAGCCGGACCGGCCAGTCGGTACAGGTAGCAACCCGGGAGCAGGGAGAATGGTTCTGCATCGCAATAACGGATCACGGCGCCGGAATCCCGGCCGAACATCTACCCAGGGTGTTTGACCCGTTTTTCACCACCAAGCCCGTTGGAGAGGGAACCGGCCTCGGCCTGAGCATTGCCCACCAGATCGTGACCGCCCACGGCGGACGCATAGAAATCGACAGCGCGCCCGGTTCCGGAACGACGGTCCGCATCCTGATTCCCCGGGAGGAAAGCCCGCCGGAAATCGACGGTATGGCAAGAAAAGACGCGGGCCATCCGTAGACGAACCCGTCCGCAACCTTCACGCGGCCGCGGAATACATGCCGCATATTCCGATTAACGATGTACATTCTTCGAGGCACATCCGGCATTCGACCGTTTCCGCCTCAGGATTGTCTGGAATCACTAGAGAAACGAGGTACTCAACAATGGCTCTCAGCAAAGGCTTCTCGGCGACACCGCGGGATGCAACCGCCCCGGACGAAAACCTGCTTTCCCCTCCCCTTCTGCTGGTGGTGGACGACGAGCGCGAAATAACCGCCTCCCTTGCCGACCAGTTTCGTCGCAGCTTCCGCGTCCTTACCGCATCCTGCGCGGAAGAAGCCTTGACCGTTCTCAGGGGACAGGAGGTTGCCATCATCGTCTCCGACCAGCGCATGCCCGGCAAAACCGGATCGGAACTGCTGACGGAAGCCTGCCGGATTGATCCCGACACCACGCGCATTCTCCTTACCGGATACGCGGATATCGAAGCGGTGATACAGGCGGTGAACGAAGGAAAGATATTTTTCTACCTCACAAAGCCATGGAGGAACGATGAACTGGAAGCGGTCATCACCCGGGCACTGGAACACAATCGGTTGCTTAAGGAAAAGCGCCAACTTATCAATGAGTTGCGCAGGATGAACGCGGAACTGGAAGAGAGGGTGAAAGAACGCACCGCGCAGCTGGAACAGCGCGCCGCGGAACTGGAGGAAGCGAACCGGCAGATATCCGAAATGGCGTACCGCGACCCCTTGACCGGCGTGGCCAACCGTCGCCGCCTGGAAGAGACCCTGATCCATGAAGTAAGCCGCGGCGCCCGCATGGGGCTGCCCCTGACCGTAATCATGGTGGACATCGACCATTTCAAGTCGGTAAACGATACCTATGGCCATGCCATGGGAGACAAGGTCCTGCAGGCCATCGCCCATACCCTTACGGTCCAGTCCCGCCCCTACGATCTGGTTGCCCGCTATGGGGGTGAGGAGTTCCTGGTGATGCTGCCGGGCATAACGCCGGAGAATGGAAGAGACGCCGCGGAACGCTTCCGGGCCGCCATCGAAGTCATGAGTACCGAGGGCTTTCCCCGCAAGGTGACCGCCAGCTTTGGTGTCGCGACACTGCAACCCGGGCAACCGGCCGGCACCCTGTTTGAGCGTGCCGACACCGCGCTCTACCGGGCAAAGCAGAACGGCAGAAACCGTGTAGAATTGGACGGGAATCCTTCATAGACTCCCCGTAGGCGATTCGGCCCCAGGGCTTCTCGAACAGGATGGCGGATCCTTGGAAATGGTGCGCAAATGAGAAGTTGGAGACAAGTTCCGGCCATGAATAAGCAGACCGCATTGACGATCCTTCGCATCGTCCTGCCCTACATCGTGTTCGCCGGTTTATGGATATTCCTGTCCGACACACTGCTGGATATTCTGTCGCTTGATGCAGCCACGCACACCCAATGGTCCATTTACAAGGGGTGGGCTTTTGTGCTGATCACGGCGCTTCTTCTGTGGGGGCTACTGACCGCCGAACTGGGAGCTCTCGAGAGAGCCCGGGCCGCACAGCGCAACAGCGAGGAACAACTGCGACTGCTGGGAGACAACCTTCCTGACAGCTACGTGTACCAATACACTCTAGGCACGGACGACGCCCCTCGCTTCCTCTATCTCAGTTCCGGAGTAGAGAAGCTGCATGGTGTCACAGCGGAAGATGCGTTGCGAGACGCCGCCGTGCTGCACAGCCAGATAGCTCCGGAACAGGAGTCTATGTTACGGACGGCTGAGGAGGAAAGCCTCCGGAACATGACCGACTTCACCATGGAACTGCGCATGCGCCGTTGCGACGGCCAATGGCGCTGGATGCGGCTCTGTTCCCGGCCCAGGCGTGAATCCGACGGGCGCGTCCTGTGGGACGGCGTGGCTACGGACATCACCGAGCGCAAGCAGTCCGAGGCGGAAAGACGCCGGCTTTCCGACATCATCGAAAAAAGTCTGAACGAGGTCTATATTTTCGATTCGCAAACCCTCTCCTTTCTTCACGCCAACCAGGGCGCATTAAAAAACCTTCACTACACCCTGGAAGAACTCAAAACATTGAAGCCACTGGACCTGAAGCCCGAACTTTCCGAGGAAGATTTTCGAGGCATGATCCGGCCTTTACTGGAAAATGAACTGGAGGCAATTACTTTCGAGACCGTTCATCGCCGGGCCGATGGAAGTCTGTATCCCGTCTCTGTTAACCTGCAATTGGTGGACGCGGAGAACAACCGCCTATTCCTGGCCATCATTTTTGATATCACCGAACGCAAACGGGCGGAGGAGGAGCAGGAGAAGCTCCAGGCCCAGCTGATACAGGCCCAGAAGATGGAGTCGGTGGGCCGACTGGCGGGCGGAATTGCCCATGACTTCAATAATATGCTCAGTGTCATTGTCGGTCGCGTGGAGATGGCGCTCATGAAAGTCGACACGGATCATCCGCTTGCTACCGACCTGCGGGAAATTCTGAAGGCAGCGCACCGCTCCGAAGAACTGACACGGCAATTGCTCGCCTTTGCACGCAAACAGCCCAACGAGCCCAGGGTACTCGACATGAACGTGACCGTAGGTGAGATGATAAAAATGCTGCGGAGACTTATAGGCGAGGACATCGAGCTCTGCTGGAAACCCGGGGGCAACGGCTGCCTGGTGAAGGCCGATCCCTCCCAACTCACCCAGATTCTGGTCAATCTGTGCGTGAATGCGCGGGACGCCATTGACGGGGTGGGCAAGGTAATCATCGAAACGGCAACCATGGCTTTTGACGACAACTACTGTGCCACTCACAGCGGCTTAAGCCCAGGAGAATTCGTACAACTGACGGTAAGTGACAGCGGGTGCGGCATGGATAAAGAGACCGTTGACAGGATATTCGAGCCATTTTTCACCACCAAGGAGATAGGCAAGGGTACCGGGCTCGGCCTGGCCACGGTCTACGGCATCGTCAACCAGAATAATGGTTTCATCAGCGTTGACAGTAAACCGGAGAAGGGAACGACATTCAGGATTTACCTGCCCCTGGAAAAATCCGGGGAAAGCGCGCCGAAGGATGGTTTGTCGGGCGCGTCCGAAGGAGGGAACGAAACAATTCTGCTCGTGGAGGACGAACCGGCGGTCCTGGAAATCGGAAGGGTGCTGCTGGAGAGTCTCGGGTACCGGGTGATGTCCACGGGCGATCCCCTTGAAGCGATTCGGCTTATCGAAGAGAGCCGGGAACAGATCGATCTGCTGATCACCGATGTGATCATGCCGAAGATGAAAGGCAGTGAACTGGCCCGCAATCTTCAGAGCCTTCATCCGCGCCTTGTCTGCCTGTTCATGTCCGGCTATCCCGCCGACGTTATCGGCAGTCGGGGTGTGCTGGAGGAAGGGGTTCACTTCATACAGAAGCCCTTCTCCCTGAGGGATTTTACCGCCAAAGTCCGTGAAGCGCTGGACCAGGATCGGGTGACGGAGACCGTCAAATAATTGAAATCGGCAACAGCGGCAACGTGAAGGCGCTGATCGTGGATGATGAAACCATTGCGGAACTCCTTCTGGCGCCTGAGCAAGATCCAGGAGGCGCTTCCCATCTGCATGGGCTGCGGCAATGTCAAAACGGACGGGGCATCCTGGGAGTGATGTGGCGCAATATCTGAAGAGCAACGCGCTGTTTCTCAGCGGGGCTACTACCCTGAGTGTGCGGAAAAGATGAATCGCTAATGGTTCGGACAGGGAAATGACAAGGAGGATCCGTCATGAAAGACGCGAAAACTGGCGAAACCACCTCTCATCATGAACCGGTTCCAGCCGTTCAGTTGATGCGGGATTACCTGAAAGTGATCCTGGCCGGGAAGCGAAAGACCGCGCTGGAGATGATCATGGACGCTTACCGTGGCGGCTATTCTATTCCCGGTATCTACACCGATGTATTCCAGGAAACGCTCTACGAGATCGGCAGGCTCTGGGAAAGTAACCGGATAACCGTCGCTGACGAGCACATGGGAACCGCCATTACGCAGTATGTGATGTCAAACCTCTACCAGCACCTTGAACCAAGCGATACCTTTCGTGGAAAGGTCGTGATTACCGGTGTACAGGGAGAACTGCACCAGGTAGGAGCAAACATGGTGGCCGACATCCTCGAGTCAGAAGGATGGGATGTGATGTTTCTGGGAACGAATGTGCCTCCGGAAGGCGTCATTCAAGCAATACGCAAAAACGGAGCGAACATCTTCGGCATATCGTCGACCATGTTCTTCAATCTTCCCAAGGTGATACACCTGGTGGAAGCGGTCAGGAAAGAGTTCGGCGAACAAGCCCCCAGCATCATGCTTGGCGGCGGCGCATTCAGGATGCTCCAGCAACTGCCGGGCGAACTTGAAGGCTGCCGGGTGGCCCTCAACCTGCGGGAGGCGCTTGAGCTGACGCGGCGCTTCATAGCGCCTGAACCGACGGCAACCCATCGTAATTGACAGGTGCTGGCGGCGGCCCCGCGGCCATGGCCGGACCTCTCCGGACGTTCCCGTCCCGGAGTGTTTCACCGCCGCATCTCTGAACAGCTTGTTACTTTTCCTGAACAGAAGGGATCGCTTTTCCCTCTTCCAATACAAGTTTTCTCTGAAAAGCCTCTTCCAGCAGATCCCCCTTCTGGCGCCCGCTGAAAAGTTCTACGGAGAGGTCTTCGTCGCTCTCCAGGCGAAGGCGGAAAACAGTCCGTGTCAAGGTGGGGTTGACCCTTGTCACGACACCTCCGCGCCGCCTGTCGAGCCCGTCGGCCAGGCGCAGGATGCCTCCCAGACGGCACACCAGAAGGCGGTCCTCTTCCGTGAGGCGGGCAAAGCTGTCGTGCTTTTTCCCAGGGAGTGATTTCCGGTGATAGCGGGCCGTGTTAGCGATGATCTCCCGTTCCCGGGGCGTGAAACCAAGGAGATCCGCGTGGCGGATCAGGTGATAGGAGTGCTTGTGGTGGCTGGTGTAACTGATGAAGTATCCAGCGTCGTGCAGCAGCGAAGCGGCTTCCAGGATGCGCCGCTCTTTATCCCCCAGCACAAAGGGCCCGGACAAGACATCGAACATCTCCAGAGCAAGCCTGGCCACATGTCTGGCGTGTTCTTCATCCACCAGACAGGAACGGGCAAAATCAAGAACGGCTTCTCTCCAGGTGCGTCGACGTCCCTTTTGCAGGACAAGCTCATGCTTGCGCAGGATGTCGAGAATGAGTCCTTCCCGGATGCCCCGTTCATTGACGCGAAGGATATTTACTTCGAAATACCTCATCAACTCACTGATGACCGCGACTCCCGCGACAATGATATCCGCCCGGTCCGGATTGAGCCCGGGCAGCGTCCCGCGTCCCTTCAGGTCCTTCCTCTGCAACATGGCCAGGAGATGGACTATATCGGAAAGGAGCACCTCGTAGCCGTGAGCCGTGTCATATTTCTCCCGGCGCATGGCCATAATCATGGACGCGATACTGGTTATGGTGCCTCCGGATGCCACAAGAACCTGGGCCTTTACCTGTTCTCCTTTGAAAGCGGCCTTGAGGGATGCGCGGACATGCTTGAAAAGCCTTGCCAGATCCTCTGGGACAACAGGGTCCCGACGGAGAAATCTATCCGTAATGGTGACGGCGCCAAGCTCCAGTGAGTAGAATTCCTCCACGTGACCGCCGAAAGCGGTGACAATCTCAAGACTGCCGCCGCCAATATCCACCATCCCGTAACGCACCCCTTCCAGATCGAAATTGTTCAGGACACTGAGGGAGACAAGCCGCGCTTCCTCCTCGCCGGAAATGACCTCCACGCGGATGCCCGTCTCCCGTTCGACGGCGCGCACGAAGTCCCCTCCATTGATAGCGCGACGAACGGCGCTCGTGGCAACCGCCTCCACGAGTTCCGCGCCATAACCATCGGCAATCTTCTTCATGCGCAGCAGGCTCTCCATGGCCCGTTGCCATGGCGCGGCCGCGATACGCCCGCATGAAGTCATGTTTTCTCCCAGACGAACCGTTGCCTTTTCGTCGGTAAGGACCCGGAAGGTTGACTCTTCAAGAACCTCTACCACGATACAGCGGATGGAATTGCTTCCGATGTCGATGGCCGCGAGCCGCTTATTCTTCTTATTCACAGCAGCTCCCTGACCCGCGCGCCTATCACATCAAGGGGCGCTTCCTCCAGTTTGTCCAGAAACCGGCCGAAAACATTAGCCCTCTTGCCTGTTATCAAATCCGTCAATGCGCGCCTGGCCCCGTCAGAAAGATCGATACCCGTGCTCAACTCCATGAATACATCCAGGTCATGAAGCCGGCCAAGGATATCCTGATATGACTTCACATGAGAATGGGTCTCCCGGTATCCTTCACCCATGAGAGGCGAAAGCACTTCCATCCGGTAACGGTATCGTTTGATGGCAATCCTGAGGCGGTGCTGGAGCAGCGCCTCTGCCGGACGCATCGCAAGGGGAGCAAGGGCAAGCACCGGCGCCAGCCTGATATCGATAGTCCTCCGGGCAAAATCCTCAATGGTGGCAAAGGGGTCCGCTGCCTCGTCGGGAGGAGAAAAGAGATGCGGAAACATAATCGATACGGAAAACGCTTTCCTGAGTGCGCCCGGTTTCATCCCCTTCATCTTCCGCTTCAGCTTCAACCGGGCTTCCTCACGCCTGCTCTCATACAATCCGATACAAGCGGACAGTTCTTCCCCATACCCATCTCCCAACTCAAGCGCCTCGTCCCTGAAAAAAGCCAGCGCTTCGTCTATATTCCGGAGATCCCCCAGAAGGACGGTTACCTTGCGGACCTTACGGCGAAGGATAGACAGGCTTTCAGGGGGATAGCATGGAGCAAAAAGCGTCAGACCCTCCCGCAGGCGTCGCGACGCCACCCTCAGGTCATGGATGTCTTCCCGGTCAAAGGTCTCGGCCGTCTGCTTCCAGCAACGGAAAAAATCCGACGCGCGGTCGGCCAGGATGCGGCGAGCGGCAATCCACAAAGGTGTGTTCTTTTTAAGACTCATACGGTCTCCATTGCTCAAGCGAAGATTCTCTCAAGGGTCTTTCTCGTCTTTTTCAGACCCTTGCGGACACCGCTCAATTCCGCGTCATCCAGACCGTTCAGGAGAAGATGCGCGCGTTCGATCCCTCTCTCCCGCCTCTTTTTGCCGGCGGCCCGTTTCCCTTGAAGGCTCTCCAGCAAAGCGAGGATTTTCAGGATATCCTTCTCTATCTTTCTTCCATCTTTCCCGGACAGTTGTTCTCCGAAGCGCTCCCTGAGATGGGACACCATATCCCGCAAATCATCGGACAGAGATTCCGCTTTGCTTGGCGCCTCCGGCTGGAGGACTTCTCCAGCCGCGCCGGCTTCGGCTTTTATCGCGGCTGCCTGGGAGAGTATCGAGGGAATCATCCGGCTGCTCAAACCCTGGATACCTTTCAATCCTTGCTCGCCGGCCTCGACAATCTTGTCACATGAGTCAAGTCCGGCGGCCAGCAACCTTTGGCAAAGGACGGGGCCGATCCCTTTCAGTCTGGCGATTTCACTTTGATTCACACCTTCCTCCTTCCCAATTGTCCGTCCTGACTCCGCTTCCCCGGTTTGCCTTAAAGAAATGGAACGGTTGAATCTAAACATGATGCGCTCAGGGAATCCACGTGGGCAATAGTACCCGCAAAAGCTGATCATTTCAACGCGGGAAAACCGTTCCAGCTGCATGCCGGAGGTATGGATGGCAATAGTATACCCCGGCATCGAGCGTTTTCCTGGGTAAAGAGATTGACAGGAATACAGTAATTTCGGTATCCTCTGCCCATGACTCAAGAAAATCGGGAAGATGCCTGGGAAAAATTGTGCCTGAGATGCGGGCTGTGTTGTTTCGAAAAGATTGAAGATGAAAATGGCGCGGTTTTTTTCACCTCTATACCGTGCCGTTATCTGGATGTGGTAACGAGAAAATGCAGGATCTACCATCGTCGCTTCCAGATATACCCTGAATGCATACAGCTCACGGAAGACCTGGTGAGGAAGCTTTCGTGGCTGCATGACGGGTGCGGCTACAGAAAAGCCCTGGGCCTGACCCGACGATTAGCTGAAAAATGCCCATCCGGAAACTCCGGATGTGACACTGAATAACCCGCATGTGGTCGCCTTTCCGGATAGCGGGAAACGTTGACGACATGAAAAACTCCTCTACACTACAGATACATCGCCATAATGTGAAAGGTTCCGGATGATGATTAACGATAAGAAGACTACAACCGTCCTGGTCGTAGATGATGACATGTACGTCCTTGAGTCGGTCGTTGCCCTGCTAGGCCAGTTCGGATACTCGGTCATACCGTGCCGCAACGGTGAAGAAGCCCTCCAGAAGATGCATGACCAGGAATTCGACGCTATCCTCACGGACATCAAGATGCCTGTCATGACGGGAATAGAACTTCTGGAAATCATCCACAACCTCAATCCGGACATCCCGGTAATACTCATGACCGCCTACGCGGAACTGGATATTGCCGTGGAAGCGATCAAGAAAGGGGCCTTCGATTTTATCATCAAACCTTACAAACCCACCTACCTGCTTCACTCCATAGAAAAAGGGGTCAAGTACAACCGCCTGCTTCAGATGGAAAAAAACTACAAATTCATGCTGAAGGACATGGTGGAACTGAAAACGCGTGAACTTGCCGACGCGCTTCTCATGGTCAAGGACATCAGCGTGGAAATTATCGAGAGGCTGACCGCGGTTGCCGAATTCAGGGATACCGACACAGGCTCACACATCGGAAGGATAGGCCTCTACACCAACAAGATCGCGGAATACCTTGAACTTCCCGCCGAATTCGTGGAGAACATCACCTTCTCCAGCCCCATGCACGATCTGGGAAAAATTGGTATCCCGGACAATATTCTGCTCAAACCGGGAAGCCTTACCAGGGAAGAGTTTGAGGTAATGAAGGCCCATACGATCATAGGGGAGAAAATGCTTTCGGGGTCATGCTATCCCGTCTTGCAGATGGCGGCCTCCATCGCTCTCAATCATCATGAGAGGTGGGATGGAAGCGGATACCCCCGCGGACTGAAAGGGGAGGAAATTCCCATGGAGGGTCGCATAGTAATGCTCGTGGATCAGTACGATGCCTTGAGGAGCAGACGGCCTTACAAGGATGCGGCGGGACATATGGAATCCGTGAAGATAATAACCGAAGGCGATGGCAGGACACAGCCGGAACACTTTGATCCAAAAGTTCTGGACGCATTCTCCAGGCTTGCCCCTGTTTTCGATGAGATCTACAACAATAACAGAGACATCAAATATCCCGTACCCGTATCGGAAATACCTGATACATCAAAGCCGGCATCCCCTTAGGGGCGCCGGCTCTTTTGTTCCCTCCTGTAACCGATGACCGCGGATTCCGCTAATTGCTTACTTGCAATCCCAGGGTATCGTTCTTCACGATATCATCGTCATTTTCCTCAATAATATCAGTGCCTAAAAACAGGTCTTCCAGCCGCATAGTATCAGGATTCAACTGCGGATATCTCTTCGCGCCGATAAACCGTGAACGGTAATACGGGGTGTTCATGGTAGAGATAACCACTTTCCTGTCCCGGGAAGATGCATGTATCATCTTGTTTTCCCCGAGATATATCCCTACGTGGGATGGGAAAGAGGCATAGGTTCTGAAAAAGACCAGATCACCCTTCTGAAGATCATAACTTGTGACGGGCTCTCCCGTCCAGAACTGCTCACGCGCGGTCCGCGGCAGATTAATATCCAGCTCACGGAATACATGCTGGACAAAACTGGAACAGTCCAGACCGTTTCTACTGTTGCCTCCAAAACGATAGCGTGTGCCGAGGAAACTGAACGCGCTCTTCTTGAGACGCTTCGAGGCATCCGTGGAAAGCTCGATGTTCTTCTCAAGGTCAATGGCTTTACGTGGTTCCGTGTCGGTAAGCTCCGCCAGCGTACGCTCATATTCTTCGTTGGAAAAGAGCTCGGCATTGCGTACCACATACTTCTTCACGGGTTTCGCCTGGCGTTCCTCAACCGGCGCCGGTTCGCGCAGGGCCAGGACCCTTCCCGGTTTCATTTTCTTTCCCTGAATATCATTCAGGCGCTTCAGTTCAGCAATGGATACGCCGGTTTTTTTAGCGATCCTTGCAAGGGTGTCACCCTTGCGGATGGTGTAGTTTACGGAATTGATCTTTTTCCGGGATATCCGCTCATCGGAAGCGGCCATCCTGGGTGCGATAACCAGTCTGCTGCCCGGTTTAAGGATTTTGCCAACAAGGTTGTTGGCGGACCTGATGTCCTGTACCGTCACATGATACTTTTTCGCAAGTGAATACAAAGTGTCGTTTTTTTTGACTACGTGGGTCTTCGCGGCGAGGGCAAGTGACGGGAAGGCTGTCAGGAATATTGATGCGACAACAATAGCTAAACCTCTATTCATGCTCCCTCCTTTGCTTGTTTTACATCACAAAACATGATTTTGAATTTTTGCATTTATACAACAGGAAAAGCGGAAATGTCAACCTAAACGAACCATCCTGAAAAAAACGTCTTACTTTCCAACTACGAATCGTACGGAAACAGTATCGCGACCCGCGGCCCTCAGCTGCGCCGGCACAAGGAGTTTTCTCTCCACCGTTACCGTCCCGGACGGCACGTCCAGCCTGATATCTTCGGTGCGGATCGACCCCACCCTGGAGAGAATGGAAGAAGGCCCTTCCAGCATGACCATGGCGGGAGAAACCTTGAATTTCTTCAGACGCGAAGACCCTTCAGCGCCGCCTGTAAACGTAGGCTCCACCCGGATCATCTTCCTGGCCCGCTTCTCTATACTGACCTTCATTCCCGTGGGCTTGATGCTGGTGACAACAATCCCTGAAGGGAGTTTGAAGTCCTCTTTCCGGAATTGAATCTTGTTGCTCCCTTCCTTTACGCCGGACAGGTCTATCTCCGCGACAACATCCCCCTCCTTCGGCAGGGGAATAAGGCTTGAAAGGGTCTTCAGTTGCAACTCAACCAAATCCGGGGAGCTCTTGCCGAGCAGCATGCTCTCCGGCAGATTCCTGAACTGAAGGGGCGCGGAAACGGTGATTATCTCTCCCTGCCTGGCCGTTATGGCGAGCCAGCAGATGAATACCAGCAGGAATGTGCATATTTTCGGCTTGATATTCCTGAAAAGGCGTCTGGCAAGGGAAATATGGGCCGCCTCGGAAGGAGGCGGGGACAGGAGCTCGGCAAGCCTTTCGGAAAGCCGGCTCGTGTCAGCCATCTTTTCCAGGTTACCGGAAAGGGCCAGAGACACCTCGCCCCTCTCCTCGGAAACGACCAGCACGACCGCGTCGGAACGCTCGGAAAGACCCAGTGCGGCGCGGTGACGCGTCCCGTAATACTGGGGTATCCCGGTATTCATGGAGAGGGGGAGGTGACAGGAAGCGCGGGAGATTTTTCCGCTCCGTACCAGAAGCGCGCCGTCATGAAGCGGAGAGCCGTCCTTGAAAATGCATCCGATAAGTTCACCGGATATCCCGCTTTCCACCCGTACACCATTGGAAAGATATTCGTCCACCGGTTCTTCCCGCTGGAGTATGATGATGGCGCCGGTACGGGTCTCCGCCAGGGAGAAAACGGAGTTTACGAGCTCATCGAGGTCAACGGAATGCCCGGGCTCCGGCTTTCCGAAGATGTTGCGCAACGGGCTTATACGGTACAGCGCCTGACGGATCTCCGCCTGAAAGATCACGATAATGAGAACGAAAAGAGCGGTGCCCAGCTCCTGGAGTATCCAGCTCGTCATGAAAAATCCGAGGTTCTTGGTAACCAGGTAAACTACACCAAGGAAGCCAAGACCGACTACCACCTGAAAGGCCTTGGTGTGCCTGAACCAGCCGTACAGGTGATAGACCAGAAAACTCATGATGATGATGTCTGCGATGTCCTGCCAGCGGATGACGGGTACCACGAAAAAACCTCTCTGAATATGTATGTTTATCCACGGAAAAGAAGAATTGTCTTTCCCGGCAATGCGCAATGTTGCTATTCTTGGACAAGGACCGGTTCTAAAAACCGGACATTACCGCCCAGGCGGCGGATCACCACGCGAGGATTCCGATTACATGCAAAACACCTCTCCGAAAGGAACCGGCATACGCGATATGTTCGCGGCAATCGCACCGAGGTACGACCTGTTAAACAGGCTCCTGAGTTTCGGAATAGACAATTCATGGCGCAGATCGGCCGTGGCGAGGCTCGCATGTCCGAAAGGCGGCGTCATCCTGGACGCGGCATCGGGCACCGGAGACATGGCCCTGGCGGCTGTACGCGCCGGCAAAGATACCCGGATTGTGGGCGTTGATTTCTGCGGTGAAATGGTGAAAATCGCTGAAACGAAAATCAGCGCCTCGGGGTATCGGAACAGAATAAAGCTGGCGGTCGCTTCCTGCGAGGCGCTTCCCTTCCGTGAAGGTGTTTTTGACGCCGCTACAATCGCCTTCGGCATCCGAAACGTCCGGGACGGAAAACAGGGCCTTCGCGAGATGCTTCGCGTACTGGCGCCGGGAGGCGTTCTGGTGGTACTGGAGTTTTCCGAGCCTCCCTCGCCGTTTTTCAGGCCTCTTTACCGCTTCTACATGAGACGGCTGCTGCCCGCCGTTGGCGGGCTCCTGTCGGATTTCAGAGCCTATAGATATCTGCCGGAATCAGTCGAGGCCTTTCCGGACCGTCACGCATTCGAGGCGCTTATGACCGAGGCGGGTTTCTCGCACACCCGGCATACCGATCTCAGCCTCGGCATCGTTACCATTTACGAGGGACGGAAACCATTTACTTCCCCTTGATCAGCTCCTCGACCTTTAATTCCAGGTCGTCGCCGTTAACCGCGTCAACCCGGCGATCACTCTGCTCGCTCCGGACCAGACCCTCATCAACCCATTTCAATATGAGCGTCCTGGAAACTCCGAACTTGGACTCGGCCTCTTCCAGCGTATACCACGTCTTTGATAAAGACATACAAATCATCTCCTTTCATTCAGGGGGATTCAGTATAACGATAATCAGCGGCGATACAACAAAAAATCTCAACGGAACCCTTTCAATTCACACCTCTTTCCTCCCGGGATTGCATCAGGATAGCGGGATATCCCGGCGCCGGCAACAGGCGGAAAAGTGGCGACCTTGACAGGAAATACCCTTTTCTGTATAACTTGGACACTGTTCAGGACAAAGGAACAGCAGGGAGAACATTGTGTTTATCGCAGCCAATTTTTTTGTCGCCATCGGGCAGATACTGGATTTTGTACTGACAATCTACATGTACATGATTATCGCCAGCGCGCTGATATCATGGGTTAATCCTGACCCTTACAACCCCATCGTCAGTTTTCTCCGCCGCGCCACCGAGCCCCTTCTTTACCGTCTGCGCAAAAGACTTCCCGCGTTGGGCGGTCTGGACCTGTCCCCCCTGGTCGCAATCCTTGCCATATATTTTCTGAAGAAATTCGTCGTAACATCGATCATCGATCTCGGATACCGGCTTAAACTCGGCATAGGAGGGATTCAGTGAAAATCACGCCACTGGACATTCAGCAACAGCAGTTCAAGGGAAAACTTTTCGGCGGACTGAATCCGGATGACGTCGATTCATTTCTCCAGGCCGTTTCCAGGGAAATGGAAAGCCTGAACAGAGAAAACACGAACCTGCGCGAAGAGATTCAGAAATGCCAGTCGGAATCGGAGATACTCGTTCAAAGGGAAAAAGAGTTGCGCGAGATGCTCCTTTCCGCCCAGAAGATAACCGATGAAATGAAAAACAACGCCAGGAAAGAGGCCGATCTGGTCATCGCGGAAGCTGAAGTCCAGGCGGAAAAGATTGTCGCCGACGCCCAGAACCGGGCCATCCAGTTGAAAAACGAGATCCAGGAACTGCGCAGACAAAAGGCCCAGTTTGAATCCGCGTTACGCGCCCTGCTCGACTCCTATTCCAGAATGCTGGCCGTTACCGATGAGTAACGCCACAACAGATGGACTCAGTGTAACTGAAACAGAGCGTGGCGTCACTTTTTCCATACATGTCCAACCAGGCGCCAGCCGCAATGAGATTATCGGGCCAAGCGGAAATGAATTGAAAATCCGCCTTACCTCCCCGCCGGTTGAGGGCGCCGCCAATAAACTCTGCCGTCAATTCCTGGCCAAACTGCTTCATGTCGCCAAATCGAACGTTCAAATAATCACGGGCGAAAAATCAAGGCACAAAACCATCAGAGTTGAAGGCATAACCGGGGAAGCAGTCCATAAACTCGCAATGTCAGCACGGAGTAACAAATGAAAGCCAGAGATATAATGATAACGGATGTGCCTACCATTTCCAGGAAAACATCTCTCAAGGACGCGGTCCTGAAACTCAAAAAAAACTATGGGGACAAGAGCTTCCTTAACGCGGCGCCCGGCCTGGTTGTCGTAAATGAATGGGGTGAACTGTCCGGTGTATTGATGCCTTTAACCATTATGCAGGCCCTCCTCGAGAATACTACCTCCGCTGATGCATCCACGAAGGTAAACATGGCCAGCTTTGAACATTTATGCGAAAAGATCAAAGACAAGCTGGTTGAGGACGTAATGGAGAGAGAGCCCATATCGGTAACCGAAGACGCCCTGCTCATAGATATCGCCTCGCTGTTCGTAAAATACCGTTTTCAGAGAATTCCTGTAGTAAGAGACAAAAAGGTGGTGGGCATCATCTATCGGACCCCACTCCTGTTCGCCATGACCAACAGCCTCTTCAAATAAATGACAACGTAGCAAGAAGTCATTCCCGAAGCTCCGCTGCTCGCAAACCCATCCCGTAACCTCCTGATATCATGGATGCCCGACAGAAGCACCCGGGCATGACGAATCTAATCCGCGGAGGATCAGCAAAAAGGCCGTGAGCCTTGCCCGGCCAAAGGGGTTGACAAACACGGGGCGCAGTTCTTATAGTTAACCTGATAATGTCTCAGGAGGTAGTAAAAATGCCATTATATGAATATCACTGCTCAGATTGCGGCAAGGAATTCGAACTGCGCCAGAAATTTTCCGACGCGCCCGCCACCGTTTGCCCCGCCTGCGGCGGCGCCATTGAAAAGATGATTTCCAGAACAAGTTTTTCCCTGAAGGGGAGCGGCTGGTACAGCGAGGGCTACTCGAAGGACTCTCGTCCGAACACCCAGCGAACCTGTCCGAAAGATGGGGCCTGCGCCTCATGCCCCTCGGTGGCGGCCTGAAACGCCTCGTCAGAATCCCCCGAACGGGGGATTTTTTTTGCCCGGGTTCCTAGACCGGGCAATTCCATCATGGAGCGCCTCCGAAGCGGCGGCGCGTTACGAAAATCTCCGGAGGAGCTTACTTAAATGGCTAATATCATCGACGGGAAGGCCATCGCCAAAAAAATCAGGGGCGACATTGCATCGGAAGTCAAGCAGCTCACATCTGAGGGGGTCCGCCCCGGACTCGCCGTGATTCTTGTGGGAGAAAACCCGGCCAGCAGGGTTTACGTGAGCATGAAGGAAAAGGCCTGCGGTGAAGTGGGTATCTTCTCCGCCGAATACACCCTTCCCGCGGACACCCCGGAGGCGGAGCTTCTGTCTCTCATAGAAAAACTTAATAATGATAAAAGGATACATGGAATCCTCGTGCAACTGCCGCTTCCGAAACACATGGATGACCTCGGAATCCTGGAAGCCATTTCACCGGAAAAGGACGTGGACGGTTTTCATCCCTTCAACATGGGAAGACTCATTATCGGCAGACCGGTTTTCCAGCCATGCACACCCTACGGGATCATGGAGCTTCTGCGGGAGACCGGCATTGATCTGAAGGGAAAGGAAGTTGTCGTGGTAGGTCGCTCCAACATCGTGGGCAAGCCCGTGGCTTTCATGTGCATGCATCAGCACGCCACCGTGACCATCTGCCACACGAGGACCGTGGACCTCCCGGCAAAGATTGGGGCGGCGGATATCCTGATCGCGGCGGCCGGCAAAGCGGAGATGATCAAGGGAGAATGGATAAAGGAGGGCGCCGTGGTCATCGATGTGGGAGTGAACCGCCTTCCCGACAACAGGCTCGTTGGCGACGTGGAGTTCGAGCAGGCTTCCCTGCGCGCCTCCCACATTACGCCTGTCCCGGGCGGCGTCGGACCAATGACCATCACCATGCTCCTCAAGAACACCCTTCAATCCGCGAAAATGACCCTGGAAGCCTTGCGAAACAACCCCTGAACAGCAATGTCCGGTTAGCTAATTGCGGCAATCGCTAAAATCCCGGCTTAACCCCTCACCCGGCCTTCGGCCACCCTCTCCCGCAGGGCGAGGGTGTCAAAAATGTCCCTTCTCCCCAAGGGAGAAGGCGCCCCGCTGGGGCGGATGAGGGGGATTATCGCATGACGCAAAAACTTAACAGGACAAAGCTGACCCCTGAACCGCCATGGGAGCACAGAACATTACGCAATAATGGAGGACTTATGAAAATCAAAAAGGCGATATTCCCCGTCGCCGGTCTCGGAACCCGGTTTCTCCCAGCCACCAAGGCATCCCCCAAGGAAATGCTCGCCCTCATCGACAAACCCCTTGTCCAGTACGTTGTGGAAGAGGCGGTGGCGGCCGGCATTGAGCAGGTCCTTTTCGTAACCGGCCGCAACAAACGGGCCATTGAAGACCATTTCGACATTGCCTTTGAGCTGGAGTCGGTCCTGCTTGAGAAGGGCAAAGATGATAAATTCCAGGAGGTCCGCGACATCGCGGAGATGGTGAGCATTTTCTACGTCCGCCAGAAACAGGCGCTGGGTCTGGGTCATGCGATCCTCTGCGCCAGGGAATTCGTGGGCAATGAGCCGTTCGCCGTACTCCTTGGCGACGACATCATAGACGCGGACAAGCCGTGCCTCAGCCAACTGCTGGCTGTTCATGAAAGACACCAGGGATCCGTGCTGGCCCTCGAGCAGGTTCCCATGGAAAACATCTCCGCTTACGGATGCGTCGACGCGGAAGAGATTTCGCGCGGGGTTTACAAAGTGAAGAATCTGGTGGAAAAACCGAAAAGGGAAGACGCGCCTTCCGACCTTGCCATCATCGGACGCTATGTCCTTACTCCGGAAATCTTTCCAATCCTTGAGCGGCAGGAACCAGGAAAAGGCGGGGAAATCCAGCTTACCGACGCCATTCTGAGACTCTCCCGTAATGAGCCCGTCTACGGTTGCAGATTCGAAGGAACCCGCTACGACTGTGGAGACAAGCTGGGGTTCCTGAAGGCAACGCTGGATATGGCGTTAAAGAGGGACGAACTGGGAAAGGAACTGGAGGAGTACCTGAAGAAACGCCTCTGCTGAAGACACGCCCAGACGGATGGATTCGTCCGGAACCCGGAAATGCCATGAGGGACGTTTCCATCCGCCTAACGGATGCGGCCGTGAATTCCTCCCTGGCTGATCCCATACTGGAAAAAAGCTATAAGGTTAAACTGCTCCTTGGGGTAGGCCTTGGGAAAACCGCCCAGGGGCCCGATTGACCTGAGGGCGCGGAAAACCTCGGAGTCAAGAATCTTGCTCCCCGAGGACTGAAGCAACTGAATATTCTGGATTTCTCCCCTGCGGTTGAAGGTAATCTTCACCGGGGTCACCCCCTGTATCCCCGACCGCGCCGCTGCATCCGGGTAGCGCCACACCCCATAGACCGCGCTTTCGAAACGACGGAGAAACGAACCGAACTGGATATCGTCGGTGTTCAGAAACTTGGTGTCACCCTCATCGATCTCCGTGTCGTATTTTTTGCGGTAAGACTCCTCCAGCCGGGCCATCCTGCCCGCGCTTGGATAGAGTTTCGCCAGGTCCGGAAGGTCCTTTCCCTTCCGCCTTACTTCCCCCGCCCTCTTTTTCTCCGCGCCCTCTTTCGATACCGCGCCGGTTTCAGCCCTGGATACGGGTTCCTCCGAAACGGTCCTTTCCCGCTCTTGCTCTTTCGGCGCCGGACGAACCGGTTCAGGCCGGGATTCTCCGCGCGGAGCGGAGGCGATCCTGTCGCGCTCCCTTTGTCCACGGGGCGCGCGTTCCCTCACGACCCGCCGCTTGCGCTCCGCGAACCTCCTGGCAGGCGCCTTTGATGGAGGCGCCTGCTTCAATTCAGGCATATCCGATAACTCAACCATATATGCTTCCTGTTTTGGCTCGCGTTTGCTCTCCGGAAACAGGTAGACCAGGGCGAGAATCACCACATGCGCTATCAGTGAAAGCGTCAGGAAATAGAGAAAGGCTTTTTCGATATACTTATCTGACATTTATCTCTTCGGTAGGTTGAATGAAAGTTTCCGGTTATTTCAGGAAAATACCCGAATAAACCTAAAAAAAAGCAATTACCACAGAGGCCACAGAGAACACAGAGATATAAAAGCGAAAAAATGAACTACCAGACTCACCATATAGATGACGATCGTAATATCTTTGTTTTGGAGTAACTACTTGATAGTTATACGATAAACCTCTGTGCCTCTGTGTTCTCCGTGGTTGAAATGCCGTTTTCAGGATAAAAGCAACGAGGGACTATGCGAGCGTCTTGTACAGCAATACAGCGCCAAACAGGAGGAACATGACTCCCGCTGCGCGGTGGATATAGTGAAGGGGCATAAAACGGAGAAGCTGCCTTCCCAGGAATATTCCCAGGAGAGAAACCAGCCAGAGAGCAAGTGTTGATGCGCAGAAAACCGTCAGCGGCGCGTTGTGCTGGGCCGCCAGGCTGAGGGTTACGATCTGGGTCTTGTCTCCAAGTTCCGCCAGGAGGATCATCAAAAAGGCCGTTCTGATGGCGTCCGTAGCGGAAAAACTTCGCTCTTCTCCGTCAGGTTCAGCCGATTGCAGCAGAGTGGCAATCCCGAAATAGCAGAAAAGACCAGCTGACGCCAGCCTCGTCCAGAAAAGGGGAAAGACGGCGAACAGCGCCTTGCCGAGAAGTACGGCCGCCACGTTCAGAACCGTGAAGGCAAGGGCAATGCCGATGAAAACCTTTTTCCATGGATAGCGGGCAGCGAGGGCCATGGCCGTCAATTGTGTCTTGTCCCCCAGCTCCGCGAGAAAGATTATGCCGAAGGTAGTCGCAAGAACAGTGGTATCCAGAAAGCCTCCCGGTTTATGACATGCTTCGGCCCGCTACAGTATCACATCGTCCACAAGTTCGTTTGTATCATCGGGCCTTTTGGGAAAATGACGGGCCAACTCACCGCCACATGCGGAAATCACCTTGCACAGGGCATCGCAGGCGCGTTTCTCCCGCATGCCGAGGGAAAGCTCCCGGGCCAGTGATTGCCATATTTCACGGGATATCCTGTTGTCAATGCCGCGATCTCCCAGTATCCACACCTTGTGCTCCAGGAGCGAAAGAAAGATGAGGATGCCCGTCTCATCCCTGGTGCGGTACAGGCCCTTCTCGAAAAAGGCCCGCACAGCCCTTTCCCGCACCGCCTCATCAACCCTCTTCCGGCCGACGAAGTGGAGTTTAAGCTGCTCGAATCGACGGAAGAGATATCGGGCAGGGAAAAAGAGGAGAAAAACCAGCGGGATATAGGTCCAGATGGACGCTCCCAGCAGGACCATCTCCGCTCCCGGACCGCCTCCATGCCCCCACTCGGAAGCCGTGCCCCACAAGGTGCAGATACGGAAAGCAAGCTCCAGGATAAAAGCCCCCAGCGCCGCCATCAGCACCGCGCCGAGGGTCTCGGCCTCCCGGTAACTGTCGCTCCGATCCACTACCATGGCGACGATTTCACCGGAGGTCCCCTCTTCCGCGGCCTTGATTGCGGACCTTATCCTGGTATTTTCGTCTTCACTGAAAAAAACCTCGGACCTTTTTCCCTTCATAAACTCCACCTGTCTCTCGTAAAAGCTACCAGTCTCCCGAAGCCCCGCCTCCGCCGAAATCGCCGCCGCCGCCGGAAAACACATCGCCGCCCCCGGAGAAGCCACCACCGCCATATCCCCCGCCCAGAAAAGGGCCGCCGCCCGAACCGCCGCCCCGGCGTCCGGCGCCGCTGAAAAGGAGGCTCAAGAAAAGGCCGCCCAGAAAACCGACCCCGGCCAGGATAAGGAGAACAAACGGGCCAAGCCCTGAAGAAAGAATCGAGGCCACTACCGGAAGGCCCACCGCCCCGGCAAGCCCTCCCATAATCTTGGAGATAGCGCCCAGGACAATACAACCGATAAAAAGAAACAGAAACAGCGTGAGGAAGTTTGGGGCATTTTTGCCGCCCGTGCCGGGAGAGGCCGTGTACTCCCCCTTTACGGCGGCCATCATGGCGGAGACTCCGGCCTGGACCCCTCCGTCAAAATCACCGGCCTTGAACCGGGGCGCAATCTCTCCGCGGATAATCCTTCCGGAAAGGAGGTCGGTGAGCTTCCCCTCCAGACCCCTCCCCACCTCAATCCTGATCTTTCTTTCCTGTTTCGCAACCAGCAGGATGGCCCCGTTGTCCTTACCCTTCTGACCAATCTTCCAGGCCTCGGCCACCTTGATGGAATACTCTTCCAGGCTCTCGCCTTCCAGGCTCGGAATCGTCAGGACCACGATCTGGGTGGAATCGCTCTTCTCGAATGCGGCCAGTTCCTGCTCCATCTTGCTCACAGCGGATGAGGAGAGCATCCCCCCGGTGTCGTTCACATGGGCGCGCAGCGGCGGCACATCAAGGGCGACGCCAAGGGAGGGGATCGATAATAGCAGCAGGCATGCGAGAAAGGTCTTCATGGATTTCCACCTTCAGGCTGATCGGGTCTTTTTTCCATCAAAACTTGATCTTCGGCGCGGTCTTCGCCCCTTCTTCCGCCTTGAACGGCTCCTTGCGCTTCAGCTTGAGAAGGAGGGAATTGGTCAGGGAGTTGGGGAAGGTCCTGATACTCACGTTGAAGGTCTCAACCGACTTGTTGTAGCGGACGCGGGCGACATTGATCCGGTTTTCCGTCCCTTCCAGCTGGTCCTGGAGGGAAAGGAAGTTCTGGTTCGCCTTCAGGTCGGGGTAGCGCTCCGCCACCACCAGCAGCCTGGAAAGGGCGCTGGATAGTTCTCCCTGGGCCTTCTGGAATTTCGCAAGCGTGGCGGGATCGTCCAGCATCTCTTTGGACACCTGCATCGAACCGACCTTGGATCGCGCCTCGGTGACCGCCTTGAAGGTGTCCGCCTCATGTTTCGCGTAACCCTTTACCGTCTCCACCAGGTTTGGTATCAGGTCGGCGCGCCTCTGATAGGTAGCCTCCACGTCACCCCATGCGGCGAATACCGCTTCCTCGTTGGCCTGTATCGTGTTGTAGCCGCATCCGGAAAGCGCCGCCATCAGAAAAACGCCCAGAAAATAAAGTGACAGTTTTTTCATGGTACCTCCATTTCATTTTGTAATCAGGTGTTGTTCAACCGGTTTTACAGTATAATCACCGTCCAAGTCATTGTCACCCTCAAGGGAAAGAAATCTCAGACATCTTCGGACTGTTTTGAAGCCTCGACCGCCGAGGCCGCCCAATCCACCTGGGACATCATGCCCCGCAATACGGCCACTTCCCTGGAATCCAGTTCCGCGCGGGAGAAGATGCGCCGCAAGGTGCGCATGAGGTGCGCCGGATTAAGGGGATCCAGAAAACCGATGCCAAGCAGGGTTTCTTCCATATGGCGGTACATGGCTTCCATCTCCGCCGTCTCCGCCAGTTCCCGCGAAACCGGGGGGACTCCGTTGGCCAGTCCCCGCGACAGTTCATAGCAGAAGATGAGAACCGCCTGCGCCAGATTCATGGAGCCGTATTCATCAGAGGTGGGGATGGTGGCCTGCCACCGGCACAGGGACAATTCATCGGTTGTCAGGCCGCTGTCCTCCCGCCCGAAAACAAGGGCAATCTCACCGTCACCCATGCGTGAACGGAGTCTTGCAACGGTTTCCACCGGGTCCATGATCTCCTGCCGGTACTTGCCGAACCTCCGGGTCGTGGCCACCGATATCGCGGTATCGGCAAGGGCCTCTTCCAGTGACTCAAAACGCGCCGCCGAGTCCAGGACATCCCGGGCGGAAACGGCGAAGCGCCGGGCATCCGACTGATCCGTGCGGCAACCCTTCACCAGACGCAGGCTCTTTATGCCCATATTTTTCATGGCGCGGCAGACCATGCCCACGTTTCCGGAATTCTGAGGTTCAACGAGCACGACATGGACCCTGTCCAGCATCCGGCGTGACTCAGGGGACGGATGGGTCGGGAGGTTGTCCGGCGTCATGCCGGAGAGCCCCCCTGCCCCCTGGCCTCCAGGGCCTTTTCATAGCCGGCGAGAAACGCCCTGCGGTTCAGGTCGACGAAGGCCTCGGGTACCCGTGACAGCACCGCCTTTTCCGCGCTTTCCCTGGTTACGGCGCCCGTAAGGGCGACCATGGCCCCCAGGGCGACGATATTGGCCACAATGGCCCTGCCGATGTCGTTTTTGGCCGTGTTGATTATGGGCAACCCCACCACGGAGAAGTTCCCCTGGGGCATCCTCTTCACCATGTCGGAATCCACGAGCAGTACGCCCCCCTCTTTCAGGTCGCGGGAATATTTGTCGCAAGCCTCCTGGGTCAGGGCGAGGAGGGCGTCAACGGCTGTCGCCTTGGGAAAATCAATGGGCGCGTCGGAGATGACGACCTCTGATTTGGAAGCGCCGCCGCGGGCCTCCGGACCATAGCTCTGTGACTGCACCGCCTCCTTGCCGTCAAAGATGGCGGCCGCCTCTCCCATGATGATCCCGGCCAGGATCAGCCCCTGCCCCCCGGCCCCGGAAAATCGTATCTCATATCTGTTGGCGGACATTATCGTCTCCTGTCTGTATCGGCAAACGGTAGGGGCGATCCTTGTGATCGCCCTCCCATCGGGCAAACACGAGGTTTGCCCCCGCAATTTTACCTGAAAAAAAGCAATTACCACAGAGAGACAGAGGATTTTTGTATAACTTTAAAGTAGTTACTCCAAAACAAAGATAATGCAATCTTCACCTTTATGGTGAGTCTGGTAGTTCATTTTTTCGCCATTATATCTCTGTGTCCTCTGTGACCCTGTGGTTGAAATGCCGTTTTCAGGTTTAATAATTAACGTACTCTTCGTTCTCCGGCTTCCGGCTTACCCTTCCATGGACTCCCGGACCCGCTCCACGAGGCGGCGATACTCCTCCACATATTCGGGCTTGTCCTCCCTGTGGAGAACCCCGGTCAGAACCTTGCCCTGGAGCTTTTCCGGCGGCATCTTATCCACCGCCGCGACCGGAACGGCTATCTCTTTCAGATGATTCATCATCTCTATTACCGACTTGAACTTGTTCTTGCGGCCGTATGTGGTGGGGCAGCTGTCCATTATCTCCACCACTGAAAACCCCTTGTGGCTGATGGCCTCCGTCAGCAGCTTGTCTATCTGTGAGGCATGGAACGCGGTCCCGCGGGCGACGAAAGTGGCGCCCGCCCCGATGGCGAGCCTGGCGATATCAAACGGGGGATCAGGATTTCCGTAAGGCGTAGTGGACGCCTTGGCCCCGTAGGGGGTTGTGGGTGAAAACTGCCCTCCGGTCATGCCGTATATGTTGTTGTTCATTATCAGATAGGTGATGTCGATGTTCCGGCGGCAGGCATGGATGAAGTGATTGCCGCCTATGGCGACACCGTCGCCGTCACCTCCGACACAGATGACATTCATTTCCGGCTTCGCCATCTTGATGCCGGTGGCGAACGCGACACCCCGCCCGTGGGTCGTATGCAGGGTGCAGAAATCCAGGTAGCCCGGGAGTCTGGACGCGCACCCGATACCGGAGACGATGGCGGTCATGTCCTTGTCCAGAGAGAGGGCGTCAATGGCGCGTATCAGTCCCTTCATCACTATTCCGTGACCGCATCCCGGACACCAGATATGGGGAAGCTTGCCCGGACGTATGTATTTTTCGTAGTCGAAACCCATGGGTCAGCGCACCTCCTGTATCGCGGCGAGGATCTGCCCGGGATTGATGGGCTCGCCGTCCACGCGGAAGATCCCGCTTACCGGCGCGCTCCCCTCCACGCATCTCCTTACCTCGTGTATGGTCATCCCCAGGTTCATCTCCGGGGTAATAATCGCCTTCACCCGTTTCCCCAGGGCGCGAATCCGGACTTCCGGAAACGGCCAGTAGGTGATAATGCGGAACAAACCGGCCCTGATTCCCCGCTTCCTCGCCTGGTTCACCGCATAGCGGGCCGAGCGTGAGATGGAACCGAACGCCACCACCGCTATCTCCGCGTCATCCAGCATATATTCCTCAAAGGTCACAATGTCTTCAACGGCATTCTCCACCTTGCGTACCTGGCGCTCCTCCTCGGCCTGCACCAGATCTGCCCGGGTCGTCGGAAAACCGTCTTCCGCCTTGTTGAGTCCCGTGACGTGGAACCGGTAACCGGAGCCGAAGGCCGCCAGTGGAGGCACATCGCCGAAACGGGTATCGTAGGGCTTGTACTCACCCGGCGCCACCTTGGGAGGGGTACGGTTGATCACCTCCAGTTCGCCCGGTTCCGGGAAGACTATTCTCTCCCGCATGTGTCCCAGGATCTCATCGGGCATGACCGTGACCGGGGTCCGGTATTTCTCTGACAGATTGAAAGCGCGCACGGTCTCCGTGAACAGCTCCTGCACCGACGCGGGAACGAGACAGATGGCCGGATGGTCGCCATGGGCCCCCCATTTCGCCTGCATCACATCCGACTGGCTCGGGCCGGTAGGCATGCCCGTGGAAGGGCCGCCGCGCATGACGTTAATGATGACGCACGGCGTCTCGGTGATACAGGCGTAGCCGATGTTCTCCTGTTTCAGGGAAAAGCCGGGACCCGAGGTGGCCGTCATGGCCTTTGTTCCTGTAAGCGAGGCGCCGATCACGGCGGCCATGGCCCCGATCTCGTCCTCCATCTGGAGAAAAGCGCCTCCCACCCTGGGGAGCTCGCTGGACAGCACCTCGGCCACCTCGGTGGACGGTGTTATGGGATAGCCCGCGAAAAAACGGCACCCCGCGTAGATGGCGCCGTGGGCGCAGGCCTCGTTCCCTTGTAAGAATGCAACCTTCTGTGACACGATACCTCCCTCCGACGTTACAGGGTAACGGTGACCGCGAAATCCGGACACCTGAGTTCGCACTGCATACAGGCGATGCATGCCTCGGGATTTTTCACCGTGGCGACAAATCCCCTCATCTCAAAGACCTTGGCCGGGCAGAACTCCACGCAGATGCGGCACCCCTTGCAGTATTTCTCGTTTATCTCAATCCTCGGCTGTTTCTTTTCCATTAAGACTTTCCCTTTCGCGAAGATGAATCTACAGTTCCAGCCCATCCACCAGTGATTTCACATGGGAAACGGACTCGTCGAACATGGCCTGTTCATCGGGTGTAAGCTCCAGCTCCAGGATCTTCTCCACGCCACCCGCCCCGATAACGCAAGGGACGCCAACGAAGTAGCCGTTCACCCCGTACTCACCCTCCAGAAGGGCGCACACGGGAATAACGCGCTTCCGGTCACGCAGGATTGCATCAGCCATGGTCAGGGCCGCGCTCGCCGGAGAAATGAAGGCGGACCCCTTCATCAGGCCCACGATCTCTCCTCCCGCCCTGCGGGTCCTGGAAACCAGCGCCTCCATGACCTCCGCCGCCCCGGCGGGCCCGTATTTCAGCTCCAGGAGGAATGAAACCGGTATGCCGCCGACATTGGCGAAACGGACCAGGGGCACCATATCGTCCCCGTGTCCTCCCAGGACCAGGGCATGGACATCCTGCACCGCCACCCCCAGCTCCAGGGCGATAAAGGAGGAGAATCGCGCTGAATCAAGTACTCCGGCCATTCCCATGATCCTGTTCCGCGGAAAGCCGGTGACCTTGCGAAAAAGCGTCACCATGGCGTCCAGCGGGTTGGTAAGGAGGACGACATAGGCGTTGGGCGCGAGATCCCGGACCATGCCGGCCACGGACTTGACGATCTTCGCATTCACGATAACCAGGTCGTCACGGCTCATGCCCGGTTTTCTGGGAATCCCGGCCGTCACCACTACCAGATCCGCGTCACGAATGTCTTCCGGGCAACTGGTCCCGACGAGCCGGGCGTCAAATCCTTCGATTGGCGATGCCTCTATGATGTCCAGCATCTTGCCCCGCGGAAGGTCCTCAACGATATCGAAGAGGATGATATCCCCCAGTTCCCGCTGGGCCATCAGGTGCGCCAGTGTCCCGCCAATCTGTCCGCCGCCGATAAGCGCTATTTTTTTGCGTGCCATTGTCTCCTCCGATCACTCCACAGTCCAGACGTTTCGTAATGATATTCGAGCAGGGTTTGACACTTTGAGGAAATCCCCCACAGGGAAGCCGCTCTTCTCAATGCATGCAGCCTCGATAGATTCATGAACGAATGTTCCGGATCAACTCGTCGGCGAATCCTGAACACTTCACCTCTTCCACGCCGTCCAGCCCCTCCGCCCTCATGAGACGGGCAAAGTCGTAGGTCACCTTGCGGGTCCCGATGGTCCTGTCCAGAGAGGAGTTGATGAGGTCCGCCGCCTCGGTCCACCCCAGGTATTGGAGCATCATCACACCCGACAGGATAACGGAGCCGGGATTCACCTTGTCCATATTGGCGTACTTGGGAGCGGTGCCGTGGGTGGCCTCGAATATGGCGTGGCCGGTGCGGTAGTTGATATTGCCGCCGGGCGCGATGCCGATGCCTCCCACCTGGGCCGCCAGGGCGTCGGAAAGGTAATCACCGTTCAGGTTGGTGGTGGCCAGGACATCGAACTCGTCCGCCCTGGTGATGGTCTGCTGAAGGGTGATGTCGGCGATGGCGTCCTTGATCAGGAGCATGTTGCGCCATTTTCCTTCCCCATGGGTGGAGCGGAGGGCGAGGGTCGCCTCCACCTCGGCGATCACGCTTCCCCTCTGGGCCGGCGTCATGTTGTCGAAACCGGGCTCGATGGAACGGGCGTTATCCTCCGGCGACATCCCCGGGTCCTTTTCCACGTTGCCTAGGATCCACGACTCTCTCTGGGAAACGGTCCGGTCCCGGTAGCGGGTAGCGGCCAGCTCGTAGCCCCAGCTCTTGAAGGCCCCTTCGGTGAACTTCATGATATTGCCCTTGTGGACAATGGTCACCGACTTGCGCCCATTCTTCAGGGCATATTCGATGGCCGCCTCCATGAGCCGCTCCGACCCTTCCCGCGAAACCGGTTTGACGCCTATGCCGGAGGTCTCGGGAAACCGGATCTTCTTCACCCCCATCTCATTCCGGAGGAAGTCGATTATCTTTTTCGCCTCGGGCGTCCCCTCGGCCCACTCGATGCCGGAATAGATGTCCTCGGTGTTCTCGCGGAAGATCACCATGTCCACCAGTTCGGGCCTCTTTACCGGCGATGGAACCCCTTTGATGTAGCGCACCGGACGGAGGCAGACGTAGAGGTCGAGTCCCTGGCGGAGCGCCACGTTAAGAGAGCTGATACCACCGCCGATGGGCGTGGTGAGCGGCCCCTTGATCCCCACCAGATACTCACGGAAGGCGGCCAGGGTCTCGTCCGGAAGCCATCCCAGGCCCATGTTGAACGACTTCTCACCGGCATAAACCTCTTTCCAGACAATCTCCCTGGCGCCGCCATAGGCCTTCTCCACCGCTGCGTCCAGCACCCTCGACGCGGCGCGCCAGATATCGGGGCCGGTGCCGTCCCCCTCGATGAAAGGGATAACGGGCCGGTCCGGAACGGAAAGGACCCCGTTGGAAATGGTAATCTTTGAGTCACAAGGCATTCTCTTCTCCTGTCGATATTATTCGAAATACAGATAAGCCTCATGCAAAAGCACTGAAAACCACTCCCCCTCCCTTGATGGGAGGCGGTTGGGGGAAGGTTGAAAAGCGGCGATATGCGATGATTCGACGCCTTTCCCCCTCTCCCTGACCCTCTCCCACCAAGGGGAGAGGGGAGTTCTTTTTCATTTGCATGAGTCTCAGATGAAATAGTATTTTATTCAGCACTTTATGAAAGTGCGGATTAACCCCCCGCGCCGAAGCGCTTTATTCATGATTGGCAGTCAAGCCAACGCTTTTTCCCCTCACCCCTGCCCCTCTCCCGGAGGGCGAGGGAAAACACGAACCTTCTCCCCATGGGAGAAGGGATGTTTCAACCTCTCTCCCAGCGGCTCCAGGGAAGGTGTACGCATGAATTTATCCGGTTTGCCACCTGATGGCAAGATTAATTGCGGAACAAACTTCCTTTGGAAGGCCCGGCGCGCCTGAATACAAGAAGCAAAAGATGTATCAGGGCATACCCGAAGAGCAGGGGATCGAGCAGGTAGTCCCACAGGTTGCGGGAGCACGAAAGATTAAGGGCAAAGGCGGCTACGGGAAAGGCCAGATAGTATGCCGCGGCCGGATGACCGCGCGGGACGACCAGACCGGCAAAGGCGATAGCCGCCAGAAGCCCCCAGGGCTGATAACCCCACTGGTAGGGATCGATGGGGAACGGTCCCAGGGAAAGGGGATAGAGCGTCAGGCCGGCAAGGAGGATCATCCCCAGGAACCAGTCGCGGGCATTGCTTTTTCCGCCTTCCCAGCCCAGGAGATACATCGTGGCAAGCATGAGCGTAGCGGCGCTGACATCACCGATCATGCCCCGCAGGTAAGCGGCCGCGGACAGGCCTTTCCATAACGGCGGGAATGCCATTCCCGTCAGCGCAACGGCGAGCAGCAGCCGCGGTCCCTTTTTCTTCAAGGGGATTACCGCCATGACTCCCGATGCGAGGAGAAGCGCCGCGCCGAGTAATCCCCACAGATCGCGCGGATCCATCATTTTTTCCTCACTTCAGGGCCGGTCAGGGCCGGGAGAGAAAGCATCCTGTGGGCGATTTTCCGGCGGTTCCAGGTGTAGGCAAGATGGATCATCCCCTCCCTGTCCCGCAGGAGTGACGGATAGGAAAACTCGCCACCCTCCTCGGGTCCGTCTTCCACGGAAAAGGCCTCCAGCCAGTTGCGGCCGAAGTCGGAAGAGAGAAACAGGCTCAGTTTCCGGCGGCCATCCGGCAGGGGATTGCAGGCCAGCAGCAGCCTGCCGTCACTCAGTCGCAGGAGCGCCACGGAGGAATCGGGATTGGGAAGCGCCAGGTATGGACGGGCGTGCCAGCGGTCCTCGCCGTCACGAAGGGCCGCAACGCCAATCCGCCCTGGTTTGGGGCCGGCGTTTCGCAGCAGGGCCAGGAACTCCCCCCTTTCCGGGATCGGCGCAACAGCCGGTTGCAGCAGCGGCGCGCCGCCCGGCATCCTCTGCTTGTCCAGAACCATGCCGCGGGAATCCAGGCGCAGCATCTCGCCGTGCTTGGTGAAAAGCTCGTGGTAGGAAGGAAGGGCAAACCCGCCATCCAGGAGCGGAACGGGCTGCGTGCGGGCAAGTGTGCTCAGGTTGAAGAAGGGCGCCGTCACCAGCCTTTCGGCCCTGGACCAGCTTGCGCCGCCGTCAGCGGAGACCCGGTGATTCAGCGCGGAGGTGCTCCACCCCCCCACGGAGGTGCTGACATACCAGAGGTGCAGACGGCCGGAAGGGTCGCATGCCAGGACCGGGTTGCCGACCTTGCGGATGTACCTGGCGGTATCGCGGCCGGTCTGGACGGGATCGGCGATTATCAGAGGTCTGGACCATCGACCGTTTCTCAGCAGGGAATAGTAGACCGCCACATCCCTGGCGCCCTCGCGCGAACCCGCGAACCAGGCGCAGGCGACCGTACCGTCCCTGAGCAACGCAAGGGTAGCCGCATGCGCCGAAGGGGCGACGGCCGGGAGAAATGACGGGTTGTCCGAGGGGACAACGGGGGCGCCGGCGGCGGTCGCCTGGTACGCCACCTGGTGGTTCGCCAGGGCCGGAACGCTCCCGTAATGGACCCGGTATGCGGCCGACAGAAGAGCGATTGTCAAAAGCAGGAAAGGTATTTTTTTATTCTTGGCTTTTTTCATGGATAGATTACCGGCACTCATCGGATGCCCAACGTTCAACTGCGTCACGGGGCGCCAGGGGAGACTCCACCAGGAATTCGCGCACGAACAGAAGCTCGAACAGTTTCCCCTCCAGAAACATCTCCCGCAATTCCTTCCCCTTGTGCCTGGTCCGCATGTCCATGCGTTCGCCCACAATGACGCAGCCGGGACATCGGGCCAGCACCGAGCGGCGCGTACCCTCCAGGATCGGTACCTGGACCGCGAACAGTGGATAACGCCCGGACAAATGTCTGATGTCCAGATTCAGGCCCGTTTGATAGCCGTGGATGTCCGCGCCTGGAAGGAGAAAACGGATCCGCTCGTCCTTTGCCCGGAAGTTGCACGGGACCCATACCTGCCGGCCGCGCATCTTTTCGCGGACCTCCAGGGGAAACACTCCCATGCGGGTGTCCAGAGGGCGCACGAAGGAAGCGAACACCAGATAGAGCAGGAGCGGGACCGTCACGGCCAGAGGTCGGGTAAACCTCGGAATGAAAATCCCGACCGAGATAAACGCGGCGCAGGCAGCCAGCAGCAGCCAGTAATGAGCGGGATATGCCGCGCTGCCGCCGATCTGGGCGTAAAGCCTTATGGAGAGTACGGTGACGACGGCCAGAAGCGCTCCGCCGCAGACCATTGGGGCAATGAATATCCGCCGGCCGATCCTCTCCCATTCCAGGGCCAGCAGCACGGCAACAGCGGGCATGGCCGGCAGCAGGTAGCGGCCGGACCTCTGGCTGGGAATGGCGAAGACGATGAAGAGGGTAACGATCCATATCCAGAGCAGCTTCTTTTCGCCGGGCATCGCTTTTCCGTCCCTGAAGGCAAGGAAAAACAGGGCCGCCACCGGAAAGATGAGAAGTCCGGAATTGGCGAGAAAATCCAGGGCAAGGCTCCAGAGGCTGGAAGAGCCCCATAAAAGCTTTTTCAGGTAACCGGATGAATGGGGATCCAGCTTCCCCATATTCTCGCCGACGACGAATTCCTTCCAGATGGCAGCCGGATCAGGGTCCAGGAGAAACCAGAGACTGAAAACACCCAGGGCCAGCGCCCCTGTCAGCATCACCTTGTAGCCATCCCCGAGCAGAAATTGGCGCACGCGGTAGTTCCGTTCCCGCAGATACCACCAGGCAAGGGCGATACAGACCGGTACTACCAGTACGAAAGATTTGTAAAGGAGACTGACCCCCACCGACAATCCGGCCGCAAGGGGCACGGCCAGACGCGAATTGAAGGATTCCGGACGCCTCTGGAGAATAATGAAAAACGGCAGAAAGATCCAGAAGACCAGAGCGGGATCCGTGAGAAAGGGCCGGCCGAAGCGATAGGTGCTGAAAAAGCCCAGAAAGGCAAGGGCCGCCACAACCCCGGTCTCCACGCGGCCGGAAAGCCTCCAGGCCAAAACCAGGGCAAGCATGGCGGTGAGAAGCGTATAGACGACGCTTGGAAAACGCAGGTTCCAGAGGGTCCAGTCACTGCCCCAGTCCGTGCTCGCAATCCCCTGCCAGAAGAGGAGCGGCGGCTTGGTGTTGCGCATCCGGTTGAGCCCGGACCTGAGGGGAAGCATGTGCCCGCTCTCAGCCGTCATCCTGGTGATGTGGGTATAGGGATACTCGTCGCCGTTCTTCGGGATGTACTGGCTGTCCAGGGCATAAAAATAGACAAAGACCGCGAAAAGAAGAGCGGCCGCGCACCATGACAGCCGGGACATGGAAATCCCTCCGGCTATATCGTCAGATTTCATTACTCCTGTTCCCGCGCTTTCTTGCCGAATGTCCACCGGTCGTTCACCAGATAGTTGAAGACGCTCGCCAGCACAATTGAGATCAGGTTGGCGGGCAGATAGTGGAGATAGATCGCCAGGATGTTGGTGAAGATGAATTGAAGCGCGATGCCGATCCAGCATGCCAGCGCATACTGGCCGAACTGGATCGGGATCGCCTTGTCCATGTGGTGCTGCCTGCGATCCCGCCAGGTCCAGTGGCGGTTTCCGGTAAAGTTACTGATGGTGGCGCAGAGAATGGCGAAGGCCAGTGAAAGGTTCAGGCTGAGATGAGGCCAGGGTATGGACCTGAAAAGATACTCCCTTCCCGCATACAGCACGGCCATATTGACCAGGACACCGGAGGCGCCGATGGTGCAGAATCTCAGGAAACGGCGTCTGTAGATTCGATTTATTATGGGCATGGTTATCTGCTGGACGGTGGAAATCATCGCGGGTCGCCCTCCCCCGCGACGCCGCGGCCGAGCATTTCCCTCGCCTTGTCCAGAACCTCTTCTGGAGTTATGCACTTCAGGCACTGGTTGTCGCCGTCGCAAGGCGAGTTGCGGTGGTTGTATGCGGTAAGGCATGGGGAACAGGGCCAACCGGAAAAGAAGCTGTAGGAATTCGGGTTGAGAGTCCCATAGAGCTTCGGCGTCTCCGGACCGAAAAAGACAATCGTCGGCAGGGAGGTCAAGGCCGCGAACTGGCCCGGGCCGCCGTCGTTGCTGATAAGCAGATCGGCGCAGTGGAAAATCGCCAGCAGATGCCTTACCGATTTCGTATAGCCCGTCAGGTCAACGCAATACCCGCTTTTACAGTGCCCGGTTACCGCCTTGCCGTATTCCTTGTCCTGGGGAAGACCGATGACGCCAACGGCATACCCTTCCCGGAGCAGTTCGTCACATAACCGGAAGTAGGAAGGCAGCGGCCAGGCCCTGATAGGCAGAATCCCGCCGCTGGGGTTCACCAGCACCAGTCTCTTGTCCCGCAGCGCGGGAAAATCGTCCTGTAACTGTTTGCGGACATCGTCCATTTCATGTTCCGCGAATCGCACGGGAGGCGGCGGGGCGAATTGGATCTTTCCGCTATCCTTGGCCTTGGGAACCGTTGTGGAGTCAATGGCGGCGGCCATGGTCAGAAACTGCCCGGTCAGATGCCGGTAGGGATTATACAGCACCGGGCGGTTAATGAAAGAACCTCGATAGAGGCCTTCCTGGGTATGGGGATGGAACCCGACCCTGACCTTCGCCCCGGAAAGGTAAGCGAAAATGCTGCTCACCCTGGCGAACAACTCGCAGTCTATCACCACATCGAAAGGAGCGGCCCGGAAGTCGCGCAAGGCCTTCAGACAATCGCGCGCCATCTTTCCCAGGGACTTGTCGCTGACGGTAATGACATTTTCCGGCGGAACCACCTCCAGCAGGTCCAGTACCTGACGGTTTTTGGCAAAAAGCATCACATGCAGCGAAGCCGATGGATAAAGTTCCTTCAAGCGCTTGAACATGGGCTGGGCCAGCACCAGGCTCCCCATCTCGGAAAGAAGGATCACCAGTATCCGCCGAGGCTCGGCCGCCGGAGTACGCGCGCCCCGCAATCGATCCAGCAGCGATAACAGGGCGCATATGGGTATGCCGAGCCAGCGGTCGACAGTTCTCTGGAATTGAATATTCATACGTGTCTTTTTCGATGACATTTAACGTCTGCCGGGTTCAAGCCGGAATTCACGGATGTCATAAGGTCCAAGCGCTCCCATACAAAGCAGGAAACAGGGTCTGAATCAAGGAAAATACAAGATAGAGTCTCCTGTATATGACCTTAAACATATATTTGCAAATTCTTACTTTCACCAATATTAAAACAAGGCGCTTTTCAGGACCTTCGTAATACGTTCAGAGGCATGACCGTCACCATAAGGGTTATGGGCGCCGCTCATGGCCCTGTATTCATCGGGATTGTCCAGCAGCAAAGACACTTCAGAGGCGATTTTTCGCCTGTCCGCGCCAACAAGCCTGACTGTTCCGGCGTCTAGTGCCTCAGGGCGCTCGGTGGTTTCACGCATCACCAGAACGGGTTTTCCCAGCGAAGGCGCCTCTTCCTGGACACCGCCTGAATCGGTAACAATAAGATGGGATCGAGTCATCAGGTATACGAACGGAAGATAATCAACCGGTTCTATGAGATGAATATTTTCAAGTCTGCTTGCCCCAAGAATTGCTCTCACAGGCGCCTGGACATTGGGATTCAGATGAACCGGATAGACAATCTCCGTATCAGGGCGCTGTTTCGCAATATCCACGAGGGCATTGCAGATATTTTCGAAACCCGAACCGAAATTCTCCCGTCGATGCCCTGTCACGAGGATCATCCGCCTGCTTTTGTCAAGGAATGAAAAAGCCTTATCAAGATGGTCCTTCAGAAGCCAATCAGTTTCCAGTCGTTTCGCCACGGAAAGCAGGGCGTCAATAACGGTATTGCCTGTAATGAAAATGTTTTCGTTTGCTATCCCCTCACGTAACAGGTTTTGACGCGCCGTCTCTGTCGGGGCGAAGTGAATATCAGCCAGTACGCCCGCTATCCTGCGGTTCATCTCCTCGGGAAATGGAGCATGCATGTTTCTGGTGCGAAGCCCCGCCTCAACGTGCGCCACCCTGACCTTCAGATAAAAAGAAGCCATAGAGGCGGCCATGGTCGTTGTGGTATCGCCGTGCACCAGCACCACATCAGGCATGGCTTGCTCCAGCACCGGCTTCAATCCGTGCAAGACACCGGATGTGATATCAAAAAGGTCCTGCCCCGGTTTCATGATATCAAGATCAAAATCCGGCCTGATATCAAAAAGGCTCAAAGTCTGATCGAGCATCTCCCGGTGCTGGGCGGTCACGCATACCAGACTCCTGAATACATCCGGATGTCGGGACAGTTCTCCAATCAAAGGAGCCATCTTTATAGCTTCCGGACGGGTACCGAAAATGGAAAGCACATTGATCAACGGACATCCCCTTTTATTCCGGCATTCGGCTGACTTTCCGGATGGAAACTACTTAACATTTTTCTCCATACTTGACAATCACCTGTTATTCCGGATGGAGACAAACTAGTTTGACATGGTTAAGGTCACAGTGTATATAAAAGATTCTGGAAAATTTATGGTTTCTAAAAACAGTACGCAACAAGAAAAAATCAGGGTCGCCATAGTCGTGCCCAAATATGGCCTTGTGGGTGGCGGCGAGCGCTTTTCAAGCAAGATCACCGGCCTTTTGGCCCAGAACGAAAACTTTGATTTCCATGTGTTCGCCAATCGCTGGATTTCCAACTCCAATCTCGTTACATTCCACAGAATTCCCAAAATCAACTTTCCCCGTTTCCTCCGCCCCCTTGCTTTCGCGATACTCGCACAAAGAATGATTGACAAATCAGGGTTTCATATTGTGCATTCCCATGAGAGAATCTTCCGTGCGGATGTATTTTCCGTGCACTGCACACCCCATTCCTGTTGGGTCCGGAACGTAAGAGAGAAACGGCCCAGTCTCTTTGATCGCTCGGTTATGCAAATAGAAAAGCGGATGATCAAAGCAAATTCCAACTCATGGTTCATGCCTGTTTCTTCCCTCGCTCAAGACGCGTTCACACAAGAATATTCACCATTACCAGGCAAATGGAGAATCCTTCACCCTGGAGTCGATATTGAAAAATTTCCATTATCGCAACGCAACGACTGTCGGCGAACAATCCGACAACGTCATGGCATTCGGGATACTGATTTTCTGATTCTGTTTGTCGGCATGAATTTCGAAATTAAAGGTCTGGACACCATAATCACCGCAGTGGCAAAAGCCCGTTCCCTTAGACCGGAAGCCTCCATAAGACTTCTGGTCGTTGGAAAAGGAAACCAGAAAAAGTTCGGAGAATATGCCCGCGCATGCGGAATAGCCGATGCAATCACGTTTGCCGGAACCCTAAATACAGGCATTGAAAACTACTATCAGGCCGCGGATATTTTCACCATGCTTTCGGTTTTCGATACATTCGGCATGGTAGTGCTGGAAGCAATGGCATCCTGTCTTCCGGTCATTGTAAGCTCTAACGTTGGCGCAAAGGATTTAATCAAAGACGGGATCAACGGTTTCGTTATTTCCCATGGCCCGGATCCCGATGCGACAGCGGAAAGAATAGTCCACTTGCTGGACAACAGATTCCGGAAACGGATGGGAATCGAGGCTGGAAATACTTCCGAGGCGCATTCCTGGGACAGATTGGCGAAGCAGGTAAGCGAAGTATATAACGAAATATTATTGCAAAAAGGCGGATATTAACATGCCCAAAGTTTCGGTCATCCTTACGGCCTGGCAACGACCCCAGCTACTCGAGGAACAAGTTGACCGCGTCCTGAAACAGACGGTCCCTCCCCATGAAATAGTACTTTGGTACAACCAGCCTCCAAAAGCATTGGGATTTCTCAAGCGAAAACAATTGCTGGATTTCCGCAACGCCGAAAAGGTTAAAAAGATTGTATGCGACTATAACTTCGGCATCATTCCGAGGTTTTCATTGGCGCCGGCGATGGAAGGAGATTACGTCTGCATCTTCGATGACGACACAATGCCCGGAGAGAAATGGTTCGAGAATTGCCTGGGGTTTACAGACAGCGAAAAGACAATGTGCGGAACCATCGGCCTGCGCTTCCTGTCCGACACGGAGCCCAGAACCGAGACGCCCCGCATGGGATGGGATGGATGCAACGAAGGGATTGAATTTGTTGACCTGGTGGGACACAGCTGGTTTTTCAAACGGGAATGGGCCCGCCACTTCTGGGAGATTGATCCTTTGCATCAAACCTTTGGGGAAGACATCCACTTCTGCGCAATGCTGCAACGTCACGGAATACGCGTGGCATGCCCTCCGCACCCAAAGGGTGACATGTCTTTATGGGGTTCAGTTAATGGAAAACTTGGCAAAGACAAGGTGGCCATCAGCAGCAAAGACCGTTCAAAAGAATACGCGGAAGTATTACGCTACGAAGTAAAAAACGGCTGGAAGCTTATGTATGCATGATCCTCAAAATCAGCTTTCATACCGAAGCTTGCAGATCATTTTCAAGCTGATTCCACGTTTTTTCATTTGAACCCTTGTTCCTGAGGGTTGCGCTTACTCACACGGAATGTGAGATTCCCGCAACAATACTAACTGAAAGAGTCACGCAATGATTAAAATAGTGTCCGGAACCAGCGCTCCCGTTGGTTCAACCGTTTCACTGGTGAACATGTGTAACCAATTGAATGCCAAAGGCCATGAATGTGTCTTTTATGGACCGGACAAATGGCATCTTGACAAATGTAATTCAGGCGGAATCGAAGAGTTTCATCCTGAAGATGGCGACATAGTCATCATACACAACATCAGGTTAATGTCAGGCTTGGAATTATATGATTTAAGAGCAAAAACCACTGAAAAAAGAAGCTTTGAATGGGTTCAAGTATTAAAAGACCGGATCGTTTCAATACTTCCAGCCACCCGAAAACCGTTCGGCGTCAGGCTGATTCTAACCCGCATGGGGAATGAGTCATTCAGCTTGAGACAGACAAAATATTCTCTGTTTGACAAAGTCCACTATCCCTGCTGTACCCTCAAACAGAACCAGAACATTACGCATCCATTTTTTATATGTCCAAGTTTCTATAAAGAACTGACCAATTCAAGACAAAAGCCGATCAATGTCGGAGGAGTTATTGGAACCATACGGAAAGAAAACAAGACTGATTCAGCCATCGAAACCGCCCTGAATGATGGAATGCAGTCCGTCATTGTGTATGGTTATCTGGCGGATCCCGTTTATTATTACACCTCAATAGAACCCCTCGCAAAAAAATACCGGGGAAGACTCCAATTCGCGGGATTTGTTGACTCACAACAAAAAATATACGATTCAGTATCTGATGTTTATTGTGCAATCAAAAAACCCTGGAGCCCGGTTCAACATGAATGCAGCTTGACGGGCACACTTTTTCATGGACCCGGCGCATCTGAAGAAAATATTATGATGACAAATGACAGCATTCTGGATATCTGGAAACTTCACTTGGGACTATAACCGACACTGGATGATTACATGAAGAATTTTATTGATGACTTTTATAAACTGCATACCTTGCTGAAGAATAAGGAACCGTTCGCTTTCAACAGATTTTCTGATGGTGAATTGTACATATTACAGGACAAAGAGCTTATTCTTGATGTTACCCAGGTCAAGGTTGGCAACAAGGTTACGGAAGGTATATACAAAGAAGAGGATCACAAAAGGTTCAACCCCCTCGAACACTCCTTTTACAGAGACAGGCTGGTCGATGCCTTCAGATTCACAAGACATAATTATTTCAAGGGATTGAGTTGCAGATGTTGTGTTGGAGGTGACAATTTCAGATGGCAGCTTGATTTTCACGGTAAATATGATGAAAACTTTACTTGGGCCAATCTTCTAGTCAACGGAAATTATGGAAGATTTATCCGGGAGATGTATCCTCTTTTCAATGAATACAAAACCGTATTCATATGCAATCAGAAAGCGGATTTGTCAGTAATGCCTTTCATAGTCAAGGATTTCAGAGTCGGTTACAACGCAATGATCAATGACTATGATCTGATCAGGAATATCAAGGATTGGATTGATGAGAACAATGTGGAAAATCATCTGTTCCTGTTTTCAGCCTCTTCCTTCAGCAAGATGGCGATCCATCAGCTTTTCGAACATTGCGACCGGAATACTTACATTGATGTTGGAACAACATTGAATATTTTTATGAATATGAGGCTTGACAGAACCTACTTGAAATCATTCTGGCTCGGAACAAAGGGTAATGATATTAACAAAATTTGTATCTGGTAACTTCTCCCGGTTTTTCAGTTCAGCTTCCTCCCAACGTCGGCATGATGAATATCACAACTCCGAAACCTGGAGGGGGACAAAACCAACATTCAATCATTGTAAGTAGAGTGAAAGTATAGCCTCAACTATCTGTTCGACTGAAGAATCATCCAACTCATAATACAGGGGGAGACGAATCAGGCAGTCAGAGTACATTTCAGAGTATGGCAATTTTCTTCCATCATGCTTATCTCTGTAATAAGGGCTTTCATGTAATGATTGGTAGTGAAATACGGCCAGAATGTCGCGATTTCTTAAATACTCGATAAGGCGGCTTCGTTCCGCAAGATTTTCACATACCATGTAAAACATATGGCCGTTGTTCGTCGCATAGGAATGAAGATGAGGCAGTCTTGCCACCCCCATCTTTTCCAGGATTCGCAAACCATCAAAGTAGAGGTTCCATATTCTTTTCCGCCTTGCCTGTATGTCGTCAATATTTTCAAGCTGGGCATACAGAAAAGCGGCAATAATATCCGACGGAAGAAACGAGGAACCTACATCCACCCAACCGTATTTATCTACTTCTCCGCGAAAGAACGCCGAGCGATTAGTGCCCTTTTCCCTTATGATTTCAGAACGTTTCTCAAACCTTCCATCATTGACTACAAGCATCCCGCCTTCACCTGAGATGACGTTTTTGGTCTCGTGAAAAGAGAAAGCCGCCAGGTTTCCAATCGCCCCCAGAGGTTTTTCCTTATACCATGAATCAACCGCTTGAGCAGCGTCTTCGACAACAAGCAGGTCATGTTTTTGAGCAAGCGCAATAATGGGATCCATGTCGCAAGCCGCGCCAGCATAATGGACCGGCACGATGACTCGTGTCCTGGGCGTTATAAGCTCCTCTATCATTGCAACATCGATGTTCGGAGTCAAAGCCTCGCTGTCTGCGAACACTATCTTCGCCCCTCGTAAAGCGAATGCATTGGCAGTGGATACAAAAGTGAAACTGGGAACAATTATCTCGTCTCCTGGTTGAACGCCGCAAAGGATTGCTGCCATTTCCAGCGCATCGGTGCAGGAAGTCGTCAAGAGTGTCTTCGCGAAGCTGTAGCGCGCCTCAAAAAATTCGTGACATTTTTTTGTAAAAAGACCATCACCGGAAATCTTCCCTGTCGCAACGGAATCCTTGATATAAGAGGTTTCATTACCGGTAAGATATGGCTTGTTAAATGGTATCTTCATTTCAAAATCCAGAAATGGTATAGATTTTCAACCTTCTCTATTCTATAGCCGCATCTTTCGTACAAGGCGCACGCAGCAAGATTTCCTCCCTGTGTAACGACCTGCACATGGCTGAATCCCTTTTCATACGCCCATTTCCCGGCTGCGTGAACAAGGGCGGCTCCCATGTTTTTTCCCCTCATGCGTCCATCAACGGCAACCAACCCGATATCACCACGGCCGCCCTTATCTCCAACCGTAGCCATGCCGACAATCCTATTCTCCCGTCGAATCACAAATACCGCTTCAGCTATCAGTTTGTTCACTGAATTGCGGATCCACAGCTTGTAAAGGTCTACAAACTTATCAACCGGTATTCCTTCGTCAACCTTGAACCTGGAACAGCAGCCGGCTTGAACGGCAAGGTCTTCCAAATCATCTCCGGGCGCCGAATCCTCATATTTCTCGACCATCCAACCTGATCCGTCCACCGGTTCTGGGATATCGCCAAGCTCGGCAAGATACGTGACCTTTCGGTCAGCCAGCAGGCCTCGACACGCCAAAGCAGCCTGTTGCGAGCCTTCATCGGCCGGATCGGAAGCCCAGTATGCCAGAGAGACTCCCCTTTTCCTGAGGAGGGCAATGGTTCTTTCGAGTTCTTCCTGGATAAGCCGGTGCGGGAGTATTCTGGCTACAGTCACTCCGAAAAACCGCGTATCCCACTCCAGAATCTGAAACCGCTCCATAGCAATGGCGCTCCATTGTTTTAATCTGATTTCGGCAGTTGAAGGCTTCTTCCGTTCGCTCCGATTGCCGTCTTTCCAGTGCTCTAAACTGATTTCGAGACAGATTCCAATTCTCTCAGCTTTATGTATTTTACGAAAACCGAAATTCCGTTGGCAGCGGCCACGGTTAATCCGGCAACTCCATCCAGAATCCCGCCTTTGAGAATCAATGTCTTGAAAAAAGCAAACAAAGGCCTTGCGGTGATGTCGGAGAACCGGCAACGGCGGCCTTTTTCAAACAAGCGTCTGGCTGCAATGTCGGTATAAAACCGCATCTTTCCGAGCATATCGTCTATACCCGCGAATGAATAATGGAGAAGGTCGTATTTACAGCAGCCGATGCTTCCCACCACAACAACTCGCTCGTGTACGGGATCGTCGGAAAATCCGCCGCGCCGCCTGTCAAAAAGCCGGATGGTGCGATCAGGGTACCAGCCGCAGTGACGAATCTCTTTGTTCCCCAGAAACGTTCTTCTGGGCACGGAATACCCGCAGGCCCTCATCCCTTGTCTCAGAATGGAAATTATCTCTTCCGCAAGTTCAGGGGTTACTCTTTCATCGGCGTCGATGCTCAGGATAATGTCATTGGAGGCAAGGTCTACCGCTGCCTGCTTTTGCGGCCCGAATCCCCTCCACGGTATTTCAAACACCTTGTCTGTATAACGGCGCGCTATATCCAGCGTATTATCTTCGGATCCTGAATCAACCACCACTATCTCGTCTACCCATTCGATGGAGTCCAGGCATTCCGCCAGCCTGTGCGCCTCGTTGCGCGTGATAATAACCGCCGAAACAGGACGCGACTCGTTTTTAGCCATGTATCCTCCTGATTTACTTACGAGCCGTCAGCCTTTTTTTCCAGCCCCCAACTCGTCGGGCAACCGAGCAGATGCCAATAAATCAAGGAAGCATTGACTTTCAGTCTGTTCCTGGCCCTGCCGCTGACCGTGGCGGTTAAGCATTGCATCAAGAGAGATAAAAAAAGCTTGATATAAAGTCCGACCCGAAGTAACGCATTCACAATCAGAGAATAGTGCTTCCTGAAGAATATGTAACGGGATCTCCAATACTCAATACGAGCGGCAATCAAATCTTTTTTTGCGGTCTGGCCCTGAAGATGGAAAATCTTTGCCGACGGATGAAAAAATATCCGCCAGCCTCTTTTCTTCATCGAAAGACACCAGTCTGTTTCTTCCAGGAAAAAGAAGTAGGCTTCATCCATCAACCCAACACCGTCAACAGCCGTTTTCGCTACCACCATACATGCTCCTATGACGGACTCGACCTCCATGGGTTCGGCAAACCCGCTTTCCTTTCCCGGGTAACGACTTGGGAAAAATCGCCTTAACAACGATTTATTCAGCAATTCTGTCGCAAGTGTTGGAATATTGGCTATGGAGTTCTGCAATGAACCGTCGCCGTTAAGCAACTGCCCGCCACAGACGGCAACATCTTTATGGTCATCCATAAATGAAATGATATTTTCAAGCGCGGAAGGGGCAAGAACAGTATCTGTATTCAAAAGCGCCACATATCGGCCGACAGCCTTTTTAATAGCCAGATTATTGGCCTTCGCGAAGCCAAGGTTGCTTTTGTTTTGAATACATTTCACTTCGGGAAAGAAATTACGTACAGCCTCAACACTGCCATCTGAACTTGCATTGTCTACAAGCCATATCTCGAAAGACCTTGGAGGCACGGTAAGATAAACGGAGCCAAGGCAATCCAGTAAAAGATCTCTGGTATTCCGGTTTACAATCACTATGGAAATATCAAGCATCAATCACTCGCTGTTTCGACTTCAGTTCAGCGGCAGCGTCAACTACCTGCTCCACCGTCACGGCAGTCATGCACCTGTGGTCCGTGGGGCATTCCCTCAGCATA
>CAYMFO010000006.1:85881-89809 GCA_964389825.1 uncultured Geobacter sp. | reverse complement strand
CAAAGACATGGCTCCCGTCGTTCCCGACAGCAATATACCTACCTCCGTATTGCTGTCCGGAACGCCACGCCAAAAAAAACAACAAAAAGGACTACCAGCATGACAGACACCAGCCCAAAAACCGCCCTTAAGGCGCTAAAAAATGAGATCAAGAACCACAAAGACACACTGATGGAGCTGGCCACGAAGCACGGCAAATACGCCGCAAAACGAAATGAATTCCGCGAAAAACTAACGGCTCTTGAGGAGCGCATGCGGCAAGCCACCCAAGCCAACGAAGGAGCATTATTGAGTTTTGCCCGCGGCGAAATTTCTGAAACCGAGCTGGCCCATACCCAACACGAGACAGCGGACCTGCAACGTCAGCGCCAAAATATTATTGCTGCAATGGCAATAGTAGATACAGACGACAGCGCCCTGAATGATCAGCGCCAAATCACCGCCGCCGCCCTGCAAAAAACCGAGGAGAGGGCCTGGAGGCTAATTGCCGACATCGAGAGTCAGTCCATAGCGGGATCGTTCGCGCGAGTGTACGCCGCCCAACTCAGGGGGGTAGGCGACTACGATATATACCAGAGCATCATCGAGCGAATCAGCAAATTCAGTAATTTTTGTAATGAGGATGAGCGCGACAAAATACTGAAATCATTAGAAAAAGAATACCTTTCATAGACCCGTTTAAGAAAAAAGGAGAACACATGGACACGACGATGAAGCAACACCTATCTGACGCCGCATTAGGCGATATATTGGCGGCCAGCGCCGCGCAACGCGCCGAATACCTAGGATCCAAGTTTGCCGAACACCAAATGGCATACCGACCCACGGTCGCAGCCCCACCCCCGAGCGCAACCGCAAAGAAAACGAACCTGCCAGACACCGCAACCGCGACTATAGACCCCGACAGCATGACCAGGGCCGGGGATGCCATGGAACAGGCGGCGGCCGCCTGGATGAAGAAACAGCACGGAGCGACATTCACGCATCAGGACCGTATGAACGCGAGTAGTCGCCACTTTTAGGATGTTTCAGAAATAACGGTTCTCAATATATCGCGATAAATCGGAGGTAAGAAATGGCTATCACCATCATCTCACGGCACTGGAGCATAGAGGCGATAGAATGGCATATCAGGCGAGCAAAAGACGAAGTCGAATCATACCAAAAACACGTCGAAAGATTAGAGAAATTGCTAGTGGAAAAACAGCTCCAGCAACAAAAAAAGATATCCGCCGCTCACGGACAGGGGGTCGCAGATGAATAGCCTTGCTACCGCAACAACCACCCCAAAAACAACCCCAGGACCCGCCCTCCTGGCCGATAGCGCGGACCTCAGCGCATTCATTCCTCACGGCTACACCGCCGCCGAACGTCTCGCAGTGATTAAGGCCGTGTGGGCCGGCCCAAGCATCCCCATGAAAACCGCCTACCTGATCATTGGGCATATTGCATTCCCAGTACTGATCCGCCGCAACAAAACCAGACCGGACCCGTGCACGCCCGCGAATAGCGGTTCTTCCATGTTTCATGGCGCCGCCGCCAGGGCAAACGACACCAAAGAAATGTTCTGCGATCTGATGGTTTTTGATCGTGGCGAAACCCCCAAGCAAAGGGCGCTGGTCGAGCTATGCATGGATAACTGCCTTCTGCTCGACCGGGATTGTTCAGCTGATGAACGGTTGCGGCTCATCCGGACTCTGTGGATTGCGGACATCCCCATGAAATCAGCCTATACCATGATCGGCCTGGTGCTATTCCCAGAGGCGATCGATCTACTGACCGAGGATTAAATCATGATCAAAATAAAAATCAAGGGCCTGGAAACCGCTATCCGGAGCCTCGAGACCTTGAGGAAAGAGAAGATCCCCCTTGTGGCTGCAAAGGCCCTGAACGATACGGCCTGGCTGGTCAGGGGAAAAATCGTCGAAGAAATGCAGAAGGTCTTTGACCGCCCTACACCATTCACCCTGGGCTCATTCAGGGTTCACAAGGCGACCAAGCGAAACCTATGCGCCAGGGTGGACTTCGAATGGGGGCGATTAGGTTACATGAAAACTCAGGTTGAGGGCGGTTTGCGCGGGCGGAAACGGTCAGAAAACGCACTACAAAAGGCTGGAATCATGCGGCCTGGTCAACTTTGGATGCCCGGAAAAGGCGCCAGACTGAACCAGTACGGGAACATCTCGGGCGGCCAGATTACGCAGCTATTGAGCGTGCTCATGGCCGCCGAGACAGCCTCCGGTTACAACGCGAACATCACGGCGCGGTCAAAAAAACGCAACCCGAAGCCACGGGACTATTTCGCCATCACGAAAAAACGGGGCGGATTGGCGCCTGGTATCTATGAGCGTGTTCAGTCCGGTGTCGGTTTCGGAAGGAAAACCAAGAAGCATATGCTGTTTGGCGTCTATCAACGCGGGAAGACAGTGGGCAAGATATCGTCAGTCATCAGAGCCCGAGGGGTAAAGCCCATACTGATATTCACTAATAAAGCCGCCTACAAGAAGCGCCTGCGGTTCTACGAGTTGGGCGCTCAAACGGTCAACCAAAACTTCCGGCGCATTTTTTATCAGACGGCAAAGACAGCGATCCAGTCATGGTAGGGTTCGCGGTTGGCTGGTGTCGCGGGTCCTTCCAGGGGGGTCAGCGGTGCGGGTAATTCGACCCCCGGCGAAAAAGTCCATATGAAAATCAAGATCGGTCTGGAAAACTGGAAGTTTTTTAGATACTTGCGAGGTCACAGAAGGGAGGAAGGCCGCACCATGAAGACAGTCGCGGACCTGATGATGGAAATACGGAACGGGTTTTCCGTTGACATGCTGGATGAGGAAAGGTGTCGAGCCTTTTTCACCAAAAAATTGCACCCGGAGGGGGTTTTTTGCCCCTCATGTGGCGCTGCCGTCACGAGCGAAAAAAGACTGCTGGCGTTTTGGGCCTTGCGCCGCGTGAGCTGTTCATCTTGTGCCAGGTCGTTTTCGGCACTCACCGGAACGGCCCTGAATGGAATCGGCATCGAGTTTCGTGCGCTCTACCTCCTTCTTTTGTTGGTCGATCTTGGTGTTCAACCGAACAAAGTATCCAGGCAGATCGGAATCTCGAACGGCGCCGCGTATCTGTGGGCCAGCAAGGCAAAGGGAAACGCCCATTCGGGCAAAAAGACAAGGAGCGAGAAATGAACCGAGTCTTCCGGATATCAACTAACTTTTTTGATCGCCCCAAAACTGTGAAACTCATACGCCGGAGCGGCCTGGAAGGAGCATTTTCGTTGCTTAGGCTGTGGTCTTTTACCGCTCAGTTCCGGCCTGACGGCATCCTGTCCAACATGGATGCGGAAGACATTGAAATAGCCGCCAAGTGGTCTGGAGCCGCTGGAGATCTCGTTTCGGCGCTGGTTGATGTTCGCTTTCTCGATCGCCTGGATGAAAATACTTACGTTGTGCATGACTGGGCTGGCAAAGCGAAGGGATACCCTCGCCGTGGAAGGAAAACAGGAGCAAAAAGTGAATAGTGACTTCCGTGTTTCGATTGGCTTTATGGACCACATAAAAACAGGAAAGCTCATGCGCCGCAACGGTCCCGAGGGTGTGTTAGCGTTACTTCGGCTATGGGGGTTCGCGGCGCAATATCGGCCAAGTGGTGTCCTTTATGACATGAATATCGAAGATATCGAAATTGCAGTCAAATGGGCCGGCGGGCCTGGTGAGCTAGTGCAGACGCTCGTTGATCTCCGTTTTTTGGATCAGGAAGATGATATCTACCGGCTCCACGATTGGGAGATTCACAATCCATGGGCTGCGCAAGCTGAGGAAAGGAGCGAGAAGGCGCGGAAGGCATCGCAAATACGCTGGCAAAAAGAACGTTGTACGCCAGAAAAAGAAGATTCATTTCATGCGGGTAGCAATGCGGGTAGCAATGCGGGTAGCAATGC
>CAYMFO010000006.1:0-85781 GCA_964389825.1 uncultured Geobacter sp. | reverse complement strand
AAGAAGATTCATTTCATGCGGGTAGCAATGCGGGTAGCAATGCGGGTAGCAATGCCCCTTTCCTTTCCTCTCCTTTCCTCTCCTCTCCTTCCCAAAAAAAGAAAAAAAAGAAGGAGCCTGACGGCTCGCCGCGAAAAAAACCCGGCGGCCCTCCGTCATCGGCTCATCACTACTTCCGGCGCTGGTGGTGTTACTCCTTCGAGCGCGTAACCGGCAGCCGCTTTGTCTTCGAGGCCAAGCACGCGGGGATCATCGCTACCTTGCTCAGGCAGTTGGGCCTCGAGGACTTCGTGGGGAGAGCCTGCGTATACCTGTCGACGCCCGAAGACCGCCGTTTTCCCAGGGGCTCGCCTACCCTGGAAGGCTTGTCCACGTGCATCAACCAAGTCGCCGGAAAATGTAATCCGGATGTTGAAGAGACCTGTTTCCAGATGGGAATCCTTCCGGATTTCGGCGTGAACCTGACCGACTTCCGGCCATGGGATACGCCCCATGAAGGCCCGGAGGCCGCCGGACCTGAAGGAACCGGAGCCACGGGGGAAGAATCATCACTAGCGCCGAATAATCCCCCAAAAGGGGGAATAATCCCGGAACCTGGCCCCGGTTTGACTGGAAACTCCCGAAAACCTGAACCCAAAGCAGGAAATCTTGCTTTGGTGGGGGCAAAATAATGAACTTGCCGCATGACATCGACGCCGAAAAAGCCGTAATTGGCGGGCTTCTCCTGGATTCCGATTCCTTCGAAACGGCTTCGGACCTGTTGAGAGAGCAGGATTTTTTCGACGAAAAGCACCGGATACTGTTTGCCGCCGTGCGGGAACTCCTCCGGGACGATCGCCCGGTTGACCTGGTTTCCCTCTCCAGCCACCTGAAGGAAACGGACAACCTGAAACGAGCAGGCGGGGCCGCTTACGCCGCCGAACTCGTGGACTTCACACCGACATCCGCCGCAATGGCGCACTACTGCGGCATCGTCCGCCGTAAGGCCCAAGGCCGCCGAATAATCGACGCCGCCCGGAAGATATCTCAAGCGGCGCAAGAAAACACTAATCCGGATACCGTCCTGTCCATGGCATACAGCGCCCTTGAGGATATCGATCGAGAGCACAAGGAAGCCACCTCGTCTTTGCTGACCCTCGATAACCTGGCGGATCGCTACGAAAATCATGTCAAATCGCTCCGGGAAACCAGGTTCATCACCGGCTTTGCGGAGATAGACTCCATCCTCAAAGGCGTTGCCCCTGGTGAAACCATGTTCATAACGGCCTATTCCGGACTGTTCAAGAGCGCCCTGCTGCAAAACATCCTGCTGCGGGCCTGTGGCAGAACCGGACTTCACCACCTCTTCTTTTCCCTGGAAATGCCCGGTGAGCGGGTTTTTGAACGAACCGTCCAGATAGCCCTTGAGGAATACACGTACCGCATCGAGAGCGGTTTTGACCATCACATCGGCTACAAGGAGCAGACGCTTGATGAACTCCGGAAACTCGGAGCTGACCGCCTTATCGTGTGTGAAGAGCCCTGCTTGACCATCGAGCGGATTGAACAGCTGACCCGGCTTGCCCGCGGGAAGTTCGGCAGGCTCGGAGCCATCGGCATTGACTACCTTGGTTTGATGGGCGCCGACGGCGCAAAGTCGGAATATGAGCGGATATCCTATGTGGCGGAGAACATGAAGCACTTGGCGAAACGCCTGAAAATCCCGGTTGTGGCGCTCACCCAGGTGAACCGTCAGAGCGCCGGAGCCCAGGTTGAGACCTGGTCCGCCAAAGGAAGCGGAGCCATCGAGGCCAGCGCCGACTACATGATCGGCCTTCAGCGGGATCAGAACAAAAACCTCATCATGAAGATCCTGAAAAACCGCAACGGCGAAGCATCTCTTGACTTTCAGGTGACTGTTGAAAAGGCATATCTGAAGTTCAGGGAGGTAGAGCCCTACAACGCCATTGCGGCCAAGAACGTTGATAGAGGCAAAAGCAGGATCAAAAAGGGCTATTTGCAAGAACCGCCCGAATATGACCCTTACTGAGTTTTCGTGCAAAAAGCCGAAAACTACCTAAACCAGAACGACAGCCAGCACCGCAAGGACAACGTCATGAAAAAAAGAAAACCGCTACCTGGTTATGTTGAGGCTATGACAGAGCTCGAAGTCGCAGTAATTTACTGTGGACGTGAAACAAAAGTCATCATGGAGGCCCTCCGGTCATTGAAGCGGCAGCTTCCGAACTGTAACTATTCCGGAGGGGCATCTAACCTTGACAACTACTTGATGGGCTGTCTTCGGAAAGACATGGCCTTGAGCCTTCAGCGCATCATGAGACATGTCAACATGACCCGGAAGGCTGTTCTGACCTTCCTGGAGGCCAACAGGCTTGAATAACCATCTTCAGGATGTAGGGCCAATGAAAGAAGGGGACGCTGTCATGCAATTCAAATGCAGCATGAAGCAGAGAAACGGCGAAAAATGGGAATTTGTCGACATTTCAACCATCGCCGGTAAGCCTCTTGAGGCCATCTTTCACGCCTTCGATGGAAAGGAAATTGTCGCTGAGTTCGAACTTAACAACGATCGGTTCTACTTTTGCGGAACCCCCTACTGGCAAGAGCGCATGACCCGCAAGGGAAAGGCCGTCAGTTTCCTTCAGGCTGTGGAAATCTTGCGTAAGACAAGCCCGAAACTGTTACGTGAAGAGATCCCGGGCCTCAAGGTTGTGGCGGATGTTTTCCGTGAGCCGGGCGCGCTCCTGGAATCATTCAGCACGGTAGACCCGGCGGATAACAACGGAGGTGAAAACGATAATGAGTAACCCGAATGATGTATCCCTCAAGATTCTGGCGGAAGACCTTATATCAAAGGTCGTTCAGTCTGCTGAGCAATCGCTGAAGGAGTTGGGCCGGACTGGCGGAGAGGTTACAGATCGCCTTTCACACGCCTTCAAAACCCTGAACATCAAATCAGCGTTCGACATGGGCAAGGAACGGGCTCAGGCCCTCAAGGCATTTGAACAGATACGTGATTCCGGAGCTGCCTCAGCAAAGGAAATCGAACGGGCATGGGAGGCGACACGGGCAAAGCTGCGAAGCTTATCAGCTGAAAAAAACGGTATCAGGGATATCGGGAGCGCCGCCGAAATGGCTACGGGCAAAGGGGTTCTTCTCGGGGGGCAACTTGGAAACATAAGGGGGATGCTGGCATCGATCGGCGCGGCTGTTGGCGCGGTGGGCCTGGTCGACCTGATGAAACAGTCCGTAGACGCTGCGTTAAAAATGCAAAAGCTCGACACTGTGTTCAAGACAGTAACAGGATCTTCAGCGCTCGCTCAAAAGGAAATGGAATTTGTCAGAACTGAAGCCGACAGGCTCGGGCTTGAGTTTTCCATTACCGCTGATGCTTATTCAAAGTTCACTGCGTCCACCATGTCATCCAGTATCGCGGGCGAGAAAACCCGTAAGGTATTCACTGGCGTTACCGAAGCAATTACCGCCATGAACCTCCCCGCTGAAAACGCTCAACGGGCATTCCATCAACTTTCCCAGATGATGAGCAAGGGCAAAGTCACCGCTGAGGACTTCAATATCCTGGCTGACAGCATTCCTGGAATACTCGATCTTGTCTCCAAAAAGCTCAACATGACATCAGGCGAATTCGTCAAGCTGATGAGCGCCGGGAAGGCGGTGTCAAGCGATGTTATACCGGCCATCGGCGACGCCCTTCATGAAACTTTCGGGGGGGCCGCGATGGATGCGGCCAAGAGCGCCCAGGCGGAAATCAACCGTTTCAAGAATGAAATAATGCTGGCCGCCGCCGCCATCGGAGAAAAGCTGCTGCCGATACTTACCGATGCGATGGATTTCATCAAGGGCTTGATTTCCGTATTCAAGACCCTTGGTGAAGGTTTGCAATGGGCGCTGAAAACCTTCCTCCCGTTCGGGATCACGTTGAAGGACATGGCCGGAGCATTCACGATTGCGGCAACAGCGGTAGGGGTCTACAACGTTGCTATGACCATAGCGGAGGCTAAGACCCTTGCCCTTGCAAAGGCCGTCATTGCAAACCCGATAACGTTGCTGTTCGCGGGCATCACAGCGGCGGCGGTGAGCTTGATGAAGGCCGTCAACTGGCTTGGTGACAAATATCTTGAAGCCAGCGGGAAATCTCAGAAGCTATGGGAGCAACAGAAAAAGAGCGCGGAAGAAGAAACCGTTCGTATGGGTGAGGTAAAGAAACGGACGGAAGACTATCACGCCGCCATGGGCCAGTCACTGGAAAGCCGGATCGAGAAGGAAAAGGAGGCGTACGGCAAAGGCATCAATGCGATTGAGGCATATTATCGGGACCAGATAGCGGCGGCGGGCGACAATAAAGACCAGATAACGAAACTCGAAGCTCAGAAGAACAAGGACCTTGACGATTTGTGGGAAAAATACCTGTCCAATGTAGAAAAAATGCGTATCGAGGACAGGGCCAGAGACATCAATTACCAGAAGGAGGCCCTTCAGCGCGGCAGCGACTATGCAAAGGCCATCGGAGATACCCGCCAGGAAATCATTGACGCGTATAAAAAAGGCACTTTGGAGAAAACCGAAGCGGTAACGAAATACTATGATTTCGAGATCGAAAAGGCCCAGGGCAACGTTTTGGCTGTCATATCCCTTGAGAACGAGAAACAAAACGCCCTGGAGAAAATCAAAGAACAGGCGAAACAGAATCACCTCCTGGTGGGGTTCGACCTGCAAAAGAAGGAACTTGAGAGCCAACAGGAAAACATGCGGGAAGAGATCGCCCTTGTCAAACAGAAGGTTCTCAACCGTGTTCTTACGGAAACAGAAGGCCAAAAAGAGATAATTGCCCTTGAGGGTGAAAACGCAAGAAAGATGTATGAAAACCGCCTGGAATACCTGACAGCGGTAAAAACCATATACGGCGAAGAAAGCAAAGAATTCAAGGCCGCCTTGAAGGATATGCAGGCGGCGCACCGCCTCTATCTCAATAACCAGACTGATGAGGTCATACGGGCGCGCCGGGAAGAGAAAACGGAGATGGAAAAAAGCGCCCTGGACTACAAGCTACAGCTCGATCAGCGGCTGGAGCGGGTCAAGGACTCCGAAAGGGACGGGCTTGTTACCACGAAACAGGCAGCGCGTGAGAGGCTCGAAGCTGAGACTGAATATCTTCGCCAGGTCTCGGAACTGAGAGCCCGATCGCTACGAAACACGACGCCGGATACTATCGAGTACAAACAGGCTTTACAGGCCAAATTTCAGGCCGATAAAGAGTACAGCGACAAAAAGAAAGAGCTGGACCGCCAGCAAATTGAAGAATCCTTGGCGAATCTCAAAAAGGAGGAAGAAGCGGCGGCGGCGGCCACAAAAGCATCAGAAGCCCAATTCAAAAGACTGGCGGAAGGGTTTTACGCCCAATGGGACAAGATCACGAATTCGGTTATTTCACTCGGGCCGGCCGTGGCGGCTGCGTTTGGCTATGCGCGAACGGCTGCGATCGATACCATCGAGGGCCTGAAGGCAAAGCTGGACGAAGTATCTAAGGCCATACGACAGGCTAGTAAAGCATCCATGGAATTTGGCCTGTTCACTCAGCTCCTTGGTGAGCATTCAAAACAGGCTGAAAAGCTGAAATATCAATACTACAGTCAGAAGCTGACAGTCATGGAGCTTACGGAGCAGCTGAAGAAAATGGGGCTTGCGTCTGGCTACCAACTGCAAATAGCTTCCAGGCTGGTTGATGAAATGGACCTGCTTAACGATTCAGACCTTCAGGATTTGCGCTCAGAGGTTGACCGGCTGACAGACTCCTTGAAAGAGGCTGAGGAACAGGCCCGCGACACGGTCAACAGCCTTCGGGATGAGCTGGATGAAATGCTTGGCAATCGTGAGGCAATAGAAAAGCGGAGCTATGAGGAAAAGCGGGATGAACTCGATCGGAAGTTGAAGGAAGCTGAAAAAGCGGGAAATACCGAAATTGCCAATGAGTACAAAGAGGCGCTTTCACTTCTGAATGAAGTACACAAGCGAAAGCTTGAAAATATCCGCACCGAAGCAGAAGAGGCAAGGAAAGCAGACGAAGAGCGGCATACTGAAGAACTGGAGCGGATCGCGGAAGAAAAGAAGGCTCGTGAAGATGCGTTAAATGCCGGGGTTTCTCCGTCATCAATACCGGGTTTTGCCGGCGGCGGGAAAATACCCGGCATGGATAGTCCGGTGGATAACGTGCTTATCAAGGCCCGGACAGGGGAATGGGTCGTAAGGAACGAGGCGGTTAATTTCTGGGAAAGCAGAATAGGCCGGGGGTTCATGTCCGCCATCAACACACCCTGGAGCAATGCCGGAAAGCAGATATGGGAACAGCTTTCAGGGATGCGCGGGAGCTGGCGCGACGCCATTGTGCTGCCCGCTCCAAAGCTCGCCTATGCAACCGGCGGAATGGTAGTTCCTCCCTCGTCGTCAGAGGAAAGATCCCGGGAAAAAAGAACCGTTGTCCACAACTGGTATATCACAACACAGGATTTTGATGAACAGACAGTCCGAAAGAAAGTGATACCAGTTCTTGAGAGGATCGAAAGGCTGAAGAAATAAGAGGGGCGAGACTTTTAATGCTCACCAAAACCGGTGAACGTAAAAACGTGACACGAAAAACTGAGGAAATAAGGAAAGGATATATTGCCATCATGTGTATGAAAATTGATGAATCAAAAACGAGAGCTCTAGTAGAAGATTTTATGGTAATAGGAAAAAGGCTACGAATGCGGGAACTCCCGGAAGAAACCCAAAACCTGTATCTGGATATGATCCTTTCCATATCAACCGTGATTTTTTCTATTACAATAGGGATGCTTCTTGTCGGTGATAGAGCACGGTCTTATTACTGGAGAAAAATTCCATATCAGGAAAGACTCAACGAATTCAGGAGGATTGCCCAGGAGGCGAAGGAAGATGAGAAACTGAGGAAAAATCTGGATTCATTCCGAAGAACACTCTTGGAAGATGTTCCGCCGAACGTAGCGGTTGAATCTCAGGTTTGAGAGCGTCACAAGGGTGAGCGGCCATAGGCCGAGTCCAGCCGCTGTTTAGATTACGAGGAGGTTTGCGATGAAACTGATGCTTCTGAGTAAATCAGACAGATATTTGCTGCAAGGGCCGTTTTGGGATGGTTTTAGGAGTGTGGCACGTTGGATGCTGATTCCGCAGGCAATGTTCTGGCTTTGGATAATTTACAGAGCAATCTAACCAGCATTCTTCATCCGGCCACGTTGATTTCAAATCAGAGGAAGGGGTCTCGGGAAAGCCCACCCCCTTCCCTTTCAAGGTGTCGAGCCTCAAACCATCCTTTGCTTTCGTCATCATATATGTTATAAATCAACCTTATGAATACGATAACGCATGAAAAACTGGAACAAATGGTTACTATGGAAAGCGCGGCGTTAAGGGCTTTATGCGCTACTTTTATGGCTCCTGTTTCCTGCGTCAACACCTTCATTAAGTGTGTATACCTCGTTTATGGATTCAGCAAGTTGTTTCCACGCCTTGATGAAATCGAACGAGGATGCGAAACGTGCGAAAACAGCTGCGATTTCCCCATACAGAACGAGTTGCGGGCGATGCGTGACGAACTGGTTTCAGTTATCAAGCGGGACGAAACAACCAACATCCTGCCGTTTTTTTTCAAAAGATACGCGGCGAAAGCCATAGACCGCCTTGACGACAAGCTTGAAAATTATGCGCTGGCCTCCGACCCGGAAATAAAGGATCTGGTGAACGCTCTTTCCGGCAAACTGAACAGCCATGCCCGAAGCTGACTATCCCGCCTGCTTCTCCCGTATACTGAAGAATCTCCTTAAGAAGTTCTCCCGCTCCAGTAATACAATCATCAATCAGCTTGATTCTATTTACAGCAACCCGACACAGGGCGACAGAATGCCGGGGTTTGCACCTTTGCATCTCAGAAAGACCAGGTTTGGTCTCCCTGAATACAACATCGGCAAAAGCGGAGGAATCAGGGTTATTTGGCTTTTGCACGGTTCAGAGGCTTTTCCGCTGCTGATTTCCATTTACTTCAAGGGGGACTACCGTTCCGAAACGGATGTTGTCGCCCTGGTAAAAAAGAACCTCAAGGATCTTCTTGCTGAAATGTAAGCTTCACGGTTCTGAAAAATGGACCTTCCGAACTCATCTAAATGGACATGAGACAGACTTCAAGCCTGACCTTCCCATTCTCAACGCAAGCCCTCTTTTGCCAAAGGAACACCTGACCCCCCCCAAAATGGGGAGCCAGTCAGACGGCAAAACCTTCCAGGGCAACAATCACACATATTCCAAGCGCCCGTTCCCGGTATTGAGTCACGCCGCTTCAGGCCCTTGTCACCTGCCCCGCTGAAATGCCGGGTCCGCCTCCTGCCCGCCAAGACCTGAACAAGACCCGCCCCCCCTTAAAACGGCTTCAGGATTTGAGCCGTAGGCCCTTTTCCTGACTTGGGGAATACCTGAGCAAGGGGCATCAATGCGGAAGGCTCACATCCACGCCCTGACCGCCAGTACCGGAGCCCGTAAGGGGTTCATGCTATGGCCGGTGGTCCCGGAGATGGTGAGAGCGTCCAGACTGGCCGCCGGTCCCTGAAATCTACTACCTCACCGAAAGCGGAGAATTCGGAGAGGGCGCCGTCTACCGCTTCGCGGGTAGCCGCGGCACCTGCGTCATGAAATCCGCTGTCATGAAGTACAAAGAGGCGTGCCGGGTAGAGGCGGGCGTATGAATGGAAAAATCAAACCGGCCGCACTCACGCCACCAGTCGCGCATGAACTTCGCGTTCGATTTTCGGGCCCAGCTCCTTTTCCGCGATCTTCAGGTCATAGCTGGCCTGGAGGTTCAACCAAAACTGGGGCGTAGTGCCGAAATAACGGGCGAGCCTCAGAGCCGTATCCGTAGTCACGGCGCGGCGCTCCCTGATAATATCGTTTATGCGCGGCCCCGGGACCTTCAGCTCCAGCGCCAGGGCGTGGCCGCTCATCCCCAGCGGCGCCAGAAACTCTTCTCTCAGCACTTCCCCCGGATGTATGGGGCGCATCCCGTTAATCAGATTCATAAGAGGTCTCCTCAATGGTAATCGACAATTTCCACATCAAAAGCGTTGCCGTCTTCAAAACGAAAACATACGCGCCATTGTTCGTTTATGCGGATACTGAATTGTCCGTTCCTGTCGCCGCGTAGAGCTTCCAAGCGGTTGCCTGGCGGGACGCGAAGATCTTGCGGAGAGTACGCGTCCTCAATCATTTGCAGCTTCCTTTCAGCGACCGTGGCAATAGCCTTAAATGCGCGGGGACACACCCCGTTGAAAAGCGCTTGCGTGTCCTTGCAGCGGAACGACTTGATCATGTGTACATGATATAACGCAAGACGTTAAACGTCAAACGTCAAACGTTGAATTGTCAGGGAATGGGTTATTTACGGCGCCAATCTTAACCGCCCTTATCGGAGGTGAAGCAATGAAAGGTACTAACAAGATAAAAATGCCTTCGATTTGATGGAGCAAGCAATATCCGCCCCCTTAAAACGGCTTCAGGATTTGAGCCGTAGGCCCTTTTCCTGGATGGGGAATACCTGATCAAGGGGCATCAATGCGGAAGGCTCACATTCACCCCATGACCGCCAGTACCGGCGCCCGTGAGGGGTTCATGACGGGTCACAACTTAGCGGCGGGTTTTGGTAAAATAAAATATATAATTATTAATATAAAACATGTATATAAATTATAATGATATTGGTACAATAATTGTATATGAAAAAACTTCATTATATCAATAATATATTTATTGGAACATATTTTGCTTATACATAGATTGATACTTTATAATATTATATTTATTTAATATTATGTCATTTATATTCAAGTTATGCGTTAGGACGCCCTTCCTACTGCTCCGTTTACCTGAATATGGCCGTCGCCTCTTGAACTCATTACAGCGTCCAGACTGGCCGCCAGCCCCCCCTTAAAACGGCTTCAGGATTTGAGCCGTAGGCCCTTTTCCTGGCTTGGGGAATACCTGAGCAAGGGGCATCGATGCGGAAGGCTCACATTCACCCCCTGACCGCCAGTACCGGAACCCGTAAGGGGTTCATGCTATGGCCGCCGGTCCCGGAGCTGGTGACAGCGTCCAGACTGGCCGCCGGCCCCCCCCCTTAAGGGATAGGGCACTGAATGCCGGTAGCGGCTTTTTTAGTTGTTTTCCCAAAAAGCTACAACTCGACAATACTATCCATCGTCACGCCGCTTCAGGCCCTAGTCACCCGCCCCGCTGAAATGCCGGGTCCGCCGCCTGTCCGCCGGGAGGGGGCTGGATATCAAGAAAAGGCCCGGAAAGAGGATCTAGAAAAAAGAAAAGGTTAGACAGAGGTTAGACAGAAACCCCACATAAAGAAAAAGAGCTTACCGCATATGCCGTAAACCCTTGATTTTCCTGGAGCCACCTGCCGGAATCGAACCGGCGACCTATTGATTACGAATCAATTGCTCTACCATCTGAGCTAAGGTGGCGCTGGAAGGACCTTTCTATTATACCAATTCGACTTTCAAGTCAAGCTTCTTGCCGCGACCCGCACGGGACGCTCTCTCTTCACCCCTCGGCATAATGGGGCCTTTCCGTTGATGGTTGCCGCCGGCTTGCCTGATCCGCTATACTCACCTCCCATGCTTCCCTTCAAAATCGATAAATATATGGCATCCAGGGGCGTTAAAGGCCCGTGGCGACTCGCCGGATGCGAGGAAGGCGGCTTTTCGGGGGCAGTGGTTATTCCGGCCCTGGCGGAAAGCGCCCATCTTCCGGCAACCCTCCGCTCCCTTGCCGCGAACCCTGTCCGCGAATTGTCCCGCTTTCTGATACTGGTGGTAGTTAATAACAGGGAAGACGCCCGACCCGCCGACAAGGAAGACAACCGGGCGACACTGGAAATGCTGGCCGGGGAACGGCTGTCATACGGTGATCTTCGAATCGCCTGGGTGGACGCCTCATCCATGGGGCTTGAACTGCCCGCCGGCAAGGGCGGCGTCGGGCTCGCCCGCAAGGTCGGCTTCGACCTGGCCCTTCCCCGTCTGGATTATACAGGCGCCTCCCCGATCCTCGTAGCTCTGGACGGCGACACGCTGGTTCAACCCGACTACCTCACCGCAATCTCCAGCCACTTCGGAGCCTCGCGGGCAGGCGGCGCGGTAATCCCCTTCCGCCATCAGCGGGGAAGCACCACCGCGGAAAGAGACGCGATCCTGCGCTATGAGCTTTTCCTGCGCGCATATGTGCTGGGCCTCTCTCTTGCGGGCTCTCCCTACGCCTTTCATACGGTGGGAAGCGCCATGGCCTGCACCGCCCCCGCATATGCGGACATGGGGGGGATGAATACCAGAACAGCGGCCGAGGATTTCTATTTCCTCCAGCATCTCAAGAAAACAAGCGGGGTTGAAGAGGTTTCCGGAACGATAGTCCTCCCCTCCTCCCGTCCGTCCCACCGCGTCCCCTTCGGAACCGGCCGGAGCGTTTCCCGCCTTCTGGATGGTGATAAGGCCACCGCCCTCTACTATCATCCGGAATGCTTTTCCATTCTGGGACAATGGCTCTCCCTCGTGGAGTCATGCGCGGAAACGCGAGGGGTGGATATCAGATCCATGGCTGAAGGCATATCACCCCATCTGGGAACATACCTGGACGGCGCGCGGTTCAGCGAGGCGTGGGACAAGCTCCGCCGCAACAACAGCCGTGACGAAAAAGCCCTCCTCGCCTCGTTCCACGGTTGGTTCGACGCCCTTCGCACCCTGAAGCTGATACACCACCTTTCCGACGGCTCGCTGCTTCGGGGAACAGCCGGGGACAATATCCAGCCCCTCCTGGCATCCGCCGGCCTGGCGCCCCTCCTGGACCCGGACGGTCAACTGGAACTCCTGCGCCGGACCCAGTCGGGCGCCGCCGGACTTTAAGGAACGCTCACTAGTAACCCTTGGTTTTTTCTTAGACTTGAGATATTATCCACCGCATGCCCGGCCCGGGCGAATCCCGGAAATCCACGGGCGCACCTCACGCAAGAAAAGGAGTATCGCCATGAAAATACCGGCAAGCCCGCGCACAGTCATCACCATAGCCGCCATTATCCTTGCCGCAACCGTGTTCGCCTCCCCTTCTCAAGCGGATTCAGCCCCTCAAATGGGAGGAGAAGGCGCGAAAGGAACTGAACCGGTTCCGGTCAGCGAACCACCGGTCGTTGGAGAAACTCCGCTTCAGCCCGCCCCCGCGCAACCTGCTCCCATCAACCAGGAAAAGATCAATTCCACCGCTCCGGCGCCCCAGGCCCAGCCGGTCCCTCCAACCCCTTTCAACACCATGGCCGCTGACGAGATTTCCAAGATCAACGCGGCCACCGAAGTCCTCCAGGAGATTACCGGCATACCCGAAGGTATCTCCCCGGAACTCCTGCGCAATGCCTACGGCATCGTCATCATCCCCGGAACCATCAAGCTGGGCTTCTTCTTCGGCGGCCAGTACGGAAGCGGCATCGCCATGACCCGCGGAGAAGACGGCGCGTGGAGCAATCCCTCCTTTGTCTATCTGGCGGGAGGCAGCTTCGGCCTTCAGTTCGGAGCGGTTTCCAGTGACATCATCCTGGTCTTCAAGACAAGAAAGAGCGTTATGGGCCTTGCCAAGGGCAACTTCACCCTGGGCGGTGACGCAGCGGTCGCCGCCGGTCCGGTAGGGCGCCGGGCGGTAGCGGCGACGGACTGGCAACTGAAGGCGGAGATATACTCCTACGCCAGAAGCCGCGGCCTGTTTGCCGGTATATCACTGGACGGCTCGGTTCTGGCCATCGACACCAACGCCAATGAAAACTTCTACGCCAGACCCGGCATCAGCGCCAACGAGATATTCGGTTCCCCCCCCAGCGCTTCCCCCTCCGTTGAAAGACTGAAAAACTTTCTCGGCAAGAGCGCTTCCGCGCCTTTGATGCAATAAATATATGATGACACTGGAAACAGCGGAAACGGCGCTGACGAAGAGGGACGCCACGTGGATAAACGCCGCCGCTGAAAACTTGAATCCCTCCCTGCTGGACCTTTACAGGCGTCTTCATGCCGCTCCCGAGCTTTCGCTTCAGGAGGAAATGACCTCACGCCTTCTGGCTCTCGAACTGGAATCCTCCGGCTTCAGCGTCACCACGGGGGTAGGAGGCCACGGCGTGGTAGGCGTCATGGAAAACGGGGAAGGACCTGTGGTGATGGTCCGGGCGGACCTGGACGCCCTCCCCATTGAAGAGCTGACGGGCCTCCCCTATGCCAGCAAGGCGCGCGCCATCCTGCCGGGCAAGGGAGAGGTGGGCGTCATGCATGCCTGCGGCCACGATATCCACATGACCGTCCTGGCGGGCGCGGCCCGTCTGCTGATGTCGCTCAGGGAGCGGTGGCGGGGAACCCTGGTGATGGTCGGACAGCCCGCGGAGGAGATCGGCGCCGGGGCGGCGGCAATGATCGACGACAGCCTGTTCACCAGATTTCCCCGACCGGACAGCGCCCTTGCTCTCCATGTCTCACCATCCCTGGCGGCAGGGCAGGTAGGCGTAAGGGAAGGTCTCTTCTGGGCCGGATGCGCCTCTCTTGATCTCCTGATCCGCGGTGTCGGCGGCCATGGCTCGCGGCCCCAGGACACAAAGGACCCTGTGGTGATGGCCGCCGAAACGATCCTGCTCCTTCAGACCATTGTCAGCCGCGAGATCGACCCCCTCGAACCAGCCGTCCTCACCATCGGCTCCATTCATGGGGGAACCAAGGGTAACATTATCCCCGAGGAGGTGCTTCTCCAGCTCAACTACCGCTATTTCACTACTGAAACGGACAGGCGCATCCGCCTCGCCATCGAACGGATCGCGCGCGGGGTCGCTCTGACGGCGGGCATTCCCGAGGATCGGATGCCGCTCCTTTCCGAGCAGTACACCGGCGCTCCGGTGGAGAACGATCCCGTTCTGACGCGCAGGATGGCCTCGGCCTTCCGCGCCGTGCTCGGAGGGGACAACGTAATTCCCGTGGAGCGCTTCACCTATAGCGACGACTTTTCCCTGTTCGGACGCGTCCATCCCCGGATTCCCCTCTGCTACTTTCTCCTGGGCGTCGCCGAGGGGAAGAATAGCTTGCCGGACAAGACATCTCCCGGTATCCACAACCCGCGCTTCGCCCCCCCTCCCGGCCCAACCATCCATGCCGGGGTAAGGGCCATGACGGCCGCCGCGCTGGAAGCTCTCCTCGGCCCGCCTATTGGCGGCCGGGAACCGTAAACTTCCATTTTTTGTTTGACATTTCTTCCAGAGCTCTTTAAAAGAATCAGCGGCCATCCATCCGCCGCTTTCTCGTGCGGTCCTTGTTATTCTCACTCAGCATTTTCGAATAATATTCATTTACGCTTTTTTTCCACCCGATCCGGCGCCCCGGTTTACCGCGAGCAACACGTTATTTTTCCGTTAAGTCTAGCGGCGGGAAAAGTTGCGCCGCAGAGGAGGAGATGGACACGGGTCGATGTGGTCTTATTGAAATTTCGGGCAGCTGCAACATATTCATTCAAAGAGAGGAAGGTAACATGTCTAAGACTTCGGAGTTGAAAACAGTTGATGAGCCGAGTAATGTGGTGAAATTGAAGAGTGACTGCCATGCGGGCGACGCGAAAACCGAGGTATCGCTGACCGACACGACGGCCAACCCGGCCCCCCTGGGCCTGTGCGCCTTCGGCCTGACCACGGTCCTGCTGAACCTGCACAATGCCGGCTACTATCCGCTGGATTCCATGATCCTCGCCATGGGGATCTTCTACGGCGGGATTGCCCAGGTTATCGTCGGAATCATGGAATGGAAAAAGAAGAACACCTTCGGCACAACGGCTTTCACCTCGTACGGGCTCTTCTGGCTTACCCTTGTCGGTCTGATCTTTCTGCCAAAGCTTGGTCTTGCCGAAAAACCGACCGAACTGGCCATGGCCGCCTACCTGGCCATGTGGGGCCTCTTTACCGGAGTCCTTTTCATTGGAACCTTACGCCTGAACCGGGCACTGCAGTTCGTTTTCGCCTCATTGACCCTGCTCTTCTTCCTCCTTGCGTACGGAGACGCTACCGGTGATGCGTCTCTCAAGGTATTAACCGGTTTTGAAGGGGTTATCTGCGGCCTTTCCGCCATCTATACCGGCCTGGCACAGGTCCTGAACGAAGTATACGGCAAAACCCTCCTGCCACTGGGACCCATGAAAAAATAATCGTCGGGTGATTAGAATATAGACGGCAACTTATGGCAGGGGCATGGGATTTCATGCCCCTGTCCGTTTTTCCCGCCACTTTCCCGGTGACGGCATACCCTGGTTGTGGTAGAGTCCGGCTAAATAGTTTTCCATCAATTCCTGGAAAGGAGATTCATCATGGCCGACAAGAAGGTTACCGTACTGGCTCGTTTCAAGGCAAAAGAGGGAATGGAAGAAAAGGCGAAACAGGCGATCCTGGACTGCGTGGCGCCTACCAGGGCCGAGGCGGCCTGCATCAACTACGACCTGCACCAGTCAAAGGATGATAAACGGCTTTTCATGCTCTATGAAAACTGGCGGAGCAAGGAGCTCCTGGATCAGCATCTGGCCACCCCCCACCTGAAAGGACTGGTGGCCAGGGCCGATGAACTCTTTTCCGAGCCCATCGACATCGCCCTGTGGGAGATGATCAGCGAACCGGCGAAGTAGCCCTTTCATAAACCGCGAGAAGACATCAGGGGCCGATCCGGTAACCGCCGGACGGCCCCTTCCGGAACCCTATCCAATCCGCCCCAACAAATCACTTAATTCATTGAAATAGTTACATTATCAACCCCATAGCCCGCTCTTTTCCCAGAAGATACTCCTTGTCTAGCCTCAATCCGCTGGGGTATAATCCCCCCCTGTCGCGCCATTCGCCCCACGCTCCCAGGACGGTATCCACATGAGACTCAATGCAAAGCTCGTGATGATCATGGTCTCGCTCCTCATCATCGCGGTATGCGCGCTGTTTATCTTGAACCAGTTCAGCCAGAACGACCTGGTGAACGAAATGCAGGAGAGCTCTTCGGAGGTATCCAAGGCCATCCAGATCAGCGTCGCCGACCTGACATCGGAAGAGGAGTTCTCTTCCCGTCTGAAAGAGTATATGAAGGAGGCAAAGCGGAAGGGGATCAACGAAGTCAGTATCATCAGCAACGAAGGAGAGATCATTGACTCCTCAGACCCGGAAAAGGTGGGCAAGCGGCGCGACATAAGGAAGCTGGGGAAGGGTCTGAAGGCCTCGCGCCCCCGTAAAGGGAAACAGAAACCGGTCATCGACTCATCCCGTCCCTATGACCTGGTGGTGCCGGTCATCGTCGGGGACGAGCAACTGGGATACGTCCATATAAATCTCCTGCTGGACAATATCCGCAACATCCAGCACGACAACTTCGCCCACCGCCTGACGGTAACCTTCCTGGTGTTCATGCTGGGCATCATCCTCACCATCTTTCTTGCCCGCCATTACACCAGACCCATCAAGCAGATCGTGGAAAGCGTGAAAAAGGTCTCCGCCGGTGACCTCTCCGAGACCTTTCCGGTCACGTCCAGAGACGAGATCGGTGAACTGGCGTCCAACTTCAACGAGATGGTGAAAAAGCTGCGGGAAAAGGAACTACTGGAAAAAAGGCTTTACGAGGCCGAACATCTCTCCAAGGTCGGGCAGCTCGCCTCCGGGATCGCCCACGAGATCCGCAATCCCCTCAACTACATCAGCCTGGCGGTGGATCACCTGAAAAACGACCTCATCCCCTCCACTCCGGAGACGGAGGCCGAATCCAGGGAACTCCTGGACAAGATCAAGGAAGAGGTGCGGCGGGTCAATTACATGGTGCTCAACTTCATGAGCTACGGACGGCCACTCAAGCTGCGCGTTACCTCCCTTTCCTGCAAGGAGCTCCTGGAAAAGGTCATCCCGGCGCTGAAGGATCGCCTTGAGGAACAGCGCATCACCCTTGCTTTCGACCTCCAGGAAGGACTCCCGGAGTTGCGGGCCGACCCGGAACTGATCAGGACCTGCCTGATGAACCTGATCACAAACGCGGCGCAATCCATGCCCGAGGGGGGGAAGATCACCCTCGGCGCATCCTTTGATCCTGAACGCCGGCTGTTCCGGATCACCTGCGCCGATGAAGGAAAAGGCATCAATCCCGAGGACATGGACCGCATCACGCAGCCCTACTTCACCACCAAAGAGGCCGGCATAGGCCTGGGCCTGGCCATAACGGAAAGGATTGCAACCGAACACGGAGGAAGACTGGAAGTGGACAGCACGGTCGGAAAAGGGTCTCTGTTTTCCCTGATCCTGCCAAGGCCGGGCAAGGAGCAGGAGCTATGAAGGGAAGAATCCTGGTTGTGGATGACGAAAAGGGGCAGAGGGATATCCTCGACGCCATCCTGAGAAAGGAAGGATACCTGGTCGCTACGGTTCCCGGAGCGCGCGAAGCCATGGAGCGGCTTGAAGCTGAAGAATACGACATCATCCTCAGCGACCTGAAAATGAAAGGGATTTCCGGCCTGGAGCTCCTGGAAAGAGTCCTTGAACGGGAACCCCGCCAATGTATCATTATCATGACCGCCCACGGCACCATCGATTCGGCGGTGGAGGCCATGAAAAAGGGGGCCTTTGACTATCTGGAGAAACCGCTGGACAGGGAAACCCTTCTCATGACCCTCAAAAGGGCCTTCGAGCGCCTGACGCTTATCCGCGAAAACCGGATGCTGCACAAAAAGCTGGAGGAGAGCAGCGATATCCCCTCCATCATCGGCGCGCACCCGAAGATGAAGGAGGTGTTCCGCATCGTCAACAAGATCGCCGCCACATCATCAACGGTGCTCATCTACGGGGAATCCGGGACCGGCAAGGAGCTGGTGGCGAAGGCGATCCACGACGGAAGCCCCCGCCATGACAAACCTTTTTTCGCCATCAATTGCGCCGCAATCCCCGACACCCTCATGGAAAGCGAGCTGTTCGGCCACGAGAAAGGCTCTTTCACCGGCGCCAACTCCCGGGAGATAGGGCTGTTCGAGGCGGCGAATACCGGCACCATCTTTCTCGACGAGATCGGCGAAATGAACACGGCCATGCAGGCCAAACTGCTGCGCGCCATCCAGGAGCGGGAGATAAGGCGCGTGGGGGGCAAGGCCTCGGTTCCGGTTGATGTGCGCATCATCTCCGCCACCAACAAAGACCTGGAACAGGAGATCCGCAAGGGCCTTTTCCGGGAAGACCTCTTCTACCGCCTGAACGTGATCCGCATCAATCTGCCGCCGCTGCGGGAGCGGGGAAGCGACATCATCGCCCTGGCCGATTTTTTCGTCGGAAAATACGGAGCGGCCTCTGGGGTTCAAGTGAAGGGAATCTCCCGGCCGGCCATGAAGCTGCTCATGGACTATTCCTGGCCCGGAAACGTCCGCCAGCTTGAGTCCATGATCGAGCGGGGCGTGCTCATGACGGAAAGCGACTATATCCAGCCGGAGGACCTTCCAGCCGAGATCCACCGGGAAGGCGCCCCCGAGAGCTGCCTGTCCTTCGAATTCCCTCCCGAAGGGATCTCCTTCGAGGACCTGGAGCGGGACCTGATCATCAAGGCCATGGAGCGCGCCGGGTGGGTGATAGGCAAGGCAGCGCCCCTGCTGGGCATGACATACAAGACACTCCAGTACCGCCTGGAAAAATTCGGCATCGAAAAACCGGAGAAAAGAAATCATTCGCGCGCCTGACACCCCGGATTCCAGACAAGCGCCGCCCGACGCGCGCGTCCCTCACAAGGAGATGTATTTAATGGATCTTTCAAGGAAACTGCACCGGTTCACCGTGGTCCCCTCGCTTCCCGAGGAACTCTCGGACCTGAAGACGCTGGCCTACAACCTCTGGTGGACCTGGGAGCCGGACGCCATCGAGCTGTTTCGGAGGATCGACCGGGATTTATGGCGTCAAATCCGGCACAATCCGGTAAAAATGCTGGGGGCTCTGCAACAGAACCGGCTGAACGAGCTCAGGGAAGACGACGGGTTCCTGGCCGATCTGCGGCGGGTGGAAGAGCGCTTCAGGGGCTACATGGAAGGAAAAACCTGGTTCCAGAAGAGCCGCAACGGTGATAAACAGTGCTCAATCGCCTATTTTTCCATGGAATTCGGCTTGCACGAGTCCATACCCATCTATTCGGGAGGACTGGGGGTCCTGTCGGGCGACCACCTGAAATCCGCCAGCGACCTGGGGATTCCCCTCGCAGGAGTAGGGCTTCTTTACCGATCGGGTTATTTCCGCCAATACCTGAACATCGAGGGGTGGCAACAGGAGTTCTACCCGGAAAACGATTTCTACAACATGCCGCTCAGGCTGGAGAGGGATCCTGAGGGGATACCCCACACCATCATCATGGAACTGGATGGCCGGAAGGTGGCGGCCCACATCTGGAAGGTCCAGGTAGGCAGGACCCCTCTCTACCTTCTCGACACGAACCTGGAGAGAAACGCCTGGGAGGATCGCAAGATCACCGCGCAACTTTACGGCGGAGACCAGGAGATGCGGATCAAGCAGGAGATATTCCTGGGAATCGGAGGCATCCAGGCCCTGGGAAAGCTGGGGATCACCCCCGCGGTCTGCCACATAAACGAAGGGCATTCGGCATTTCTGACCCTTGAACGCATACGTCTGCTTATGGATGAAAAGGGCCTCTCCTTCTCCGAAGCAAGGGAGATGGTGACCGCGAGCAACGTCTTTACCACCCACACCCCGGTGCAGGCTGGTATCGACCATTTCCCCCCGGAACTGGTGGAAAAATATCTGGGGCCATACTACCGGGGGCTGGGCCTCTCCCGGGAAGAGTTCCTGGGCCTGGGACGGCAGAATCCGAAAAACGGCAACGAAACCTTCTGCATGGCCGTCCTGGCCCTTCGCCTCTCCGGGCGCCATAACGGCGTGAGCCGCCTGCACGGAAAGGTATCCCGGAAAATGTGGAAAAATATCTGGCCGGAACTTCCGGAGGAGCGTTTTCCCCTTACCTCCATCACAAACGGCGTCCACACCAAGACCTGGCTTTCCAGCGAGATGTCCGGGCTCCTCATCCGGTACCTGGGGACCCGCTGGCTAGACGACCCTACCGATTTCGATTTCTGGAAAAAGATCCACCAGGTGCCCGAGGCCGAGCTGTGGCGCACCCACGAAAGGTGTCGGGAACGCCTCGTGACCTTTGCCCGCAAGCGACTCAAGGAGCACCTCCTCCATGTGGGCGCGACCGCCAAGGAGATCGCGTCCGCCGATGAGGCCCTGGATCCGGAGGCCCTTACCATCGGATTCGCCAGGCGCTTCGCCACCTACAAGCGAGGAACCCTTCTTTTCAGGGACCCCCGACGACTGGAACGAATTCTCAACAATCCGTCGCGTCCGGTGCAGATCATCTTCGCCGGCAAGGCCCATCCGGCCGACTTCGAAGGCAAGGAGTACATCCGCCAGATCCATCAACTCTCCATGGAAGAGCGGTTCCGCCATCGGATCATTTTCATTGAAGATTACGACATGGCGGTTGCAAGGCGCATGGTGCAGGGGGTGGATGTCTGGCTTAACACGCCGCGGCGGCCCCTGGAGGCGAGCGGCACCAGCGGCATGAAGGTCGCCTTCAACGGCGGGCTCAACATGAGCGTGCTGGACGGCTGGTGGCCGGAGGGGTATCGCGGCGACAACGGCTGGGCCATCGGCAAGGGCGAGGTCTACGAGGACATCGAATACCAGAACGAGATTGAAAGCCGCGCCGTCTACGACCTGCTGGAAAAGGAGGTTGTTCCCCTGTTCTACGACCGGGGCGGCGATGGGATACCCAGGGGCTGGCTGGCGCGCATGAAGGCATCCATCGAATCCCTCTGCCCGGTGTTCAGCACCGAAAGGATGTTGCAGGAATATACGGATAGTTTTTATCTCCCGGCCTTCGAGTCATGGAAGGCCCTTGATGAAAACCATCAATCACTGTCCCGGGAGCTGGCCGGCTGGAAGGAGAAGATGCGAAGGCTCTGGGGCCAGGCGCGCGTGGAGGAAGTGGAGGCCTCGATCGCTGGCGAGATCCCCGTGGGCGCCCACATACGGGTGCAAGTGAGCGTAGTAACAGGGGAAATCCCGGTGGAGGAACTTTCCGTCACCGTCTATTCGGGGATTCTGGACGCAGGGGATGTTATTGTCGCTGGAGAGGAGACGCCTCTCACCCGGATGGAGCAGCTTAAGGAAGGACTCTACCGCTTCAGCGGCGAGGTGGAATGCCGTGTGTGCGGCCGCCTGGGATTCGCGGTGCGGATTATGCCGAAGCACCCCCGGATCGGTCCCCTGTATGAACCCGGAATGATCATCTGGGCCTAACTCCCGGCGGCATCCGGCCGGCCCCGGGAACCAGCCTGACCTTAACACCTGCGTTCTTTCCTCCTTTCGTCTTGATATCTCGATGAAAACCGGGTAAATTGCGCGGAAAAATCTTCCAGGAAACGCCATGAGAATATTGCTTGTTCTGATCCTCCTGTTCAGCCTGACAGCCTGCACCTCGATGACGCCGAGGAAATACCTGCCCTATCCGATTACCAACGAGAGCTTTCCCGACCCGGTCAAGACGGTAACCATCCCTCTGCCCGTGATCGCCACCAGTCCCAACGAAGGGATCACCGTGGGCGCGCTCACCGCCTTTCTCCTCCATAATTCAAAGGACGAGGTCAGCACCCTGGCCGCGCCCCAGATCAACCAGAACAAGAACTTCGGGACCACGGTCAGCCTGTACGGGGCCTTCTATCCGTCTCCCAACCGCAGCTGGGAGATGAACCTGTCCAAGTCGACCAAGGTAAACCAGGATTACGAGATCAAGTTTCGCGACAAGACCCTGATGGACGGCAGGCTGGAGATCTTCCTCTTCCCCTACGGCTTCAGCGACGGCTCGGCGCGATTCTATGGATTCCAGTCCAAAAGCTCCAGGGATAACGAGACCAACTACGCCGATGACGAGTACGGATTCACCGCCACTGTGGGGTATGACATCACTGAAAACCTGCACATCCAGTTCGGTGAGCGCATCCGGAAAGTGAGCATAGGCAAGGGCGCCGTCACCTCAATCCCCTTCACGAAAGACCGGTATACCCCTCGGGAAGTGCCCGGCCTGAACGGGTTCACCGCCCACGCCCAGAAGCTCGCCATCATATACAGCACCCTGGATGCGCGCGATATGCCGACCCGCGGCGTCTACGCCAAGGCATCCATCGAAAGCAGCCTGAAGGCCCTCGGAAGCAGTTGCGACTATCGGCATTACGAGATGGAACTGAAGGGATACATGCCGCTGGCGGACGCCAGATACATAACCGTCGGAAGGATTGTATACAACCAGACACTGGGCAATAACGTTCCTTTCCTGGAACGCAGCATCCTCGGGGGGGAAACGACCCTGCGCGGTTACGGACGCAACCGCTTCATCGACAGCAGCTACCTCCTCCTCAACCTGGAGGAAAGGATCCGGCTCTTCCGCTGGCGCCTCTTCAATGTCAACACCGACTGGGAGATCGCCCCCTTTATCGACTTCGGATCGGTGATGGAGTCCATTGACCGGGCGGAGACCATTAATTTCGAGTTCAATCCCGGGATCGGCTTCCGCGCCGTTGTCAGACCAAATATAGTCGGCCGCGTTGACATAGGCTTCGGCAACGAAGGCCCGGCGGTGTTCGTCGGGCTGGGGTATCCGTTCTGAAAAAAAAGACCCGCCTGGTTTCAATAACCCGGCAGGTCTCTCTGTTTCGACCAACCTTCCGTCACATGCCTTACGGCGTCCGCGACACCCTGTGCGCAAACGCCTCCACGCGGTTTCTGCCGGCCGCCTTGGCCCGGTAGAGGGCGCCGTCAGCCTCACGGATCAGGTCCTCCACCGTTTCCATGGCCGGGGAGGGATAGACGGAGACGCCGATGCTTACGGTTAGCCGCATTCCTTCCAGGGTATCGGAAAAACGGGTCCTCTCGATGGCGCCCCGGACACGTTCCGCAACGGCCATGGCTTCGGGAAGGGACGCGTTGGGAATCACGGCGACGAACTCATCCCCGCCGTAACGGGCCGCGGTATCATACACGCGCAGTTCCTGGCGAAATGACGAAGACACCTCCGCCAGGATGATGTCTCCCCCCTGATGGCCGTACCGATCATTAATATCCTTGAAGTGATCGATGTCGAGAATCATAAAGGAGAGAACGCCTCCGTTGCGTTTGACCCTGGAAAGCTCCCTGTCCAGAATATCCATCAGGTAACGCCGGTTGAAAAGGCCCGTCAGGTGGTCGGTATGGGAAACCAGCTTCAGTTGTTCATTGGCCTGACGCAACTCCTCCTGCAGCCGCTTTATCTGGAGATGGATCCTTACCCTGGCGACCATTTCGGCGGCGTCAAAGGGCTTGATGATGTAATCGCTCGCCCCCTGCTCCAGCCCGCGGAGCTTCGAGCCCCTGTCGTCCCGGGCCGTCAGGAAGATGACCGGAATATGACGCAGGTCTTCCCGCGCCCGCACCATTGCCAGGAGTCTGAAACCGTCCAGGCGCGGCATTACCACGTCACAGATGATGATATCCATTTTGATCTCGAGAAGTATTCTCAGAGCATCGATACCATCTCCCGCCTCGTGGTAGTATGTCGCAAGGGAATAGTCCTTCAGTGTCTGGATGATTTCCTTGCGCACGGGTTCCGAGTCTTCAATGACGAGGATGTTGGTTTCCATGACCCGCTGTAGGTTTCCCCCTGTTTCCCATCAATAAACATCAGACACAACGCATTGCAATCGGCGTTTCGATTTGAATTTGCGGCGAGTGGCGCCGCCCCGCTACAGAACCGGCTCCCTGGCAAGCCTCCTCAGTTCGGCGATTGTGGAGACATAATCCCCGCTGCCGAAGACAGCGCTTCCAGCCACGAATACATCGGCCCCGGCATGGGATATCCGGTCGATGTTGTCCGTCTTCACGCCGCCGTCCACCTCCAGTTCGGTCTCCAGCCCCCGCCTGTCCAGTATGCCCCGCAGGGCCTGAATCTTCGGGAGGCACGCCTCGATGAAGGACTGGCCGCCAAAGCCGGGGTTCACGGTCATCAGCAGGACCAGGTCCAGTTCCTCCAGGACGTATTCCAGACAGTCCAGCGGGGTGGCCGGATTCAGCGCGACACCCGCCTTCCTTCCCAGTGATTTGATAAGCTGCACGGTACGGTGCAGATGGAGGGCCGCCTCCGCATGAACAACCACCAGGTCCGCTCCGGCCTCGGCAAAGGCCGGCACATAGCGGTCCGGTTCGGCGATCATCAGATGGACGTCAAGGGGAAGGGTGGTTACCCGCCTCGCGGCCTCCACCACCAGCGGACCGATGGTGATATTCGGAACGAAACGGCCGTCCATTACATCCACGTGAATATAGTCGGCGCCGGCCGCCTCCACCGCGCGGATCTCCTCGCCCAGGCGGGCGAAGTCGGCTGAAAGGATCGATGGTGCAATTTTCTTCATGAAACCTCCGGGGCCGTTATGCCGGCAGGCAAAAGGAGAGATGTCGGGTCACGGTGCAGGGTCTTCCCGCTTCCGCCGCCGCAAGCGGGCGGCGAAAAAACCGTCCATGCCTTGCCTGTGGGGCCAGGAACGGAAAAAACCGCCCTCGGTGAACAGCGAAGAATAATCGGGAAAGATACCGTTCAGGTCTTCTATCACAAAATCGTTCCGTTCTGAAACAAAATTGTCCACCAGAAGCTCATTTTCTTCCAATGAGGTGGAACACGTGGAATAAAGTAGAACCCCTCCCTCCTCAAGGTGTTCCACGGCGGTACGCAGAATCGCGCCTTGCAGACCGGCCAGGCGTCCCGCATCGGCCGGCGTCAAGCGCCATTTCGCCTCGGGGTTCCTTCGCAGCACTCCCAGTCCCGAACAGGGCGCGTCCAGAAGGATCCGGTGGAAACGGCGGCCCTCCAGCGCAATCATGGGACGGGAGGCATCCAGCTTTACCGTTTCGATGATGGAGACGCCGAGCCTGCCGGAATTTTCGCGGACAAGCCGCAACCTTGACTCATCCCGATCGCACGCGAGAATCGAACCGCGGTTCTCCATTATCTGGGCCAGATGGGTGGCCTTGCCGCCGGGCGCCGCGCACAGGTCGAGGATGCTTTCCCCCGGACGTGGAGCGAGCAACATGGCCGCCAGCTGTGACGACTCGTCCTGCACCGTGAAGAGACCCTCCTCGAATCCGGGAAGGGTCGCGGGATGGGCGGTTCGCGACAGATGGACGCCAAAAGGGGAGAAAAGGGTCGGCCTCGCTTCGCGGCCTCTCTCCGCCAGCAGGGCCAGCAGGTCATCCCTGGATATCTTCAGGGTGTTGGCGCGCAGGGTCAGAGGAGGCGTTCCGGACATGGCCTCGGCCAGGGGCTCGATCTCCCGCGGACCGACCTGGGCGCTCCACTGCTCAATCAGCCAGCGCGGGTGGGAATGGCGCGCCGCCAGGAAACCGGCCGGGTCGGCCTCCCGGTCCGGCCATGGAATGGCGTCCCCGGCGCGATCCGCCTTGCGGAGAACCGCGTTTATAAAGCCGGCCGCCCGCGGCGTGAAGCGCTTCGCCAGCCTGACCGTCTCATTCACCGCCGCTGAGACCGGAATCCGGTCAAGATAAAGCATCTGGTAGAGCCCCAGGCGCAACAATATCAGCGCCGGCCGCTCCAGCTTCGCGAGCTTCCGAGTGGAACATTCCCCTATGATGTAATCCAGCGACCCTCTCCGGCGCAACACGCCGAACACCAGTTCCGTCAGGAGACCCCGATCAGGGCCATGGAGGGCGCCGGAGGAGAGCCGGCGATCGACCAGGACATCGGCGAAAGAAGAGCCCTTTTCCAGGGACAGAAGGATTTCAAAGGCGGATTGACGGGGATTATTGGTCATCTATTTGTGGACTCCGGGTGGATATGTATCAAATATGCGCCTGTTCAACAGGCCGCGAATATTGTCTTCCGCTTCAATCAAGGAGATGGACGCCGGTACATGGCGGCCAGTTGGGAACGAAACCTGGAAAAGACCGCCAGAAATACGAGGCACCCCGCCATGCAGAGGCCTGCCCCGCCCAGCAGGGTACGGGTCACGCCGATTCCCTCGGCAAGGGCGCCGGCCGCCAGACCGCCCACGGGGATCATGCCGATGAAGGACATGATATACAGGCTCATGACGCGGCCTCTCTTGTCCTCATCGACCACGGTCTGGAGTATGACGTTGCTGGCGGTAAGTTGCGCCATGGAAACGAGGCCGAGAAAAAAGAGTATCACGAGGGATGCAAAGAAGTCGCCGCACATGGAAAGCGCCCCGAGACAGAGGGCGGTGGCGATCCCCGAGGCCGGGACGACACCGGCGAGTCCATTGACATCCCGGCGCGCCGCGAAGAGCACATTGCAGACCAGGCAACCCAGGCCGGTTGCCGTGACCATGAAGCCGTAATCAGCGGATGTCGCATGCAGGGTATCACGGGCGAAGGCGGGCAGCAGGGTCGAATAGGGCATCACCGTCAGGCTCAGGAGGCACAACAGAAGCAGGACCGAACGGATGGGGAAGGATCTCCCGGCATAGCGGAAACCGTCCGCGATCTCGGCCAGGACACGCCTGTCGTCCCCCTTCCGCCGGGAGGATGAGACCGGCGGCCTGATGGCGCATAACACCAGCAGCACGGCCAGATAACTGGCCGCATTGATGGAAAAGCAGATCCCCTCCCCGAATCGGGAAATAAGGATTCCCGCCAGGGACGGCCCGACCAGGCGGGCGGAATTGAACATGGCTGAGTTGAGGGGGATGGCATTGGCGAGGTCTTCGCGATCCGGAACCAGGTCGGCGACAAATGAATGACGCGCGGGCATGTCGAATGCGTTGATGACCCCGTTCAGCAGGCTAAGCGCGGCGACCTGCCACACCTTTACCGAACCGGAAAGGACCAGCGCCGAGAGAAGGGCGGCCTGAAGGAGGAAAAGCGACTGGGTCCAGATGAGGAGGCGCCTCCGCTCAACCCTGTCGGCCAGGAGTCCGGCGAAAGGAGGGAGCACGAGGGTGGAGATCTGTCCGGCAAAGGCGACAATCCCCAATTGCAGCGCGGAACCGGTGAGACGGTATACCAGCCAGCCCACCGCGACAAGCTGCATCCAGGTGCCCACCAGGGAGAGACTTTGCCCCAGAAAGAACAACCGGTAGTTCCGATGGCGAAAGGCGCGGAAAAAAGCGGGGAACCGGCCGGCCGGATTATCAGTCGCATCCCTTGCCGTTTCCGTCTTTCCCTTTTCTTTCACGCCGCCCCTCCATGATCCTGTAGGCGCAGAACTCGCCGCACATGGTGCACGCGCCATGACTCTCGTCCACGCCCGATTCACCGCGCCGGACACGGGCCAGCTCCGGGTCGATGGCCAGCCGGTACTGGGTTTCCCAGTCCAGGGCCTTGCGCGCCCTGCTCATGGCGATGTCCCTGTCCATGGCGCCGGGCAGCCCCTTGACGATGTCCGCGGCGTGGGCCGCGATGCGGGTGGCCATGACCCCCTCGTGGACGTCCTTTGGATTCGGCAGGCAGAGGTGCTCGCTGGGGGTGACGTAGCAGAGAAAATCCGCGCCCGCCGAAGCGGCAATGGCGCCGCCGATGGCGCAGGTGATGTGGTCGTAGCCGGGTGCGATGTCGGTGACCAGGGGGCCGAGAACATAGAATGGAGCGCCGTGGCAGAGGCGCTTCTGCAACTGGATATTGGCCTCGATCTGGTTCAGGGGTACATGTCCGGGACCTTCGATCATCACCTGTATCCCGGCGTCCCAGGCGCGCTGGGTCAGTTCTCCCAGGATGATCAGTTCGTGTAGTTGCGCCCGGTCGGTGGCGTCGGCCAGACACCCGGGACGGAATCCGTCCCCCAGGGAAAGGGTCGCGTCATAGGGCCTGACCAGTTCCAGGAGCCGGTCGTAATACTCGTAAAGGGGGTTCTCCGCGTCGTTATGGGTCATCCAGGCGACGGTGAAGGACCCGCCGCGGGAGACCACCTCCATGATGCGCCCTTCCCGGTCCATGCGCTCCACGGTGGCGCGGGTCACGCCGCAGTGCACGGTGATGAAATCGACCCCGTCGTCCAGGTGCTTCCTGATGCCGTCGAATATCTCGTCGACGGTCATATCGACGATGGCCTTCCCCTTCTTCACCACCGTGTCGCAGGCGGCCTGGTAGAGGGGCACACTGCCGATGCAGATATCGGTCTCCGCGATGATCGCCCGCCTGATCTCGTCGATGGGACCGCCGGTGGAAAGGTCCATGATGGCGTCGGCGCCGGCGGCCACGGCCACGCGGGCCTTTTCCAGTTCCTTGTCGATGCTGGTGTCGTCCTTGCTGGCGCCGATATTGGCGTTCACCCTGGTGGCTATGCCTTTGCCCACGGCCAGGGGGCGGCCGCCCGTGTGCCTGTTGTTGTGGCAGACAATGGCCGCGCCAGCGGCGATGTTCCGGCGCAGCGCCTCCGGATCAACGCCGGCGGCGGAGGCGGCCTGCTTCATCTTGTCGGTGACAATCCCCTTGCGGGCATACTCTAGTTGGGTCATGGAAATACCTCGTTGATATCGCGTCAGGACCGGCGCATCAGGCCGGGCCTGTCTCCTTCAGCCCGCGGCCAGCCCCCTGGCCGCCAGGAAATGGTTGACCGGACCGTGCCCCCTTCCGAGGGGGGCTGCGAGACTTATGGCGACTGTAATGAATTCCTTTGCCTTTGCGACGGCAAGGGGCAGCGGCTCTCCCCCGGCCAGAAACGCCGAGATGGCCGACGCCAGGCTGCACCCGGTTCCGTGGGTGTTGGCGGTATCGATGCGGGGAGTGGTAAAAAGGCTGAATGTCGCGCCGTCGAACAGCAGGTCGGCGGCCTCCGGCCCCGGCAGGTGTCCACCCTTCAGAAGCACGTTCCGCGCGCCCAGGGCCCGGAGCCTCCGGCACGCCTCTTCCCCGGACTCCCGGTCACTGATGGACAATCCGGTCAGCCGCTCCGCTTCGGGAACATTGGGGGTAACCAGGTAGGCCCTGGGCAGCAGCAGTTCCACCAGGGCCGCCACGGCGTGATCGTCCACCAGGCTGCTCCCGCCCTTGGCAATCATCACCGGGTCCAGCACCAGTATCTTTTTGTCATATACGGCCAGTTTTTCCGCCAGGACCCGGATAATCGGGGCCGAGAAGAGCATGCCCGTCTTCACCACATCAACGGGGATGTCGCTGAGCACCGACTCCAGCTGCTCCGCCACGAACGGCGCGGGGACACCGTGGATGGCGGAGACACCCAGTGTGTTCTGGGCCGTGAGGGCCGTTACCACGGAAGCCGCGTACCCTCCCAGCAGGGTTATGGTCTTGATGTCCGCCTGGATGCCGGCGCCGCCGCCGGAATCGCTCCCCGCGACCGTGAGCGCCGAGCCGCGCGGAAAGGGGAGACGGCGGTTAAACAGAAGGGCCAGCTCCGCCGCCGCCAGGCCCGGCTCCGGGTGGGACAGCACCGCCGAGATAACGGCCACGGCATCGGCCCCGGCGTCGATGACCCGGGCCGCATTGTCGCGGTTGACGCCGCCGATGGCCACCATGGGTATCCGCACCCTTTTGCGGACCTCGGCCAGGATGCCGGGCCCCGGCTGAAAACGCACTTCTTTGCTGCCGGTGGGATACATGGCGCCGAACCCGATGTAGTCCGCCCCGTCCGCCTCCGCGCGGACCGCCTCTGCCACCGAGTGGGTGGAAACACCGATAACAGCGTCACGCCCCAGGGCGAGACGGGCGCCGGCCACGTCGCCGTCGTCCTGGCCCAGGTGGACCCCGTCGGCCCGGAGCTCGGCCGCAAGCCTCACATCGTCGTTGACGATGAAGGGTATACCCTTCTGGACGCACAGACTCCGGAGCTTTTCCCCCTGGCCGCGGCGCGCCGCGACGTCCGAGGTCTTGTCGCGGTACTGGAGACATGCGACGCCGCCGGAAAGGGCGCTCTCAACCCGCTCCATGAGCCGTTCCTTCTGGTCGGTTATGAGGTAGAGACCTTTCATAAATCGCCTCGCGCGCCATGAAGTCCGTATGGATAATTTTTCCGTCAGGTCCGCTGTGAAACTATTCTGAACATTTACAAAAACAAAAGCCGCGGCGCCAGGCCGCGGCTTCCCGAAAGTCTTCTCTCCGGTTCTCTTCTGCCGCTTTCCTACGCCGGTGTGAACCGGATCAGGTTCAAAGGGTCTCCGCTTCCGCGGATCTCAGTTCTCGCGAACTCCCCCAGCTGGCTGACACGAAAGTCAGCGTAAAGGAATTGTCCAGGGAAGTCAACGACTTTTCCGGGTTTCGCCTTTACAGGAAAGGGCTGGCATGATACAAAACCAACGACGTATAAACCCGCATCCGGAGCAGTAAATGGACAGCAGACCGACCCTCGCCGAAATAGACCTGGCGGCGCTTCGCCACAACTACCTTCAGATCAGACGGACCGTGCCCCCCTCCTGCGGCATCCTGGCGGTGGTAAAGGCGGACGCCTACGGACATGGCTTCATGGACATATCGAGGGAACTGGAGCTACTTGATGTTACCGCATTCGGCGTCGCGTTTCTGGCCGAGGGAATCCAGTTGCGAAAGGCGGGCATAGACCGGCCGATCCTCCTCCTGGGAGGGATATATCCCGGCCAGGAGCGCAAATGCGCCGGCTACGGCATCTCAACGGTGGTCTTCAACCTGGAGCAGGCCAGGGTCCTGGACGCCGCGGCCGGAAGGCTCTTCCGCAAGGCGCGTATCCACCTCAAGGTGGACACCGGCATGGGACGGCTCGGCATCCACCACACGGACGCGCCCTCCTTCCTGGAGGAGCTGAAGGGGCTCAGGAACCTGGAGATGGAAGGGATCATCTCCCATTTCGCCTCCGCCGACGAACTGGACGAAGACGGCCGGCGCTTCACCTCCATCCAGAGCGAGATCTTCGCCGGCGTACTGGACGCGGCGCGCAACGCGGGATTCTCTCCCTCCTACATCCACCTCTCCAACAGCGCCGCCACCTTCACCCGCGACCTTCCCTTCTGCAATCTGGTGCGTCCCGGCATCGCGCTTTACGGGGCGCTCCCTTCGGCCCACTTCGAAGGAAAAATGGACCTGAGGCCGGTGATGCGTCTCACCAGCGGGATCGCCATGCTGAAATGGGTCGAGCCGGGTGTCAGCGTCAGTTACGCGCGCACCTTCGTCACCGGACGCAGGACACTGGTGGCCAGCGTGCCGGTGGGTTACGCCGACGGCTACTGCCGCGCCCTCAGCAACCGGGGGGAAGCCCTGGTCAGGGGAAGGCGCGCCAGGGTGGCGGGCACGGTCTGCATGGACTGGATCATGCTTGACGTTACCGATATCCCGGACGTGTCCGTGGGAGACGAAGTGACCCTCCTGGGAAGCGACGGCGCCGGCGCCCGCATCCGGGCCGAAGAGCTGGCGGAACGCGCGGGCACCATCTCCTACGAGATATTCTGCGGTATCAGCAAGCGGGTCCCCAGGGCATATCTCCACGGGACCAGGACGCCATGATCCCCGCCAGGCGTCTCGCAATCGCCTTTGATGTGGGCACGACCACCCTGGGAGCGACCCTCGTTGACCTGGCTGACGGAGAACGGCTGGCCTTCACGGGGAGGGCCAATCCCCAGCGCGAATTCGGCGACGACGTCCTCACCCGCCTCCAGTCCGCCTGCGCATCGGAACCGAATTTCCGGGAGATGCATGCCCGGATCGCCTCGGCCCTGGAGGAAATGACGGACGAACTGACGCAAATGGCGGACGCGGACCCGAGAACCCTGGAAGCGGCGGCCATAGCCGGGAATCCGGCCATGGAACACATCCTTCTCGGACTTCCCGTAAAATCGCTGACCTTTCTCCCCTTCCGCCCCCTGTTCTCCGAGGGCCAAAGGATACGCACACCCGCCCTCGGCTGGAAGCGAGATATGGAGGCATACCTCTTCCCCCTCCCCGGCGGCTTCGTCGGCGGCGACCTGGTAGCCTTCCTGAACGCCCGCGGAACTCCGGACACCCATCACTCATCACTAATCACTCATCACTCGCTTTACCTGGACCTGGGAACCAACGGCGAGATAGCCCTGTCGGCGGGGGAAAAGATACTCGCCACCTCCGCCGCGGCCGGCCCCGCCTTCGAGGGGGGAAACCTCTCCAACGGCATGCCCGCCCTCCCCGGCGCCATCGACAGTGTCCGCCTCCAGGGAGGAAAGGTGGTCATCTCCACCATCGGCGGCGCGCCCCCCGCGGGCATCTGCGGCTCCGGGGTTCTGGAGGCGATTTCCGGGATGCTCCTCGCCGGCATCCTGGACCAGACCGGCCGCATCCGGACCTCCGGGGAGATAGATTCCAACTTGGCAAACCGCGTGGTGGAGAAAGACGGCGCGCCCGCCTTTGTCCTTTACCGGGACGCCTCCCGGACCATTCAGCTTACCCAGGAGGATGTGCGCCAGGCGCAACTGGCCAAGGCAGCGGTCCGCGCGGGCATGGAGGTCCTTTTCCACCATGCCGGTATCACGGCGGATGGGGTGGACCGGGTGATTCTCACCGGCTCTTTCAGCGCGGTCATCTCACCGGATTGGCTAAAAAGAGTTGGAATTTTCTCTGAAAACATGGTAAAAAATGCGGTTTTTATGGGGGAGGGAGTTCTGGCGGGCGCGGAACGGGCGCTTTGCGAGCCGCGCGGTTTCGCCAAGGTCGATGAACTGGCCCGGCGAATCCGGGTCATCCCCCTTTCCGGAACCCCCACCTTCGAAAAGAGCTTTCTTGAACATCTGAATTTTCCGCGAATCTGAACAGTATCCTGCCCCACCGAGAATCAAACGGATTAACCTGAAAACTGCATTTCAGCCACAGAGGTCACAGAGAACACAGAGATATAATAGCGAAAATGTGAACTACCAGACTCACCATAAGAGGTGACGATCGTAATATCTTTGCTTTGGAGTTACCGCTAGAAAGTTCTACGAAAGCTCTCCGTGCCCTCTGTGTTCTCTGTGACAATTGCTTTTTTCAGGATTAATCTATTCCCATATTACCCCTCGCCCCCGCCATCCAGTTGGGGGCGGGCCCCAAAGGAGAACAGCAATGGCACAGATAACCCGCGCGCTTATCAGCGTGTCCGACAAGACGGGCGTTCTCGATTTCGCCCGTGAACTTGCACGATACAACGTGGAAATCCTCTCCACCGGCGGCACCGCCAGGATGCTGCGGGAGGCGGGGCTCACGGTCAAGGACGTCTCCGAATTCACCGGCTTTCCCGAGATGCTGGACGGCCGCGTCAAGACCCTCCACCCCAAGGTCCACGGCGGACTGCTGGGGATGAGGGGCAACCCGGAGCACGTGGCCAAGATGAAGGAACACGGCATCGAAAACATCGACCTTGTGGTGGTGAACCTTTACCCCTTCGAGGCAACCGTCGCCAAGGATGGGTGCACCCTGGAAGACGCCATCGAGAACATCGACATCGGCGGCCCCACCATGCTCCGCTCCGCGGCCAAGAACTGGCCCGACGTCACGGTCATCACCGACCCGGCCGACTACGAAAGAGTGCTGGCGGAGATGAAGGCCACGAGCGGCGCGGTCTCACGGGAGACAAACTTCGGACTGGCGGTCAAGGTATACCAGCGGACAGCCGCCTATGACGCGGCCATCTCCAACTGGCTCGGGCGCCGCACCGGCCAGGGCGCGGCCACATTCCCGGACACCTTCACCGTCCAGTTCAGCAAGGCCCAGGAGATGCGCTACGGCGAGAACCCGCACCAGAAGGCGGCCTTCTACGTGGAGGCCTCGGCCGCCGAGGCGTGCACCGCCACGGCCACCCAGATCCAGGGAAAAGAGCTCTCCTACAACAATATCGGCGACACGGACGCGGCCCTGGAATGCGTGAAGCAGTTCACGGACACCCCGGCCTGCGTCATCGTGAAGCACGCCAATCCGTGCGGCGTCGCCGTCGGGGAATCCCTGCTGGACGCCTACGACCGCGCCTACAGGACCGACCCGGAGTCGGCCTTCGGCGGCATTATCGCCTGCAACCGCGAGCTGGACGCGGCCACCGCGGCCGCCATCGTGGAACGTCAGTTCGTAGAGGTGATCATCGCGCCGGCCGTTTCAGCCGAGGCCTCGGCCATCGTGGCGGCCAAGAAAAACGTGCGTCTCCTTTCCTGCGGCCCCCTCCCTTCGGCGCCCGTACCCCGCCTGGACATGAAGCGGGTCACCGGAGGTCTTCTTCTGCAGGACGCGGACCTGGCCCTTTACAATGAACTCAGGGTGGTATCGAAACGCAACCCGACCGAAGAGGAGATGACCGACCTCCTGTTCGCCTGGCGGGTGGCCAAATTCGTCAAATCCAACGCCATCGTCTATGCAAAGGACGGTATGACCATCGGCGTGGGCGCGGGCCAGATGAGCCGCGTCAACTCGGCCCGCATCGCGGCCATCAAGGCCGAGCACGCCGGGCTCCAGGTAAAGGGGGCAGTCATGGCCTCCGACGCGTTCTTCCCCTTCAGGGACGGCATCGACAACGCGGCGGCCGCCGGCGTCACCGCCGTGATACAGCCGGGCGGCAGCATGCGCGACGCCGAGGTCATCGCGGCGGCGGACGAGCACGGCATGGCCATGGTGTTCACCGGCATGCGGCACTTCCGGCACTGACCAGATAAAACCGATGTGAAGTCCCCCCTTGAGAAAGGGGGAACGTTTTTACGATAAGGAGAACCGGATAATGAAAGTACTGGTAATCGGCGGCGGCGGCCGCGAGCATGCGCTGGTATGGAAGATAGCCCAGTCACCCCTGGTGACCAGGGTCTACTGCGCGCCGGGCAACCCCGCCATCGGCCTGCTGGCGGAAAATGTCGCCATCAAGGTTGACGACCTGCCCGGTCTTCTGGAGTTCGCCATGAAAGAGGGAATCGGCCTGACCGTCGTTGGACCGGAACTCCCCCTCTCCCTGGGTATCGCGGACCTGTTCGAGGAAAACGGCCTGAAGGTCTTCGGCGCCCGTAAAAACGCGGCCATAATCGAGGCCAGCAAGGCATTCTCCAAGGATCTGATGCGTAAGTACAATGTGCCCACCGCCGCCTACCAGGTATTCACGGAGGTCGAACCCGCCCTCGCCTTTATCGACACCCTCGGCCTGCCGGTGGTTATCAAGGCCGACGGCCTGGCGGCCGGCAAGGGGGTAATTATCGCCCAGACACGGGAGGAAGCGGTCGACACGCTGGAAGACATGCTCTCCGGTAACGCCTTCGGCGCGGCCGGCGCAAGGGTGGTCGTAGAAGAGTTCCTGAAGGGAGAGGAGGCCTCGTTCCTCGCCTTCACCGACGGCGGAAACATCATCCCCCTGGCCAGCGCCCAGGATCACAAGGCGGCCTTTGACGGCGACACCGGCCCGAACACAGGCGGCATGGGCGCCTACTCGCCCGCGCCGGTGGTGACGCCGGATATCCATGAAAAGGTCATGCAAGAGGTAATGCGGCGCACAGTGGACGGCATGGCCGCGGAGGGACGCCCCTACCGGGGAGTGCTGTACGCCGGGCTCATGATCGACGGCGGAACCGTCAAGACCCTGGAGTTTAACGCCCGTTTCGGAGACCCCGAGTGCCAGCCGCTCCTCATGCGCATGAAATCGGACATCGTCCCGGCGCTGCTGGCCACGGCCAACGGTGACATCAGCGGCATCCGCCTGGAATGGCGCGACGAGGCGGCGGTGTGCGTGGTCATGGCGGCCGGGGGATATCCGGGGAGCTACCCGAAGGGAGACGAGATATCCGGACTGGACCGGGCCGCGAGGATGGAAGACCTGTTCGTCTTCCATGCCGGCGCCGCCGAAAAGGATGGGAAATTCGTTACCAGCGGCGGGCGGGTGCTGGGGGTGACCGCCCTGGGCGCAACCGTGAAGGACGCCATCGAGCGGGCCTACGCCGGTGTGGCCGCCATCACCTGGAACGGGGTCCACTATCGGACCGATATCGGGAAAAAGGCGCTGGGAAGGATGTAGATAGAATCAGCTTTGTCCGGTTAAGTTTTTGCATCATGCGATAAGCCCCCTCATCCGCCCCTGCGGGGCACCTTCTCCCTTGGGGAGAAGGAACATTTTTGAAACCCTCGCCCCGCGGGAGAGGGTGGCCGAAGGCCGGGTGAGGGGTTAAGCCGGGATTTTAGCGATTACTGCAATTAGCTAACCGGACATTGCTGAGATAGAATAATTAATTGGAGATGATATGAACAAACCAAAAGTTCTGATAGTCATGGGAAGCGACTCGGACATCCCGATCATGGAAGAGTCGTCAAAGGTCCTTCAGCATTTCGGCATCCCCTTCGAGATGCGCATCTCATCGGCCCACCGCTGCCCAGACCGGACCGCGGCCCTTGCCGCCGGGGCGGAATCAAGGGGAATCAAGGTGATCATCGCCGGGGCGGGCATGGCCGCCCACCTGGCCGGGGTCATGGCCGCCGTGACCATCCTGCCGGTCATCGGAGTTCCCATAGGCGGCGGCGCCCTGGGCGGGGTGGACGCCCTCTATTCCACCGCGCAGATGCCGGGCGGCATCCCGGTCGCGACGGTCGCCATCGGCAAGGCGGGGGCGAAAAACGCCGGCATCCTGGCCGTGCGGATGCTGGCGCTCTCCGATGAAGACCTTTCCTCACGATTGAAGGAATTCAAGGAGGCCATGGCCCGGGAGGTGGAAGAAAAAGACCGGGTTCTCCAGGAAAAAATGGCATAAACCCGCTAACGGGGGGGAGGACGCGCTCCCCCTTTTCCTTGCGGATAATCCTCCTCAGCGTCTCCCGCTATTATTACCTTTCAACCATAACCCTCTCGTACTTAACCTCTCGGCTTTTCCTGAAACTGGATTTTCAGTTGACTTGCGATGTTAAATGATTTATATAACGCACATCTTTCATTCCAACCCTGCCCTGATATCCGCCCGAAAAACATGGCAGGGCAAGAACTCCTTCTGTTTCTCCAAAAGCCCAATCTGCCGGGAAACGCCTCCATTCCAATTCCTGCCAAGCGTTTCCAAATAGCGGGCGTCTCCGACGCCCGCATTTTTTTCCTTACCGAAACGACTTTTCCTCATATGACCCGTAGTGACCGACCCGACATGCCGCCAGAGGCGCGCCGACACCTTTCACGCGCCACCTCCCTGAAATACCACCGGACATCCAGGACACGAAAATTGAAAAGAGACCATCCGTATGCTACGATAAAAAACCTTTTTCTTTTATCTCACAGCTCACAAGGCGCAAATGGAGCATCCAGTGTCCTTTCGAACCATAGAATGGCGCGACAACAAGGTTGTCATGATTGATCAGACCCGGCTTCCCGGCGAAGAGGTCTATAACGAGTACGGCGATTTCAAGAGCGTAGCGGAAGCAATCCGCGGAATGGTCATCAGGGGTGCCCCGGCCATAGGTGTCGCGGCGGCCATGGGTATCGCCCTGGGCGCCCGAGACATCATCGCCGATACCCATGAATCCTTCTTTCAGCAATTGTCCAACATCTGCGACATAATGGCCGGTACCCGTCCCACGGCGGTTAATCTCTTCTGGGGCATCGAGCGCATGAAGCGGGTGGCGGAGACCAACCGCCACAGGGACCTGAACGCCATCCGGGAGATACTGCGCTGCGAAGCCATTGCCATCGAGGAAGAGGACCTGCGCATCTGCCGCGCCATCGGCGCCGCGGGCGCCTCCCTCATCAGGGAGGGAAGCGCGGTTCTCACCCACTGCAACGCCGGAGGTCTGGCCACGGCGGGCTACGGCACCGCCCTCGGGGTGATACGGGCCGCGCACGAGCAGGGGAAAAATATCCGCGTCTTCGCCGACGAGACCCGCCCCTGGCTCCAGGGCGCCCGCCTTACCGCGTGGGAATTGATGAAGGACGGCATACCGGTAACCCTTATCTCCGATTCCATGGCGGGCTATTTCATGCGCAAGGGCGAGATAAACTGTTGCGTGGTCGGCGCCGACCGCATCGCCGCCAACGGCGATACCGCCAACAAGATCGGCACCTACACCGTTGCGGTCCTGGCGCGGGAAAACAAGATTCCCTTCTATGTGGCCGCTCCCCTCTCCACCTTCGATCTTTCCCTGGAAAACGGAGACAAGATCCCCATTGAAGAACGGCACTCCAGGGAAGTTACCCATCTTTCCGGACTCCCCATCGCGCCGGAAGGGGTCAGGGTCCGCAATCCGGCCTTCGATGTCACACCCGCCCGCTACATCACCGCCATCATCACTGAAAAGGGGGTCCTGACCGGCGACTACCACCGCGCCATCCGGGACCTGGCTGGAAAATGACGGACCAATCCTCTTTCGCCACGCTCGTCGAGCATTTTCTGGAAGAGGAAGAATGCGAGGGGAACGACCTCAGCATGTCCCGCCTCCTTTCCTCCCACGGCTTCCTGACCCCGTCCCGCTCCATCGCCAACCTGCGGCTGCTGTCCGCGTTCCTTTCCCCACGCCTTCTGGGAGAAATCTCCTCGGCCGCCCGGTTCGCCCCATCGCCGGATCAGGCCCTGAACGGACTTGAGCGGGTTTCCGGCGCCGTGCCCAGAGATGATCTCCAGGCCGTATGCAACGACAAGGGGCTTGTTTCAGACCTCCTCACCATCTGCGGCTCTTCCCCTTTTCTGGTTTCCATCCTCTGCCGCCATCCCTCCTTTTTCAGAGAGTTGTTACTGGAAAACGGCATCGCCACTTCCCGGACCCAGACGCGAACCCTGGAACTTCTGAGGGAGATGATCGGAGAAGACACCGATTTCAAGGCGCTGCTCCCCATACTGCGGCGCTTCAAATACCGGGAAGTCCTTCGCATCGCGGCGCGGGACCTGACCGGTCTCGCCTCCCTGGAAGAGGTGACGGAAGAGCTGTCCGACCTGGCCTCGGCCTGCCTCCAGGCCGCCTATGAGGTCTGCCTGCGCATCCTCATCCACGAACACGGCTTGCCCATGATGAAGACCGAAGAGGGTGATCGCCGGGCCGATCTGGTTGTAATAGGCATGGGAAAGCTGGGCGGAAGGGAGTTGAACTTTTCCTCGGATATCGATCTCATATACTTTTATTCCTCCGACAACGGCGAGACAACCGGTGTCGCGGCGCCCGGCGGCGACCGCAAGGGGAAGCAGTCCCTCCACGCCTTCTTCATAAAACTGGCCGAAATGGTCACCAAGTCTATTTCCCAGGTTACCGAAGACGGTTTCGTCTTCCGCACGGACCTGGGACTGAGACCGGAAGGGAAGAGCGGTGATCTGGCCCTTTCGCTCCGGTCCGCGGAGGTCTACTACGAATCCTGGGGCCAGCCATGGGAGCGCTCCGCCATGTTGAAGGCGCGGCCGGTGGCCGGCTCTCCGGAGCTTGGAGAACGCTTCCTGAGGATGATCGAACCCTTCATCTACCGCCGCTACCTGGACTACACCCTGATTGAAGACATGATGTCCATGAAAAAGAAGATTGACCTGTCCCTTGCCAGGGACAGGGGGCGTGAAGGGAACATCAAACTAGGCCGGGGCGGCATCAGGGAGATCGAGTTCTTTATCCAGGCGACGCAACTGGTGTTCGCGGGCAAGAACCCGGCCCTGCGCGCGCGCAACTCTTTCCAGGCCCTCAGGATCCTGAGGGACGCGAATATCATTACCCCGGATGACTGCGAGGCGCTCAGCGACGCCTACCGCTTTCTGCGCACCGTGGAACACCGCATACAGGTGGTGCAGGAGCGCCAGACCCACACACTCCCGTCCGGCGAGGAAGAGATGCGCTTTCTCGCCCGGCGCTGCGGATTCGTGGATGATGACGGCGCGGCCATGTTCCGGGAGACCCTGGAATCCCACCGGGCGAAGGTTTCATCCATGTACGGAGACCTCTTCCTGTCCCGCGAGAAGCGCGGGGACGAGGTCTCGCCGGATGTATACCTGATCTTCGATCCCGCCACCGACGCGGATCTGGTAAAGGACATGCTCGCGGAAAGGCGGTTCGAGGATCTGGACGCCGCGTACGAGAACCTGCTGCTGCTGCGGGACGGCACTCCCCGCTCCCATCTTCCGCCCAGGGGGAGAAGGCTTCGGGAGGAAATCACGCCTCTGCTGTTCCAGGAGGTGGTCGCCTCACCGGACCCGGACATGGCCCTTTCGAACCTGGAAAGGTTCTTCCGTTCGGTGGGCCCCCGCGCCAGCTTCTATGCGCTGCTGGCGGAAAACCGGGAAATCCTTAAACTCCTCGTCTCCCTTTTCGGCATGTCGGAATTCCTCTCCAAGATATTCATCCTCAACCCGGAGATCCTCGACACCATGGTCTCACGCTCCTTTTCGCCCGTAAAGGGCCTTGAGGAATCAGGGAACGAGCTTGCCTCGCTCCTGGAACAGGCCGAAGACTTCGAAGACCGCCTGGATATCCTGCGCCGGTACCGCCACGAGGAATTCCTCCGCATCGGCATGCACGACATCTACGGCAGGCTGGACCAGACCGGGATAGCCGGCCAGCTCACCAACCTGGCCGAGGTCTGCCTAGCGGCTACCCTGCGCATCGCCGTCCAGGAGCTTTCCCGTTTCGGAACCCCCATGCGCGGGGATGAAAAAGGGAAATCAGGACCGGCCATGTTCGCCATCATCGCCATGGGCAAGATGGGCGGGCGCGAGCTAAACTACCACTCCGACCTGGATATCATCTATGTCTACGACCATCAGGGGATGACCGACGGGGAGCGCCCCATCTCAAACCGCGAGTATTTCTCCAGGCTGGGCCAGAAGATTATCTCCATCCTCACCACCACCACCAGGGAAGGCTACGTTTACAAGATCGACACCCGGCTTCGCCCTTCGGGAAACGCCGGGCCGCTGGTCACCTCCCTCGAATCGTTCCGGAGCTACCACGGGGAAGAGGCGCACATCTGGGAAAGACAGGCGCTCACCAAGGCGCGTGTGGTTATAGGGGAAGGCGGGCTGAGGGAAGAGATTGAAGGCGTAATCCGGGATACCGTCTACGGGTCCGGCGCGGACGAGGAGGTCCGGCGGGAGATCCACCGCCTGCGAATGCGCATGGAAAACGAGCTGGCGCGGGAGAGCGAGGGAAGCTACAACATCAAGACCGGACGGGGCGGCATGGTGGACGTGGAGTTTGTCGTCCAGTTCCTGCAACTGAAATACGGCGGGCAATTTACGGAGATAAGGCGCGTCGGCACGCTGGAGGCGCTCTGGTGGATGCTCGACCTTTCCATCCTGTCGGAAGAGGAATACCGGGCGCTCTCCGACGGATACTCCTTCCTGCGCAACCTGGAGAACCGTCTCCGCATCATTCACGACTACTCCATGAACGAGCTGGGCGGGTCAAGAGGGTACCTCAACAAGCTGGCCCGCCGCCTGGGATACGACGAAAGGCTGCGCAATCCGGGGGAGGCGCTCATGGCGGACTACGAGAGGATTACCGGAAAGGTGCGCCTGGTCTACGAGAGGATCCTGGGCGAGGAGCCGGACGCGGTCTGACCGCTTCCAGAGAGACGAACACCGGGTAAAACAGGGCTTCCGCCCTTACTTGTCAGTCGGTAACGCTTCTTTTCAGACCCAGAAAAAGCCCCATCTTGTAGTTACGGTAGACGCAGTCCGCATCGGTGAACCCGGCTTCCCGCAACCAGCGGAGCTGGTCTTCCATGAGCGCGTCCCTGTCATAGGCGTCGCGCCGCTGGACGCCCGATTCGATTTCGTCCCGGGTCGCGCCGGCCCGGCTCATTTTGTCATACCAGTCGCGGTTGTACAGATCTTCCAGGAAGGAGGTCGGTCCCTTTATCAGGTCGATGTTGATGAACATCCCCGGAGTTGCCAGGACACCGTGGATGCGCCGGAACAGGTCCCTTTTCTCGTCATCGGACAGGTGATGGATGGAAAGGCTCGATATGACCAGGTCGAAGCTTTCCGTTTCCGGCAGGCGGCGATAATCGTCCGCCACATATCTGAATTGACCCGGATAATCCCGGAATCTCTCCCGGGCCATCTCCAGCATCCCGTCAGCCACGTCCCAGAGCACGAAACGACCTTTCGGACACCTGTCCAGCGCCTGATACGAGAACAGACCGGTTCCGGCGCCCAGGTCCAGCACCCGCACCGGATCATCGGGCCGGAAAGGAATAAGTTCGCGGGCAACGGCAAACAGGTCATCGTATCCCGGCACCGCCTTCCTTATCCACTGGTCGTAATAGGCAACGGTCCTGTTGAAAGCATCATCTATGGCCATTTAATCGCTCCTTGCGGGTTTGAATATCGGTTACTATCCAGAATAGTTTCACAGCGGACCACAACTTGCTGTTCCTCCATTGCACAACCTTCTTGCATTATCATTCCCAATCCTTATACTCTGAGCCATGCGCGCCAAACATTTCATGCCGTCTCTGATCTGCCTGTTCCTTGCCGCCTGCGGGACAACCGGTCCCAGGGTCGCGGTGGAACCGGGCCACCCCGGGATCCGTCCGTGGCAGCGGCCCTATACGGTGGACGGCAAACGCTACGCGCCTCTGCAAAACGCCGACGGCTATCGGGAGGAAGGCCTCGCCTCCTGGTACGGGGCGGAGGAACACGGCGGTCCCACCAGCAACGGCGAAACCTTCGACATGCACCGACCAACGGCGGCCCACAAGACCCTCCCCCTCGGTTGCGTCATCAGGGTGACCAACAAGCTGAACGGAAAAACCACCGTGGCGCGGGTCAACGACCGGGGGCCTTTCGTGGAAGGCCGCATAGTGGACCTTTCCTACCGGGGAGCAAAGGATCTGGATCTGGTGAAAAGCGGGGTGGCGCCGGTCACCCTGGAAGTCCTGGACGCCGTCATCCAGCCTCCGGCCGCCGTCATGGGAACGGCCACATCAATATACACGCTCCAGGTAGCGGCATTCACGGACGGGGAAAGGGCGAGAGCCGTTTCGGAAAAGATAAAAAAGGAATTGAAGTATGCGACCGTGCGGCGCGTCGAGACTGAACGGGGAAGCATCTATCGCGTCCATGCCGGCAGGTTCCGTTCACGATCCGACGCGGAAGCCGCGAAAGATACCCTCGCCCGCAACGGCTTTCCCGACACGTTTGTCGTGACGGAATGACATCTCTCCCCGCTTCCGCCTGAAACGAATACGTAATAAACCTAAAAAAGCAATAGCCACAAAGGGCGCTGAGGGTTTTCGTAGAATTTTCAAGCAGTTACTCCAAAACAAAGATATTACGATCGTCACCTTTATGGTGATTCTGGCAGTTCATTTTTCGCTATTATATCTCTGTGTTCTCTGTGACCTCTGGGGCTGAAATGCCGTTTTCAGAATTATATGCTTTCGGGTTATTGCCGCCGTTTCGATCTGAGAGCCCTGCTGCTTCTGAGTTTTTGTATGATATGCAGACGCCACAGCAGCAGTGCGCCGTAATACGCGACAACCGTCGACACTATCGCAACCAGTGAAACTCCCAGAAGAAACGGTTTCCATACCAGCAGCATGCCATTGGCAAGCCAGTCCATGCTGAGTTCAAAGTTTATTTTCCGCGCGGGAATACCCAGGAGGACCGCCCCGAGCTTGTAACAGAAATAAGACATCGCGGGCGTGGTTAACGGGTTGCTGATAAAAACCAGCGCAACTGAAACAGGCAGATTCGCCCGGAAGTAAACCGCGCCGGCGGCGGCCAGCAAGGTCTGGAAAGGGACGGGAATCCACATGCAGAATATGCCTATTGCACAGGCTTTTGCCACATTTCCCCGAGTAAACTTCCAAAGATAGGAAGCGTGCAGGGCATCGCCCAAAAAACGCAGATGTCTATGGGCTTTCAGCTTTTCAGGATCAGGGGTCCATTTTTTTAAGAATTTTCGAGGCATATATAGTTTTGGGCAAAATGTTGGTCGTCTGTGCGCCGTCTTCGCGGCCCTGGCCTCACATGCCAGAAAACAAGGCAAAGCCGTTCTCTTCCGATAATTCCAACTGCCGGTTCCGGGATTTTAATAAGAATGATTTATTTGCTCAAGAGTGTCAACACTCGAGGTCGAAAGAAGGGATGACGTCAGGATTCTTCAGCAACAAGCAACAGGTTATGCCACTATCTATCGTCATGCCGTCATACCGGTTTATGGGCGATGGTTTGGTGAGGACCTTCAAAGAAACCGCGCCTGCTTCGTTGCTGCTCTTGCGGCTCATGATTGGCCACGCATCATCTCCACCCGATTCCGCAAAATGAAGCCGGCTCGATCTTTGGCCGGCATCGCCTCCAGACGGGCCTGCTCTATCCCCAAATCTGCCGCTTTCATGCGCGCTATCCCTACGGCCCGATCCCAACCCGTCATGCCCGTTCCGCGAGGGTTGTCGGCGGAGGAAATGAGGGGAAGGATGTCCGCAATCCCCGCCTTCAACGCCTGCTGGGCCACGAGAATCCTCGCGGAATCCCGGAGTTGACGCCATTTATTGGCATAACCGTGCAAACGGCAGGTCCCGGTCAGCGCCCGTCTCCAGGAAACCGGGAGGCGGAGCCCGTCACAGAACCTTCCCGCTACGTCCCGTCCGGACTTGTCATGTGCGTGGTGAGCGGGGTAGAGGGCGGGATCGGTCGCCAGTTTTCCCAGGTCATGAAAAAAGGCGCAGAACCTCGCCAGGGGGTCGCTGACGGCCGCGGCCACCCGTTGCATGACCTCAAGGGAATGGCTGTAAAGATCACCTTCAGGATGTTTCTCACCGGGCCCCGCCGGCACGGCGCCCATGGCGAACAACTCAGGGAGGTATGTCCCGCCCACGCTCGTCTCCATCATTCTCCGGAAAAACAGGCCTGGATCTCTTCCGGCCAGGGCCTTGACCAGTTCGCGGCTGAAACGCTCCACGGGGATGCCCCTGAAACGCTCCTCCCACGAGGCCTCGGCTATCATCCGCTCTGTTTCGGATTCCATGCGCCACCCGTCCGCCTCGAAGCGGAAAGCCCGGAATATCCGTACGGGATCGTCTTGAAACGACGCGGGCGAGCAGGCGCGGAGCGCCTTTCGCCCCAGGTCCTGAATCCCTCCGAACAGATCGATGACCTCCCCGTCAAGGGACATGGCCAGGGCGTTTACCGTGAAATCACGGCGGGCCAGATCCCCGCGCAGCAGCCCCTCCCCATCGAGCCTGGTGACCTCGATCTTGCCCATTCCAGGGATGTGGCGGAACCAGATGGGGGCGCTGCTGACCGGATCAACCTGCCTGAATCCGCGCGAGATCAATTCCTCCTGCGTCAGGGCGGCGGCGAGATCCAGATCCTCTCCGGCTTTTCCATGGAGAGCGTCCCTGACAGTCCCGCCGACAATCCATATGCGAGGCCAGGTTTCCTGGGGAAACAGCTTTTTCGCGAGGCTTGCGGCCGTCATTCCATACCCCTCCGGGGCCGTATCCAGCCCATAATCCCGAAAAACTCTCTCAGGCGCATGGTCACGGATTACACCTGGAAGCGGCTTCCCCCTCAACCAGGGCCGCCAGGCAGTCGATAAAGAGGGGCGAGTCGTTCAGGGATGGGGCACGGCGGAAATTCCCGATGCCGTGCTCCCTGGCCAGGGCCGCACAGGTGATGTCTATCTCGTAGAGTGTTTCGATATGGTCGCAGACAAAGGAAACCGGGACCACGAGAAGGTTGCGTCGCCCCTCCCGGCCGAGGCGCGCGATGGTCTCTTCGGTGGAGGGCGCCAGCCATTTCACCGGCCCCGCCTTTGACTGGAAGGCCAGCTCGTGGCGCATGCCGGGAAGACGCTCCATCACCAGCCGCACCGTCTTCTCCACCTGGGACAGATAGGGATCGCCGCCTTCGATGAAGGATAAGGGAAGAGAATGGGCTGAAAAGAGGAGCGTGACATCATCAGGCGGGTCAAAACCGGCGAGACCTTCGGCAATCCTTTGCGCCAGGGCGTCGATATAGAGGGGCCGGTCGTGGAAATCCTCGATGAATGAGACCTCAAAGCCCTTTGCCGACAGGGCGAGCACCCTCCGCAACTCGTTGAAAACGGAACCGGTGGTAGCGCTGGAGTAATGGGGATAAAGGGGGAGCGAGATGACGCGGGTCAGCCCCTCGTTTTTCACTGCGGCCAGGGCCTCCAGGATGGAGGGCCGCCAGTAGCGCATGGCGACGAAACAGCGGAACCCGCTCCCCAGCCTTATTTCCAGGGCGCGCGCCTGGGCCTCGGTCAGGTCGCGGATGGGCGACCTGCCGCCGATTTTCTCATACTGGGACTCCACCTTCGGCGCGCGCCGCCGGGCGATCCAGCGGGCGACAACCGGCTGGAGAAAGGCCGGACCGAGCCGGATGATGTCCCGATCAGAGAAGAGGTTCAGGAGAAAGGGCGCCACTGCGTCCAGGGAATCAGGCCCTCCCATCTGGAGAAGAAGCACCGCGGTTTTTTTGTTCATGAGAAACCTTGAAAGTCAGGGGTCTAGGGGTCTAGGGGTCCAGGAAGGCTGGGAGAGGGATTCCTGGGCAACAACGGCAAGTCCTCCCCTCGAACCCTTGAATCCTCGCCCCCTCGACCCCTTGACCCCTTGACCCCTTGACCCCTCGAACCCTCGAACCCTCTATTCTTGCGTCAAGCGGTGGACGCATTCCACCATGAATCTGGCATTTTCCGGCGGGGTGTCCGGCAGGATGCCGTGACCCAGATTGAAGACATGTCCCGGCCTTCCCCGGTTCTCTCCCAGGATCCTTTTCACTTCCGCCTCGATGTGGGGCCTGGGCCCGAAGAGCGCCGCCGGGTCCAGGTTTCCCTGCACCGCCACATCCGGACCGAGGATGTCACGCGCCCTTCCCAGGCCCGTATGCCAGTCGAGCCCGATCACATCCCCGCCCGCTTTACGCACGGAATCCAGCATGGCGCCGGCGTTCTTTACGAAATGGATGAGTGGAACGCCCTTTCCGGACAGCCCCTCAATCACCCTTGACGTGTATGGTAGGACGTAGCGTTCGTAATCGGTGGGCGAGAGAATCCCTCCCCAGGTGTCGAAGAGCTGCACGGCCTGGGCGCCCGCCTCTATCTGGCCGCCCAGATAGGCGATGAGCATCGCCGTCAGCTTTTCCATAAGGGCTGAAAAGACCTCCGGGGCGCAATACATCATTTTCTTGACCGTGGCGAAGTCCCTGGCGCCCTTCCCCTCCACCATGTAGCAGGCCAGGGTGAAAGGCGCGCCGCCGAAACCGATGAGGGGGACCCGCCCCTCCAGTTCCCGGCGCAGGAGGCGTATCAGGCGAGGGAGGAAAGGCATGTCTTCCTCAAGAGAGGGGATGCGCAGACTCTCCACGGCGTTGAGGTCCCGGACCGGCGTCTCGAAGACCGGGGCGGGCGAAAAATCCAGCTTCATCCCCATGGCCTCCACGGGGATCAGGATGTCGGAAAAGAGGATGGCCGCATCCACACCCAGGATATCCACCGGCTGGATGGTCACCTCCGCGGCCAGCTCCGGGGTCTTGCACATCTGAAGAAAACCGTGGTTCTCCCTCACCTTCATGTATTCGGGCAGATAGCGTCCCGCCTGGCGCATCAGCCAGACCGGGACGCGCTCCACCGGCAGACCCCGGCAGGCGTCAAGAAAAATGGTGTTCATGGATATTGCTCCTTATTCCTTATGGGTTCAGATCCGGTCCAGCGAGAAAGCGGACCATATTTCTTCCATGGCCCGCAGAAGGCGGCTGTTCTCCTCCGCTGTTCGCACCGCCACCCGGAAGAAACGCCTGTCCAGTCCAATGTAATTGGAACAGTCACGGATAATCATCTTCCGGCAAAGGAGCCGGTCACGGAGATCAGCGGCGGTCATGCCGTTTCCCATCTCCACCAGGAGATAATTGGCCGCGGCGGGAAAGGGTTTCAGCCCCGGCATGCGGGCAAGGCCGTCGCAAAGGGAATGGCGCCGCCCCGTGATGTAGCGGATGGTACGTTCGCGGTAGCCGGCGGCGGCCAGGGACGCGACGCCCGCTATCTGGGCCGGAGTGTTCACGCTCCAGGGTTCCATGGCCCGGCCGCAGCGTTCAATTACCCCGGCTGAAGCCACGGCGTAGCCGAGCCTGAGTCCGGGTATGGCATAGAATTTGGTCATGGAGCGGAGCACGATGCCGCCGTCGTCTCCGGCAATGAACCCCTTCGCCGATTCCTCCTCGCAAAAGTCCATGAAGGCCTCGTCCAGAACCAGGAAGGTACCGGCGTCGCGGCACATGCCATAGACCTCCCGGACGACGGAAAGGGGGAGAAGCGCGCCGGTGGGATTGGCCGGGTTGCACAGAAAGAGGGCGTCGGCTCCCTTGTTGAGCCGTTGGCGCAACCCTTCCATGGAGAGAGAGAAATCGTCCCCTGGAGAGAGGATGAGGTATTCCGTTTCCCATCCGGCCCGTTCCAGTGCCCGGGCGTATTCGGTGAAGGAGGGAGCGACGATGAGCCCCCTTTTGCCGGGGAGCATGCGCGGCAGAAGATAGATCAGTTCAGTGGAACCGTTGGCGATTATGATGTTGTCCGCGTCCACCCCGTGCAGCCGGGCCAGGGAGCGGCGCAGCTCCAGGGATTCCCGGTCCGGGTAATGGACCGAAAGCCGCAGGGAAGAGCAGACCGCCTCGCACACGCCCGGCGCCGGTCCCAGGGGATTGATGGAGGCGGAAAAATCCAGCAGCGCCTCGGGCGGCGCCCCCAACCGGCGGGCAATGGCGAAGACGGTACCGCCATGGTCAAAGGTATTGGTCATGGCTGAAGGCGCTCCCGTAGGTCGCGGGGGGTCCCCGGCTGGTATGTTTTCCCCGCGCTCCATCCCGCGCCTGACCCTTTCATTTCCCGGCCAGCTCCAGTTCCTGTAGTCTCCGGATGCGGTCACGAAGCGCCGCGGCCTTTTCGAACTCCAGCTCCTTCGCGGCCGCCAGCATCTCCTTGCGCAGCTTCTTCACCAGCCCCGGAATCTTTTCCGGGGATACATACTCTTCGGTCTCCTCGGCGGCCCTGGCTACGGTGACGTAGTCGTGCTCCTCGATGGATTCCAGGATGCTTCGCAGCCCCTTCTTCACCGTCTGGGGGGTGATGCCGTGCTCCAGGTTGAAGGCTGACTGGATGGTACGCCGCCTCTCCGTCTCATCGATGCATTCCCGCATGGATCCGGTGACGGTATCGGCATACATGATGACCCTGCCGGAGACATTGCGGGCCGCCCTGCCGCAGGTCTGGATCAGGGACCGGGTGGAGCGGAGGAACCCCTCCTTGTCCGCGTCCAGAATCGCCACCAGGGACACCTCCGGGATGTCCAGACCCTCACGCAGAAGGTTGATGCCCACCAGGACGTCAAAATCGCCCAGCCGCAGGTCGCGGATGATCTGCATCCTTTCGATGGTACTGATGTCCGAATGGAGGTATTTCACCTTCACCCCCAGTTCCCGGTAGTAATCGGTGAGTTCCTCGGCCATGCGCTTGGTGAGGGTGGTGACCAGGGTCCGTTCCCCCCTGGCCGTGGTCTGACGGATCTCGTGCAGGAGGTCGTCCACCTGCCCGGCGGCCGGGCGCACCTCTATCTCCGGGTCGAGAAGGCCGGTGGGGCGGATCACCTGCTCCACCACAACGCCCCCTGCCTTCCTCAATTCGTACTCCGCCGGGGTGGCAGACACGTAAACGGCCTGATTCAGCTTGCCGCTGAACTCCCTGAAGTTGAGGGGACGGTTGTCCAGGGCCGAGGGAAGCCGGAAGCCGTAGTTCACCAGGGTCTCCTTGCGGCTCCGGTCGCCGCGGTACATCCCGCCGATCTGGGAGACCGTGATGTGGGACTCGTCGATGATAAGGAGAAAATCCTTGGGAAAATAGTCGATAAGGGTGTAGGGAGGCTCTCCGGCGGCCCTGCCGTCAAAATGGCGGGAATAGTTTTCTATACCCTGGCAGAACCCCATCTCCTCCATCATCTCTATGTCGAAGAAGGTGCGCTGTTCGATGCGCTGGGCCTCCAGAAGCATGTTTTGTTCCCGGAACCAGCGGATCCTCTCTTCCAGCTCAACGCGGATGGACTCGACGGCGCGCTCCAGGGTCTCCCGTGTCGCCACGTAGTGGGAGGCGGGGTAGATGGCGCACTTGGAGATGCGCTGCACGACCTGTCCCCGCAGGGGGTCGATCTCGGCAATCGCCTCCACCGTATCGCCGAAGAACTCGATGCGGAGGGCGCGCTCGTCGTCGTGGGCGGGAAAGACCTCCACGATATCTCCCCGCACGCGGAAGGCGCCGCGATGGAAATCCATGTCGTTCCGTTCGTACTGTATCTCCACCAGCTTGCGCAGGAGGTTGTCCCGTCCGTAGTCGTCCCCCTGGTGGAAGAAGATGTGCATGGCCTGGTAGGACTCGGGCGAGCCGATGCCGTAGATGCAGGATACGGATGCGACGATGAGGACATCACGCCTGGTGAGGAGGCCGCGGGTGGCGGAATGGCGCAGCTTGTCGATCTCGTCGTTGACCGCTGAATCCTTTTCGATGAAGGTGTCCGTTGTCGGCAGGTACGCCTCGGGCTGGTAATAGTCGTAGTAGGAGACAAAGTACTCGACGGCGTTTTCCGGAAAAAGCTCCTTGAATTCGCCGTAGAGCTGGGCCGCCAGGGTCTTGTTGGGGGCGATTACCAGCGTGGGCCTGTTGACGGCAGCCACCACATTGGCCATGGTAAAGGTCTTGCCCGATCCGGTGACGCCCAGGAGCACCTGATCCCGCTCACCGGCAAGGATACCCTCCGTCAGTTCCCTTATGGCGGCGGGCTGATCGCCGCGCGGCTCGAAACCGCTGATGAGCTTGAATGCGTCCATAGGCTTCAGATTTCGATGCGGAACTGGGCGCCGCCCTCCACGTTGAGCGCGGTCAGCTTGCCGTCCATGTGTTTCTCGATGATGGTCTTCGACATGGAGAGTCCCAGGCCCGTGCCGTTTTCAAGGGCGCGGGTCGTGAAGTACGGTTCGAAGATGCGATGGATGAACTCCCCGGATATCCCCCCGCCGTTGTCGGTGACGGTTATTACCGTCCTTTTCTTTTTCTTGTATCCTTCAATGCGTATTACCGGCTTTTCCGTGAGCCTTTCGCGAAAGATATCCCTGGCGTTGCCGATGATGTTCAGCAGGGCCTGGGAAAACTCGTTGGGGTACCCCACAACAATCAGATCGTCGTCAATCTCCACTTCTACGGCGACATTGTTATAGCGAAGGCCGGCCTCCACGAAGGAAACGGCGCGATCCACATTCTGTCGCAGGTTGAACGCCTTTTTTTCCTTGTCGCGCTTGAAGAATCCGCGAAAATCATCGATGGTGCGCGACATGTGCTGGATAATATTCAGCGTTTTGCTGATGGTGTCGTCCAGGTATTCCTTGTCGAAGCCCCCGAAGACGTATGTTTCCCCCAGGTCCTGGATGAGGAGCGATATGGATGTCAGGGGCTGCCGCCACTGATGGGCGATGCCGGCGATCATCTCTCCCATGGCGGCCTGCCGGCTCTGGAGGATCAGGAGATGGTCCTTCTCGCGGTTTTTGGCCACCTCGTCCCTTATCTTTTCCTCAAGGGTCCTGTTCAGCTCCTCCAGCCGCTCCTTCTTCTTCCTGAGCCGCTCCTCCATGCGCAAACGTCCGGTGATGTCCCGCAGCGTGGCCAGGTAAGCCTTCTCACCCTCCCACTCGGTTTCCACAAGCCGCATCTCCATGGTCAGCGTCTCATCACCGGCGCCGGCAATGGATATTTCCGTCCTTTCCCCGGACAGGGAAAAGCCGAAGGGTTCCCCCTCCAGTTCGCCGGCGCTCCGGCCGAAAATCCTTTCCGCTGCGGGATTGACGAAAAGGATAATACCCGCGCGGCTCACCAGAAGGATGCCGTCCGCGCTCCTGTAGATAATATTGCGGAAACGCTCCTCACACGTCCTCAGCTCGGCCGTTCTCAGCTCCAGCTGCTCACGGAGCCTGCTAATCTCGGACATTGCAATCTGCCTCCTGTCATTGAATAAGGGGGTCAAAGCCGGGGACCGCATGCCCCCGAAACGTTATCCACTCTAACCGGAGCGCTCAAACCATGTCAAGGAATAGACCGGATGGGTAAATCATCCCTTTGCTTCATCTTTTCCATCTCCGGCCCGATCCCGCGCCGGTATATAGCCGCAGAAAGGCTCTTCCGCCAGGTAATCGCCGTAAACCGCGTCGGCCCTTGCCCTGCATCCTCCGCATATGTTCAGGAATTCGCACCGGCCGCACTTTCCCTTGTACAAGCTGAAATCACGCAGCTCCAGGAAGAGGGGGGATTTCTCCCAGATCTCCCGCAAGGGGGTCTCCTTTACATTGCCCGCTGAACGGGGAAAGTAGGAGCAGGGCTTGACGTTGCCGAAACAGTCAATGAGGCAGATGGACTGGGCCGCGATACACCCCTTGCCTCCCCCGGTGGAAAAGGAGAGGGAACGTCTCTCCGGTTTGATACCCCGGGCGGCGGAAAGCTGCAGCGCCAGACGGTAATAGTGGGGGGCGCATGTGGGACGCATGAGGATTTCGTCCTCCCGCGACTCCTGGAGGAAATGCCACTCCAGGATATCATCGTAGTCGTCCCCGGAGATCAGCTCCTCCAGAATATCCGCTCCCCGTCCGGTCGGAACGATCATGAACATATACCAGGCCGTGGCGCCCAGGGATTTGGCGAGGCGAAACACATGGGGGATATCGGACCGGTTCCGCCTGGTAAAGGAGGAGTTGACGAGGAATTTCCGGCCGTTGCGGCGGAAGGTTTCCGCGGCCCGGATGACGCCGTCAAAGGCGCCGGGACACTGGCGGAAATCATCATGGATGGCCGCCGTGCTTCCGTCCAGGGAAAGGGAAACCATCTGGATGCCGGACTGATCCATGCGGCGGCACACCTCGTCATCCACCAGGGAACCGTTGGTGGCCATGCACATGCGAAGCCCCAGGGAGGTCCCGAAAGAGGCCAGCTCGAAGATGTCTTCCCTGAGGAGAGGCTCGCCGCCGGAGAGCACCACCACCGGATTGGCGAAAGAGGCTATATGGGAAAGGAGACCCTTTCCGTCAGCGGTCGAGAAATCACCCTCCGTGGAATCCTCGCGAGACGAGCAGCGGCAGTGGACGCAGCGCAGATTGCAGCGCCTGGTCACCTCCCAGGCAAGCCATTTCAGAGTGAATTCCCCGCTCATGCCAGTTCCCGCGCCCTGGCGATTACACGCCGGACCCTTTCCTCCGCCCCGGCTTCACCGGAGGCGGACGCCCGGCATCCCTGGAGCAGCTCCTCAGCCAGCGCGTCCAGAAGGTTCCACCGCTCCAGGGCTATTACCGGCATGCCGTCCACCAGGTCGGTTCCCAGCCACTCGGCAATCCCCCCCAGCACCTGCCCGGCCGCCTCCTCCCCGCACCCGGCGCGCACCCGGAGAAACCTTTCCCCCCAGTCGGCGATGTCACCGGCCAGGGTCCTGAAAAAATCTTCCCGTCCCAAAGTCATGGAGCCCCCAATTTCCGCCGCCTACGGCAGGGTGAAACAGAACGTCGCGCCCTTGTCCACCACGGCCTCGGCCCAGATGCGGCCGCCGTGGCGATCGATAATCCGCTTCACCATGGCAAGTCCTATGCCGTGCCCCGCGAACTCCTCTTCGTCATGGAGGCGCTGAAAAGGAAGAAAGAGCTTTCCGGCCTGTTCCATGGAAAAACCTACCCCGTTATCCCTGACGAAGTACACGGTCTCGCCGCCATGACTGGTTACGCCGAATTCTATCAGCGCGCAATCGCGACGGGCCGTATACTTCCAGGAGTTTCCCAGCAGATTCTCCATAACGGCCTTCAGCAGGCGCTTGTCGCATTGCGCTCGCACATCCGGCTCAATGGTGAACTCAACCCGGCGATCAGGCTCACGCTGGCGAAGGTCCGCGGCGGTCAGTTGCGCCAGACGGCTGAGATCGGTTTCTTCCCTGTGGATATCACCGCTGGAAAGGGTGAAGAGCCGCATAATGGCATCGATTCGCATCCCCATTCGCCTTCCGGCGGCCTGGATCTTTTCCAGGTAGGAGCGGCCCTGCTCATCGAGCCGGCCGGCGTATTTCTCCCTCAGCTCACGGGAAAAACCGTCTATAATGACCAGCGGGGTGTGAAGGTCATGGGAAACGGAATATCCGAAGGCCTCCAGCTCACGATTGGCCGACTCCAGCTGGGCGGTCCTCTGGGAAACCCTTTTTTCCAGTTCCAGGTTCAGCGTTCGTATCTCCTCTTCCGCCCGTTTCCGCTTCTCCTCGATGCCAATGGCGCCGGAGAGGATTCCCAGGAGCCTCTTTTCTTCCTCACTGGGTACATAGTCGTCTTCATAGAAGACACAGAGGGAACCGATGGTGATACCGTCAAAGGAGACTGGATTGCCCACACAGGTCTTCAGGCCGTAGCGGAGCACATTCGGGTCGGTCGCGGCATAGGATGAACCGGGAAGGTCGCGGATCACGCTCGCGCAATTCATCCCGTCACGGATGAGATCAAAACAGATACGGCCTTCCGAAACTTCTTGCGCGGGAAAATCCGGAGGGGTGCGCCACCGGCCGATTATATGGAGAATTCCGCCTTCCAGACGGTTGTACAAGGCGAACCTGGCGTGGAGCTGTTCTCCGCACAGGGTCGTGATGCGGTTGATGTTCTCATCCGCATCGGCCCCGAATTCCAGGAAGACATCGTTTATGCGTGATAACCGCTCTTCGGAACGTTTCAGGTCCGTGATGTCGCGTATGTGCTCGATAACCATCACCACTTCCCCGGATTCATCAAACACCGGATATGCGTGGGCCTCCATGCAGCCGATATGGGGATTTATCTTTTCCATGGAGAAAGGCCTGCCCGTTCTGAACACCTCACGCACGTGGCATGGCTCACACTCGCGTCCCTTTTCGGGATAATAGGCGTCATAACAGTAGGGATGTCTATTGCGCATCTCTTCCGGCACATACTCATAACCGCCATGCCAGTTGCTGTAAAGGATACGCATCCGGCGATCCTGCACCGACAGAAGATCAGGGATGGTTTCCAGAACCCGGCGCAGCAATTCTTCCGATTTGGCGAGGGAATTCTCGATCCGTTTCTTCTCCGTTACATCCACCATGACGCCGCTGATTCCCGATATGGCGCCTGCATCGTCCCGTACCGGTTCAACGGATATTTCAAAAAAAGACCTTTCTCCGTTACTGATAAGGGATATCTCCTCCTTCAGCACCGTCTCACCATCCAGTGCCCTGCGCTTCACTTCCGTGAGACTCGCGGCGTTTTCAGGAGAAAAAAGCTCTTCGTCCGTCCTGGAAAGGACATGATCGGAATTCATTCCCGGCAATGGATTACAGAGCCTGGTATACCGGAGCTCCCTGTCCTGGAAAAAGATGGACAGCGGGGAATTGCTCATGGTCCTGAAGATATTCTCGGGTTGCGTCTCCCGGAAACGACGTTCACTTTCGCGTCTCTTCATCGCTTTACCCCCATAACAACCGCGTCCCGGCTTTACGGTGTGGCCTTATTCCCGGGCTGAACGGGAAAGAGGACCGAAAAACAGCTCCCTTTACCCAGATCACTCTCAACCCAGATGTAGCCGTTGTGCGCATCCATGACCTTGCGGCAGAAGGCCAGCCCCAGACCGCTCCCCCTGGTTTTCCCGGCCCTGCGGTGCTTTGCCTGCACGAATTTGTCGAAAATGGTGCTGAGGGCGTCGCGAGGGATGCCGGTACCGTTGTCCAGGACCCGCGCCATCATGAAAGGGCCTTTCTTCGGGAGCTTCTCCAGTGGATAGGTGCCTGGAGGAATATTTTCCAGGACGGCCGACGGATCTTCAAGCATCAGGGCGGAAACCTCGACCGCTCCCCCTTCGGGAGTGAATTTGAAGGCGTTGGAAAACAGGTTCCCAAAGAGACGCACCACCTTGTTACGGTCAACCCTGACATCGGGAAGTCCATCTTCCACAAGGATGGAGAAGCGGATCCCGGAGCGCTCCGCCACGGAACGGAAAGATGAGGCGGCCTTGTGGATAAGCGCGCCGAAATCCTCATCAGTAAATGCGAGGGCCATCTTTCCCGATTCGAAACGATAGACGTCCAGAAGGGTATCTATCATCTCCACCATCTCGCCGCAACTTTCTACCGCGGATTCAAGGTATTCCTTCTGTTCGCCGTTTACCGGACCAAGCCGGCTCTCTCGCACCAGGTCTATGGAGCCTACCACGGCGGTGAGGGGGGTCTTCAGGTCGTGGGTAAGCATGCTGACGAATTCCTCCCGCTCCTTTTCAAGCGCCTTGAGGTGGGAAATATCCCTAAGGATCTCCATGCTTCCGATGATAGCTCCGGAGGCCCCGAACAAGGGAGTCGCGCTGGAAAGCACCGGCACTACACGGCCTCGACACCGCACGCTGTAGGTGACATCAAGACAGGGAATCCCGGTTTCCAGAACTACCCGGCATGGGAGACGCCTGGGGGAGAGGTCCGCGATTGCAACCAGATCCTCTACCGGCATTCCCAGATAATCCCCTTTTTCAAGGCCGAAGGACTCCGCGGCGGCACGGTTGACGCTGATCACCCGACCTTCTTCATCTACCGCGACCAGCATATCAGCCATGCCGCCCAGAATGGCCTCCATCTTTTTCCGTTCTTCTTCCAATTGACGCTGGAGTCTGTTGATTTCCTTCCTGTTCTTGTTAAACTCCAGTGCCCGTTCAACCTTGTTCAGCAGGTCCTCGGCGGAAAAAGGCTTGGCGATATAGTCGAGAGCGCCCTTTTTCATGCACTCCACGGCCACCTTCTCGCTTCCATGGGCGGTCATCATGACAACCGCCAGGTCCCTGGGAGAAGGGTCCAGCCTTTCCAGGACTCCTATCCCGTCAAGCTTCGGCAATTTGATGTCCAGAAGTACCAGGGAGTAGCTTTCCCTTTCCAGCATTGCCAGGGCCTCCATGCCGTCCCTGGCGCGGCTGGTGGCATATCCCGCGTCTTCCAGTTGCAGTTTCAGTATGAGAGCGATATCGGCTTCGTCATCGACAATAAGAATTTTCTCTTGCGCCGCTGTCATGTCCGTTCCCCGTGGACGGGAACCGTGAAACAGAAGCTGTTCCCGCCTTCTTTTCCTGGTCTGTGATATATCCTGCCGTGGTGCCTATCGATTATCTCCTTGCAGATGGCCAGGCCCAGGCCCGTCCCCCCGCGCTCACCGTTATTTGAGCCGCGCAATTGGGGAAACTTCTGAAAGAGCTTTTCCCGATCCCTGGAATCTATGGTCTCTCCCTGGTCGTAAACGGACACCACCAGACAACCATCCTCCCTGTGGGCGCTAACCCTGACCTGTTTCCCGGCCGCGGAAAACTTCACGGAGTTGGACAGGAGATTCGTCAGCACCTGGATCAGCCTGTCATGGTTGCAGAAAACGGGCGGAAGCCCCGGATCCAGGTCTTTGACAACCCGTACGCCGTGTTCTTTCGCGAAACCGGTTATCTCATCGATGGATTCAGACACTATTTTTTCAATCGAGTCGGACTTCATCTCGAAATCAACCCTTCCCGACTCTATCCTGCTGATGTCCAGTATATCGTTGATCATCCTTATCAGGCGATCCGTATTTCTCAGGCAGACACGCAGCAGTTCCCGCTCCATCTCCGAACCCTTGTTTTCTCTCCCGAGGATCAACTGGAGGGAACCCTTCATGGAGGTAAGTGGTGTCTTCAGTTCGTGGGAAACCGTTGAAATGAATTCCGTCTTCATCCGGTCCACCTCTTGCTCCCGGGTCACATCGCGAATGGACATGACGACACCCGCGAATTCCCAGGTCTTGTCCAGAAGGGGAGAGAGGCTTACCGACAGTTTTTTTCCTTCGATGGTTATATCCTTCTCCCCTCCGGTAAGGAGATCCCCTGTCCTTATATCGCGTATGCTGTTCACCAGGTGGTGGAATCCGCCTTTTACGTCAATGTTGTCAATGTGACGTCCTATCATCTTGTAGGGGGCTATGCCGAAGATTCTCTGGGCAGCCGGATTAAACAGGATTACACGGTTTTCGTGGTCCGTAACCACCATGCCTTCCGCCATGCTCGTCAGTATCGCCTCCAGCCGTCCCTTTTCCATCTCCAGTTCCGCGGTTCTCTCCGTAACATTGGACTCAAGGAGATCGTTCATCTCGTGGAGACAGCGGTTAAGGGCCTCAAGGTCAAAGGTTTTCACCCTGATGGTCTTGTCCCTGTCACGAAGGGAATCGGCCATCCTGTTGAATGATCCGGCAAGGGCGCCGAATTCGTCGGGAGAGTCAATGGCGACACGATAATCGAGATTACCGGCTTCGATACACTGCACGCCGCGCGAAAGCTCTTTCAGCGGAACGGCGAAGTATCTCGAAGCAAGATACGCTATGAGAAGGGAAAACAGCGCCCCGAACAATGCCGACACAAGAATGCTTCCCAGATTCTCCTTTTTCATCTTCTGGAAATAGTCTCTGGAAATCGCCACTGACAGCGCGCCGACCAATTCACCTCTGACATTGCGCAATGGTTCAAATACGGCCTTGAAAGGAGACTCGCCGATGAAAATCTCGCCACGATAGGCGGCGCCCCTTGCCAGAGAAGAGAGAATAGTCTCTATCGTCTCCGGAGGCAGTTCCAGAGACTCTTCCGCGCCGGTAAAAGGTCTGAGATTCCTCTGGTGGAAAGTAACATGCAGATCGCCACCAAAGGCTTCCTGGAGACGGTACGGGATGACGGAGTCCCTGGTTACCGGAATCCCTGAAAGAAGCACTCCCAGCGCCCTGGAGGTATCGTCGATCACGGGGATGGCAACGGCCGCCACAAGGAGAGGCTCACCGGATTTTTTCAGGGAACCGGCCGGATCGCGTCCGTCTTCCATCAAAAGGACCGGCATTGCCAGCTCGCAGGAAAGGACCGGCGCCCTCTTTTCCAGGGCCGTTTTTGAAAGGGCCTCCAGTTCGTAGGAAGATGCGCCTTTCCTGTCGCTGAGGCTCACGACCAACTTTCCGTCGGCATCCACGAAATCGGCGAAGGTGATGAATGGATGTGTGTCCTTGATACTGTGAAGAATTCCGGAAAGTTCCGCTTTGTTTTTCTTCAACAGATACTCTTTTGTTTTCGGCCGGCTGGCGGGGAGAAGAAGCGCGTACTTTATCTGATTGGCGCCGGCGAACAACTGGTATCTGACAAAGCGCAGATTGGTTTCCAGATCCCTGGATATCTTTTCCTCGAACGATGCGTCTATGTCGCGAACGGTTGTGACAAGCAGAAGGGAATAGGAAGCCAGGATTGCAAGCAGAATGGACAGAAACAGTTTCACACGTATGGTAAGGTGAAGTTTCATGGACACCGGCTATGGAAAAGGCGGGTTGAGCGGAAGCGCCGACTTGTCGCTTGTCTTATGGAAGAGATTAAGGACTCGTTAAGTTCGATATGCCACCCGTATCCCGGCTTCAGGCCGGCTTTCGCGATTCCTCAAGGGCGAAAGCCCCGGCACGGCGCTGTTACGGCCTCGGTTTTTCTCAATCACCACGGCAAAATCCGTCCAAAATCAAGGAGCGGTTCCGGTAAATCAATATTCCAGATCCCCTGGCGCGGGAGGCTGTCAGCTGAATTCCAGCCCTTCCGCCTTGAGATCCCTGGTCATAAGGTCCAGCACCGCCTGACGCGGTGATTTGTCTTCATAGAGGACCCGGTAAACCTGTTCCGTAATCGGCATTTCCACGCCGATACGCTGAGCCAGCCGATACGCGGATTCCGTCGTTTTCACCCCTTCGGCCACCATTCGCATCCCGGAAAGGATTTCCGCCAGCTTTTTCCCCTGACCGAGCCGCATACCGACAGTACGATTGCGTGAAAGGTCGCCGGTGCAAGTCAGAACCAGATCGCCCATTCCGGCCAGACCGGCGAAGGTGGAAGAATGGGCTCCCATGGCCAGCCCGAGCCGGGCCATTTCCGCCAGACCCCTGGTGATGAGGGCCGCCCGGGGGTTGTATCCCAGTCCCAGTCCGTCGGAAATGCCGGCCGCGATGGCAATGACGTTCTTGATGGAGCCTCCCAGTTCCACGCCAACCATGTCGCTGTTGGTATATACCCTGAAAGAGGGGGTTGAGAACGCTTCCTGGACACGACTCGCAACCAGCCCGTCCGGAGATGCCGCCACCACCGCCGTGGGCATGTCCATGGCAACCTCACGCGCGAAGCTGGGGCCTGACAGGACGCAGAAATTTTCGAATAAACGGGGAGGCAGAAGGTCGGCGCTGATCTGGGAAATGGTCATGAGGGTATCCAGTTCCACTCCCTTCGCGGCATTCACCAGCAGTGTCTCTTCGCCCAGGTAAGGGCTGACTCCCTTCATAACCCCCCTGAAGACCTGGGTAGGGGCCACGAACAGCACGATTTCCTTGTCCGAAGAAGCCTCCCGGAGGGAATTGGTGAAACGCAACCTGGGAGAAAGTGTAATGTCGGGAAGGTACACGGAGTTGACGCGTGTCTCCTCCATCTCCTTGACCAGTTCAGCCTCGTGGGCCCAAAGGGTTGTCTCGTGCCCCTTCCTGGCGAGGAGATCCGCCAGCGTCGTGCCCCAGCTTCCGGCCCCTATTACACCTATGGTTCCCATATCCCCCTCCCGTCCGCGCGGCGATTAACCCCGCCGTATCCTGTTATATCAGAACAATTCCCCCTACACTTCGTCTCCATCCTCCAGGACGGGCGGGACTTCTTCCCCGGTCACGGGCTCGTCACCATCGTCACCTTCGTCTCCTTCGTCCTTCTCCGCAAGACGGGCCACCGCGACGATACGCTCCTGCTCCTCGGTGACCATCAGCCTGACCCCCTGGGTGTTGCGGCCGATTACTCCGAATCCTGACACCGACATGCGGATGATCTTCCCCTGGTCGGTAATGAGCATCAGGTCGTTTTCGTCCGTTACCTGCTTTATATCCACCACGCAACCGTTGCGTTCCGTCGTTTTGATGGTGATGATACCTTTGCCGCCACGGCTTTGCAAGCGGTATTCATCCAGTGAGGTGCGCTTGCCGAAACCATTTTCGGTTACGGTGAAAATGGTGGAGGATACGGCGTTGGGATTGATGATCTCCATACCGATTACCACGTCATCCGCATCCAGGGACATACCCCGGACACCGCGGGAGACCCTGCCCATGGGCCGGGCGTCCTCTTCGTGGAAGCGTATAGACTTGCCGTTCCTTGAAGCCAGTAGCACGTCCTGCTGTCCGTCGGTAATGGCTACCGTGATCAATTTGTCGTTTTCGTCCAGGTTGACCGCGTTGATGCCTCCGCTGCGGATATTGCCGTACTCCTTGAGCGGGCTCTTTTTTACGATGCCGCAACGGGTAGCCATGATCAGGTTGCGGACGTCGTCGAATTCCTTCACGGAAAGTATGGCGGCGATATTCTCCCCCGCCTGGAGATTCAGCAGATTCACGATGGCCTTTCCCCGGGTAGCCCTTCCACCTTCCGGTATCTCGTACACCTTCAGCAGATAGACACGTCCCATATCCGTGAAGAACATCATGAAGTCCTTGCTGGAGGCTACAAAGAGGTGTTCGACGAAATCCTCCTCCTTGGTCTTCATTCCCGATTTACCCTTGCCTCCCCTGCGCTGGGAGCGGTACTGGGAGACAGCGGTCCGCTTGATATAGCCGCTGTGGGAAACCGTGACCACCACATCCTCCTCTACGATGGTGTCCTCAAGGGAAATATCGGCCGTCTGATCCACGATCTCGGTGCGGCGTTCATCCCCGAACTTCTCCTTCAGTTCGGTCAGTTCAGCAACGATGATCTTCAGTATCTCCGACTCCGAGGCAAGTATCTCCTTGAGACGGGCAATAAGACTGAGGATATCGGTATATTCCTGGATGATCTTTTCACGCTCGAGACCGGTAAGGCGCTGCAGCCTCATCTCCAGGATTGCCTGGGCCTGTTTGTCGGAGAGGTGTACGCTCGAGTAGAAGTTGTCATCCCCAATACCCAGCTTGCCCAGGAAGTCGGGATCGGAAAAGTTACCTGCCATGAGGCCCGCCTTGGCCTCTTCCGGATTCTTGGAGGCCCGGATCAGCTCGATGACCGCGTCCAGCCAGTCCAGGGCGATCTTCAGGCCTTCAAGGATATGGGCGCGCGCCTCGGCCTTTTTCAACTCGAAGATGGTGCGCCGGGTGACTATCTCCCGTCGGTGGTCGATGAAATGGCCGATGGCGTCCCGCAGGTTCAGCAGCTTGGGACGGCCACCCGCGATGGCCAGCATGTTGATCCCGAAGGAGCACTGCATCTGTGTCTGCTTGTACAGATGATTAAGGATCACCTGGGGGTTCTCGTCCCGTTTCAGATCGATGACGACACGCATGCCGTCACGGTCCGACTCGTCACGAAGATCCGAAATCCCCTCTATCTTCTTTTCCCTGACCAGTTCGGCTATCTTGGCCACCAGGTTCGCCTTGTTCACCTGGTAGGGAATCTCGGTGACGATGATGGACTGGCGCTCGGTCTTCTTGTGTGTCTCAACAAAGGCGCGGGCGCGCATCTGCACTATTCCGCGTCCGGTCTTGTAACCCTGGATGATACCTTCCCTCCCATAGATGAAGCCTCCGGTTGGAAAGTCCGGGCCGGGGACGAGCCGGATGAGCTCTTCAAAGGACATATCCGGGTTGCCTATAATCGCTATGATAGCGTCTATAACCTCCGAGAGGTTGTGTGGGGGTATGTTTGTCGCCATGCCTACCGCGATTCCGGCGGAACCGTTCACCAGCAGATTGGGAAACTTGGCCGGCAGCACCAGCGGCTCCTGAAGTGAACCGTCATAGTTGGGGCCGGTTTCCACGGTCTCCTTTTCCAGGTCCTCCAGCAGCTCGTGGGCCAGCCGCGACATGCGGATCTCGGTATATCGCATGGCCGCGGGCGAATCTCCGTCCACGGAGCCGAAGTTACCCTGTCCGTCCACCAGGGGATAGCGCAGGGAAAAATCCTGGGCCATGCGGACGATGGTGTCATAGGCGGCCGAATCTCCGTGGGGGTGATACTTACCAATGACATCACCGACCACGCGGGCCGATTTCTTGTAAGGCTTGTTCCAGTCGTTGCCCATGTCGTACATGGCATAAAGGCATCGCCGGTGCACCGGCTTTAACCCGTCCCGTACGTCCGGCAGGGCGCGGCCGATGATGACGCTCATGGCATAGTCCATGTACGAGCGCTTCATCTCGTCTTCGATATTTACGGAAGTCTTGTTGATGATTTCAAGCATTATTAAACCCCGGAATAGATAAAAGGCCAAGGGTTAAGGACCAAAGGGTTTTCCCTCGGGCCATCAGCCTTCAGCCTGATGTTAGATATCAAGATTCGAAACATTCAGCGCATTCTGCTCGATGAATTCCCTGCGAGGCTCCACCTGGTCTCCCATGAGCACGGTGAAGACGTTGTCCGCCTCAACGGCGTCCTCGATCTTCACCTGGAGCAGGGTGCGGTTTGCCGGATCCATGGTAGTCTCCCAGAGTTGATCCGGGTTCATCTCACCAAGTCCCTTGTAGCGCTGTATGGAAAGTCCCTTCTTGGCGCTGTCCATGAAAAAGGAGAGAAGCTCCAGGCCGATGGTCGTGGAAAACTGCTCCTTTCCCTCATTGGTAACAAAGGCCCTTCCGGTCCCGAATATGTCCCTCACCTTGCGGAAGCTGTCATAGAGGAGGCCGTACTCGTAGGAGCCAAGCAGATCGACCGTGTGATTGTCCAGTGCTATGCGAAGATTGTCGAGCCTGACAATGATGCGGCCATCCGGCATGACCCGGGCGTCGGCGCCGTCATAGACATCAGCGATGTTCTCCAGACGAGGCGCCAGTCCCTCCAGATCCTCGATGCCGCCACGGATCCCCAGGCGCAGCAGAACCCGCGCCAGGTCTTCGTTGATTCCCTTACGGACGAACTTGTCCAAAAGGGCTCGGTATTCCACAAGCTGCCTTAGCAGCGGGATTATCTGTTTTCCCGTATAGCTCTTGGAACCGTCCTCCAGGAACAGGGTCATTTCATCGGTCCCCTCCTCCAGCAGGTAGTTCTGCATGGCCGCCTCATTGCGCAGATACAACTCTTTCCTGCCCCTCTTCACCTTGTAGAGGGGCGGCTGGGCGATGTAGAGATGGCCCCGTTCCACGATCTGGGGCATCTGGCGGAAAAAGAAGGTCAGGAGAAGGGTGAGTATGTGCGAGCCGTCCACATCGGCGTCGGTCATGACGATGATGCGATGATAGCGGAGTTTCGCCACGTCGAAATCATCTTTGCCTATACCCGTGCCAAGGGCGGTGATGAGGGTTCCGATCTCCTGGGAAGAAAGCATCTTGTCAAAACGCGCCTTTTCCACATTCAGGATCTTTCCCTTGAGGGGAAGGATCGCCTGGAATTTGCGGTCCCGTCCCTGCTTGGCGCTCCCGCCAGCGGAGTCACCCTCCACCAGATACAGTTCGCACATGGCCGGATCCTTTTCCTGGCAGTCGGCCAGCTTGCCCGGCAGATTGGATATATCCAGGGCGCCTTTTCTCCGGGTAAGTTCGCGGGCCCGGCGGGCGGCTTCCCTGGCCCTGGCCGCGTCTATGGATTTTTCCAGGATGCGCTTGGCTATGGCGGGATTCTCTTCCAGAAAGACGGAGAGTTTTTCGTTCATCAGGGATTCCACGTAACCCTTTACCTCTGAATTGCCCAGCTTGGTCTTGGTCTGTCCCTCGAACTGGGGCTGTGGAATCTTGACCGATATAACAGCGGCAAGCCCTTCGCGAAGGTCCTCCCCGGAGATGGATACCTTTACGTTTTTGAGAAGGTTGTTTGCCGAGGCGTAACTGTTCATGGTTCTGGTGAGCGCCGCCCGGAAACCCACCAGATGGGTGCCACCTTCATGGGTATTTATGTTGTTGGCGAAGGAAAATACCTTTTCATCATAGGAGTCGTTGTACTGGAGGGCTATTTCCATATCAACTCCCGCCTTTTCACCCCTGATATAGATAGGTTTCGGGTGGAGGGGGGTGCGGTTTCTGTTCAGATATTCAACAAAGGAGACTATTCCTCCCTGATAGTGAAACTCGTGTCTTTTTCCCTCTTCCCGCTCATCGGATATGGTTATCTTGACTCCCGCGTTGAGAAAAGCAAGTTCGCGAAGACGCTGGGAGAGTATGTCAAAGGAAAAGTCAGTGGTCTCGAAGATTTCGGCGTCAGGGTGAAAGGTTATCTTGGTACCGCGCTTCCTGGTTTCACCGACCATGGTCAGAGGCGCCACGGGATCACCCCTTCGGTAAGACTGCTGGAATAGCTTTCCTTCCCTGCGGATCTCCACTTCCAGTTGACTGGAAAGCGCGTTCACTACTGAAACTCCTACGCCATGGAGGCCGCCTGACACCTTGTATGAGGTGTTGTCGAACTTTCCACCCGCATGGAGCACCGTCAGTACCACCTCGGCCGCCGATATTCCCTCGGTAGGATGTATATCCGTGGGTATGCCGCGGCCGTTATCCACAACGGTAACGGAACCATCAAGATGAATAATGACATTAATCTCATCGCAATAGCCTCCCAAGGCTTCATCGATGGAATTGTCAACGACTTCGTAAACAAGGTGGTGGAGCCCCTGGGATGAGGTGGAACCGATGTACATGGCGGGTCGCTTTCGTACCGCCGAGAGTCCTTCAAGGACCTTTATCTTGTCGGCGCCGTAATCGTTTATGATTTCGTCAGACATTCTCTACCTCATTTGAAATCCTTCCCTCTTGAACCGGGAAGGTGGAATAACAACTGATTTCCGAAAGATCGATATTGTCCAGGCTGGTGGTGGTAAGAAATACCTGCATGTCCTTTTCCTTCAGAAAATTGATGAAGTTGCCGTTGCGTCCCCGATCCAGTTCCGATGTCATATCATCCAGAAGGAGGACCGGCGGGTTTTTCCATCGACACTTCATGGATTCAATCTCCGCCATTTTGAGGGCCAGGATGAAGGTTCTTTGTTCGCCCTGCGAACCATGGTGATTCAGGGGTTTTCCATTCAGGGAAAACTCGAGGTCATCCCTGTGGGGTCCAACCAGGGTTGTTCCCCTGCGAAGCTCATCTTTGACCGCCTGTTCCAGGGCTTGATGTACTTGCCGCCTCAGGTTCTGGGATGGATTACCATGATCCACGCACCTGGATCTGTAGAATATCCTGGCTTCATGGCTTTTTCCGGCTATGGCCGCGTAGAATTCCCTAAGCAATTCATCCATTTTTAGTACAAGGGACATTCGTTTTTCCATGAGACGGGCGCCTGTATCGGCTAATTTCTCCGTCCACACGTAAAGTCCGTCACTTATACCCTGTTTCAGCAACGCGTTTCTGTTTCTCAGTATCCGGAAATAGTCGTGGTGAAGCCCCAGATATCCTGTATCGATACTGAATACGGCCCTGTCCAGATAGCGTCTGCGAACTTCCGGAAGACCCCGTACCATGGATATGTCTTCCGGAGAGAAAACAACCATATTGAGATTACCGAAAAAATCGGCGGGCCTTACAACGGGTTTGCCGTCAATGGCCGCCTTTTTTCCGGTGTTTGTGATTGAAAGTGAAATATTCCGTTCAACCCCATCCCTTATTACCCATCCCTTGACATTGGAGCAGTCGGACCCATAGTTGACAAGCTCGCTGTTTCTGGCCATGCGAAAGGATTTCATTGTTCCAAGGAGGTAGATGGCTTCCAGCAGATTCGTCTTTCCCTGCGCATTGTCTCCGATGATAATATTGAATCTGTCTGAAGGACTGAGATCGGCTTTGGCAATATTGCGGAAAGAATGAACCTGGATTCTGAATAATTTCATCTTATCCGAAAACGATACGGAAGAAGAAAGCATCAGGTGACATCGCTGATTTCCTTTTCTGTATTTATGACCGGGATCATCGTGCTAGACGCGCATTGGCATGATTACCGAAAGGAATCCCTTTCCCTGGGCGGGCTTCAAAACAGCTGGAGATAGTTCATCCTTCAGTTCCAGGCAGACTAACTTTTCATCAAGAACGGAGAGGGCATCTATAAGATAGCGGGCATTGAAACGAACCGACAGATCGGGTCCCGTGTAGTCTACTTCAAGTGTTTCTCTTGCCTCTCCCAGTTCCGGGTTGCTCGCGGAGATTTCCATTGCGCCCTCCTTGAGCGTCATGACAATGCCCTTGAATCTTTCGCTGGACAGGATGGCCATCCTGCGCAGGGAGTGGAAGAAGTTCTCCCTGTTGATGGTCACGGTCTTGTCGTTGTCGGTTGGCATGACCCGGGTATAGTCCGGGAAATATCCGTCCACCAGGCGCATCAGAACGAGGGTATCCCCCTTTTTTACGACCGCGCTGTTGTCGAGAAAGGTAAGCATTATCTCACCGCTGCTTTCCTCGGCGATCTTCTTTAGTTCGAAAATTCCCTTTTTCGGAAATATCACCCCGTTATTCAGGTCGGTGGATGATATCTCCGGAACGGCGCGCTCAGCCATGGAAAGTCTGTGGCCGTCTGTCGCCACCATTCTCAGCAGGTTTTCGTTTTCCTCTTGAAGGGCCTTGATAAAGATGCCGTTCAGGTTGTATTTCGTCTCGTCGTGACAGATGGCGTATGACGTCATTTCCACCATTTCTTTCAGAAGTAGTCCATCAACTCTGAAGAAGTTACTGTCTTTGATAGATGGAAAAAACGGAAATTCATCGGGAGACAGGCCAACCAGGTTAAAATGGGCCTTGCCGCATCTCAGGTCAATCCAGTCATTTTCCCTGGTGGAAAAGCGAATCTCCTCTTCCGGGAGTTCCTTGATTATTTCATAGAGCTTTTTGGCTGATACGGTAATTTTCCCTTCGCTTGAAACCTTTGCCGGATAGGAGCTTTTCATTCCGACTTCCAGATCAGTGGCTATTACATCGATTCCCTCGGTTTGAGCATCGATGAGCACATTGGAGAGAATGGGCATGGTTTTGCGGTTTTCGATGATTCCCTGAACCCGTTGCAGGGCTTTCAGAAAGGTATCCTTGGCAATGGTGAATTCCATGGCGCCTCCAGTTTCAACAGAGCTAGATACGATTGGTTTTAAAAAGATCTTTAGTAGTAAGGAGTAGGGGGCTGTGGAATTGTGGAAACGTGTCAAAAGCGATTGATTTTAAAGAGACAATTATCCTTGAAAGGATTGTTGGTCCAATGTGCTTAAAGAGACGTTTTCCAACATGGTCAAAATTTATCCACAGATCAGCCGCCTGGATGAACAGTTTATCCGGATTATTCCAACATCCCGCGACGGATGCTTTCAACGGTATTTTTCAGTTCCGCGTCTGAATCCATCAGCTTCGAAATCTTTTTGAATGAGTGAATGATCGTGGAATGGTCCTTGCCACCGAACTTTTCGCCAATCTCCGGATAAGAGGATTTGGTCAGTTCCCTGCAGAGATAAATTGCGATCTGCCTGGGAATGACAAGATTTTTCAGTCTCTTGTCCGATTTGAGCTCAGAGGTCTTGATGGAAAAGAAGTCGGCAACGAATTTTTGTATCATTTCGACCGTCATTTCCCTGTTTTTTTCCACGATAATGTCCTTCAGGACGTCCTTGGCCATAAAAAGGGTGATTTCCTGTCCCGTCAGGCTGGCGTATGCGCCGAGACGAATGAGCATTCCTTCCAGCTCCCTTACGTTGCTCGTGGAACTGGAAGCGAGGAAGAGGGCCACGTCGTCCGGAAGATGTATCTCGTCCATATCGGATTTTCTCTTCAGGATGGCCATTTTGGTTTCGATGTCCGGCGGCTGGATATCCGCTATCAGACCCCATTCGAAACGTGAGCGGAGGCGCTCCTCCAACCCGGCCATATCTTTGGGAAACTTGTCCGATGTTACGACTATCTGCTTATGTGATTCGTGTAACGCGTTGAAGGTATGAAAAAATTCTTCCTGCGTCGCCTCCTTGCCGGCCATAAACTGGATGTCGTCGATAAGGAGAACGTCCATACTTCTGAATTTGTTCCTGAATTCCTCCATTTTCTTGTAACGGATGCAATTAATCATCTCGTTCATGAACTTTTCGGAGGTATAGAGGCAGATGCGAGCGTTTCCATTGGCCGCGAGGATCTGATTGCCTATGGCGGTCAGCAGGTGGGTCTTGCCCAGACCGACGCCGCCATAGATGAAGAGGGGATTGTAGTTTGTGGCGGGTTTGTTCGCCACGGCCTGGGCGGCCGCATGGGCAAACTGGTTCCCGGCCCCGCATACAAATGTGTCAAAGGTGTATTTGGGATTCAGATTCGACAAAAATTCGGTATTGTGCCGATTTTCCTGGATTGGAACGGTTTCAGGTTCACGGGGAGTCGTTTCATGTGTGGCGACCTCTTCGTGGCGGGCCTTGGGCGCGATTTTCAGATCTACCACGACCTTGCTCTGAACGATTGCGGATACAGCCTCTTCGATCATGGAGAGGTAGTTTTCCCTGACCATTTCCCGGAAAAAATTATTGGGGACTTCCAGAAACAGGACATCGTCCCTGGTATCCAGAAACCTTATGGGCTGTATCCAGGTGGTGAAGGTGTGGGGAGTAAGAACCTTCTCCATATTGGAAAGTACTTTAAGCCAAACCTTTTCCATAGATAAATATTCTCGCGTTCAGGGGAGGTTTATAAACATGCTTATCAACATCTGTTGATAAGACGAAATTACTATTAAATCCGGGAGGTTATGAAGAAAATTATTCTTCAGGAAAGGTGGTTTTTCCCCATGCTCGGGGCGCATGAACAGTAGCAGAGACCCCCTTAATTTGCAAGGCAAATTTTTCCATGGCGGCCAAATTAGGTCTTGACAAAGGGCGCTGTTTACACGTAGAAATACCAATTCGCTCGAGAATTAAATAAATCCCCGGTAAAGGAGATGCAGGTATATGAAAAGGACATTTCAACCCAGTAATATTTCAAGAAAAAGGACCCACGGATTTCTGGTTCGCATGGCTACAAAAAACGGAAGGCTCGTTATCAAGAGACGCCGCGCCAAGGGGCGTAAACGCCTCTCGGTTCAGATCTCCACAAAATAAAGCAGCAGAGGTGAATTCCCTTCGCAGGGAGGAAAAAATTCTGAAGCGGGCGGACTATCTTCGTCTGTCCGCTTCGGGCAAGAAGATATACACACCTCACTTTCTTGTCATATGGTCCGTCGGAGAGCTTCCCTTGGCTCGATTGGGAATCACCGCCAGCCGAAAATTCGGTTCAGCTGTAAAGCGTAACAGAGTGAAAAGGCTGGTGCGTGAATTCTTCAGGCATCATAAGGAAAAGTGTATTACGGCCGATTTTAATGTAATAGCGAGACGCGGCGCTGAAAGCCTTTCCTACCTTGAAGTTTGCCAGGAGCTGGATAAAGCGATGGAAAACATCCGGAATCTGCCATGCTCAAGCGATTGATCATAATCTGTATCGAGCTGTATCAGATGTTTATATCTCCCTGCCTGGTGAACTCCTGTCGTTTTTATCCCACCTGTTCACAATATGCAAAGCAATCACTGGAAAAGCATGGCCTTCTGAAGGGGGGTATGCTTGCCTGTGCGCGACTCCTGAAATGCCATCCCTTTCATTCCGGGGGATATGATCCCGTACCATAGATAAGTAGGAGTTTTTATGGAAAAACGTGCGTTACTGGCCGTAGTTCTTTCATTGGTATTTTTTTACGGCTATTCCTTGCTGTTTCCCGGGCCTGACAAGAAGCAATCCCAGGCGCCTGTCCAGAAGGTGGTTACTTCGGTCAAGACGGATAAGATGGAGAGCGTTTCCGTACCGGTTCCGGCGTCGATACCGTCCGTCGCGATGGTCTCCAGAGATGTTCACGTGGAGACTGACCAATACACCGCGATTTTTTCCTCTCAGGGCGCTTCCCTGAAGAGTCTGGTCTTGAAAAAATACCGGGAAACCGCGGGTGACAAAGGAGACACGGTATCTCTCATCTCAGCTGATTCCCTGGATGGATTGGCCCTGAAGACAGCGGCTTCCGGTTTTTCAGTGGACCCTTCGGCGATATACGGCGTGAGTACGCAGAGGCTGAAAGTATCCGGGAATGAAAAGAAGAATATCGAATTTACCTGGACTTCGCCCCAAGGGATTTTGGTAACCAAATCATACGTATTTTCCGGGTCCGGCTACGATATCGAACTAGACACAAGGGTGACGAACCGGACTTCCGCCTCGATAAATGGGGCACTTACCCTTGCCTTGCCCTATCCCATTCAACCAATAAACAAGAAGAGCCGGTTTGAGTTGAACAGCGTTGTTACAAGCACGGACGGAAAATTCAGTGTAGAACCGGTCAAGGATGTCGCGGAAAAATCCAAGAAGTATTCAGGTGTCGTGGATTGGACCGGATACGCGGACAAGTATTTTCTAAGCGCCGTCCTGGCAAAGGATAAGGGCATTGCTTCCGTGGAAGTGACGAAGTCAAACGGGCAATATCTGGAATCCGTTATGACTTCCGCTCCTTTAAGCATTGGACCGGGTCAGACGGCAGGTGTTTCGTATCGACTCTTCTTTGGACCCAAGGAAGTGGATATACTCAAGGCCCAGGGCTCCGGTCTGGAAAAGGCGCTTGACCTGGGATGGTTCTCCGCCCTGGCCAACCCCCTTCTCTATGTGCTCAAGTTTTTCTACAAATATACCCACAACTACGGCATTGCCATCATAATCATCACTATCATAATAAAGATACTGTTTTTCCCCCTGACCCAGAAGAGCTACAAGTCCATGAAGGACATGCAGAAAATTCAGCCGAAAATGACTGAATTGAAGGAGAAGCACAAGGACGATCGTGATGCGATGAACAAGGCGATGATGGAGCTGTATCGTACCCACAAGGTAAACCCCCTTGGCGGGTGTCTCCCGATGCTGGTTCAGATTCCGGTTTTCTTCGCTCTCTACAAGGCCTTGATGTCCTCCATTGAGTTGAGGCACGCTCCTTTCATGTTGTGGATAACAGATCTGTCAACCAAGGACCCTTACTACGTAACGCCGATAATTATGGGTGCGACCATGTTCATCCAGCAGAAGATGACACCGTCGACCATGGACCCGATCCAGGCCAAGATGATGCTTGCCCTTCCGGTGGTATTTACCTTCATGTTCCTGAACTTTCCATCCGGACTCGTCATCTACTGGTTGGTCAATAATATTCTGACAATTGCCCAACAGGCATATATCAACCACGCCTTCAAGGATTAACGGAGAGCCGGACTTAAATATGTATCAGCGTGACACCATCTCGGCGATAAGCACTCCCTTAGGAGAAGGGGGTATCGGCATAGTAAGGATAAGTGGAGATAAGGCGGAGGAGATTGTCCTCAGGATATTCCGCGGAAAGAGAAGCGGTGGCATGCAAAGCCACCGCTTTTATTATGGGGAAATATGCGACCCCGAAGACGGCGCCGCCCTGGATGAGGCCATGGTTGTTCTGATGCGCGCCCCGAACTCATATACGCGAGAGGACGTTGCCGAAATTCAATGCCATGGCGGATATCTCCTTGTCCGAAAGGTCCTGGAGCTGGTCGTGCGATGCGGCGCCAGACCGGCCGAGCCTGGAGAATTCACAAAACGCGCATTTCTGAACGGGAGAATAGATCTGCTCCAGGCGGAGGCGGTTATCGAGATTATTCGGGGAAAGACCGAAGCCTCTCTGGCTCTTGCTCAAAGTCAGATGGAAGGAAACCTGTCAAAAAAGATCGGGCGGATAAAGGAAGTTATCCTGAACGCCACGGCCCTTATTGAGGCCTGTATAGATTTTCCCGAAGACGACATTGTCTTGCCCCATTACCGCGACATAAGGCGATCCATTAAAGATTCACTTTTGGATATTGATGATTTACTTTCAGGTTTTGACGAAGGAAAGGTGATCCGCGAGGGTGTGTCTGTGTTGATAGCGGGCAAGCCAAATGTCGGCAAGTCCAGTCTTATGAATACTCTCCTCAAAGAAAAGCGGGCCATTGTTACCTCGATTCCCGGTACCACAAGGGACATAATCGAAGAGGTCGTCAATGTAAGGGGTCTTTCGGTAAGGCTTCTGGACACGGCGGGCATACGCGATACGGAGGACGAGATTGAGCGGGAGGGAATGCGTCTTACCATGGAAAAGATGCCCCTCGCGGATCTGATCCTGTTTGTGGTGGATGCTTCCAGACCGTTTGATAATGAAGACAGACTAATATTGAATGAGTTGGCGGGATACAGGTTTATCGTGGTGATGAACAAGACTGATCTTGAACCAGTCCTTGAAATGCCCCGTGAGGTGGACGTCGATCGTATAGTCCGCATATCCGCGCGAGATGGAGGGGGTATTGAGGCTCTGCGTGACAGGATATTCAATCTCTTTATCACTGAAGGGTCTTTTGACGGAAGGGAGCTTGCCGTTTTGTCACAGGCCAGACACAGGGATTCACTCCAGCGGGCAAAGACACATCTGAACACCTTTCTTGGAAATTTTTCCGAAGAAAGCGCGCTGGAGTTTGTAGCACTTGATCTGCGCGAGGCATTGAACGCCATAGGAGAGATTACCGGAGAGACGACACCTGATGATATACTTGATCAGATATTTTCCAGGTTCTGCATTGGAAAGTAGTCAGTGTTCCACGTGGAACACATTGTAAGGAATTCAGCTTAAAAAGGGCTCTTGGCCGGATCAAGCGGAAAAGATTTCATTTCGAGGAAATGCCGTGTATTTGTATGATAAGCATTATGACATCATTGTTGTAGGCGCGGGTCATGCCGGCTGTGAAGCTGCGCTGGCGGGCGCTCGCATGGGATGCGATACGCTCCTGTTGTCCATAAATCTTGACGCTGTCGCGCTTATGTCCTGCAATCCATCCATCGGAGGCCTTGCAAAAGGGCACCTGGTTCGTGAGATTGACGCCCTGGGTGGAGAGATGGGCAAGGCCATCGATGCAACCGGTATTCAGTTCCGAACCCTGAACACGCGAAAGGGTCCGGCGGTTCGGGCGTCAAGGGCCCAGGCGGACAAGCAGCTTTACAGATCGAGAATGAAGTCGGTTCTGGAAAACCAGGAAAATCTCGATATGAAGCAGGCCGAAGTGGTGGGTCTGCATGTGGAAGGAGATTCGGTTCGAGGCGTGGACACCAGGGTTGGCGTAAGGTTTCAGGGAAAGACCGTTATTTTGACTACCGGGACCTTTTTACGTGGTTTGATACATGTGGGACTAACCAGTTACGCCGGTGGCCGGGCTGGTGATCTTCCCGCCGTGGGTCTGTCTGATTCTCTGAAAAAACTGGGTTTCGAAATAGGGAGGCTTAAAACCGGCACGCCCGCGCGTCTCGACGGCAGAACCATAGATTTTGGCCGCCTGGAGCCCCAGCATGGCGATGTCCCTCCAGTCCCGTTTTCCTTCTCAACGAAACGCATCGACAGGCCTCAACTTCCTTGTCATGTTGTCTACACCAATGAGCGCACCCACGATATCATACGGGCAAACCTTGATCGTTCTCCACTGTACGGAGGTCTTATAAAGGGTGTTGGACCGCGCTATTGCCCTTCCATTGAGGATAAGGTAGTACGTTTTCCGGAAAAGGATCGTCATCAGTCCTTTCTGGAACCGGAGGGCGCGGATACGGTTGAGATATATCCCAGTGGCCTCTCAACCTCTCTTCCCATAGACGTACAGTTTGCTATGTACCGTTCCATTGAAGGACTGGAGTCCGTTGAGATCATGCGGCCGGCCTATGCGATAGAATATGACTACGTCGACCCCATCCAGATCCATTCATCCCTTGAGACCAAGATCGTTAAAAATCTGTACCACGCGGGGCAGATCAATGGCACTTCCGGCTACGAGGAGGCCGCCGCGCAGGGTTTGATGGCGGGGATCAACGCAGCCCTTGCCGTAAAGGGACGGGGTCCCGTCGTGTTGGGCCGCGGTGAGGCTTATATCGGAGTTCTCATCGACGACCTTGTGACACTTGGCGCGTCCGAGCCTTACCGCATGTTTACTTCCAGGGCCGAGTACCGCCTTCTCCTGCGCGAAGACAACGCGGATCTCAGGTTGAGGGATAAAGGGTATGATTTAGGCCTGGTATCACAGATTGAATACGACGGGTTCCTGAAGAAGAAATCGCGGATTCTGCAAGAACTGGATCGGGTCAGGTCATGTCGCCTTCTCCCCTCGGAAGCCGATCAAGCCTTTCTCGAGGAGCTTGAACTGAGGGATTGCAGGAACGCCATTACCTTTGAACAGTTACTGAAAAGGCCCGGATTCACGTATCGCGACCTGGAGCGCATAGACTCTGACTGTAAAGCCCTCCCCGCTGATGTTCGTGATCAGGTTGAGATACAAATCAAGTATCAGGGGTATATCGACCGTCAGTATCAGCATGTAGAACGTCAGGCCAAGCTGGAGAGCAGCAGGATTCCGGAAGGTTTTAACTACGGAACACTGCCCGGTTTGACGGCTGAAGTAAGGGAGAAACTTATCCGCTTCAGGCCGGACACCCTGGGTCAGGCCTCGCGTATCCAGGGTGTCACTCCAGCCGCCGTATCCATTCTTGCAATGGCGCTGAAATCAGGCTGGGGAAAATGAAGATATCGGTAGCGCGATTTCTTCGGCAGTGCGCGGAGGAGATGGGTATTGAACTGACGCCTGATTCGTTTCAGCTTTTCGAGAAGTTTGCCGTTGAATTAAATAAGTGGAACAAGAAGATTAACCTTACAGCTATTCGGGATGAGCGGGATATTGTCATCAAGCATTTCGCGGACTCCTTAACATTGGTTGAACTGATCGGAGATTCCGGGCTTCTCCTCGATGTGGGGTCCGGCGCCGGTTTTCCAGCCATACCGCTGAAGATTGCTCTTCCCGGTCTCTCGGTTGTCTCCGTAGACGCCGTCGAGAAAAAGGTGTTGTTTCAACGCCATTGCTCAAGGGCGCTTGGGCTTGTGGATTTTACGGCACTGCATACGAGGGTCGAAAAGCTGGCGCACGGTCGCGCAAGTCAGTTTGATTTCGTCGTTTCCAGGGCCTTCTCTGATCTTCCTTGTTTTGTTTCTCTGGCTTTGCCTTTACTGAAGGAAAAGGGAAGGATTGTCGCCATGAAGGGACGGATGGGAGCTAGCGAACTATCTTCCGCTGTTTCAGAAATAACCGACCAGGGCGTTGTTGTTATCGATTGTATCAATCGGAAACTGCCTTTTTCGGACGCTGAGCGTTGTTTGATTGTCCTCGAAAAAAAGAGACGGCCGGCATGAGGATTCCGCGCTGAAAATCGGTTTTCGTGAATTACCGGCCAAATCTTTTCTCTGACCGTTTTCTCTTTCCATGGAAGGGTTGGGTATGGGTTTCGTAAAACAAACCGCTCACGTGTCAAATCTGGAAGCGCGGTTTTTTTGCTTTTTCCCCCTTGCATCTGTCCGGCGGTAAAACATCCGTTCAGATTCAACTTCATCAATCCGTGACAAAACCGCTCAAACCTGAAAACGGTCCCGGGTTCCTTCTTCGAGATGCTCCAGGTCTTGACTTGATATTGTTGTGGGCTACTCTTACGCTTACGCATGCCTCAGACTGATCTCCGTCAGATTGCCTTTTGGCAAAACACACGGGGTTGCGCGCGCAATTCCGGAGTCATGGCGATCAAGCCGCAATTCTGATGACACTGTTACCGTGAAGGACGATGAGTGTATATCTTTTTCTGGGCAACTGCCGTCGGCGCTTCACTGTTATTTTCCCTGACGGCCGTGTTTCATGCGCTGATTATGAAACGCGATCCTCGATCCGCCCTAGGCTGGATCGTTGTTAGTATTACCATTCCCTTTCTTGGTCCCCTCCTTTACTGGATAATGGGAATCAACCGGATCAGCAGAAAGGCAAAGAGGTGGCAGGAAAAAGGGCGGAGTATAGGCGGCCGCAATGTCTTCCAGTTGATTAGGCGGGAATACGTTCCGCCGCCACTTCCCGCGTTTGCATTTCATCTGCGCGAACTTCGTAATCTTTCAGACCGCATTGTTTCATCCTCCTTTACCGCCGGCAACCGGATTACGCCACTTCACAACGGTGACGAGGCCTATCCGGAAATGCTTCATGCAATTGCCGACGCCCGTTCCTCGGTTCATCTCAGCACATACATATTTGATGTGGATCACGCGGGTCGTCTTTTCGTCGCGGCCTTGAACGCGGCAGCCTCGCGAGGTGTGAAAGTGCGAGTCCTCGTGGATGGTCTCGGGGAAAAATATTCATTTCCGCCCGCCAGAAGTCTGTTTAAAGGGAGTAAAGTCGAGTTTTCCCGTTTTCTTCCGCTGAGACAAGGCGGATACCTGAATTTGCGAAATCACCGCAAGATCCTGCTTGTTGACGGAATCACCGGATTTTCAGGAGGCATGAACATAGGCGGCAGACACATGATCAAGGTCCCCGAGGTCAATTTTCCAGTCGCTGATATCCATTTCAAGTTCGAGGGGCCGGTGGTTGGGGATCTTCAGCAGGTGTTTCTTGAAGACTGGTATTTCGCGACCGGGCGTCTTTTGGACGAAAAAAGATATTTTCCGCCACTGACCGAGCCTGGATGCTCACTGGCGAGGGTGATAGCGGACGGTCCTGAAAAGGATTTACGCAAACTTCACTGGCTAATCATAGGCGCGCTTTCCTGTGCAAGAAAACGAGTGGCAATAATGACCCCATACTTCATCCCCGACCGCGCTCTGATCTCTTCCATGGCCACAACGGCCATGAGAGGAATTGATGTTTTTCTTGTACTCCCCGCAATAAATAACCTTCCCCTGGTGCACTGGGCAACCAGGTCTTATCTGTGGGAACTTCTGCAGTGCGGGATCAGGGTCTTCTACCAGCCACCACCTTTTGCGCACACCAAACTGTTTCTGGTGGATGGCGTCTGGTCGCTTCTTGGATCAGCAAATATTGACCCAAGAAGCCTCAGGCTAAATTTTGAGTTGAATATGGAAGTGTATGATCGTAAATTTACCGAGACGATGGAGGGTGAGTTCATGAAAGTGGTGAATCATTCAAAAGAGGTGTCCCTGGATGATATGGATAACCGTCCATTCAATGAAAAGGTTCGTGACGGCGTCGCCAAACTGTTTTCTCCATATCTGTAAACAGGATTATCCAGCGCCGGGGCTTCATTCGCTTGCAGTCTCGGCCGTTTCGGCGCAGAGTGTCTGTCAGGCGCTTTCACATTAAACACCGAACTCCATATCTTGCGGTACAGGCTTTCTGGTATACAATGTTTCTATAATTTTTTTGCGCGAGAGGACTTTTTATGTCCGGTCTGGTTGTTGCCATGCTTTGAAATCCCCTCATCCGCCCAACTTCCGTATTCTATCCGTAATGGATCGGATTTCGGAAGTCCGGGTGAGGGGTAATGGGTGGGAGAGGAAAAATGGGAAAATTTCAGTTGTATTGTAGAAGTGAAATTGAATGGAAAGGGGACAATACATGAGAAAAGGCTTTTTTCTTACAGGTTTGATGATGATCCTGTTGATGAGCGCATCCTGTACTACCTATCACTTCGGTGTAAAGGACAGGGCGCAACACGTACCCGATGAGTTCGGGCAGACCGAGGCTGTAATCGCCCGAGCGGAGCAATCCTCCGGGGCGAAATATTGCCCGGAAAAGCTGGTGAAGGCCAGGGAACTCGGCAAACAGGCGGCCGATGCTTACTGGGTCTGCAATAATGATGAAGCCTCCAGGCTGCTGGCCGAAGCCCGTCGCCTTGCCGAAGAAGCGGAAAGATGCGCACCCGCTCCCGTGGTAAGACCAGTGCCGCCTCCGGCCCCCGCGCCGCCTCCGGCGCCGGAAAAAATCTGCATGACGCTGAATGTGGAGTTTGATTATGACAAGGCGGATGTGAAATCCAAGTACCACGACGTGATTCAAAAGGTCGCGGATTTCATGAAGCAGTATCCACAGGTCACCACCGTGATTGAGGGTCATGCCGACAATCGGGGCAAGTATGAGTACAATATCCGGCTTTCCGAGCGTCGCGCCGAGAATGTTAAAAGATATCTTGTCGAGAAGTTCGGCATTGATGAATCCCGTCTTACAACCAAGGGATATGGTTATACCAAGCCAGTCGCCTCCAATGCCACTGCAGCGGGCCGGCAGAAGAACCGCCGTATCGACGCGGTTCTTGAATGCGTCCAGTAAAGAAATAACCCGCTTAACCCTCGCGAGCCTTTCGGTTTTTGCGGATGAATTCCTCCCCCCATAAAAATACCGGCTGCCCAACCAGGCAGCCGGTATTTTTATGGGAAAAAGCCAGGAGAAACCTCTGGCGCGGTCAAAACAAACCGTCAGTTCACCTCTACCACAATCTGTCGCGGTTTCACCTCTTCCTTTTTCGGCAAGGTTATGGTCAATACGCCTTTGTCGCAGGCGGCGTTTACCCTTTCCCTGTCGATGGACTGGGGCAGTGAGAAACCGCGATGAAATGTGCCGTAATAACGCTCGATGCGGTGGTAGTTCTCTTTGCGAATTTCCGAGTCCTGCTTGCGTTCCCCGCGTATGATAAGTGTCGCATCCTCAATCTTGACTTCAATGTCTTTCTGGTCGACACCCGGCAGCTCGGCCTTTATGACGACCGCTTCGTCGTTTTCGAAGATATCAACAAGAGGCTGCCACACCCCCTCCCTCAGTTCTTCGCAAGGTTCCCGGCGCCATGCCAGGTCCAGCAGGCGGCTCATCTGATCCTGCATGCTTCGCAGCTCCCTCAACGGGTTGTATTTGACAATCGCCATCTCGAACAACTCCTTTTCGCGAAAAAATCCCTCAGGATGATACCACTTCGCATCCTGGACTAAAATTCATTTCAGCTGCTTTCCTTTTGGAATGGTGTGCTTAAGCTTTTTTGATCCGTCATAGAGAGTATTCTTGTTCAGCGCTCGTTTTTCCTTCAGGTCTTTTTTTTCATAATTATCAGCCAGGACACTTTCCGCTTCGTCGGACAGTTTTGCAATCTTCTCCATTTCGTTTTCCGTCATAGATAATTACCCCTTTGCAAAACGCGTTGATGTTTGTGTAATAGCAAAAAACTGAACCCGTCTCACCCCCCTTTTTGCTTGATTGCGGTTCTGAAATGGTAGCAAATTTTCGGTCACGCGCAACCCGGCAATCCATTGACGAATAGTCGTCCTACGAGCAAAAAAGACGATAAATCAATATTGCAACTTGTATGGAAGGGGGGTAATGCTCTAATATGCATCCCGTTCAGGCCATGGGAAGAACCCTTACACTGGAGACATATAATGCTCGAATACAAGGTTGTGGAGATAACCTCAGTCGCGGAGGATACCCTGGAAGAAGCTCTTAACGAATGGAGCGCCAAGGGATGGTGTTTTGACGGCATGCAATTCGCCATGCGGGAATCCAGCAGGAGGCCCGGCATGGCCTTTCTCCTTTTTACCAGGGATATTTCTTCGGAGGATGAGTAGATGACTGAAAAACCAGTACTGTACCTTATTGACGGTTCATCCTATATATACCGGGCATACTACGCCATTCGACATCTCTCTTCTCCGAAGGGTTTTCCGACCAACGCCCTGTACGGCTTTACACAGATGCTGTTGAAGGTAATGAAAGAGCGCGTCCCGGATCATCTGGCGGTTGTCTTTGACGCCGGCCGACGTACCTTTCGCACCGAGCTCTACCCGCTTTACAAGGCCAACCGGACGGCCATGCCCGAAGACCTTGTCCCGCAGATTGCCCCGATCAAGGAGATGGTCAAGGCTTTCAACATACCAGCACTGGAAAGGGAAGGGTACGAGGCGGACGACATAATAGGTTCCATCGCCCTGCAGTGCGAGAAAAAGGGAATGAAAGTCGTTGTCGTCACCGGTGACAAGGACCTGATGCAGATAGTTACGGATTCCGTTACCCTGCTGGATACCATGAAAGACAAGGCGAGCGGAATCCCGGAGGTGGTGGAGCGTTTCGGGGTTGAGCCGGCCCAGGTCGTTGATGTCCTGGGTCTGGCCGGCGACAGTTCGGACAATATTCCCGGAGTTCCTGGTATCGGGGAGAAGACGGCCCTGAAGCTGATAAAGGAGTTCGGTTCTCTTGATGCGCTTCTGGCAAGGGCCGGGGAGGTGAAGGGAAAAAACGGTGAGCGTATCCGGGAGTACGCCGACCAGGCGCGGCTTTCCCGCACACTGGCCACCATTGACACCAATGCTCCCGTAGACTGCCGTTATGAAGATCTGGAGGTTTCACCCCCTGATACCAAAAGGCTCAACGAACTGTTCCGCGAATACGGCTTCACGACCCTCATGCGGGAACTGGGCGCCGAAAACCGTCTTTCCACCGAAAACTACCACACCGTAGTCTCGCGCTCTCAGTTCTCCCGACTCCTGCGGGACCTCCGGGATGCGCCGATGTTCGCCCTGGATCTGGAAACCACCAGCCTCAATCCCTTCAACGCCGAAATTGTCGGATTTTCCTTCTCCTTCCGTGAGCACGAGGCCTTTTATGTCCCGGTCGGACACAGCTATCCCGGCGCGCCTGTCCAGTTGCCCCGCGAGGAAGCGCTTCGTGAGCTTGCTCCGCTCCTTACAGATCCGGACCGGCCTAAAATCGGGCAGAATATCAAGTACGACTACCAGGTTCTCCGGTGTCGCGGAATCGAGATGAAGGGGCTCCGCTTCGACACCATGATGGCCTCCTATCTTCTTAATCCGGCCCGTTCCAGTCATGGTCTGGATTCCCTGGCGGTGGAATACCTGGACCATAAGATGATTTCCTATGAAGAGGTTGCCGGCAAGGGAAAGGAACAGGTCTGTTTCTCCAGTGTGCCCGTTGAGAGGGCGGCCGTTTATTCGTGCGAAGATTCGGACGCCACATTCCTTCTCTACGGTATATTCTCCGGGCGATTGGGGCAATCCGGAATGGAGCATCTGTTTTCAACCCTGGAGATGCCCCTGGTCAGGATACTGGCGGATATGGAATTTGAGGGGGTCAAGCTGGATACGCCGCTTCTCCGCGAGCTTTCCGAAGGCTTTTCCGGGCAACTCAAGGCCCTGGAGCGCGACATATTCGCCATGGCCGGATCTGAATTCAATATCAATTCGCCAAAACAACTGGGCGAGGTTCTTTTCGAGCGTCTCCACCTTCCCACGGGCAAGAAGACGAAGACCGGATGGTCAACCGATGTGGAAGTTCTGACCAGACTGGCCGGGGACCATGAGATTGCTTCTCTCATCCTTCAGTACAGGAGCATTTCGAAGCTCAAGTCCACCTACACGGACTCTCTGCCGAAACTTGTCGACCCCGTGACCGGTAGAGTGCATACGTCATATAACCAGGCGGTAACCAATACCGGCAGGCTCTCTTCCTCGGAGCCGAATCTGCAGAATATTCCCATACGCACAGAGGAAGGGAGAAAGATTCGCCGCGCATTCATCGCCGGGGAGGGGTCTCTCCTCCTTTCCGCCGACTATTCCCAGATTGAGCTGCGCGTCCTCGCCCACCTCTCCGGAGACCCGGTATTTTGCGAAGCGTTTTCCAGGGACGAAGACATCCATACCCGCACCGCCAGCGAGGTCTTTGACCTCATGCCCGCGCTGGTAACCCCGGAGATGCGCAGGCAGGCCAAGACCATCAATTTCGGGGTCATATACGGTCAGGGCGCTTTCAGTCTGGCAAAGGAACTGGGCGTATCCACGAAGGTGGCCAGGCAGTTTATAGACAACTATTTCGAGAGGCATAGCGGGGCGCGCGCATTTCTTGATTCCTGCGTCACAAGCGCGGAGAAGGACGGGTTCGTCACCACTATTCTCGGCAGAAGGCTGCCGATACCGGACATCTCCAGCGCAAACGCCAATATCAGGTCCTTTGCCCAGAGAAACGCCATAAACTATCCTATTCAGGGATCCGCCGCGGATATCATCAAACAGGCGATGGTGCGGGTCAGCGGGAGGATGAAGGAGGAAGGTCTGCGGAGCCGTCTCATCATGCAGGTGCATGACGAATTGATTTTCGAGGTCCCGGAGGAAGAGCTGCGTACCATGGAACTGCTGGTCAGTCATGAGATGGAGCGCGCTGTTCCGCTTCTTGTGCCGCTGAAGGTGGATATAGGCTCTGGAAGGAACTGGAGCGAGGCACACTGATTGACAGTGGCGATACGTTTGTCCGGGATTCGTAAAAAATAAAGGGAACCGGATTTCCGGTTCCCTTTATTCTCTGGCCTCTCCACTCTGCCGTGGGTTGAGGGCCTCACAGCGAGTTCCTCAATAGGTGGGCCTCTTTGGTACCGCTTCAGGCAAATCCCGCGCAATGGGGAAGCACACCGCGATCTGAAAGAAACCCTTTTTACGAATATTCCGCTTGGGCTTGATAACCTCACGCGCATGGCAGAGAGACTTACGTGAAAAGATTAACCCAGAGAGCGGAAAAATGCAAGCGACTTCTGCCCGCTCACGGGAGGAAGAACCGCTATCCAAGGAACTCCAGAATCCTGTCCAGCTCAGCCATCAGCTTTTCGAAACCGGCCAGGGTAAGCGATTGCGGACCGTCGGAAAGGGCCTTTTCCGGGTCGGGATGCACCTCTACCATTACGCCGTCGGCGCCCGCCACCACCGCGGCCTTCACCATGGGGGCGACAAGGCTTCTCCTTCCGGTAGCATGGGATGGATCAACGACAATGGGGAGATGGGTCAGCTCCTTGATGAGGGGGATAACCGCCAGATCAAGGGTGTTGCGTGTTGCCGTTTCGAAGGTGCGTATTCCGCGCTCGCACAGTATTACCGACGGATTACCCTCGGCAAGGATATACTCCGCGGCCGCGAGAAACTCTTCAATGGTCGCGCTCATCCCCCTCTTCAGAAGGACCGGCTTCCTGATCTTTCCCAGTTCGCGGAGAAGCTCGAAATTCTGCATATTGCGGGCGCCCACCTGAAGCATGTGAGCGTATTCAGCCACGAGGCCCACCGTATCCGGACTGATCACCTCGGTAACAAAGGGAAGCCCCGTTTCACGGGAAGCCAGAGCCAGGAGCTTCAACCCTTCTTCCCTCAATCCCTGGAAGGTATGGGGCCCGGTTCTGGGTTTGAACGCCCCTCCGCGCAGCATATCCGCGCCAGCGGCCTTTACCGCGCGGGCGGTCTGGAGAATCTGGTTCTCGCTTTCCACGGCGCAAGGCCCGGCCATGACGATTGGCCGTCTCCCTGTTCCGATCTCTATACCGGCTACCTTCACGATGGTATTTTTCGGATGGAAATCCCTTGAAACCAGCTTGTAGGGTTTTGATACATGGATAACCTCCTGCACTCCCGGAAGGTCGCGCACGGTTGAGTCGTCTACATACCCTTTGTTGCCCAGGACCCCGATGGCCGTTCTCTCACTTCCGGGAATGGGCGCGGCCGTGAAACCCAAACGCTCGATGGCCCTGATAACTGACTCTATCTGTTTCTTTCCTGCCTGGTGATTCATGACGATAAGCACGGGAACCTCCGCGGATTATGCGCTGAAATGGGAAAAGACGGGAAAAAGGTACCATGAAAACCGCTTTGGTGGTAGTATTGATTTCCCTTTATTTTCTTCATGATTATGAGGAAAGCGCGGGTCGCCGGTGGCGATCTGATGATGGAAACCGATAACGGAGGGCACACACCATGCGTCTTAAGGAAGAGCAGATTGACAAACTGGCCGCAAGGGTTGCCGCCGTCCTGGCGGACGGCGCCATTGCCATGCCCAAGGTGGATGGGGCGAAGATCCATGACTGCATTCGAAAAGTCATAAAAGCAGACCTGAAGGCGGAGGACGACCTGGAAAAGGAAGCCGGGGAGCTTCTCGAAAAGACGCTTCGCGCGGCCGGAGGAGGCGACGACATTGACCGCCACAAGATGCTGAAGATGATCAAGTCGAAACTGGCCCAGCAGAAGAAGATGGTTATCTGACCCGTGGCGGTTTCCCGCGGCATATATTGATCAGGAGGGTACCATGCAGGTTTCCGAAGAACGCATCTCCCACGTCGCGCACAAGATTCTGGACCGCCTCTGGCGCGACGATCTCATGGATTTCCCAGACGAGGCGCGTGCTCTCGGCGCCATAAAATCATCCATTACGGACTATTTCGCCGTAGCCGACGAGATAGACGCCATTGTAAGGAAAAAACTGTCCTCGTACTCCCAGGCCAAGGTTCCGGGAAGCCGGGAGTGGGATGTTCTGTACCAGAAATTCTTCCGGGAAGAGGCGGGAAAGAAAAATTGGTGATATTTTCAAAATAAGAACTTGATTTTTACCGGCGCCGTGTTTATATTTGAACCCGTCATTAGCACTCAGATGTTTTGAGTGCTAATATTTTTTCCAAAAACCAATTACATATCCAGGCAAGAAAGGAGAATGAAGGCATGAATCTGAGACCCCTGCAGGACCGTATCATCGTGAAAAGGCTTGAAGAGGAGAACAAGACCTCCGGCGGGATCTATATCCCCGATACCGCGAAGGAAAAACCCCAGAAGGGTGAAATCATAGCAGTGGGCAAGGGCAAGGTGACCGAAGACGGAAAGGTTCTCCCCATCGATGTCAAGGTGGGCGACAAGGTTCTGTTCGGCAAATACGCCGGCACTGAAATCAAGATCGAAGGCGCGGACTTACTCATCATGCGTGAAGACGATATCCTCGGCGTAATCGAATAACGGATAGCGCCACTTTTTCCAGAAAACCGATCATTTATCTCCAAGGAGGATACAACTACTATGGCAGCAAAGACCATCAAGTTTGACCAGGACGGCAGAAATTCCATCCTGAAA
>CAYMFO010000005.1:0-112681 GCA_964389825.1 uncultured Geobacter sp. | reverse complement strand
GCGAATCGGGGAAGGACTGAATCTGTCAAATGTGTAGGTTTGACCCTTAGGCTTGCTCCTTAGGCTTGCTTAGGTTTGACCCTTAGGCTTGCTTCGGAGAACACAGAGGGTTTTCGTATAACTATCGAGTAGTTACTCCAAAACAAAGATATTGCGATCGTCATCTCCATGGTGGGTCTGGTAGTTCATTTTTTCGCTTTTATACCTCTGTGTCCCTGTGACCTCTGTGGTTGAGATGCCGTTTTCAGGTTAAAATCCTTGACGAGACATGTATTTTCATTAATAGTGAAGGCGTTATAGTAAAACAAAATTTCCGACAAGAGCAAACCCGGGGTAACCCGGAGACGCAAAACCAGAGGGTCCGCCTGGCGGATGGCCGGTTACCGAAGAAATTAACGGCATAAGCGAGCCTCGTCTTCGGTTTCAAGACGGGGCTTTTTCGTGGCGTGAAACCGCAACGTTGCGGTCGTTGTTTATTTTGACGCGTGGGAGCATGTTCAGACCTGGAATAACCGGAAAGGATGACCCGTTATGTTATTTGGCGCCTACGAATTCAGATGCACCCTTCTCGATCCCGCGATCCTGCCACCCTTCAAGGGCTCGACGTTTCGCGGCGCCTTCGGCGGCGCCCTGAAACGCGTGGTCTGCGCCGTCCGCGAGCGGGAATGTTTCGCGTGCCTCCTGGCCGGCCGTTGCGTCTACGCCCGCACCTTCGAGATTAACCCCGCCTCGCGGGAGGGTCGGGCGCGAACCGCCGCGGTCCCGCACCCCTATGTGATTGAGCCCCCTCTTTCCGCCGAAACCCGCTTTGAGGCCGGAGATTCATTCAATTTTTCGCTTCTCCTTTTCGGCGAGTTCAACGACTACCTCCCATATTTCATCTACGCCTTCGAGACCATGGGAGAGACGGGCATCGGCAAGGCTCAGTCCGGCAAGCGCGCGGGATTCCGCCTGGACAGCGTCCTGTCGGGAGGGGAAGAGATATATTCCCATGAGGCCCGGACCCTGAAAAACACCTCCAGCCTGAAAAAGCTCTCCCTGCCGCCACTCCTGGACACGGATAAGGCCGGTGTCCTGGAGTTGGTCCTCCACACCCCGCTCAGGCTGAAATCCGGCAACGCATTCTCCAGGGACCTTCCATTCCATGTCCTCGCGCGGGCCGCCATGAGGAGGGTGTCATCTCTCTTTGCCGCCTATGGAGAGGGAGAACCGGCCATCGACTACCGGGGCCTGGCTGCCCGCGCACTTGATGTGGAAATCGTCGCGTCGAACCTCCACTGGAAGGAATGGGAGCGCTGGTCCAACCGCCAGGAGTGTTCGATGCTTATGGGTGGCATGATGGGAAGCATCACCTACCGGGGAAACATCGAGCGTTTCCTTCCCCTTCTCGACCTGTGCCGCCTGCTTCACCTGGGCAAACAGACCTCCTTCGGTCTGGGGAAGATTGATTACCGTTGTCCGTGACCGTTGTCCGTGTCCGTGAGAAGCGGGAGAACCGTTAACCGTGACCGTTGCACAATAGCAATTTACGTAACATATCTCAGCGGGGTTAACGGACACGGACACGGACACGGACAACGGACAACGGTTTCTACAAGGAACTGCCATGAAGAAAATACTGCTTGCCGTATGCGGGCTCTCTCCGCAGGTCATAACGGAAACCCTGTATGCCCTCCATCAGCAGGGGAGGATGCCGGACGCCATCCGCATCCTGACAACGCGGGAAGGGAAGGCGGCCATCAACGCCCATCTTCTGGACCCGTCCGATGGTCACTATTGCCGTTTCCTGCGGGAGTACGGGATCGATCCCGCGAGTATCGATTTTTCCTCGCGTCATGTCACGGCGGTGAGCGACGGCAACGGCCGGGAGATTGACGACATCCTGGGCGAAGAGGAAAACGAGCTGTTTCTGAAGGCCTGCATGGAGGCCGCCTTTACCCTGACCAGCGACCCGGAATGCTCGGTTTTCTTTTCCATTGCCGGCGGACGCAAGACCATGGGCGCCTGCCTGACTGCCGCCGCCCAGTGCTATGCCCGCTCCCATGACCGGATCTTCCATGTCCTGATATCCCCTGAATTCGAGAGATGCCGCGAGTTTTTCTATCCGCCGGTCAGATCCGTAGCGGTGGAACTGAAGGATCACAACGGCAACCCCTATTACAAGGAAACCCGCTACGCCGGCCTGACCCTGATCCCCATGCCCTTCTTCTCCATCAGGGATCGTCTGTCAAGCCGTCACCTCAAGGCGCCCGACACCCCCGCGGCCCTGATGCTCAGCATGGTGCGGGAAAAGAGGAGCGAACTTGTCGTGGACCTGCCCGGCGGCAAGGTTGTGTGGAGGGGGAGGGAGTGCGACCTGATGCCGGCGCAACTGGCCCTGTACGCCTTTTTCGCCCTGCTCAAGCGGGAAAACAGATGCGGAAAGGACACCTGCCGGGGATGCGAGGGGTGCGCCCTTACACAGGACGAGGTAGTGTCAAGCTCGGAAAAGGTGTCGGAGGTGTACCGCAACATCAGCCGGGGGAGACCCGTGGAGGAGATGAGCGCCACCGGGGTCGCAAGACTGGACGGGGACAATTTCAAGTCTTACCGCTCCAGGATCAACAAGGCCCTGGAACGGACCTTCGGCCCGGACGAGACGGAAAGGATCGCCATAGCCACCCATGGCAGAAGACCGGGGGTGCGGTATGGAATACCGCTGGACAGGGAAAGGATCAGGGTGGTGGTGTGAAGGGCCGTTGTCGGTGTTCGTGAAAGACAGCCCGCGTCTCACGGCGCGGGCTGTATGATGTCACCCCGTCGGGGTTGCAAATATATATCATCGGAGGGGCGACAGGGTATAGGCCGGGGTGTCAATCCCGGTAAAGGGACATAAACCCCGTTGGAATATCGGAGGAGAATATGAATGATGGAGTAAGGAATGAACTGCTGAAGGTAACCCTCGCGGGGTTGCTGCATGATGTGGGGAAGTTCATGCAGCGGGCGGAGGTCCCTCTTTCAGCGCAGTCAAAAGGAATGGAAACAACCATATGCAAGCAATACAAGGGCAGATACAGCCATCGACATGTGTTATGGACCAACGAATTTTTCAATCTTTTAGAATCTCATCCGATTATTGGCTATGCGCCGGATAATGATTCAATCGGTAATCTTGCGGCATACCACCATAATCCTTCCTCACGATTACAGGAGCTAGTTCAGCTTGCCGACAGGCTATCCTCCGGATGTGATCGAACGGAAGATGATGAAGAACATGATGACCGGGAGTGGTACAAAAAGGCTCGTTTGCACGTGATTTTTGACTATCTGAAGCTGGATGGCTTCGGAAATGATTCGGCAATGCATCGTTATGAGCTGGATCCGCTTGATAATGATGTGGAAAATTCATTTCCAACGCCCTTGGAACGATTGAACCCACCAGAAGGAAAAAAGATTGTTAATCAATACGGAGAACTATGGAATGCCTTTCGGGAGGAACTGGAGAACCTTGGAGCAAGCAACCTTGAACGCTTTACGGTAAGCCTTTTGTCATTGCTAGAAAAATACACCTGGTGCCAACCAAGCTCAACCATGGATCGGCCTGATATTTCACTTTTCGATCACGCAAAAACGACCGCGGCCATTGCGGCAGCACTCTATCTATATCATACCGATCCCGCGCATAACGATCTGAATACAGCCGTATTCAGCACAACTGACGATGAACCGAGATTCAAGCTGCTGGTGGGAGATTTATCCGGCATTCAGGGATACATTTTCAACATTAAGAACGTGGGGGTGGGGGGCACGGCCAAGCGTCTTCGCTCGCGGTCCTTTTTTCTTTCTGCCCTGAGCGATTTGGCCGCGCATCGCATCCTTGCCCGTTTCGGCCTCACGATAACAAACCTGATAATCTCTTCCGGCGGCAAGTTCTATCTTCTGCTTCCCAATACCGCCAGGTCTGACGCAATTATTGACGGACTCCGACAGGAGTTCGATTCATGGTGCATGGACGCCTTGAACGGGGAGGTCGGGGTGAACATAGCAACCGTCGATTTCTCCTGCGCTGAACTCCTTGTGTTCAATCAGATACTGAAGAACGCCAATGATCGCCTCCAAGAGCGGAAATCCAAGCCCTTCAACGCGTATCTTGCGGGCGATACCTGGCATCCGGACCTCTTTGTTCTGGAACACCGGAAGTTTTCCGAAGACGAGAAACTGTGCCAGAGTTGCGAGAGGTTTCCCGGCAGGGAAGGCCGGGATGGTCTGGTTATCTGTCCGCATTGCAATTCCGACCTGCGGCTTGGGGCCGAACTTGCCAAGGCGGAGGGCATACAGTTTTTCAACGACGAAAGAGGGGATTACCGAATATTCGGCGCCTCCTTCTCGGTGCTTGCCAAAGGAGAGATGCCGGACCGCAATGCATATCTGGTAAACAGATTCAACGACTGGGGATTAGGCGATGCCGACGCCGCCTTGCGACCCCGTTACTTTGCCAACCACGTTCCCATCTTCACTGAAGAATCATGTAGATACTGCGACATTGGCGAATGCGGGGATCGTCACGACGCAACGCCGGGCAACACGAAATACTTCAACTGCCTTGCCCAGGCAAGCCGGGGGCGTAAGGCGCTCGGTGTTTTCAAGGCCGACGTGGACAATCTTGGCCTCATCTTCATAAACGGTTTCCGCAGCGACCGGGAACGGGCCATATCCCGGATAACGACCCTGAGCCGTCAACTGGAGTCGTTCTTTACAGGCCGCGTCGATTATCTGCTTCGGTCGGAATTTCCGGATGTCTATACCGTTTACGCCGGTGGTGACGACCTTTTACTCATCGGTCCCTGGAGTACGGTGTTTCGTTTCAGCCAACGCGTCAGGGATGAGTTCCGTCAGTTTACCTGCAACAACCCCGCATTTACCCTTTCGGCCGGTATTGCCTTGTCGAAGCCGCGGTTGCCCATATATTCGGTGATTGATTACGCCGAGGATTTGCTGGATGAAGCAAAAAACAGTCCGGCACTTGGAGAAACGAGCGCGAAAAATCAGGTTGCGCTGTTCGGGGACTGTTTCCCTTGGCGGAAAGCTGAGCGCCTCACTGGAGAAGCGGAACGACTTTCCGGCTGGTTGGCCGACGGCAAGGTCAGCATGTCCTTTGTTCGGCAACTTCTCGAATCCGCCGACTCTTACCGCCGATATAGAGATCCGGTTAACGGCGGCGACACGCGGTATCTTCGCTTCATTCCCATGCTGGCATACGCCATTATCCGAAACCTGTCCGGTAAAGAGCAGGAGTTGATCTCATGGGCTCACGACCTGACGGACATACATAACAGCGAGAATTTGAAAAACCTGACCTTTATAACGAATTACGCCATTACGGCGAATCGGGGATGAGGAGAAAACGCGATGAGAGACTGGAAAAGTGATCTGGCGAAAAAACACGGCGACGGGAAGGGAGGCGGTGAAGTGAAAAAATGTAAATGCGGAAAAACTATTTCAAACCCCAAGTTTGACCTTTGTTACGACTGCAGCCAGAAAGCAAGGGGCAGCCAGCAGATCATATCAAATTCTAGTGGTGCAAAACTACCTGAAGGATACCTGCAAGGTGGGTACTTCGAGGAAAAAAACGGTAAAAAATATATTCGTGAAGAGGTTTTTGTTTCTTGGGCACAGAACGTTAGCGAGGCTTTGAGATCTTCCGGTCTGCTTCCCACGGCAATCAGAAAGTTTTTCACGAAACTTAGAGCAATCGAGCACAAATACAAGGTCTCACGGGACTTCGATCTGGTTATTCAAGATCTTCATTCATTCCATCGTGACGTGAAATATGCTGAAAGCAGAAACGTTGCAACACCTCTTTTCACCGGGTTCATTGAGAAAAATTCGTCGCTCGCCAAAAGCGACCCGGAGCATTTCAAGGCGTTTGTTGAACATTTTCAGAGTGTTATAGCTTATTACAAAGGTTGATTCACAACATCATAAGGAGGATGATTAAATGCAACTGGAAAGCTACAGTAAAGTCGAAGCTGTTATTGTCTGCGAAAGTGGTCTGCGAATTGGCGGTTCAAAGGACTCTCTTGAGATAGGCGCTTTGGACAACCCGATAATCCGGCATCCCATAACCGGATTACCGTACATCCCAGGGTCGTCGTTGAAGGGGAAAATGAGGTCGCTGTTGGAACAAAAGGATGGCAGATACAATACCTCAACAGGAAAACCATGTGACTGCGCCGAATGCGAGATCTGTAAGCTTTTTGGCTGTGGATCTCCTCAAAGAGGTAAAGAAATAACCCGGTTGCTTTTCAGAGATGCGCCGGTAACCGAAGAATCGGAAAGAATTCTCAGAGAGGCGCAGGAAGAGAAAGGTTTACATTTTTCCGAAGTTAAATACGAAACTTGGATAGATCGCAATACAGGAAAGGCAGGAAAGAGTGGACTCAGAAATCAAGAACGTGTTCCTGAAGGTACAAGCTTCAGATTTGAAATAAGCGTGCGGCTGTTGAAAGGCGATAACAAAGAACAAGTTAAGAAAAAAATACGTGAAGGTATCGACCTTATCCAAAAGGACTATTTAGGTGGTTCAGGTTCCAGGGGGTACGGCAAAGTACGGTTTGAAAATCTTACCTTTGATGGAAAACCATTTTGAGGCGCGCCATGAAAACCTATTTTATAGAACTGTCCGTACCGTCGGGGTTCATCACGCCCTGGCACGCGGATACTTTGTTCGGACACCTGTGTTGGGCGGCTGAGCGAGGAGATGGTTTCTCCAATTTCGAGGGTGCGGCGGGTTTCATCAATCTATACCGAAAGGGAAGCCCTCCTCTCATACTTTCGGATGGCTTTCCCGGTGATCTTCTGCCGGCTCCGGTAAACCTGAGAAACCTGTTCCTGCCGAAAGACTCGAACAAGCTTGACATGCAGGGATATGCCTTCTTAAAACGGGTCAAAAAGTCTGAATATCTGGGAAGAGAGCAGTTTGTCCAATATCAACGGGGCGAGATGTTTGATTTCGTACCGATCGAGAAGAGGCCTGTTGTGAAGCAGCCTGCATTGCACAACCAGATAAGCCGCATCAGCAATACAACCGGTGATTCGGGGAACCTTTTCGAGTTGGAAGAACAGTTTGTCCGTCAAGGCGTGATGACCGTGTACGCCAAAATTCAAGAAGGGATGCAAAAAGATGTACTTCGGCTGTTCGAATATATGGCGGCAAGCGGTTTCGGAGCCAAGAAATCAACGGGAAAAGGAACCTTCACGATACAGAAATTCGAAATTTTCGACGCCTTCGATCGCGCATTTTCCGAAAGGGTCACCCCGACTGGTTTCGTTTCCCTGTCACACTTTGTACCCGCTGTGGATGATCCTGTTGAAGGCGCCTATCGCACCATGGTGAAATACGGAAAATTGGGAGAAGAAAAAACCTTCTGCGGCAACCCCTTCAAAAAGCCGCTAATCATGTTGAAGCCCGGCGCGGTTTTTTCAACGGAAACCATCCGGCCTTGGTATGGTCGAATGCTGGAAAGTATAGCCTACGCTGATCAGGACGTGGTCCAGTACGGATATGCCTTTGCCGTACCCATAGTTTTCAGGTGATGACGTGCAAGTTTTCCGGCGACAGCAGCCTTGAGCCGGAGTCGCTCCATAAGCAACTCATTGACAAAAGAACCTCCGTTTCGGCGCGGGTGACGCTGGAAAAGGACGGTAATCTTCTGAGAATCGTCGCAATACAAGTGATTTGAACAGCATTCGTTAAGAAATCCGGCCATATACTGGCTATTTACTATCCATAATTCGTAAAACCCGTGGAGTTTCTACGTGAGATCAGTAAAACGCGCGGGTTTGAAACAGTTGACGCCCTCTTCAGTATGCATTACTATTCTGTGTAGTAATGCATTACTGAAAAGCAAGGAGATTCTTTCCCATGGCTACAACAGCGAAAATCACTTTAAAAGGGCAACTGACGCTGCCCCGTGAGGCGCGCAATCGTCTGGGGACCGATACGGTCGAGATCGAGGTAGTCGGCGATGAGGTTCACTTGCGGCCTGTAAGGAGCGTAGCGGGCATCTTGAGCGGCTACGGAGGGGAAAAGGCGCCGCTGAAGGAGATTCGGGAGAAGGTCTGGGAGGAAGTGGCCCATGAAAAAAAGTGACGCAATTCTTCCCGATACCAATGTAATTCTCCGCTATCTGCTGCGGGACATCCCGGAACAATTTGAAAAGGCCGCCGCGTTTTTCGAACAGGTCCGGACCGGCGCGAAGCGGGCCGTTATCCTGGAAAGCGTGGTGGTGGAATGTGTCTATGTTCTCATGAAGTTTTACGGAGTACCGAAGGCGGAAGTGGCGGCAAGCCTTTCGGGGCTTCTGCAATACAAGGGCGTGGTCAACAGTGACAGGACTGCTCTTATGGATGCCCTGCGACTCATGGCGGAGACCGGTCTCGACATGGTTGACTGCGTGCTGGTTGCCAAAGGTAATCACAATAATCTGGAGATTATGACGTTTGACAAACAGATGGAGAAGGCGCGCCGGTCGATTGCTGATGCCCTTCCGGATAAAGGAGCACAATGAAAAAAATTCTCGTTTCACTCATAAGCGACCATACCATTCCAAACATTCTCGCCGTTCAGCGCTTCAAGCCTGACGAGATGCTGTTCATCAGCACCCCGGCAATGGAAGAGAGGCACAAAACACGGCACATTCTCAATACGCTGGCGGGCATGGGAATGGATTTCCAGGGGCGTTGCCATACGGTGAGCATCATGGAAGATTCCATTCTCGACTGTCATCGAAAGCTCGAAGGCTGGATGACGGGCAGGGAAGACGGAGAGTATATCGTCAACCTGACCTGCGGCACCAAGATCATGTCCATTGCCGCCTATGAGTATTTCAAGGATTACGGCGCCCGGATGATCTACATCCCCTTTCCAAAAAACGAATTCATCACACCCTTTCCCAAGAGGCACACCCAGACAGAGGCGTTGTCGACCCGGTTGAAGGTAGAGGAGTATCTTGCGGCGTACGGGCTTTCGGTGATAAACGCGCGCAAGCTGGACGGCCTGCGGGAAGAAGCACGCAATCGCGCCGGGTTGAGCAACTGGATAACTCTCAATTACGGAAAAGTAAAAAACCTGCTGGTCTGGTTTGCACGAGAACTGCACGGCAAAAGGGATGACAGGCAGTTTCTTCTGACGGGTACGTTTTCGGGCGCCAATTCTGAAGAGACGAGTTTGCTGAAGCAGATGGTTTTTTGCCTGGAGAACGGAGTTGTGAGCAAGACGCTGCCCCGCTCCGAGATCCAGTTCCTTACCGGTGGATGGCTGGAAGAATACTGTTTCAATGAGGTGTCCCGGTTTCTTGGTAAAGGTGTCGACGATCTTGTCATGGGAATAAAGGTGAAAAACGAGCAAGGCGCCGATAACGAATTTGATCTCATGTTCACGTGCGGCAATGCGCTGTACACGGTTGAATGTAAATCTCTGGATCAGCACGATGACCCGAAGGCCGCGGCGCTGTACAAAATCGGCGCGCTGAACAAGGATTTCGGATTGAAGGTCAAAAGCTTCTTTGTCAGCACGTCGCCGTATATCATGCGGGAGGGCAGGATCAAGCCGTCCGTTGAAGCTCGGGCGGCACAGTTCAACACGACCGTCATTACTCCGGACAAGGTGTTGTCCTTTGCTGATATTATCGCCGAAAAACTGGGTTTTGAATCCAGAGTGGAGGATGCGCGTGATTGAACGTATAACCATAGATATGGAGGGCCTCTACGCCGGGACCGGCGCGGCCAAGCTGGCGATGCTCTCCGAGTACGAGCGCAAGGCGCGGGAACTGGCCGGAGTAGGCAATGAAGTTGTATTGACCGGCGCTGGGCCGGTGTGGCTTTATCTCAGGATAGCCCATGCCTTGCACGGCAAGGCGGTGAAGCTGATCTATACGTCGCCGGTGACCGGGGATGTGGTTGTGTTTGATCATTGTCCGTTTTAGAATGACGTCGAATGTCTTACGTCGAAAGTTGAACGAGAGTGTTGCGTGACATTTCCGCGAACCTCGGAGGGTTTGAGAGCCCATTTTGTATCCTGTTGATTTTGTTGTGTTTTATGGGAACGGCCGTTCCGAGGTTTGCGGAAGATTGAAAATAATGTAATTTCAGTATGTTACATGGATGGAAGGGGGTGAAAAAGATGGCCTTTGAATGGACGGAACGAAATTTGGCCGGAGGTCCGCGGAAACGACGTTGTAATGTCTTGAAAAAACTGTGGAAAAGGAGGGGGCTGAAGGAATTGACCTGATTTACGAAGGGATTACGACTCAAGTCCCACCCCAGATCACACGCAATGTATTGTGAAGGAATTGACCTGATTTACGAAGGGATTACGACTCAGGGAAAACGCGTTTGCCACATATATCATTCTTTTCATAAGAAGGAATTGACCTGATTTACGAAGGGATTACGACGGCAACATGGGCGCCGATTTCTTCCTCGCTCCTGCCGGGAAGGAATTGACCTGATTTACGAAGGGATTACGACCTTCCAGCTCTTCCTCGTTTTGGGAGGCGAGTATCCTCGAAGGAATTGACCTGATTTACGAAGGGATTACGACTTTAGTCCATTGTGGTTTGCCTTGGACACCTGCGTTGGAAGGAATTGACCTGATTTACGAAGGGATTACGACGCTGCATCCTTAACCGCTTTCACTTGGCGCTCTATGGAAGGAATTGACCTGATTTACGAAGGGATTACGACTAGGCATATTAACTGTACTGTATATTTTAGTATATTAGGAAGGAATTGACCTGATTTACGAAGGGATTACGACAACCTACCTGCGGTCTGTACGTCCAGTGCTTGTAGGGAAGGAATTGACCTGATTTACGAAGGGATTACGACTTCGGAGTCATACCGTTGCCGAACAGTCGGAAATAGTGACCGGAAGGAATTGACCTGATTTACGAAGGGATTACGACAGGACGCGCCGTGCGTTTAATCGGAAACGGCTTTGGAAGGAATTGACCTGATTTACGAAGGGATTACGACTCGCGTCCGGATGCGATGTCAATATCAACCAATTCGCGCATTGAAGGAATTGACCTGATTTACGAAGGGATTACGACTATTAGTAATTCAGCTTTAAATTCTCGTTGCCAAAAGAAGTATTGTTCTGTACAGTCTTGCAGTACAACATAACCAGGAGAATAAAAATGCTGAAGACAACCTATACAAATGCTCGTGCGAACTTTGCCGGCCTGTGCGATGAGGTGACCAAAAACAGGGAAATCGTCATTATTGGTCGCCGGAGTGGTGAAAGCGTAGCCATGATTGCCGCGGATGAACTGGAAAGCCTGATCGAAACCGCGCATCTCATGCGCTCCCCAAAGAACGCGCAACGGCTTCTCGCCTCCTTGGAAAGAGCTCTAAAACTTCAGGGAGAGCCTTCTACTTCGGAAAAGCTCCAGAAAGAACTTGGTCTTGAAAAGTAAGCAAAGAGAAGCCGTCTTCCAGCCCGAGCTCCGGGAAGACCTCCGTTATTGGGTCGAAGTCGACCGCAAGACAGCCTTGCGTGCATTCGATCTGATCGAATCCGTCATGCGCGATCCTTTTACAGGTATTGGCAAGCCTGAACCGCTTAAATATCTTTCCCCCGCCGCCTGGTCCCGTCGCCTGACCCAGGAACATCGACTCGTATACCTGGTTCGCGACGACCGGATCGATTTCCTTCAGGCTCGTTATCACTATTAAAACTCTCTGTTTACTTCCGACATCTTGCCCGATTTTCCGCGTAAAAACCTCTTCAAGGCGCGGCGGGTTCATCGCTGTCGACGCTGGTTGGCGTCTCACCATTCTTCATGTAAATGGGAGGTTGCAATTTTCAGTTTGTCGAGTTATTGTTCTTACATAATTCTTACGAGGAGGGTTTTCTATGGAAACCGTCAAGTTGTCAAGCAAGGGCCAATTTGTCCTCCCTAAAGCAATCCGGGACAGGCATCACTGGGATGCGGGGACGGAATTTCTGATCATTGACAGAGGAACGGAGGTGGTGATCAAACCAACTACTTTATTCCCGCCGACAGAGCTTGAATCCCCGGACACCCAATCAGTTTATCGCGGTAAACCACTATCCCTGGAGGAGATGGATCAGGCAGTCATGGCTGAAGCAGGGAAACACAGATGATCGCCGTTGATACCAACGTTCTGGTACGCTACGCTATTAAAGACAATCATGAGCAGACTGTTCTGGCAACAAATCTTTTAGCGGCTAACCGATGCTTTCTCCTTAAAAGTGTACTACTCGAACTTGTATGGGTTCTATCCTCAGCTTCCGGCTACAATCTTCCCAGTGAAGTTGTTCTGGAGCGCCTTTACCACATTCTCGGGTTGCAAAATATTGAAACGGAAGACGCCACCGCTATCAGCCAGGCTCTTCATTGGTATGCGAAAGGGATGGATTTTGCCGATGCGCTCCACCTTGCCGGGAGTGCGGATCTTTCATGTCTGGTCACTTTTGACCGCAAGTTTGCCACAACAGCGGAAAAACTCGATACAATACCTACCGTATCCCTTCTAAACGCTCCAAAATCTCCTTGATTTTATTCACGCGGCACCGCTGTGAGGCTGACCTGACAGGTTATCGCGTTTATTTCAGCTTTGTCCGGTTAAGTTTTTGCGTCATGCGATAAGCCCCCTCATCCGCCCCCGCGGGGCGCCTTCTCCCCAAGGGAGAAGGGACCTTTTTGAAACCCTCTCCCAGCGTACAAGGGTGGCCGAAGGCCGGGTGAGGGGTTAAACCGGGATTTTAGCCATTGCCGCAATTAGCTAACCGGACATTGCTGAAATGAAATATGGTCATGACCATATTTCCCCGGATACTATACCCCCCCCTCCATCGCAACGTTGCGGTTGCTGCATATCTCCTTGCCCCCGGCCATAATGGCGCACAAGGAGGACCCAATGACCGCATACGTTATGACCCAAGGCTCGCGCATCATCCGTGAAGGCCGCCACCTGGTGGTAAAGCGGGATGAAAGCTCCAGCCGCACTATCTTTACCTATCGTTTGAGCCAGCTGGTGCTGGTGGGCAACATCATCCTTACCCCGCCTGCCCTGAAACTCCTTCTGCGCGAGGGGATCGACACCATCTTTCTGCGGATGGACGGCCGCTACCAGGGACGGCTCGCAAGCCCGGAACCGAAGAATGTCTTTCTTCGCAAGCGCCAGTTCGCGCTCACCGACGATGAAAAATTCTGCCTGTCGGTATCGCGGCGGCTGCTCCACGGCAAGCTCTGCAACATGGCGACCCTGGTCCAGCGCATCCAGCGCACGAGGTCCGGCAGGCTGGATGGCGATCCGGTCGGAGATATCCGCCGCATGCTGGAACGGTCCGAGACCGCGGCCACCCTCGACGAGCTGCGGGGCTGCGAAGGGCGGGCGGCCACGGCCTATTTCCCGGCCCTCCGTTTCGGTCTGAAGGACCCCATGGGATTCTGCAGGCGGGTCAGGCGGCCTCCCACCGGCCCGGTGAACTCGGTGCTGTCGCTCCTCTACACCTTCCTGATAAACAGGGCCTACGCGGCCGTGCGCCTCGCCGGGCTCGACCCCTACCCGGGAGTCCTTCACTCCCTCGATTACGGCAGGTTTTCACTACCCCTGGACCTCGTGGAGGAGTTCCGCCCGATCATCGCCGACACCCTTACTCTCTCCCTCTTCAATCTGGGGGCGCTTAAACAGGACGATTTCTATTCCTATCAGCCGCCTCCGCCCGACGCCCCGGACCAGGGAAACGAGCTCCTGGACCAGGCGGTTAACGACAAGCTGGGCGGGATGACCCTGGCGCCGGATGAGGACGCCTTTGACATGCCTGAACAGAGGGTTGAAAGCGATTACCACCTTGACGAGGAGCACCCGGCCAAACCGGCGGTCAGGCTGCATCCCGATGCCTTCGCCAAGGTAATAAGCGCCTTCGAAAAGAAGCTGTCCGCCGAATTCCACCATCCGCTGGCGGAACGGCGGCTGAGCTACGGAGAGGCCTTGAATTTCCAGGCCCGGCTGTACCGCAAGGTGATCGAGGGGGAGGCGGCCGAATACCATCCGCTGCTTCTGAAATGAGGACCGTGAATACCGATGGCGGCGAAAATGACCTGTAAACCGGTCTGTTCCGGCCGCTCCGGAATCCTGATGGCGATTTGATCCATTGGAGAAAACGGAAAGGAGCCGAGATGATTGTCCTGCTTACATATGATATTTCCGATAACCGCACCCGGGCCTGTTTTCACCGCTACCTGAAGGAATACGGAATCAACAGCCAGAAATCCGTGTTCGAGTGCCTCCTCGACCAGGCCGGCATCAGGGATGTCATAGCCCGGGCAACGGCGCTGATAGACCCTGAAACCGACTCTGTCCGGCTCTACCGGATATGTTCCCGCTGCGCGAACAAGGTGAGGGTATCGGGGCTGGGCTTCAAGATTACGCAACTGGACTACATGATACTTTAAACCTGAAAACGGCATTTCAACCACAGAGGTCACAGAGAACACAGAGATATAAAAGCGAAAAAATGAACTGCCAGACTCACCATGGAGGTGACGATCGTAATATCTTTGTTTTGGCGTAACTGCTTGATAGTCATACGAAAACCCTCTGTGCCCTCAGTGCTCTCCGTGGTAATTGCTGTTTTTCAGGTTGATTGGAAAGGGAGGATACAAATGCCGATTAACATGGTTATTGCCTACGATATCACCAGGCCGCGCCGCCTCAACCGTATCGCCAGGGTGATGAAGGACTACGGTATGAGGGTGCAGAAATCCATATTCGTCGCCGACATGGATGGGCTGCGGTTCGCCCATATGCGGCATCGGGTCGAAGGTGAAATGGATCTGGAAGAAGACGCGGTCAAATACTTTCCCCTCTGTGACCGCTGCGCCGATACCCTGGTGGCCATCGGCAGGCGCGCTGGCGATTATGAAGACAAACCGTTTCTGATCCTCTGAATCGGGACCAGGGGCCAGAACGGGTCCGGCAAGGGTGACGGCCGCGGGGTTTGTTCAGGAAAGGCGGGTAACCGATGGTCAACGTCATCGCAACGTTGCGGTTCTCGCCTTTCCTTTCTCTCCGGGGTAGGTTGCCTCCAAAACATTCCACGGAGGTTACCGATGCATTTCACACCTTTCACCAGAACCGTTGTATCTCTTTCCCTGCTCCTGTCAGCCGGATGCGCGTCCATCGTTTCCGGCGGCCCCAAGACCTTGCCCATTACGTCCACACCCGATGACGCCGTATGCGAGATCGTGGACACACGAAGCGGCACGACAATCATGAAGACCAGGACGCCTTTTACCGCCACTCTGGCCAATGACTCCGGTTTCTTCCAGAACGCCAGCTACCTGGTGAAGATAAGCAAGGAGGGATATGTGCCCCGGGAGATTCCGCTGGAGGCGGGGGTCAACGGCTGGTATTTCGGCAATATCATCTTCGGCGGACTGCTGGGCATCCTGATCGTGGACCCCGCCACCGGCGCCATGTGGAAGATACACCAGGATTCCATAGCGGTGAACCTCTATCCCGACACACCGGAAGGACGGAGTGAGCTGGATAAGGAAGAGGTGATGCGCAAGGCTGAAGAGAAGGAACGAGACGACCAGAAGGTACGCATGGGGTTGTGACGGAATTCGTCGAACTTCGCTTGTCGTTCCATGGTGGTTACTTTTCCCCTCTCCCTGACCCTTTCCCGTCAGGGAAGAGGGGACTTTTTTGAGACTTGCAAGAGACTCAAGGTATAATTAGTATCAAAACATGCGGCAAGCGGTCCACGGGCGGATGTATACCGAGCGGCTCATCCCCGGATGAGAATGGTAAGAAGGAGGACGCCATGAAAACGTACGAGAATGTAAGTGGAGAATCGCCTATTACAGCCTACGAAAGCGGCGAAGATTCAATCACGATCAAGTACATGGATGGATCGGTTTATCGGTTTACCTACAAGGGGGCGGGAGGCGGCAATGTGGAACAGATGAAGAAATACGCCATGTTCGGGCATGGATTGAGCGGTTTTATAATCAGGTTCGTAGGCAAGGAGTGCGGCGTGAAGCTCAACTAGTCGCTTTCTGACCCCCCGTATACCCAATTCTCCATCTTGATCGGCGTCACGCGCTTCCGGCGGAAACGAGGCGCCGATCAGACCCTTTCTCCTGTTAAAGTCATTTCACTTCCAGCCGAATATAACAAGAAAGCAAGATTGCCACGCAAGCGGCGCCCGGTAGCGTTACCGGTGCATGCGATTAATGGGATCGCTATTTTCAGGTTCGTGGTATAAAAAACCGATTCAACGCCAATGATGTAAAGATGGGAGGACGGCATGCTGAACGCGGGAAGCATGGTGAGCCTAGACGAGGAGATCGCCATCCAGAACAAGATCATGGCTGGCATGAGCTGGCAAGAACAGATGATGAAGATGAAATGTTTCCGCGCCAGGGCGCAGTCGCGCGTCGCCAAGGGTGCAGGACCCCGTGCCAGCTCCAGTCCAAGGTGCGGGGCCTGATCTTCAGTCCGGCCATGAGCCCGGAAGATGAGGCCCTGGCCTTGGAAAATGCCTGGTTCACCTCAATATCCCTTTGGCATGCTTTCCGTAACCACGGGATTGCGGTGAAAACGGGGAAAGGGATTCTCTTGGTGCCCTGTTTTTCGCTATATGGCGTTCTTTGCGCCATATCCGGAAATGAAAAACGGGAAAAGCCGGGTATACTGAAAAAAAATGAATATCTGAATCAGTCCATCCGGAAACTCCGGATGAGCCATCATCCTGAAAAAGCAATTAACCACAGAGACACAGAGGATTTTTGTATAACTTTCAAGTAGTTACTCCAAAACAAAGATAATGCGATCGGCGCCTTTATGGTGAGTCCGGCAGTTCATTTTTTCGCTATTATATCTCTGAGTCCTCTGTGACCCTGTGGTTGAAATGCCGTTTTCAGGATCATTGGTTTCCAATTGGGAAACTAAATAAGATTACCTTCAAAAGGAGAGGAAATATGTTCTGTCATCAGTGTGAGCAGGCGGCAAAAGGTATCGGATGCGAGGTAACGGGCGTGTGCGGAAAGAAGCCCGAGGTTGCCGAGCTGCAGGACAACCTGCTGTATGGTCTCAAGGGCCTTGCGGTGTTTGCCGACAAGGCAAGGGAATCGGGGGCAAAGGATGATGAGGTGGATGCCTTCATGCTGGAAGGCCTTTTCACCACCGTCACCAATGTTGATTTCGATCCCGAGCGCCTGGAGGCGGCCATCAGGAAGTGCTTTCAGATGAAGGAAAAGGCCAGGGCTCTGTACGAGGGCGCCGGCGCCAAGGCCGGAGGGACCAAGGCTCCCCAGCTCACGGAAGGCCCGGCCGCCTGGACACCGGCCGCGGACCTGGTGAAGCAGGGCGAGCAGTACGGCATACTCGCCATTCATGAGAACGAGGACATCCGGTCAGCCATCGAGATACTTACCTATGGACTTAAAGGGATGGCTGCCTATGCCGATCACTGCCGGATCCTCGGCAGGAACGAGGACGATGTCTATGCCTTTTTTCACAAGGCCCTTGCCGCTACCGCCAATCCGGCCCTGCAACTGGAGGATTACGTGGAACTGGCCATGGAGTGCGGCAAGGTGAACCTGAAGGTGATGGGGATGCTGGACACGGCCCACGTGACGCGCTTCGGCAACCCGGTCCCGACCCCTGTGCAACTGGGCGCCAAGGCGGGCAAGGCGATCCTCGTCACGGGCCACGACCTCCTCATGCTGGAAGAGCTCCTGAAACAGACCGAGGGGAAGGGGATCAACGTTTATACCCACGGAGAGATGCTTCCGGCCCACGGCTATCCCGGTCTCAAGAAATACTCCCACCTGGTCGGCAACTTCGGCGGCGCCTGGCAGGACCAGCAAAAGGAATTCCCCGGCTTCCCCGGCGCCATCATCTTCAACACCAACTGCATCCAGAAACCGGCCGAATCCTACATCGACCGGGTATTCACCTGGGGACTGGTGGCGTGGCCAGGCGTAAAGCACGTTGACGGATGGGACTTTTCCGAGGTCATCGAGAAGGCCCTGTCCCTCCCCGGCTTCCCGGAGGCGCCGGGCAAGGAGATCCTGGTGGGCTTCGGCCACAACGCGGTGCTGGGCGTGGCGGACAAGGTCATCGAGGCGGTGAAGGGAGGCGCGGTCAAACACTTCTTCCTCATCGGCGGCTGCGACGGCGCCAGGCCGGGCAGGAACTACTACACCGAATTCGCCGAGCAGGTTCCCAGGGACTGTATCATCCTGACCCTCGCCTGCGGCAAATACCGCTTCAACAAGCTGGACTTCGGCGACATCGGCGGCATCCCCAGGCTCCTGGACATCGGCCAGTGCAACGACGCCTACTCGGCCATCATGATCGCCGTGGCCCTGGCGGGCGCAATGGAGTGCGAAGTGAATGACCTGCCGCTGTCGCTCATACTCTCCTGGTACGAACAGAAGGCGGTGGTAATCCTCCTGACCCTGCTTTACCTGGGGATAAAGAAGATCAAGCTGGGACCGAGCCTCCCGGCCTTCGTCTCCCCCAACGTGCTGAACTTCCTGGTGGAGAACTTCAGGATTGCGCCCATCTCCACCCCGGAAGCGGATCTCAAGGAGATCCTTGGCTAGAGGCGCAAGACGGACCTTATTCCCCTTTCCCGTGAAGGGGGAATATACTGCCCGCCTCCCTTAGGGGAGGCATGAATGGAGGTGCTACATGAAAAAAGGTGACAGATGGCAATGCGTAGTGTGCGGAATCATTCATGACGGACCGGCGCCCCCCTTGATTTGCCCCAAGTGCGGCGCCGTCAGTTCGAAGTTTGTCCCCGTCAAATGATGTCCGCGGTCATGGATGTGATGGATCGTTACGGCGGGATCGGGACTATATCCGTTAAACCGTAACCGTCCGGATTTCTGAAAGGGCGTGAAAGCAAGCCATGCCCTCCCTTGTACCCTTCCATTCCGATGGGTGACAAGGGAGGGCAGTAATACCGGTGCAAAGAAGGGCGGGGAGTCTTCCCCGGCCCAGTCCCCACGTAATATCCCTCTTTATCACGATATCAGCTTCTTCTCCGAGGTAATCAGTTTCTTCCCTACCGCCAGCCATTTGAAAGATGCGCCGGCGGACAGGTCGTCCGCGTCCACGGACAGTTTCAGCGCCGCCCCCTTCTCCATGCGGAATCCCTCCGGCAGGGAAAGGAGTGTGGAGATAACCGCGCTGAAATCCGGTTCATGCCCCACGAGCGCCAGTTCCTTCACGGGTTTGTAGGAGAGGATGATACGCGACAGCTCTTCCATGTCAAATCCGGGCGACAGTTCATCCACCGCCATCAGTGAGCCGACGTAGGAAATCTTCTCCGCCAGGATATCCGCTGTCTGAACCGCCCTCAGGTAGGGGCTCGTCAGGATCAGATTCGGGGCAATCCCCTCGTCACGCAGAGTCTTGGCCGTTTTGCGGAATAGAAACCTGCCGTCCGGGGTCAGATATCTTCTTTCATCCTCAATTCCTTCCGTTCTTTCTATAGCCTCGGCGTGTCTCACAAAGATTATTCTCATCCGCGTCTCCCTCCCGGTTCCGTTTTGCGGCGCCCTGTTCCGGTCGCCCTTGCTTACTCCCGAAAAATACTACTTTCCGGCAATGAATGAAACTGGAAACGCGCGCCGGCGCGACTTTTAACACGATTGTAACAATCCGGCGAGGTTCCGTTTGACGGGACTCACGTGTCGTATTGTTTACCCGGCCGCAACACGATTGAAATCAAACAGGTCTAGCATGCATTTCGACACGGAGGCGCGAAGGATGTATCGCCAAGAGACATGGAACCATAGGCTTTCCAGGTATTTCGAGATCTCGGCGAAGGCATTGATCTCTCTGCTGGTCGTGGCGATATTTGCCGCTATCCTCGCTGGAACGGCCTATACCGTCTATGATTTCCGGCTTGTTTTCAATGCGCCCTTTCATGAGGCGTTTCGGACCATTCTCATAGATATCCTTACCGTGCTGGCGATACTGGAGATCCTGCGGACAGCCCTGGCCTACTTCAGCTACGGAAGGGTGAAAGTCACCTATATCATCGACGCGGTCCTTGTGACCACGCTCACCGAGATTCTCGCGTTCTGGTACAGGGACATCCAGTGGCAAAAGCTTGCCATGGCCATGGCCCTGGTCTTGTCTCTCGCCTTTGTGAGAATACTCGCCATCCGTTTCTCCCCAAGAAAGGACAATGATGATCTGTAGTAATGACAGCAAACCCGTTCCGGGCCGGAACGGGACGTGGAAGACCCCGGAAACCGATGACCAGGCGGGCCTTCTTCCGGGGGTGCGGGACATCATGGCCTCGACCCGCGGGATTCCCTCTTCCATGAAGGTTTCGGAGGTGGTCGAGGTTTTTCGCGGCGATCTTTCCCTGCTCGTCCTTCCATTGCTGGAGGGTGATAGATGCGTCGGCGCCGTCAGCCGCGGGAATCTGTTTTTTCGTCACCTGAGCCGCAAGTATGCTTCAGACCTCTTCAGCAACAAGCCTATTGAGGTACTGAAAGATGAAAAACCTCTTCTGATCCCTTCCCATCTGGATATCACCGGGGCGCTCGAGTTTTTGCTTCAATCCGATCCCCGGCTGGAGGCAGACGCTTTCCTTGTCGTGGAGGAAGAAAGGTGCCTGGGAAGCGTCCCGGTCGCTGAACTGATGATTAATATCTCCGCGGCGCAGCGCCGCCTCCTTGATACCCTGCAAAGCCTGAGCGCCAGGATACGGGAGGAGGTGGAACATGGCCGGGAGATCCAGCGGGATCTCCTTCCAGAGCCGGAATATATTTTCAACAATATCCGCATAGCCGCCGGAATGACCACTTCAACGGAGATAGGAGGCGATTTCTATGATTATTTTTCCCTCGGAGATAACCGTCTGGGTCTGGTTATCGCCGATGTCAGCGGACATGGGGTCCAGTCCGGCATGGTGACCACGGCGGCCAAGGCCAGTCTCCATACACTTCTCTCTTCAGGGGTTTCTACTCCGGCCGGGCTGTTGTCCGGGATGAACCGGGCGATCATGGCGACTGCCCGGCGCAGGCTTCTCATGACATGTTTCATCGCCGTTATTGATACGGGAAAAGGCCATATGCTGTTTGCCAACGCCGGCCACAATTTTCCATATCTCTACCGTCGGCGCTCCGGTGAGCTCCGGCTTCTGGATGAGGCCATTGGCTTCCCCCTCGGACTTGATGAAAATCCCGTGTTCCAGGAAATGTCCGCTGAATTCAGCGCCGGTGACCTTCTTGTGCTCTACACCGATGGAATCGTGGAATGCCGGGACCGGAACGATGAGGACTTCGGCTATGAGCGGATGGAACGGGTGATCCTGGACAGGGTGGAGGACAAGCCGGATGGAGTGGTGAGCGCTTTGCTGGAGTCAACACTTGAATTCGCCGGGACTTCCGTCCTTGAGGACGATGTCACCATACTCGTGGCCGGCTCGCTTCCAGATTCAAAGAGCCGGACGCCGGAAATTCAATAATTATCAGATGAAAGGAATCATTTATGAGTGCATCGGAAACCATTGTGGCGGTTGTCTCGGATGCCGCTGAAAAGTCACTCTGGGCGCCAATATTCAGCAGGATGCAAGAAAGAATAACCCTTGTTGAAGTCCGGGAAGTTTTCCATCTGACGCTCAGATGTCGCGAAAAGAGAATGAATCCCGGCGTGGTTCTGCTTTCGACCCGTTTGTATCCTATCCAACATCCAAAGCTGGTTTTACAGTTCCGTCAGCTTTTTCCGGAGTGCGAGATAGTGTTGCTGGGCCTGTCGACGGATCCTTCTCCGCCTCTTGGCCTAATCCTCCGGGATAATGTCCGGCACATGCTGATCAATCCCGCTGAAGACCCCTTGCGAGACCTTGACAGGGAGGCGTCTCTTTATGACTTGACCATACGCAGGCTCAAAAAAGGTCTGCCTCTCTATATCTCCGACTACATCAAACCGGGCACTGCCGTTCGGGAGTTCCGGGTTTTCTCGTCGGAACAGAAGGAAGAATTGATAGGCGAACTGGAAAACGCCATATCCGGCTCATCCAGGGAGATGGAGATTTTGCGGATGAAGGCGGCCCTGCTGGCCGATGAAATGCTGGAAAACGCGTTGTATGCCGCCCCGCGCGCTGAAGGCGCCGCGCCTCTTTATCAGAAGGGAGAGAAGAGAACCCTGTCCGAAGGCGAAGATGTTTCATTCCGCTTCGGATTTGACGGTGAATCTCTGGCCCTGGAGGTAACGGACGGATGGGGAACCCTCTCTTCGGAGGCGTTTTTCGAGCACGTGACCCGCAACCTTGAATGTCTCGGCATTCATGAAGAAATCGGCGGAAGGGGCCTGTTTATCATCTGGCGTTTCCTGGATTCACTCCATATCCGCATCAATCCGGGAAGGCAGACGGTCATTGGAGGCAAGGTCAGGCTCGCCTCGTCTGATAGTTACGTGGAATCCAAAGGTTTTCATATCTGCGCCATCCCCTGAACTTCCAGCGCGCGGTTTATCACCAACGCAACATCACATTGCCGGATGAGAATTATCCGGCGCGTAACCAATCTCAGAAAGGAAAACTCAGTGGAAAAAAATTTCAAGATGGAACTCAAGCGCGGTTATGACTCTGACTTCGTAAAACTCTTCGGAACAATAGACTACGAGGCGGGGAACTCTCTGGAGGAATTGCCGGACAAGGTCGGGCGTTCCAGGATTCGCTTCGATTTCAGCAATGTCGGCAGGATAAACTCCATGGGAATTGCTTTTCTGTTGCGCTGCATGAAGAAGCTCCGCGATGAGAAGAAAACCGAGATATCCGTGGCCGGCCTGAATTCCATGCATACCATGCTCTTTAAAATGACTGGTGTCTTTACGCTCGCTTCGCCGGAGAGTTGAGGCGTGTTTTTCTTCCAGGCGATCCTGGCCGGCCGGAAGGCGAGGAGAAACGGCGTTTCAGGTGAGACCGAATTCGAACCATAGCCACAGGAGGATGATGATGCTTTCGGAATACAGGTGTTTATGTGGTTTCAGAACCATTTTTCTGCACAAGTTCATCAAGCATGCCCAGAGTTGCGCCGTCTTCAACCAGAGGGGAAACAAGGTCTTCCTTCCCTGTGCGACCTCCAAAAGTCTGGTTCCGGATGCGCGTTAGAGGTGGCGCTGATGGATGGCCGGAGAGGTAATGTTGTGTCCGGGCCGACGCCGATTGGCGCCGGCCCGAAATCATTCAAGGAGGAGATGATGACTTCAGGTGTTCACGGGAATATTAAGTGTGATTGCGGCAGGTGTCATAGCTACGCGGATTATGTCTTCGCTTACTGGGAAAACGAGGTAGAACGTATCTGCGTCTGTGGAAAACCCTTCAGAATATCCACCGGTAACGGGAGAGTCCTTGACTGAACGGGTGCTTTTCTTGAGAGGCGAGAGCCGCTAACGCGGCTGGAAAGAAAGGAGCGGCGGAAAGGTGTTTTCCGCCGCACGCTGTTTACAGTATGTGCGCTATGGCCTGGGACATTGCCGGGTAGGTCGCGCGGGGCATATTGAATCTTTGGTGGCATGCGCCGCAGGATACTAAATCTTTCTCCATGCGCGTCCAGGGGGTCAGGTTTCTGGAGTCGCACCATTCGCAGTACCATACGTAATAATCTCCCATGGGCATTATTCTCATTTCAATCTCCTTTCGTTTGGAAACCGGATACGCGGGGCTCATGGCCTGCGTGGTTCTCTGATTGCTTTTCTCCCTCTGAATATCCGACATCATGGTTACAGTGATGTGGGCGTTCTGGAAAAAGTGTGTAAAAACAGTTTCCTGAAAACGGTGGATGGATTGGACGAAAGGCGGGCGACCCAACGGGTCGCCCCTACGGGCAGGCGTGTCATGCGCGTTCATTGGGGCGAATAATCGGTGATGCGAGGCGAAAAAAAGGGGGGAAGGAGTTCCCCCCACCATGAAGAAGGCCCAAGTGAGCAATGGGACTTCACAAAAGAGAGCTAGAAAACCAGTTGCGCCTGAACCCGATACTGCATGTCGTCCGTAGGCGCGCCGGATGTTTTCTGCTTGTGAATATTTCCTATATCCGCCGTAACCTTCAGGTTGTGCTTTTCGAAGTAGTAGGATATGGCGCCCAACTGCTCAGTCTGCAGGTCCCCTGATTTTGCCCGGTCCTTGTCATACTGTGAGTAGCGGACCGCGACACCGATTTTCGGGGTAATATTATAGCCGAGTTGGGTATACCAGCCCATGGCGCGTTTGCCTGCGTCTGTCGTCTTGTCGTCGCCCTGGGCGAAGAGCGCCTCCCCCTGCAGGGCAAGGCCCATCCATTTAAAGTGAGCGTCAAAACCGAAGTTCTGGAGGTCCTTGTAGCCATTCCACGCTTTTCCGTATGAAGACTTGTTTTCATCTGCGTTGAGGTTGTTGTAGAAGTAATTGGCCCCGACGGTGAACAGCGGCTTTTTACTGATGGCGAGATCCGGTTCGTCATTAGCCATGGCGCCAAGAGGGCTGAATCCGACCCGCGCCGCAAATGCGTTGTGGTTGGTTGACCCGGCCGTCGTCTGTCCGTCGCCGTTGGTTCCGGACAGTGCATAATCAACAATGCCGCCGGCAAGTTTGCCATAAACAAAGGCGCCGAGTTCGTAACCGGGGGCAAAGCTGCCGATCCACGGTACCCGATCAACAAACATCAGAGCCCCGTCGGACTGAATGTTGCTGTATGCGTACTTGACCTTTGTCTGACCGAACAGCAGTTGCAGTTCGTTCATCACCTTGTAGTTGATGAAGCAATCCGTCAACCCGCCGTTGGATGGAGATGACGCCAACTGCACCGGGTCGATCTCCATTTTGTAGGTAAGATCCTTTGTGAAGGCGTAGCCCTGGGTAATCAGCCTGATGCGTTTTGCCTCGAACTTGCTGTAATCATGCGTGTCGCCGTCATGGTCATAAAAGGTGTAGCGATACTGCATCCTGCCGCCCAGGCTCAGCCGGAATTTCCCGTCGGCTGATGTGAAGGTAAAACCCTTGCCCAGCTTGTAGTCGAGGGGCTTGCTCTTGCTGACCTCCTTGTAGTCCGCCTCGGTGATGACACCCTTCTCTTTGAGAATCTCCTCGAGACTCTTCGCATCCGCGTTCTGGACAACCGCCATGGCCGCCAGAAGTCCTGCCGCAACCATCTTCTTTTTCACTCCATCCTCCTTTTCATGTTGGAATTTCATACCGCCTCTTTGAAGGGCGCCGGTTCCCGGTATCTCTATTCGTTCCGGGTGATGATTCCAGAGGTTATCCTGAAGATGTTTCGGGCGGGTTACAGGTAGTGAAAAGATGTGTTACGTTTCATCTCAGTTTGCGACGATCCCGCACGATGGAGAATCCCGGCCGCATCTTCGCCATTTTCTTCACCTCTGTCGCCAGCGAGGCCAGTTGGGGGTAGGACTCTATCCTGCATACGTCGGTGCTGACGATGCCGATGGACAGGGAGAGCATGGCGAATTGTTCGAGATCGCCGCCGCGGTTGCGCGCGTTGTACTTGCCCGCGCGGAAATCGTCGGGTCCGTGGAATTCCGGAAGCATTCCTTCGAACCTGGCGCAGATCTCTTCCGCAAGGGCTATGGAATCCCTTGGAGGGGTTACGACGATGAAATCATCTCCTCCGATGTGTCCGCCAAAATTGAAGGAGGCGGACGGATGGCTGGAGATTACGCGGGTGATGATGGACGACAGGGCCTTGATGACGATGTCTCCCCGTTCGAAGCCGTAGTGGTCATTGAAGGGTTTGAAGTTGTCGATATCGATATAGCAGACGTCGAAGTGCATGTTCCGTCCCAGCCTGAGAGATATTTCCCGCTGGATGAAATCATTGCCCGGCATGCCGGTCAACGGGTTGCATCCCTTGGCAAGGATGATATTTCTCTCGGTAATCGCGTTCAGCAGCAGGGAGATAGGCACGGTCCCCAGGTATCGTCCGCCGCGGGTAACGCAGATATCGTCGTAGTGGAGGGAAGATTCCCTGGAGCGGATGCGCCGGGAGAGGTCGTCCAGGGTCGTGTTGGCTTCGCAGAGAAAGAAGTTTCTTTCCATGACATCCGCTACGGTCTTGTAGGTATTCATGGAATATGCGTATCCGTGCCTGCCGATGATTTGCTCCTCGAGAAACCTGCCGCGGTGCAGCATGCCCACCACGATGGCGCCGTCAACCACCGGGATGGTGCGGAGATTCCGGTCCGCGATAAACCTCTTCATGGCGCTGATGACCTGGGTGTCCGGGGTCATGGAGTCGGTGTTGGCGCAGATGTCGCCGATAAAGGATACATCCCGTGATAACGGTATGTTGTCCTGGCTGAAGAAGACGCCCGCCGACAGGGAGGAATTCATGTATGGAGACGGATATGCCAGCAGGAAGCCCTGCAGGTACTGGATCCCGGACTGCAGGAGAACGGAAAGCTCTTCTTTCCGTTCGATGCCTTCCGCCACTACGCTGATGCCGATGCGGTGGCAGGCGGTGGCGACGGCGTCCACCAGGTTGTATTTGATGGCGGCGCGGTCGATATCGGCGATGAAATGGCGGTCGATCTTGACGAAATCCGGTTCGATGGTGGAAAGCATCTTCAGTCCGCCGTAGCCGGCGCCGAAATCGTCGATGGCGATCCTGTATCCCTTGCGACGGTATAACTCCAGGGATTTCTTGAAAAAGGAGTAATTGGAGATCACGCTTTCCTCGGTAATCTCCAGGACTATCTTTTCCCTGGGAATGGCGAGTCGTTCGAGAATGACGTCGCAGGTGTCCAGGAAGAGGCCGTTATTCATCAGGGTTTCCGGACAGAGATTCAGGAAGAGACATTCGCTCCGGTTTCGCAGTGAAAAGAGTCCGGCCGCATGCAGCGAGCGTTCCAGGCACGCGCAGTCCAGGGCGCAGACGCATCCCGTCTGGATGGCCCTCTGGAAGAGCGCCCCGATATTGCCGAAGGGGTTTTCACCGCGGGTGCGGCTCAAGGCCTCGTAACCGGCGACGGAACCGGCGCCGGCGTCGAAGATGGGCTGGAAAAGGGTCGTCAGCTGGTCGCCCTGGATTATGTTCCGTATGGATTCCAGGTCACGGGCGATTGCCGCTTCGTCCTGGGTGGCGATGGGGGCGAAGTCTCGGTGTGGTGTTTTGGGTTCGTCGTCGAATTCCCAGCGAATCCGCATTTTCGCCGATGAGCCGTCCTCTTTCCGCCGGGTCATATCCGAAGTCGTGGAGGAAGGCCTGTCAGTCGAGACCATAGTTTCAGGGAGTTCACGCGGCATGGGCGGAATTGGTTCTTTCTTTTCCTCCACTTGCGCCGTCGAGGCCCTTTGTGTTTTCTTGCGCGTAACCCGCAAGAACGGCCACCATCTCGCCATCCGGGGTCGGGTCGATATGGGGGACCTTGCTTTGGCCGCCGAGCTTTCCCCTGTAATTCTTTGACCATGCATATATTGTCCCTTCATCCGCCATCACTACCAGCGGGGATTTTATCCTTCCCTGGGAGCGGAATGCGGCATAGTCCGCGTTCCGCCGGCAAAGGCAGGTATCCAGATACTCCGCCAGAATCCCTTCATCACGGCTGTTGGCGTTACTTGCTTCCAGTACCCACAAATGACGTCTGCCGGGGATGTGCGCGCCTACCATGAACTCGCGGATCGCTACTCCCTGTTGCCGGTTCAGTTCCTCCACCGATTCCTCCACCTCGCCCTGTGTAACCTTTTCCTCGAATCGATCCAGGAAGCGGTCCCTGCCGGTGAATTCAATTAACAGCGGGTCTCGGGAGACAAACCGCAGGGTGTCTCCGAGGTGATAGCGCCAAAGACCGGAGCAGGTGGAAAGGATCACGGCGTAACGACGGCCAATCTCCACCTCCGCCAGTGTGACCGTCCCGGCGCCTGGCGGCGTTGTTCCCCGTTCATCCAGGGATTCGAAGGGGACGAACTCGAAGAAGACGCCGTAGTAGGGAGTGAAGCGCATCAGTTTCTCTCCGGGAAGCTGGAAGGCCATGAACGCCTCGGAAGAGGGAAGGAGTTCCAGAAAGGCTGGAGAGCGCTCTCCGAACAGGCGCTGGAATTCGCTTTTGTATGGCTTCATTCCCGTGCCGCCATGGATAATGAGTTCCAGGTGGGGGAGGAGGCGGATTACCTCCTTCCCCCCCATCTCGGAGCACCTCTTCAGGAGGAGTATCCATGGAGGGACTCCGGATATAGCGCGGATGGCGCCGTTTTTCAGGAGCAGCCGGGCCATCTCGTCCAGCTTTTCTTCCTAGGGGAGGGAGGAGATCGCGGCATCTGGCGCCACGAACGGCCGCAGGTACCAGGGACGGTTGCGCAGGGTTATGGCGCTCATATCGCCGCTCCATGCCCCATCTCCCACGTCTTTAAGGAGAGTGCTTCCCGCCATGTACAGCACTTTTCCCCCCATGAGCCCGCTGGAGGGATTTCCCGCCAGGTAGCAGGCGGTCAGGTCCAGGGCCGCGCGCCGGTTCTCGGCGAACATTTCATCGCTGAAGGGGATGAACTTGGTAGGCGTCGTTGTTCCCGATGTCTCGCAGTACCATTGGAACCGGCCCGGCCAGGTTACGTTGTCCAGGTTGAGCCGCGGCCGGCCGTTGTTATCGCTGAAGCGGACGGCGAAGTAGTCTCTCCAGAAGTCGGCGTAGGAGCGGATGGGTACGTTCCGCCGATAGCAACTCAGGGCGCTGTCGAAAGGGAGTTCGGCAAAATCGCCGAAGCCGTGGTCCCTGCCGAAGCGGGTATCCCGCGCACGGGTGATGAGCCGGTGAAAGATTTCCCGCTGGCGCCGGATTGGGTCTAGCGCCTTGAATCGCGCGGCCCGCGCCCGCGCCGCCGCTGAGATAAGAATGTTCATGGAAGACTCTCTTTCATCGTGAATTTCCTCACCCATCACCCATCACCCATCACCCATCACCCATCACCTATCACCCCTCACCCATCACCCATCACCCATCACCCATCACCCATCACCCATCACCCATCACCCATCACCTATCACCCATCTTCACACCGCCCGCACCAGCCCGGAACCGCTGACTTCTTCGTACCAGCCCTTGAGCAATGGGTTGTAGCAATGGTGGTGGAAGATGAGGGAGGCATGGGCCACGGCGTCACCGGCATCCGGGGAGATTACCGTCCGCACGGCGCCGCCTGGAAAGATGCGGCTGTAGGTTTCCGGGTTTCTTAGCGAGAGGAGGCTGGGTGATCCGGGAACCAGCATGTCGTCTTCGGCTTCCGCGAGAAGGGTCAACTGGGGTCCTTCAAACAGGGGGCGTGAACCGTCGGGCATGAAAAAGTCCCTCAGCGCCAGTACCCTTTCGTAGCCGCCCAGGCAGGAGGTGCGAGCGATTACTTCCATGATCTTGCCCCGGATGGCCAGGTGCCTCCGGGAAAGTGCCCGGTTTTCCGCCCCCGCTTCAAACAGGCTCTGGAAGCAGCGCCGCGCCCGTTCCATCTGCCGGTTCAGGTCATCTTCGCCGGCGGGGTCCACTTTAAGGATTCGCCGCAGGTTGCTTTCCAGGATGCGCACGCCTCCCTTGCGCTCCCCCTCCGGGCGCACCAGGTCACCGGCGCACAATACCGGGCTGATCATGACGATTCCAGCGATGCTAAGGTCTCTTATTGCCTCCCGTTCCTCGAGGAAACGGGCGACAAGTCCTGAACCGAAGCTGATGCTGAACAGCACCGGCGCTTCACCGCGACGGTTAATCTCTTCGACCAGATCTCCCAGTTGCGCGCAAAACATCTCCGGAGAGAAACCGTTGCGGGGATAATTGAGGTAGTAGATGCTGCCGTAGTTCCTCAGCAGGCCGCGCTGAAATTCGACCACCTCGGTGGCGTCCGGCACGAAACCGGAGATTACGATAGTGGGTATGCCGCCGTTTCCCTTTTCCCTGAAAAAATGGCAGCGCACGGCGTGGGGAGAGGCTGCCCGTTCTCTCACGGCCGCTTCCCGTCGGCGCACCGAGGGTTGAAACGGCTTGATGGACATGCGGCGTAAAAGTCCGGTCGCGGTCGTGGCCGCGAAGATCATTGCCGGGTGGCTTTTAAGGACACTTTCCACGAACGGCGGAATGTTGGCGGGGGACATGGGTTTCCTCCTCTCTTTCCGGGATGATTGCCATCTTCCCATACGGGAGTTACATCCATGTCGCGGAATGGCAACGAGTCGGACGCGGCGGTTTTTCCGGAAGAGAGGAGAAGGGGGCCTATGACGGGGTGGTATGGCGGATATCCTTGCCTTTCACCATGAAGATCACCATCTCGGCCACGTTGGTGGCGTGGTCGGCGATGCGCTCAAGACATTTGGAGATGTAGTTCAGCTTCATGGCGCGGCTGATGGTGGTGGGGTCTTCCATCATGAAGGTAAGGAGCTCCCGCTGGATCTGGTAGTTGAGGTCGTCCGCCATCTGGTCGTTTTCGCATACCCTTATGGCCAGAGCGACGTCGCCGCGGACAAAGGCGTCTAGGGCCTCCCGCACCATGGAGCGCGCGGCCTCGGCCAGCCGCGGCAGGTCGATGTAGGGCTTCAGGGGCGGTTCTTCGTTCAGCTCCCTGACACGGTTGCAGACGCTCACGCACTGGTCGCCGATACGTTCCAGGTCGGTAACGATCTTCAGCGCCAGGGTGAGGAAACGGAGGTCTCGCGCCGCGGGCTGACGTCGCGCCAGCACCTCCAGGCATTTTTCGTCGGTGACCACCTCCAGGTGGTTGACTTCATGATCGGAGATGATGGTGCGGTCGGCAAGCTCCGAGTCCCGATCCACCAGGGCCTTGATGGAGTTGGAGATCATCACCTCCACCTTCCCCCCCATCCGCAGGAGAAGGGCGCGGATCTCGTTCAGTTCGGCGTCATACTGCTTGATAATATGTTCTCTTTCCATGAAATATCCTCGTAGTAATTAACTTTTAACTTTTCACATTTCACATTTCACATTTCACTCATCACTAATCACTCATCACTAATCACGCCTTCCACCATCACCCAAACCGTCCGGTAATATAATCCTCTGTATGCTTGTTATCCGGATTGGTGAAGATCTTCTTGGTCTCATCGAATTCTATCAGTTCGCCCAGGTAGAGAAAGGCGGTGAAGTCGGAGACGCGGGCCGCCTGCTGCATGTTGTGGGTGACGATGACCACCGTGTACCTTTCCTTCAATTCGTTGATAAGCTCCTCGATCTTGGCCGTGGCGATAGGGTCCAGGGCCGAGCAGGGCTCGTCCATGAGGATGATCTCGGGATTCACGGCAATGGCGCGGGCGATGCAGATGCGTTGCGCCTGTCCCCCGGAGAGCCCCAGGGCTGAATCGTGGAGACGGTCTTTTACCTCGTCCCATATGGCCGCTCCCCGGAGGCTCTTCTCCACTGCCTCGTCCAGGGTCGCCTTGTCCTTCACGCCCGCTATCCTCAGGCCATAGACGATGTTTTCGTAGATGGACTTGGGAAAGGGGTTGGACTGCTGGAACACCATCCCCACCCGGCGGCGCAGGCTTATGACATCCAGGGCCGGGTTTGTGATCTCCTCCCCGTCCAACAGGATGCTCCCCTCTATGCGCACATTGTCAAGCAGGTCGTTCATGCGGTTGAAACAGCGCAAGAGGGTGGATTTGCCACACCCGGACGGGCCGATGAAGGCGGTTACCTGTCCGCGGGGGATGGAGAGGGTGATCTCCTTGAGGGCCGGGGAGGTCCCGTAGTAGAGGTTGAGGCCGGTGATGTCCAGGACCGGGTCCTGTATGGCTCGTATAGTGCGTAATTCCATGGTGTCGGTATCTCCGTGGGTGGTTCTTTACGTATTCTCAGAACGCCTTGGTGGCGTACTTCTGTTTCATCCTGTTCCTGATGAGGATCGCGGCGCTGGACGCGGTTATGACGATGGCCAGCAGCAGCAGGGTGGTGACGAACACCATCGGTTTGGCCGCCTCCACGTTGGGCGACTGGAAACCCACGTCGTAGATGTGGAACCCCAGGTGCATGAATTTGCGGTCCATGTGGAAGAAAGGGAAGGTACCGTCGATGGGGAGCGCCGGCGCCAGCTTGACCACACCCACCAGCATCAGGGGCGCCACCTCTCCGGCGGCCCTGGCCATGGCCAGGATCATGCCGGTCATGATGCCGGGGGTGGCCATGGGGAGGACCACCTTCAACAATGTCTGCAACTTGGTGGCGCCCAGGGACAGGGAGCCTTCACGAAGCCCCTTGGGCACCGCCGCCAGTCCTTCCTCCGTGGATACGATAACAACCGGCACGGTGAGCAGGGCCAGGGTCAGGCTTGCCCACAGAATGCCGCCGGTTCCGAAGGTGGGGGTGGGGAGGCGTTCCGGGTAGAAGAAGGCGTCGATGGAGCCGCCGATGCCGTAGACGAAGAATCCGAGGCCGAACACCCCGTAGACGATGGACGGCACCCCGGCCAGGTTGTTGACGGCGATGCGCACCAGGCGGACAATGATCCCTTCCCTGGCGTACTCACGCAGATAGACCGCGGCGATAACGCCAAAGGGGAGGGAAAAGACGCTCATGAGGATGACCATCATCACCGTGCCGAATATGGCCGGGAACAGCCCCCCCTCGGTATTGGACTCCCTTGGCTCGTCCAGGAGCATCTCTCCCGTCTTTTTGGCGTAGAAGGCGCTTTTGGCCAAAACGCCCATGTCATTGGGACGCCAGGCGCGCACGATGTCCATAAGCGCGATTTCCTTCTCTTCGCCCGCTGCGTCCGTGAACAGGGCTTTAGGCCGTCCAAGCTCTTCCATCTCGGTATTAAAGCGCTCCAGAAGGGTATTGAAACGCGCGAGAACCTTTTCCCGTTCCTGCGTCATGGCCGCGATGCGCGCCGGGTCGCCCTTGGCGTATTCCAGCTTCCTGATCCTGAGGCGCAGGGCCTCCGCCTCGCCGTTGACCTTGGACATGGCGTTTTCGGTCTCGCTCAGCTTTTCGCGGGAGGCCGCCACCAGGGAGAGCGCCCGCCGCATGTCGCTCCACGGCTCGGCCGATGGCCGGATGTTCAGTCCTTCCAGGGAAAGGGATTTCAGAAAGCCGTAAAAGTTTCCGTGCTCCTTCCGTTCCAGTGCAATGGCGTCGCCGGGGAGCGAGCGGGAAGAGATATCCGCCAGGTCCACCCAGCGGTAGTCCTGTGAGTACAGATCCCGGTTCCCTACCTTGAACTGGAGCCGCTCGCCGTGTGAGGCGGTCGCCTTTTCTCCGGCGGTTATCTCCCCGAGGAGCCTTGAGCCGTCTTTCAGGTTGGCCAGGGTAAGGTCCGAGGGCCAGAAATATCCCAGGCCGTGGACCAGGACCACCACCAGGAGTGTCGCTATCATGAGGAGGGTGGCGGAAAGGGCCGCGGCTGTCGCCCAGACCTTGGGTTCCCCCTGTTTCCAGAATGTGCCCATATGATTGTCCGTCCTTGTCAGAACCGGCCGTACTTCTTGCGGAATCTCTGACGCAAGATCTCGGCGGCGGTATTAATGAAAAAGGTAAAGAGAAAAAGCAGCACCGCGGAAAAGAAGAGGGTCCGGTAGAGGGTGCCCAGCACGGGGGCCTCCGGGATCTCCACGGCGATATTGGCCGACAGGGAGCGGAAGCCGTTGAAGATGCTCCAGTCCATGATCGGCGTGTTGCCGGTCGCCATGAGGATGATCATCGTTTCGCCCACGGCCCGGCCGAAGCCGATCATCACCGCGGAGAAGATTCCGGGCAGGGCGGAAGGAAGGACCACCCGCCACGCGGTCTGCCAGCGGCTGGCGCCGATGGCCAGGGATGCGGCCGCCAGGTTCTTGGGCACGTTGGACAGGGCGTCCTCGGCTATGGTGAAGATGATGGGGACCACGGCCAGGCCCAGGGCGAAGCCGATGATGATGGAGTTGCGCTGGTCGAAGCGCATGCCCAGGGTGTCGAAAAGCCACAGCTTGAAGTCGCCGGCGAACAGGGATGACTCCAGCAGGCCGCCCAGCAGGGATGAGACATAGACTCCCAGCGCCAGGGCCGGGATAAGAAAGAGGAACTCCCGGCCCAGCGAGAGGCGCTTCAGTCCCGGCGTTGAGCCGAATTTTTTCCACAGCAGCATGAAGAGAAGGACCGTCGCTGGAACAGTCGCCAGTGAGACCAGCAAAGACACTATGGCGTGGTCGAACAGAGGCGCCAGCCACAGGCCGGCCAGGAAGCCGATGACCACCGACGGGATGGCCGCCATGATCTCGATGGCCGGCTTGACGAACTTCTTCATCCGCGCGCCCATGAACTGGCTTGTATACAGGGCGCCCAGCAGGGCCAGCGGGATGGCGAACAACATGGCGTATGTCGTTCCCTTCAGGGTGCCGAAGATGAGGGGAGTCAGGCTCAGCTTCGGCTCGAAGTCGTCGTTGGCCGAAGATGACTGCCACACGTAAGCGGGGGCGGCGTACCCCTCGTACCACACCTTGCCGAAGAGGGTCTTCAGACTCACCTCGGGGTGGGGGATGGAGATGCGCCACATCGTGACCCGGTTGTCCCGATCCAGGGCGATGACGCCGTTCTCCTTGCCGGATACCGCGAAGCGCTGGATGGGGCTCGTACCTCCCAGGGAAAGGAGGCGCCTCTCCGAGGTCATGTGGTCCACTGCTACCATTCCCTTGACGTCCAGGGAATAGAGGGTCTTGCCGCGAGGGGAGGGGAGGATGGCGCGCACCTCGCCGTTACGGCTGGTGAGGCCGTGGATACGCATGAGGGTCTTGTCCCCCGCCAGTCCGCTCTGGGAGGCCGGAAACCAGGTGGAATAGTTTCCGTCCGCGTCTCCCACGGCCAGCGATACATCGCCGAATACGGGAGAGAGGGAGGTGACGGGTCGGCCGGAGGTGTTAGCCGCCACTGTATCCAGCAGTTTGGGCGATTCCCGGTCCGACAGGTCCCAGCGCAGCAGGCGCCCGCGATCCGTACCGGCATAGAGGAAATGGGCCTTGGTGTCCAGGGCGACCGCGGTCACCGCGCCGGGGAGGTCGCCGCCGAACCGGGAACCGGAAGTCTTGGTGGATTCGGTCCCGTCCATGGATTCGGTTCTGGTGGTTGCTGAAAGGGAGAACCTTCCCTGGGGGAGGAGAGAGACCCTTATTGCTTCCTTTTCGTCCGGAATCCTGGCCATGGAGAGGAGAGGGACCGCCCCGTCGGCCTTTTGCTCCATGAGAGCGACGATATCGTGGCTTATGGCCTTGCCGCCCGAGCCGTTATCCACAACGGCGCAGTCAATCCTGATGGAGGTGAAAGAGCCGTCCTTCCACAGGATGTCATATTGGCGGCGCGGCGCTTCGGTTACAGCAGCTATGCCGCCGGTCCCGCCGGGCGGATTCAGGCGGACAGTGTCCTTTATCTTTCCATTGGTTATGTCGAAGAAGGAAACCGCGCCCGAGTCATTGATGACATAACCGGCGGAAAGAGAATCATCCGTTCCGATGGCCAGAATCCGGTCCGCCTGGGTGGAGAGGGGAACCGAGGAGACCATGGAGGCGGAGGGCGGGAGAAACAGGGGAACCGCCACCTTGAGTATCAGGACGAGGATGCCGATAACCGAGAAGATGACGAAAAAACCGCCGATGTTGATGAGCCAGGCGGCGAGCCGGTCATTTTTCTTGGCGCGGGCGAGAATTCTGTCGTTCATGAAAGCGGTGTCTCCTGTGGGTGATCAGTAAATATTCGAAATAGTTTGACACCTGAAAAAGGCAGTCTCACGCAGAGCCGCGAAGAACGCGAAGGAAAATCAAGAACTTGTCAATCGAAGCCATTCACCTGACCGGTGATACCAGCTTATTCCGCGGCTATTTGAATTTCTTTGCGTCTTTGCGTCTTCGCGTGATCAAATGCCGTATCTAGATGACAGTGAAACAGAACCTGCCGTCCCTGCGTTTCCCCTCATCCGGCCTTCGGCCACCTTCTCCCACAGGGAGAAGGTTCGTGTTTTCCCTCGCCCCCTCCTGGAGAGGGGCGGGGGTGAGGGGAAAAGGCGCCGACTTGACCGCGAATAAGGGTTGATATGCGGCCCCCTCTCCGCTGGGAGCGAGGGCCGGGTCAGGGGTAAGAGGTGAGGTGAAGCGTGTGTCAAAAAGCTACTTGATGGTATCCAGGCTCTTGGCGGTCATCTTGGCCGTAAGGGGGAGATAACCGTCCTTGACCACGATCTCCTGGCCTTCCCTGGACACGACGAACTCCAGGAACTCCTCCACCAGTTTCGGAAGCGGCTTGCCCGGTTGCTTCGCCACGTAGACGTAGAGGAAGCGGCTCAGGGGATACTTGTTGCTGAGGGCGTTCTCGTAGTTGGCCTCGAAGGCCTGCCCGCCTTCCTTCACCGAGAGGGCCAGGGTCTTTACTCCAGAGGTCTTGTAACCGATGCCGGAGTAGCCGATGCCGTTCTTGTCCCTGGTGATGCCCTGGACAACGGAGGCCGAGCCCGGCTGTTCCTTTACGGTGTCCTTGAAATCACCCTTGGACAGGGCGTGTTCCTTGAAGAAACCGTAGGTTCCGGAGGCGGAGTTACGGCCGTAGAGACTTATGGGCTGGCCGGCCATCCTGCCGGTGACTCCCAGTTGGCCCCAGGTCCTGATGTCACTGGCATGGCCCCGCTTGCGGTTTTTGGAAAAGGCGGCGTCCACCTTTTCCAGGGAGATGCTCTTCAGGGGGTTGTCCTTGTTCACGAACACGGCGATGGTATCGATGGCCACCGCGATCTTTGTGGGCTTGTAGCCGTATTTCTTTTCAAAGGCGTCTATCTCGCTGCTCTTCATCTCCCGGGACATGGGACCCAGTTGCGCGGTCCCGGCTATCAGGGCGGGGGGGGCGGTGCTGGAGCCCTTGCCCTCGATCTGGATCTTCACGTTGGGATACTTCTTGCGGAATCCTTCCGCCCACATGGTCATCAGGTTGTTGAGGGTGTCTGAACCGATGCTGTTCAGATTGCCGGAGACGCCGGCGACGGTCTGGTACTTCTTCAGTCCCTTGTCCACTTTCACCGGTTGCGCCGAGGCGATCCCGGCTGCGGCCACCAGCAGCGCGGCGGCCGTGCAGATGATTCTCTTGAGCATTTGTTACCTCCTGGTTTGTAAAGCGTGTTTTTTCGAAATAGTAGCGGCTTCAGGTTACAGTCTTGTTACGAATGGGCCAAGATTTGTTGAAATTCAAACCCTGGGCCTTGATGGGGGATATCCTCCAAGCGCTTCCGCTGTCACGCCTTTTTCAGGGTAAAGGAAAAGGTCGAGCCCTTTCCCGGGGAGCTCTCCACGGAAACCATGCCGCCATGGGCCTGGACGATGTGCTTGACGATGGCGAGACCCAGTCCGGTTCCTCCCATTTCGCGGCTTCTCGCCGGGTCCACCCGGTAGAAGCGTTCGAAGATACGAGGAAGATCGCGGGGAGGGATGCCGATGCCTGTGTCCGTAACGTTTATTTTAATCAGATTATCCAGTTGAACGGCCGAGATGGTTACCGAACCTCCCGACTGGGTGAACTTGATGCCGTTGTCCAGCAGATTGATGAGCACCTGGTCCAGTTTCGCCGCATCCGCAAGGGCCGGCGGGACGTCCGCCAGGGAGGGAGCGGAGTTGAGGGATATGCCCTTTTCTTCCGCCGTCCGCTCCATGAGCCGGAATGCCCGCGTTACGGCTTCCATGATGTTTACCGGCGCGGGTTCCAGTTCAATGGCCCCTGATTCCATGCGGGAGAGGGTGAGAAGGTCGCTGATCAGGCCGGCCAGACGTTCCGCGTGGTTGTGAATTATGTTGAGAAACCGGTTTTTCTTGTCCGGCGTCAGGGCATCCCCTTCGTTGAGAAGGGTTTCGGCGAATCCCTTGATCACTGATACCGGGGTTCTCAGCTCATGGGAGACATTGGCCACGAAGTCCTTGCGGATCCCCTCCAGTCTTTTGAGGTCGCTTATATCGTGGAATACCGCCACCGCGCCCAGGAGTTCACCTTCTTCCCTGAGGGGAACCCAGTGGGTGAGAAGATGCTTCTCTTCCGGAACCAGTACGGAAATCTCCTCGATGGTTTCCTCCTTGGAGTCCAGCGTCTTTTTGAGTGTATTGTGCATTGTCGGCTGTCTTGTGATCTCCAGCAGGGACTTGCCCTCCAGCTCTTCCACGAGGGCGAATATGGCCCGGAACGCCGGGTTCGCCAGGGTTATGTTTCCCGAGGTGTCGGTGACGATCACCCCTTCTCCCATGCCGTGCAGAATGGTGTCGAGCCGGTTCCTTTCCGCCGATATCTTTCCCATCTGCTCTTCTATCTTCGCGGTCATCTCGTTCATCATCGCGGCCAGTTCGCCGATTTCATCGCGGCTCGTGACGGGAATCCTGGCGCCGAAATTTCCCTTGCCGATGAGACTGGCGACTGAGGCCATCTTCCGGAGAGGCCTGGATGTAAGGCTTGCAATCAGATAGCTGAGGAAGAAGGAGCAGACAACCGCGAGCAGAAGAGCCGCCATCAGGATAGCGCGCAGGCTTCCCATGGCCATTTCAAGACGCGAGAGGGGGAGCGCCATGCGTATCACGCCCCCCTGGTCGTTTCCGGAACGGAAAGGGAGCGCGACATAGAGCATGCTGGTTCCCAGGGTGGAAGAATATCTAATGGAAGAACCGTAGCTATTTTTTATGGCCTGCTGGAACTCCGGTCTGGAGGCATGGTTCTCCAGCTTGCCCAGATCCGAATCCTTCAGTTCCGAGTCGCCCGCAACGGCGCCGTCGGCCGACATGATGGTTACGCGCGCCTTGATCTCCCTTCCCGCGTTGTGGGCTATGGCGGGCGCGTCACGCTTCAAGTCGCCGATTTCCCTGGCGCACATGATGGCGACCAGTTTCGCCTCGTTGAGGAGGTTTTCCCGCGCCTCATCCAGAAGATGCCCTTCCAGTGTCCGGCTCAGGTATCCATAAAGGACGGCGCCGGTCAGGATTATCAACGTCAGATAGGAGGCCATAAGCTTCCACTGTATCTTAATCTTCATGAATCCTCCATCTTGTAGCCGAAGCCGCGAACGGTCTTGATAAGGTCTCCCGCCGGGCCAAGCTTGGTGCGAAGTCGCGTGATGTGGGTGTCTACCGTTCTGGTGTCGCCGACATAGTTGTATCCCCAGACGTTCTTTAACAGCAGGTCGCGATTCTGGACCCTTCCCGCCCGCTCCGCGAGGTTGAGGAGGAGCTTGAATTCAGTGGTGGTGAGCGCCACCTCCTCTCCGGCGGACGTAACCGTGTGGGCCCCGGTGTCAATGGACACCGGGCCTATGCTGATGACCCTTTCTCCGCTCTTTTCCGGCTCCGACCGGCGCAGGACGGCCTTGACGCGCAGCATAAGTTCCCGGTTGGAAAAGGGTTTCACCACATAATCATCGGCGCCCACCTCGAAACCGACCACACGATCTATCTCTTCTCCCTTGGCGGTCAGCATGATCACCGGGATGCGCGCGGTTTTTTCCGACTTTTTAAGTATTTTGCAAATCTCCGTCCCCAGCATTCCCGGCAGCATCAGGTCGAGAAGGACCAGATCAGGCAGAATGCGGCGGGCCGCCTCCAGGCCGCCGGGTCCGTCAAGGGCGGTCTCAACCCGGTATCCCTCCCTTTCCAGGTTGAATGCTACGAGATCCAGAAGGTCCCGTTCGTCTTCAATGATCAGGATCGTTTTCATTGTCCATGCTCCTCTATCCGGTGGATTCTAGCCGGATAATGTGACAATCGCGTTACAATCTCGTGAACAGTCGGTTGTCGTAGACCTTTTGCGTATCGAGGCGCCCGGTATTTCACACCGTCTGTTGACAGTGGTGTGGAAAAAATGTGAAAGCGTAACGTAAGGGGCGGTTTTTCCCGCCATGATTGCATATTGCCTTATTTTTAGTCACCGGAATTTTCCTTGGTCAAACCATGTGATGGCAAAGACGAAAAAACAGGCGTGCGACGATGTATTCATGGAACATAATATCTTGACTTGTAAGGGTTGCTGTGATAATTCATAAAATCCTTTTAAATCAACATGTTAAATTTAGTGCGGCGAAAAAAACGCCTGCTTGTCACCGCTTGTTCCGGGATGCTTTCCGGTTGACTCTGGAAAGGTGCTTTTGTCGTGAACCATTCATTTCTCCGGCATTAATTGCCGGAACGTTGACCGGGGGTGGATTGTTTTTTATTTTCAGGGGAGGTCGTGATGTCGAATTTTATCGAGTGTACCATGGGTGGATTACTGGAGCGGATGGCGGAGCGTTTTCCGGATAACGACGCGCTTGTTTACGTGGATAGGGGGCTGCGCTATTCCTATCGTGAGTTCAATGAGGTCTGCGGCAGGGTCGCCAAGGGGCTCCTCCGGTTGGGGATAAAAAAAGGTGATCACGTCTCTATCTGGGCCACGAACGTACCGGAGTGGGTCATTCTGCAATTCGCCTCGGCCAGGATCGGCGCGATCCTGGTTACCATCAACACCAGCTATCGTTCCGCTGAACTGGAATACATCCTGAGACAGTCGGATTCCAACGCCCTCTTTCTGGTAAAGGGATTCAAGGACACCGATTATGCCCAGACCCTTTGCGATGTAGCCCCGGAGGTTTCCCAGTCCACTCCCGGCTCTTTGAAAAGCGCCAAGCTTCCCTGTCTGGAAAAAGTTGTCTTTATAGGTGATGAGACACCGGCGGGGATGTTGAACTTCAACGATCTGTATGATCTCGCCGATGAGGTGTCCGATGAAGAACTGACGGCGGTTGAGGCCGGGCTTAATCCCCATGAAGTCATTAACATGCAATATACCTCCGGAACTACCGGTTTTCCCAAGGGGGTCATGCTTACCCACTACAACGTAATCAACAATGGTTTCTTTATTGGAGAGTGCATGCGCTTCACGGAGAAGGATCGCCTCTGCATACCCGTTCCCTTTTTCCATTGTTTCGGTTGTGTCCTTGCCGTGATGGCATGCGTGACCCATGCCTCCACGATGGTTCCGGTGGTTACCTTCAATCCTCTCCATGTCCTCCAGGCAATCGAAAAGGAGCGATGTACCGCGGTTCACGGTGTTCCTACCATGTTTATAGCCGAACTGGAGCATCCTGATTTCGAAAAATTCGACCTCACCAGCCTGCGCACCGGAATCATGGCAGGCTCCCCTTGTCCAATTGAGGTTATGAAAAGGGTGATCCGCGACATGCATGCGTCGGAGATCACCATCGCCTACGGCCAGACCGAGTCTTCCCCGGTGATCACCCAGACACGCACCGAAGACCCCGTCGAGTTGCGCGTCGCTACGGTGGGCCGGGCTCTTCCAGACGTAGAGGTGAAGATCGTGGATATTGAGACCGGAACTACCCTTCCTCCCGGCAAACAGGGAGAGCTCTGTACCCGTGGCTACCTGGTGATGAAGGGGTACTACAAGATGCCGGAGGAGACCGCGAAGGTCATCGACGCCGATGCCTGGCTTCATACCGGAGATCTGGCGGTAATGGACGAGAACGGCTACTGCAAGATAACCGGCCGTATCAAGAACATGATTATTCGAGGTGGTGAGAATATCTATCCGCGTGAAATCGAGGAGTTTCTCTATACCCATTCCAAGATCTCCGATGTTCAGGTCTACGGAGTGCCCGACAAAAAATTCGGTGAGCAGGTCATGGCCGCGATTGTCGTGAAAAAGGATATGGCGATGACCGAAGAAGAGGTGAAGGAGTTCTGCAAAGGGAAGATCGCCAACTACAAGATCCCCAGATATGTCAAGTTCGTCGATTCCTACCCCATGACGGCCTCCGGCAAGATCCAGAAATTCAAGCTTCGCGAGATGGCCATCCGCGAGTTGCAGCTTGAGGACGCCGGGGAGACGGCTTGACATGAACGGGCGGACAACACCGAAAAGCGAACTGGAAGCGCGGATTCGCGCCCTTCAGTCCCTGATGGCGGACGAAGGTCTGGATGCGGTCCTTCTCATCCAGAACGCCGACCTCTTCTATTTCACCGGCACGATCCAGTCGGGATGTCTCTGTGTTCCGGTTGAAGGCGCCCCGGTATACATGGTGAGAAGGGATCTTAAAAGGGCTCGCGCCGAGTCGGCCCTCTTGGAGATAGTTCCGTTTGCCTCCATGCGCGAGGCCCCCGGTATCCTCGAAGGATACGGGATCCGTTTGCCGGAGAGGATCGGGATGGAACTGGATGTCCTGCCGGTGGGTCTCTTTGAAAGATACCGCAAGGCATTCCCGTCTGCTGTGTTCTCCGATGCAACCCCCCTGGTGCGTCTGGCGCGCATGAAGAAATCCCCCTTTGAGCTGGAGATAATGCGCCGTGCGGCGCGTCAGGTGGATATCGTTTACCGGCGTGCGGGGGAGATGATCCGGGAGGGGATGACGGACCTGGAACTGGCCGCTGAACTGGAATACGCGGCCCGTAGGGAAGGGCATCTGGGGCATATCAGGATGAGGGTCTTCAACGGAGAAATGCTCTTCGGGCACGCCTTTTCCGGCGCTGACGGCGCGGCGCCCGCGTATACGGACACGCCGCTGGGAGGCGTGGGGCTCCATCCCAGCTTTGGTCAGGGGTGCGGCGTGAAGTCCATTGCCCCTGGCGAGCCCATTATTGTGGACTTTGCCGGAAGCGTCGACGGGTACCTGGTCGATCAGACCCGCGTATTTGCCGTGGGCCATCTTCCGGAGGAGTTGCGCGCGGGGTATATGGACATGCTGGCGGTCCAGGAGAAGATGCGGGAGCTGGCCGTCCCGGGGGCAGCGTGGGGCGATGTCTATGAGGGCTGCCATTCCCTTGCCCTGGAAAAAGGGCATGGGGACAATTTCATGGGTTACAAGGGCGCCCAGGTGTCATTCATCGGTCATGGTGTCGGTATAGAGATAGACGAATATCCCTTCATCGCCCGCGGGTTCAGCGATATGTTGCTGGAGGCCGGAATGGTTTTCGCTTTCGAGCCGAAACTGGTGTATCCGGGGATTGGCGCCGTGGGCATAGAGAATACCTTTCATCTGTCCGAAGACGGACTCGAACGGCTTACCTTTTCCAGCGAGGACATTGTTATCGTTTAACCGAAATCCATTTATCACCGATATGCTGGAAAAGTTTGCGCACGGGGAAGACCCGGGTTTCCGAAGACGTATCCGGCCCGAGGGTATGCGCGACGGTGTTGCCTCCGTTAATTGTCCCCGAATATCTGGGCGCTGAAGATATGGATGTCCGCCTCGTTTTTCCATGCGTCTGTTTCAAGTCCCGCTTTCAGGCAGGTCTGTTCCAGAAAGGTTGTCCGGTCCCATCCCTGCTCGGAAGCGACCTGTGGCAGAAGCACGCCCCGGAACATGTTCTTTTCGATATAGAGACCATGGACACCCACCTGGATTTCATCGACGGAGTTTATTTTCTTGAGCGGCGAGAGGATTGATATCTCCAGTTCAATGTCGTCCAGTTCCTTCTTGGTAAGGGGATAAAAACGCGGATCCCTGGTTGCCGCCGCCATGGCCATGTCGCGAACCGTTGCGTGGAGGGGCTTTTCGGATGTGAAAACGCCGATGCAGCCGCGAAGCCTGCCGTGCATCTTGATGGTGACGAAACATCCTCTCTTGAGCGACAGGTTGCCGCCCGGCGACTTCTTCGCCCGGGTCTGTTCAAGGCCGACCGCTTCCGAGATGGATTCTCTGGCAATCTGAAGCAGAATCTTCCGTTCTTCAGGAGTTACGATATTTTCCACGTTGTTCTCCTGTAACTACTCAGCACATCATGAAAATGCGGATACAATCCCCGCGCCGAATGGCCTGATTCATGATTTGCGGTCAGGTCGGCGCTTTTCCCCTCACCCCTGCCCCTCTCCCGGAGGGCGAGGGAAAACATGAACCCTCTCCCTGTGGGAGAGGGTGGCCGAAGGCCGGGTGAGGGGGAATGGAAGAACAGCAAGTTGTGGACCGCTGTGAAACTATCCTGAATAGTTACGTTCTCCTTTTTATTTTTACCGGCTTTTCAATCCTATACTATATTTGCGGATGCCAGACAATACGGAATTGACCTTAATCGACTTTCCCCGTATAAATATGTTCTGGAAACCCTCCGATTAATTTTCTTGACAAAAAGTGAAGTGGTCAACTAGTATAAACCGCTTTACGGGCGGTATTTTTCGCTAAAGCCTGGAAATCCGCCGATTCCTGATACCCTGACAGAGATGGTGACGATGTTTGAAAGCCTTTCCGACAAGCTTGATCTGATATTCAAGAAGCTCCGCGGCCAGGGGGTCATGACCGAGGACAATATCAAGGACGCCCTGCGAGAGGTCCGTCTGGTGCTTCTTGAGGCGGATGTCAACTTCAAGGTAGTCAAGGATTTTGTCGAGAAGGTCAGGGTCCGGGCCGTCGGAACGCAGGTTTTGCGGAGCCTTGCTCCGGGGCAGCAGGTTATCAAGATTGTGCACGATGAGCTGGTCGCGCTCATGGGCGGCGGGGAGGATAATTCCCTGCAACTGGCGGCAAAACCGCCGGTGGGCATTATGCTGGTAGGTCTCCAGGGCTCCGGTAAGACCACTACCTGCGGCAAGCTCGCGAAGTATCTGAAGAACCAGCGGCGAAAGCCTCTGCTGGCGCCCGCCGATGTATACCGGCCGGCGGCCATCGAGCAATTGAAAACCCTCGGCAGGCAGCTTTCTCTGGAGGTGTATGACTCCCGGGCGGATCAGGACCCGGTGGACATCTGCCGGGAGGCATTGGACTATGCCAGGCTTTCCGGCTTTGATACGGTCATTTTTGATACAGCGGGCCGCCTTCAGATCGATGAGACGCTCATGGACGAGCTGGCGCGCATCAAGGGCGCCGTCGAGCCGATGGAGATCCTCCTCGTAGCCGATGCCATGACCGGTCAGGAGGCCGTTAACGTGGCGACCGGTTTTAACGATCGCCTTGATATCACCGGTGTCATCCTGACCAAGCTGGACGGCGACGCCAAGGGGGGCGCGGCCCTGTCCATCAAGGCGGTAACGGGCAAACCCGTCAAGTTTGTTGGCCTTGGAGAGAAGCTCGACGCCCTTGACGTGTTCCATGCGGACCGCCTGGTGTCGCGTATTCTGGGGATGGGCGATGTCCTGACCCTCATTGAGAAGGCCCAATCCGCCATCGACATGAAGGAGGCTCAAAGCCTCCAGGATAAACTCAAAAAAAACCAGTATGACCTGGAGGATTTCAGGAACCAGTTGCGGCAGATGAAGAAGATGGGTTCACTGGAATCAATCATGGGCCTTATTCCCGGTATGGGAAAGATGATGAAGCAGATGCAGGGCGCGCAGCCCAGCGAGAAGGAGTTCAGGCGTATCGAGGCGATTATCGATTCCATGACACGCGCGGAACGAATGAATCCTGGCATCATCAACGGCAGCCGGCGCCTCAGGATTTCACGGGGTAGCGGCACGACGGTGCAGGAAGTGAATCAGTTGTTGAAGCGCTTTACCGAGGCCTTGAAGATCGTCAGGCATCTCCAGAAAATCGGACCCAAGGGACTTATGAAAGGAATGGGCGCGCTGCGCAAAGGCATGCCGCCATTCTGATATACCGCATGTTAAGAAATCCGAAAACCCGCTGAATAACGGCAATAGAAAAAACCAGGAGGAAATCAATGGCTGTAAAGATAAGACTTGCACGCGCCGGAATGAAGAAGAAACCGTATTATCAGATCGTAGTAGCCGATGAACGCTGCAAGAGGGATGGAAGATTTATTGAAAGAGTAGGGTCCTACGATCCCAACCAGGATCCCGCCGCGGTCAAGTTTGAGGAAGCCAAGACCCTTGAATGGCTGGCGAAAGGTGCGCAGACAACCGATACCGTCAAGCAGATGCTGAAGAAAGCCGGTATATGGGAGAAATTCGTAAATAAGGCAGCATGACGTCCAGTTTTTCCGGTACGCCGGATATCCTACACCCACAGAGGATGCCATCATGAAACAACTTGTTGAAATCATTGCCAAAGCCCTTGTCGATGACCCCAGCATGGTGAACGCTGCCGAAGAGATGGAGAACGACACTACCGTTATCAAGCTGACTGTAGCAAAGGAAGACATGGGACGCATTATTGGCAAGGAGGGAAGGACGGCGAAAGCCATCCGGACTATCCTGAATGCGGTTTCCACGAAGAGCAACAAGAAGGCGATTCTCAAGATAGTTGAATAATGCATGGTAACGAAGAACTGATTCTGATCGGCAGGATCTCCGGGACTCACGGAATCAGGGGCCTGCTTCGTGTCGTGCCCTATTCCGGTGACGCGGATAGTATTGCATCCCTGAGTACATTCATTGTACGCATGCCTGACGAAAACTTCGAAACCTTCAGAATACGCAGCGCGGTTGAACATGGGAAAAAGCTCCTCGTTGCCCTGGAGGGCATTCAGGATATGAATGCGGCGGTTGGGCTCACTGGCAGCGATATCTTCGTCCGTCGCGAACAACTCCCGGCCCTGCCTGACGGGGAATTTTACTGGCAGGATCTGCTGGGCCTGACCGTGCTGGATGAGCGGGGCGGTGTCTTCGGCAAACTGGCCCACATCTTCTCAACCGGCGCAAATGACGTCTATGTTGTGAAAAAAGACGGCGAGGAGTATCTTCTCCCCGCCATTGAGGATGTGATCATCAAGGTCGATCTGGAAATGCGCACCATGACGGTTCGCCCCATGGAAGGGTTGCTTGATCTATGAAAATCGATCTGCTTACCCTGTTTCCAGGCATGTTTCACGGGCCTTTTTCCGAAAGTATTCTGAAGCACGCCACGGATAAAGGTCTGATAGACGTCAGTATCCACAACATTCGTGATTTTGCCCTGGACAGGCATCGGGTCACCGACGATTACCCCTATGGCGGGGGAGACGGAATGGTGATGAAGGTCGAGCCCCTTGCCGCCTGTATCGAGGCTGTCAGGACACGGCGGCCCTCTTCCCGGGTCCTCCTGACAACCCCGCGGGGAAAACTCCTGAACCAGGATATGGCGCGGGAACTCGCGGGAGAGGACGGGCTCATAATCATCTGCGGCCGCTATGAAGGGATAGATGAGCGGGTTCGCGAACTGTTTGTGGACACGGAAGTATCGATCGGAGATTTCGTGCTGACAGGCGGAGAGCCCGCCGCGATGGTCATCGTCGATGCCGTGGCCAGACTGCTGCCGGGTGTTCTGGGGAGTGACGAATCAGCGGAAAACGACTCCTTTTCCGACGGGCTGCTGGAGTATCCCCAGTATACCCGACCCCCGGAATTCAGGGGCCTGACGGTTCCTCCCGTCCTCCTGTCCGGGAATCATCGTGAGATCGCCCGTTGGAGACGACGGGAGTCACTGCGGAAAACATTTTTGATGAGACCAGATCTTCTGGAAACAGCCGTTCTGGGCTCTGATGATATATCATTTTTGAGGGAGCTGCGGGAATTTGGGGGAAATGCCGGCTGAAAAACGTGAAGGGGCCGCCTTGGGTATTGCGCTTCTCCACTATCCGGTCTACGACAAGAATCGCAGGATAGTGGCGACGGCCGTCACCAACCTGGACCTGCACGATATAGCGCGCCTCGCGAAGACCTACGCTCTTTCCCGTTATTATGTTGTAACCCCGCTTCCTGAACAGCGGGAGATCTGCCGGCGGATAATCAATCACTGGCTGACCGGGTGGGGCGCCACCTATAACCCGAAAAGGAGAGAAGCGCTGGAGCTTATTACAGTCGTAGCCACCCTTGACGAGGCAATCAAGGACATGTCCCAGAGATGCGCGCGACCAATAAAGACCATCGCCACCGGCGCCAAGGGCGCCTCGAACTGTATAACATACCGGGAAATGTCGGAAAAAATCCGCGAGTCCGCCGTTGACCACCTCCTGCTGCTGGGCACGGGGTGGGGGCTTGCCGAGCAGGTGACTTCCACGGCTGATTATGTCCTTGCCCCCATCTCGGGCCGCTCGGACTATAATCATCTGTCTGTCCGTTCGGCGGCTTCCATAATCGTTGACCGGCTTCTGGGAGACTCAAGGTAGGAATGGAAAAGGCGGCATCGGGACCAGCCAGCAAATAACGTTTCAAGAACATACGGGAGGAATTAACAGTGAACACTATTGATCGCATTGAATTTGAGCAGATGAAGAAGAACATACCCTCGTTCAAACCGGGAGATACGGTAAAGGTCCAGGTGAGGATTGTCGAGGGTGACAAGACCAGGATCCAGGCCTTTCAGGGCGTTGTAATCAAGCGGCAGAACGGCGGAATCAGGGAATCATTCACCGTGAGAAAGATATCCAACGGTATCGGCGTGGAGCGCTGCTTTCCCCTCCATTCCCCCTCTCTGGAGTCCATTGACGTGGTGACCCGCGGTCAGGTCCGCCGCGCAAAGCTCTACTACCTGCGGAAGCTCCGCGGCAAGGCGGCGCGAATTCGCGAAAAGAAATACGTGGCCCAGTAAACGGACTTGACGGCCCCGGTTTTCCGGGGCCTTGTTTTTTTGAGGGAAGTTTTACTCCTGAAAAAAGCAATTACCACGGAGAACACAGAGGGCACAGAGGGGTTTCGTATAACTATCAAGTAGTTACTCTAAAACAAAGATATTGCGATCGTCACCTCTATGGTGACTCTGGTAGTTTTTTTTCGCTATTATATCTCCGTGTTCTCTGTGACCTCTGTGGTTGAAATGCCGTTTTCAGGTTAATTGATCCTCCGCGAAGGGTGGGACGATGACGGGAAGTCTCTTCGAAGATAACGGGCGAGACATGCTGATGTTCGAGAAGCTGGCGGCACGCGGCGGGTACGTTTCGGTCGCGGGTGTCGATGAGGCCGGCAGGGGCGCACTTGCGGGTCCGGTAGTGGCCGCGGCGGTAATGCTTTTTCCTGAAGGCGATTTCGTCGGCATTGATGATTCGAAAAAACTGACCCCGGAAAAACGGGATATCCAGTACGCCAGAATCATGTCACAGGCCCGGGCCGTGGGGATCGGCTTTGCTGATAATCTGGAAGTTGACGGGCTGAATGTCCTCCAGGCAACCCTCAAGGCCATGGAAGAGGCGGTCCGCCGGTTATCGCCCGCGCCCGATTATCTTCTGATCGACGGTATCTCGGCGCCTCGGAGTCCGATGCCTTGCCGCACAATCAAAAAGGGGGATTCCGCCAGTTTTTCCATTGCAGCGGCGTCCATTGTCGCCAAGGTTACGCGGGACAGGATGATGATTGCCTTTGATGCGGAATATCCCGGATATGGTTTCGCGGTTCACAAGGGCTATGGTTCCAGCGCTCACATGAGGGCCATTGCCGGCATGGGGCCTTGCGCGATTCACCGGAAGACTTTTCGCGGCGTGAAGGAATTCGCGGGTCAGCTCCCATGAAGGATACCATTGCCGGAAAAAGAAAGACAACAGGCGCAAGGGGTGAAGAAATCGCCGCCGGATTCCTGGAAAAACAGAACTTCAGAATATTACAAAGAAACTTCCGCTGCCGCTGCGGAGAGGTGGACATAATCGCCCGCGATGGCGGGACCCTTGTCTTTGTCGAGGTTAAAACCAGGCGTAACGCATCGTACGGACTTCCCCAATTGGCGGTAACACCTTTCAAGCAAAGACAGATATCCAAGGCGGCCCTCACCTATCTTTCAAAAAACAGTCTCATGAAGGAGGATGCCCGGTTTGATGTCGTAAGCGTCCTGCTCCTTGACTCATCACCTGTAATAGACCACATCAGGAATGCCTTCGACCTGTCGTACTGAAGGCGGACGACGCTAATGAACCTGAAAACGGCATTTCAGCCGCAGAGGTCACAGAGAACACAGAGATATAATAGCGAAAAAATGAACTACCAGACTTACCATAAAGGTGACAATCATAATGTCTTTGTTGTGGAGTAACTGCTTGAACGAACAACGAAAACGCTCCGTGCCCTCTTTGGCAATTGCTTTTTTTGGATGAAATGAAAAAAGGCGCCCTTTACATAATCGCCACACCTGTCGGCAATCTGGAGGATATTACTCTCCGGGCGCTGCGCATACTCAGGGAGGTCGATCTGATCGCCGCCGAAGACACCCGCCATTCCCGTAAACTCCTTTCCCATTTCGGTATATCGAAACCCCTCACGTCCTATTTCGACCATAACAAAAACATAAAAGGCGCCCTGATCCTCGAAAAACTGCGGGAAGGGATGTCCGTGGCCCTCATTTCCGATGCCGGAACTCCCTGCATCTCGGACCCCGGCTATCAATTGATACGTGACGCGTGGAGCTCTGGAGTGGATGTTGTCCCGATACCCGGGCCTTGCGCGGCCGTGGCGGCGCTTTCGGCCTCAGGCATCCCGGTGGATTCCTTTGCCTTTGAAGGGTTTCTGCCCAATCGCCCCGGAAAGAGGAGGGAAAAGCTCCTGCGTCTGAAGGACGAGGGGCGGGTCATGGTCTTTTACGAGACGCCGGTCCGAATCGTAGCCACGTTGCTGGACATCCTGGATATCCTGGGTGACAGGGATGCCGTGCTTGCCCGTGAGATTACCAAGATCCATGAGGAATTTCTTCGCGGAAAGGTGTCTGAAATCCTGGAGACAATGGAGGCGCGTGTGATCAAGGGGGAGATCGCCCTGATGATTGCGCCTTCACCTCCCGACGAAAAGAAACAAGGGGATATGGTCGAGATACTCCTGTCGCGTTACATCCTGGAGGAGGGGCTGTCCCTCAAGGATGCCGTGAAACGGGTGGTTCTGGAAAGCGGAGAAGCGAAGAGTGGTGTTTATCGGCGGGCATTGAAGCTTGTTGAGTGATCCCTTTACGGATAAGGCGTTGATCTAGCGACCATTCCCGGCAGGCGTCGGCATCTTCCGTGATCGGCGCCTGCCGGGAATGGTATATCCTCCGGTTTGAGAAACGCCCGCGGCCCGTGCGGCCGACGGGCAATTACGAATGGAGAGCAGGACCTCCGGTTGTCCTTGCCCTCCAGGGCTTCATGCGCATTCACTGTACCCGCACACGCGGCAGACCATGCACCCTCCCTCGTGTTCTACGACGCCTCCACACTCGGGACATGCGCCCCTTTCGAAAGGCTTCTCCTCTATATCGATCTCCGTCCCGCTCAGTTTCATGTGCATCTGTATTGCCTTGGCCACGGCGTCGGCGCAGGAGAGTATCTTGTTGTCGCCGAAGCCTGACTGGGCGTGGCAGGAGATGCCGAGGAGCTGTTTGATTACCTGGCGCGCCTGAACCCCGCTCCGCCAGGCAAGGGAGACCATGCGGCCGATGGCTTCGCACTGGGAAGCGGCGCATCCGCCCGCCTTTCCCATGGTGGTGAAAAGCTCGAACAGTCCCGATTTGTCTTCGTTGACCGTCACATAGAGGGGGCCGCAGCCGGTCTGCATCTGATACGTCCATCCCTTCAGGGCCTTGGGTCGCTCGCGCTTGACCGGCTTGATGACCTTTTTGTCATCCTGGAACGCGGAGGGTTCGGCTTCTTTTTTCCCGGTGGAGAGAACCTGCATGTCGCGGGAGCCGTCGCGGTATATGGTTACGCCTTTGCAGTCCTGCTTGTAGGCGAGGAAAAAGACCTTTTCCACATCATCGACCGTGGCGTTGTTGGGAAAATTCACGGTCTTGCTGACCGCGTTGTCGGTATAACGCTGGAACCCCGCCTGCATCTCTATATGGACTTCCGGCGTGATGTCGTGGGCGGTGACGAAAACCCGGCGAACCGCTTCGGGGATTTCCTCCATGTCGCTTATTGTCCCGTGCTCGGCGATGCGCTGCATCAGATCTTCAGAGTAGAATCCCATTTCCCGGGCGACCTTTTCAAAATGGGGGTTCACCTCCACCAGTTTGTTGTTGTCCAGGACCTGCCGGACAAAGGAAACGGCGAACAGCGGTTCGACCCCGGAAGATGCGTTGGCGATGATGGATATGGTCCCGGTCGGCGCGATTGTGGTAACGGTTGCGTTCCGCATGGGCGCCTCTCCCGGTTTGTTGTATATGGATTGTTCGTAATTGGGGAAAGGTCCGCGCCCGGCGGCCAGTTCACGGGAAGCGGCGTGCCCTTCGTCATTGATGAACTTCATGACCTTTTCGCCGAGGGATACGGCTTGCGGAGTGTTGTAGGGAATGCCGAGAAGGATCAGCATGTCCGCCCAACCCATCACGCCGAGGCCTATCTTTCTGTTCGCCCTGGTCATCTCGCCAATCTGTGGGAGAGGGTAGTTGTTCACCTCAATGACGTTGTCCAGGAAGTGAACCCCCAGGCGGATTACTTTTTTGAGCCGGTCCCAGTCGATTTCACCGTTCTTTACCATCTTTCCAAGGTTGATGGATCCGAGGTTGCATGATTCGTACGGGAGGAGGGGTTGTTCGCCGCAGGGGTTGGTTGACTCGATCTCTCCCGCCAGGGGCGTAGGGTTGTCCCGGTTCAGACGGTCGAGGAACACGATCCCGGGTTCCCCGTTGCTCCATGCCTGTTTTACAATGCGGTGGAACACCTTGGCTGCGTTGAGGGTCCCCGTAACCTGACCGCTGCGCGGATTCCTGAGCTCATAATCTTCATCACTTTCCACTGCTTTCATGAATGCCTCGGTCAGTCCGACCGAGATATTGAAATTGTTCAGGTGATTCTGGTCCGACTTGCACATGATGAAATCCATGATATCAGGGTGATCCACGCGCAGAATTCCCATGTTCGCGCCCCTCCGCGTGCCACCCTGCTTGATGGTCTCCGTGGCGATATCAAAGACCCTCATGAAAGAGATGGGGCCGCTGGAGATGCCGGTGGTTGACATGACTACGTCGTGGGCCGGTCGAAGGCGGGAAAAGGAAAAACCGGTTCCTCCTCCTGATTTGTGTATCAGGGCGGTGTATTTGACCGCGTCAAAGATATCTTCTATGGAGTCTCCGACGGGAAGGACAAAGCACGCGGACAACTGCCCAAGTTCACGGCCCGCGTTCATCAGGGTAGGGGAGTTGGGCAGGAATTCGAAAGACGTCATCATCTCGTAAAAACCGGCGGCGAGTCCGGAGGTATCGGCGGCAGGGTCGAATCTCTTTTCGGCTGAGGCAATGGCCGAAGCTACCCGCAGGAACATGTCCTCGGGTTTTTCCAGAACCTTGCCATCCTTGTCGCGGCGCAGATAACGCTTTTCCAGAACAGTGACGGCGTTCCGGGACAATTTCAGAGAATGGCCCGCTGTTTTCGTTTTTCCCATATCGACTCGATCCTCCTTCAATTTCACGATGTTATCGAATTGCATGCAATTACTATATTTAGTATAATGTTTTGCAATAAACCACAAGATATATGGGGTGTCAAGGGTTTTAACGGTTGTGGTCTGAACTCGTGCAATATCGGCGACCTTTCCGCGGCTTGAAGGAGATATGGGGGCGTTGCCGGATGTCCGGTTTCCCAAAGGGCGCCGTCCGCGCGGTCCATTTATGGAAACAATTTACAATCCCAGGCGAGTATGGTACGAAAAACCGGTATTTATCACCCCTGTTCCCGGAAAGGATACAATGAAGACCTTTGTACTGGATACCAATGTGCTTCTCCATGATCCCTTTGCCATCTTCAGGTTTCAGGAAAACACCATCCTGATACCCATTACCGTTATCGAAGAGGTCGATCGCTTCAAGAAAGACATGAACGAAACCGGCCGAAATGCGCGACAGATTTCACGTATCCTTGACGACCTGAGGAAAAAAGGTTCCCTTTCGTCCGGAGTTTCACTGGAAAGTGAAGGCAAGTTGCGGGTGGTCCTGCTGAACGACGAGGTATTGAAGCGAATCCCTTCAGGCTTGACTGAACAGCGGGGAGACAACCGGATTCTCGCCGTTGCCATGGACGCCAAAAGCAGGAGCGACCGAATTCCCGTGATTCTGGTCACAAAGGATACCAACCTCCGTATCAAGGCCGACGCCCTGGGTCTGGCCGCCGAGGACTACGAGTCCGACAAGGTGGATATCACTGAACTCTATTCCGGGTACATCCAGATGGATGTGCCGCGGGAAATGGTCGATCTCTTTTACAGCCAGGGGGGCGTGGAGGTTGACACTGCCCTGTTGCCCAATCAGTATGTGGTAATGAAAGACGAAGGAAACCCCTCCCATACCGCCCTGGGAAAATACGTGGCCGGGCGCCGAAGGGTGCTCCCCCTCGTAAAAACCGGCAAGGAGGGGATTTGGAGCATACATCCGAGAAACCGCGAACAGACCTGCGCCATTGACGCCCTCATGGACGACTCAATCAAGATCGTTACTCTCGTTGGGAAGGCCGGCACGGGCAAGACCCTGCTGGCAATCGCCGCCGGACTGCAAAAAACCGCCGAGGAAGGCGTCTACAACCGTCTTCTGGTTTCCCGTCCCGTTTTTCCCATGGGAAAAGACCTCGGTTTTCTCCCCGGCGACATCGAGGAAAAGCTGGCGCCCTGGATGCAGCCTATCTTTGACAATGTGGAGCTCCTCCTGAGCGGGCACGAGGCGGAAAAGCGCCACAGCAAAGGATATCGAGAGCTCCAGGCAATGGGAATCCTGGAGATTGAACCCCTGACATATATCCGGGGGAGGTCGATTCCCAACCAGTATCTGATTGTGGATGAAGCGCAAAACCTCACGCCCCACGAAATAAAGACGATCGTCACCAGGGCGGGGGAGGGGACGAAGATCGTCCTTACCGGCGATCCCTACCAGATCGATAATCCTTATATCGATTCATCCAGCAACGGCTTGACCTACCTGGTGGAGCGTTTCAAGGGACAGGAGATCGCCGCCCATATCACCATGATGAAAGGTGAGCGCTCCGCCCTGGCCGAACTGGCCGCGAACCTGTTGTAGCGCCCCTGATGCGCAGGGGAAGACAAATCAATTAAAGGAGAGATGCCAGGGGATGCCTCATCCCCCGCCCGTTACCATATGCTGCTTCTTGCCATAGAGTCTTCCTGCGACGAGACCTCCGCCGCTGTTGTCCGGGACGGAGGTCTCGTCCTCTCGAATGTCATATCCACCCAGGAAGCCGTCCATGCGGCTTACGGCGGCGTCGTGCCTGAAATCGCCTCACGCAAGCACCTGGAGGTAATCACGCCCGTGATAGAAGAGGCCCTGAAGGGCGCCTGCGTCACCCTGGATCAGATTGAAGGGATTGCCGTGACCCAGGGTCCGGGACTGGCCGGTTCTCTCCTGGTGGGTATTTCCGCGGCAAAGGCCATAGCCTTTGCCCGCGGTATTCCCATTGTCGGAATACACCATATTGAAGGGCACCTGTTCGCCGTTTTTCTGGAAAAAAAGGTCAGGTTTCCTTTTGTTGCCCTTGTGGTTTCAGGAGGGCATACCCACCTCTACAGGGTGGACGGTGTCGGCAGGTACCAGACCCTTGGCCAGACTCGGGACGATGCCGCCGGGGAGGCCTTTGATAAAGTGGCCAAGATACTTGGTCTTTCCTATCCCGGAGGCGCGGTGATTGACAGGCTGGCCTCCAGGGGGGATCCCGGGGCTATCAGGTTTCCGCGACCTCTTCTCCGTGACGGCAGCTGCAATTTCAGTTTCAGCGGACTGAAGACGGCGGTTCTGCATCATGTGGGCAATGCCCGGGATGGATTTGAGGGTGAGGCGCTATCAGACCTGTGCGCCTCGTTTCAGGCTGCCGTCTGCGAGGTGCTGGTGGAAAAGACCAGGTTGGCGATCCAGCGAACCGGTGTGTCACGACTGGTGGTGGCGGGGGGGGTCGCCTGCAACAGCGGGCTACGTTCAGCCATGAAGGACATGGCCGGAGAAACGGGTGTGGAGCTCTTCATTCCTTCTCCCGTGCTGTGCACTGATAATGGGGCAATGATAGCTGTTCCCGCCGATTTTTACCTGGAAAACGGTTTTGAATGCGGACTGGATATGGATGCCAGGGTCTCCTGGTCCCTTGACTCCCTTGCTGAACGGATGGGGCGCTGATCAATGGGGACTATGAGAGCGAAAAAGGCATTGGGGCAGAATTTTCTCGTTGACGGAAACGTCCTGGCGAACATCGTCAAGGCAGCCGGCATCTCGCCTGAGGATATGGTTCTCGAGGTAGGACCGGGCAGGGGCGCGCTTACCACCCGGCTCGCGGAAGCAGCGGCGAGGGTGGTTGCCGTGGAGTATGACAGGGACCTCGTGCCCCTGCTGCGTAATGAGCTTGGCGGCTATCAGTCCCTTGAGATAATCAACGCGGACATACTTCGCCTGGACCTTCAGGAGGCGCTCGGCTATTCCGTTGGTGATAAATGGAAGGTGGTGGCCAATCTCCCTTATAATATTTCATCACAGATACTGTTTCGCTTTATCGAAGAGCGCGCCATGTTTTCCGAGTTGCTGCTGATGCTGCAGAAGGAGGTCGGCGATCGGCTACTGGCGCCACCCTCCTGTAAAGACTATGGAGTTCTTACGGTGTTCTGCCGGTTATATTTTGACGTGGAGAGGGTTATGTCAGTGAAACCCGCCTCCTTTCGTCCCGTGCCCAAAGTGGATTCGGCTGTCCTCCGTTTTCGCGTTCTTGGGAAACCTCGCGTTGATGTGGGTGACGAATCCTTGTTTCGCCGCGTTGTAAAGGCTTCTTTCGCCCAGAGGCGAAAGACCCTGCTCAACTGCCTTAAAGGGTTGGATGCGCCGGGTGATGAGGCCGGACTCAGGAGGGTTTTGGAGGGCGCCGGTATTGATCCGCGGAGGAGGGGTGAAACACTCTCCCTGGAAGATTTCGCTCTCCTGACTAAACACATTCTCTCATCCGGAGTTCTTGGACGGCCATAAATTAGTAGAATCTCAAAATCCCGTTTGACTTGCCGTCCATTCTGTTATATAAAAAATTCTCTTTTTCATGATCGGCGTCTAAACCGCGCTTTACGCGAAACAATATCCGCTTCCGTGAAAAGAATTGGACACCATTCTGGATGAGTCATTCGAGTGCGGAGGGCAAGGTGAAGGAAAACAGCAATAACTTCATTAAGGTGCGCACCTTTGGAGGGCTCACCATCTTCCGTGATGGTGAGCCTGTTTCCATTGTGTGGGAAAGCCGGAAGGCTCGCCTTCTCTTTTGCTGCCTGCTGGTTACTCATGACCAGTGGGTTCATCGGCACAAGGTTATAGAGGCCCTTTGGCCTGGATGCAATACGGAGTCCGGAGAGAAGAATTTCAAGACAACCCTTAGCCGCTTGCGGAAGTCTTTTTCGGGTTACGGTTGCGCGCCTCCCGTTCTTACCCAGGGAGAGGCCGTGCGGATTAATAACCTTTCCATGGGCCTGGACGTCAGCGATTTCACCCATAGCGCGACACAGGGGATCAGGCGCCTGGTGAGAGGCGATACGAAGTCGGCGCGCAAACTGCTTGAAAATGCACAGGATCTCTATCGTGGATCGTTCCTCCCTGAAGAACCCCATAACGCTTTTATCAACGAAGCGCGGTGCCGGCTCGCCGAAATCAATGCCTCGGTAATCAAGGCGCTGAAGAAAAGCTACCTTATCGACGGAAACACCGACGCACTGGAGATATTCTCCTTTCTCAAGCATCCGCACCTGGGTGAACAATTTTAACCGCGCCGCGATCCGGGCCAGCAAGCGCCCCGACCATACCATTTTTACAACCATCCTCCCCGTCAGGCTTCCATAGGCCGCGAACTACGCTTTATGCCTGGTTCGTGGAAGAGTTATATTCACCGGTCTTCATGCGGCGCTTTATTCCTTGAACGGGCATGGTATTTTCAGTATACTCCATAAGTTTCACATCTATTGACTGGAGGTCATATCGTGATTGATTTTCTGGGGGACTGGAAGAGAAGCCGTTATTGCGGCGATTTGTCCGCGGCTGATATAGGAAAACAGGTTGTGTTGATGGGGTGGACCATGAGGCGCCGGGATCATGGAGGCCTCATATTCGTGGACCTGCGTGATCGCGAGGGGATCGCCCAGGTCGTTTTTGATCCGGAGAAAAGCCCGGACGCCCATGCCAAGGCCGAACATGTACGAAACGAATTTGTTCTGGCGGTGAAGGGTCAGGTCCTCGCCCGGCCGGAAGGCACCACGAATCCCGCCATGAAGACCGGGGAGGTGGAGGTGCTGGTGACCGAGTGTCGGGTGCTGAACCGTGCGAAGGCCCTGCCGTTCACCCTTGACGAGCATGTGGATGTCGCGGAAAACATCAGGCTCAAGCATCGCTATCTCGATCTGAGAAGGCCGACGCTTCAGCGAAATCTGCTCCTCCGTTCCCGTGTCAGTGAGCTTACCCGTGTTTTTCTCTCGGAAAATGGTTTCATCGAGGTTGAGACGCCATACCTGACGAAATCCACCCCCGAAGGCGCCCGCGATTTTCTTGTGCCTTCCCGGATCAATCAGGGGCATTTCTATGCCCTGCCCCAGTCTCCCCAGCTTTTCAAGCAGATCTTGATGGTTTCAGGTTTCGACCGCTACTATCAGATAGTTCGCTGCTTCAGGGATGAAGACCTGCGGGCGGATCGCCAGCCTGAGTTCACCCAGATCGACTGTGAAATGTCGTTTGTAGACAGGGAAGACGTCATTTCGGTTATGGAAGGGCTTATCGCGAAGATCTTCGACGAGGTGTCCGGGGCCAAACCGGAACTTCCCATGCCTCGCATGACCTATGCCGAGGCGATTCGACGTTTTGGCGTCGATAACCCGGATATCCGGTTTGGCCTGGAACTGGTTGAGCTTTCCCATCTGGTCGCGAAGAGCGGTTTCAAGGTCTTCTCCGACGTGGTTGCATCCGGTGGTATGGTAAAGGGGATCAACGCCAAGGGGTGCTCGGGTATGTCCCGCAAGGAGATTGACGAACTTACGGAATTTGTCAAGATATACGGAGCAAAGGGACTGGCGTATGTGAAGATGACTTCCGATGGCTGGCAATCACCCATAGCCAAATTCTTTACCGATGAAGAGATATCGGCCATGAACTCCGCGTTTGGCGCCGAAGAAGGAGACCTTCTCCTCTTTGTGGCCGACAAGGCTAAAATCGTGAACGATTCCCTGGGCAGGCTCAGAAACCGGCTTGCCCAGACCATGAAACTGGTCGACGGCAGTACCTTCGCTTTCGTGTGGATTACCGACTTCCCCCTTCTTGAATGGGATGAAGAGGAGAAAAGATGGGTGGCCGTGCATCATCCTTTCACCGCGCCCATGGATGAAGACCTTGAGAAGCTCGAATCCGAACCCGGCCTCTGCAGGGCAAAGGCCTATGACCTGGTGCTGAACGGCAATGAGATCGGAGGCGGAAGCATCCGTATCCACCAGGAAAAGATTCAGTCTCTCATGTTCCGCCTGCTGGGGATTTCCGACGAGGACGCACGTTTGAAATTCGGGTTTTTGCTGGATGCCCTTGAATACGGGACTCCGCCCCATGGAGGCATTGCGTTCGGAATGGACCGTCTGATAATGCTTCTTACCGGAAGCGAGTCCATTCGTGACGTTATTGCCTTTCCCAAGACACAGAAGGGGGCCTGCCTCATGTCGGAGGCGCCCTCGGCCGTGGACCTGAAACAGGTCAGGGAACTGGGACTCAAGGTGACTGCTCGGTAACGGCGGGACTTCGCCGGCGACGGAAAGCTTCTTACCCGAGAAACAGCATCTGATCACGCAAAGACGCAAAGAAATCCAAATGGCCGCGGAACAAGCTGCTTGCACCGGTCAGGTGAATGGCTTCATCCGTCAAGTTCTTGATCTTCCTTTGCGCGCCTCGCGGCTTTGCGTGATATTGCCTTTCCCGGGTTTATTGACCGTTATCCAGCATTCCCGTCTGCCGCAGGGCCTCGTAGAGAACTATGCCCGCGGCGGTAGACAGGTTGAGGCTTCTCACGTTGCCGAGGATGGGAATCCTGATGGCGGATTCAGGGTGGGCCGCGAGGAGCTCCTCCGGAAGTCCGGCGGTTTCCTTGCCAAAGACCAGAAAGTCACCGGCCCGGTATGTTACCGCGACGTACGACGTGCCGGCCTTTTTGCTCGTGTAGAAAAAGCGTCCGGCGGGATGGTTTCGCCGTACTTCTTCAAAACAGTCCCAGTACCTGATGTCTACCTCCTTCCAGTAATCGAGCCCGGCTCTTTTTAAAGCCCTGTCATCCGTGGAAAAGCCCAGTTTGCCGACAAGATGGAGCACGGAACGGGTTGCGCCGCAAAGACGCGCGATGTTTCCGGTGTTGGGAGGAATTTCCGGCTCAACCAGCACGATGTTAAAGGGCGCTGTATGTTTCATGGCATGGATCCTTTGCTGTCATATGCGTGCTGAAAATGGCGCGGCGGAAATGATTTATTCACATCCCGCACCCGTTGAAGGAGGCCTTTGCCTCGGTCTTTTTCAGCGGGTTTAATTTCCTTGACAAAACAAGAAGCGTATCTTTATACTTCAAAACTTTCCATAAGGGTATTGAAAACTCCATGAAAATAAGGGTAGAAGGGCTTTCTGAAAAACCTCTGGTTCTCTCGGCCCGGGAGCCGGTCTCAGGGTATCCGGTCCTGGTTCAACTGCAGGCGGATGGTGAATGTGAATTCCTCCAGCCCTTGCATCTGGAGATCGTAGCTGAAAAAGAGTTTGACCACATAAGGGTTCACGGCCGGGTAGCTACGAGGGCGCGGTTTGCCTGTTCCCGCTGTCTGAACGAATTCGAGACGGATATAGTATCTGAGTTTACGGTTTTTTACTCCAGAGCAACGGATATTGCCCTGGAAGAAGAGGTAGCTCTCACAGGGGAGGACCTCGTTTCCGTTCCCTATGAGGGTGATGAAATCGATTTCACCAGAGAGATAGAAGAACAGATTGTTCTGGACATTCCCATCAAACCCCTTTGCCGTGAGGATTGCCGCGGCCTTTGCGCCTTGTGCGGCGCGGACCTTAATGCTGAGGATTGCGGCTGTAATCGCGCCGGAACCGGATTTTCATTCAGCGCCCTGAAGGACTTCAAAGTAAAAAAATAGAAGGAGAAATAAACAGATGGCAGTTCCAAAAAAGAAAACTTCCAAGTCGCGTAAAAACATGAGGAGAGCCCACGATTTCCTCACCCCTCCAAATGTGTCCACCTGTCCACAGTGCAAGGCGCCCAAGCTTCCCCATCGCGCATGTCCTTCCTGTGGAATGTACAAAGGAAGGGAAGTCATAAAGGCGGAAGACCTCTAGGATGCTTCTTTTCTCATTAATTTCAGGTATGGACCGGGTGATTGCATATGAGAGTTGCCGTTGACGGAATGGGCGGTGATAATGCTCCCGCTGTAGAGGTGGAGGGAGCGGTTGCCGCCGCCCGCGAATTCGGCATCGCGGTTACGCTGGTTGGCGATAATGACGCCCTGAGCCGCGAACTTGCAAAACACGATTGTTCCGGTCTTGATATTTCCATTGTTCATGCCAGCGAAGTGGTGGAAATGCATGACTCCGCTTCCGATGCCATTCGCAGGAAGAAGAATTCCTCAATCCGGATTGCCTGTGAATTGGTAAAGGAGGGTAAGGCGGATGCCGTGGTCAGCGCTGGGAATTCCGGAGCAACCATGGCCGCCGGGATGTTTGTGCTCGGCCGGATGAAAGGGATTGACAGACCTGCAATCGCCACCATCTTTCCCAATCTGCGAGGCGAAACACTAGTCCTTGATGTCGGCGGAAATGTTGATTGTAAACCGCAGAATCTCGTCCAGTTCGCCTTCATGGGGGAGGTGTACGCCAAGTATTTCATGGGTATCGAGAGTCCGCGTGTAGGGCTTCTTTCCAACGGCGAGGAAGAGTGCAAGGGAAATGAACTGACCCGTGAGGCCAACAATATTCTGCGTGGCGCATCTTTCAATTATTTAGGCTACGTGGAGGGCCGGGACATATTTAATGGCAATGCGGACGTCGTGGTCTTCGACGGTTTTGTCGGAAACATAGTTCTGAAACTCTCCGAGGGTCTTGTGGAGGCCGTCGGGAGAATGCTCAAGCAGGAGATCAAGCAGAGCCTCCTTTCCAAGATAGGATATTTATTTGTTCGAGGTGCATTCCGGAATTTCCGGAAGAAGGTCGATTATTCTGAATATGGCGGGGCGCCGCTCCTGGGGATTAACGGCGTGGGAATGATTTGCCACGGCGGCTCCAGCGCGAAAGCCATCAAGAACGCCATTCGTTTCGCCAATGATTACGCCAGTAAGGGCGTGAATCAGAAAATGGCGGAAAAGATGCAACACAATATTACGCTTGGCAAGCAGTCCAGGGAAGATTTGAACAACAAGGCTGCCTGCTGAAAAGGTGGGAACTATGGCTCATGCTCGAATTGTGGGAACCGGTTCCGCGGTTCCGGAAAAGGTATTGACCAATTCCGATCTGGAAAAGATGGTGGATACCAGCGACGAATGGATCACCACCAGGACCGGTATCAAGGAGAGGCGGATTGCGGAGGACGGAGAGTTTACCTCCACGTTTGCGACGAAAGCCGCGCAACGCGCCCTGGAGATGGCGGATGTTTCACCTGAAGAACTGGACATGATAGTGGTCGGTACGGTTACTCCGGACTTTCCATTTCCGGCAACCGCGTGTCTAGTCCAGAAAAACCTCAATGCGTCCAAAGCGGTCGCGTTTGATATCTCCGCGGCGTGCTCCGGTTTCCTTTTCGGTCTTTCTATTGTTGATTCCTTCATGCGATCCGGCCGCGCGCGAAAGGCCCTTGTCATTGGCGCGGAGACCTTGACACGAATAGTCGACTGGACCGACAGGAACTCCTGTGTTCTCTTCGGCGACGGCGCGGGCGCGGTAGTTCTCGACTCGGTTGATGACGGTGTCGGCGCTGGTATCCTTTCCACGCATGTGAACTCTGACGGGACATACTGGGAGCTTCTCCATCAGCCCGGATACGGCAGCAGAAATCCGGTCGCGGGAAAGTTGCCCGGAGAAAATCTGGCTTTCATCAAGATGCAGGGCAACGAGGTGTTCAAGCTGGCGGTGCGCGCCATGGAAGACGCGGCCCATCAGGCCCTTACTGCAAACAGTGTGACCTCGGCTGATATCGATCTGTTTATTTCCCATCAGGCGAACCGCCGGATTATCGATGCCATAGGAAAGAGGCTGGGGCTTTCGCCGGAGCAGGTGTACATAAATCTGGAAAGATACGGCAATACCTCCGCGGCGTCTATTCCCATAGCCCTTGATGAAGCTAACCGCTCAGGAAGGATCAAGAATGGAAATCTTGTCCTGCTGGATTCCTTTGGCGGCGGGCTGACCTGGGCATCTGCCATGATCAGATGGCAGTCAAGGGAGGTTGCGTGATGTCGCTGACCGCATTTCTCTTTCCGGGCCAGGGTTCCCAGTATCAGGGGATGGGCAGGGAGCTTTCCCAAAATTTCGCCGTTGTCAGGCATACCTTCGAAGAGGCCGACGACGCGCTGGGCTTCGCCCTTTCCAGTTTATGCTTCGAAGGGCCCGAAGAAGGACTGCGGCTTACCGAAAACACGCAGCCGGCGCTTCTGGCGACCAGCATTGCCTTTTCACGCCTTTTTCAATCGGAGACGGATGTTTCTCCAGCCTATGTCGCTGGGCATTCCCTCGGCGAATACTCAGCCCTGGTATCCGCCGGCGCGTTGACTTTGGGTGATGCCCTTCGCGTTGTTCGCTTGCGTGGCAGATACATGCAGGAGGCCGTCCCAGCGGGAACCGGCGCCATGGCGGCAATTCTGGGTGTTGAGGCGGAGGTGGTGAATGATATCTGTCGGGAGGCCGCGGAAGGTGAAATAGTAGTTCCCGCGAATTTCAACTGCCCCGGGCAGATCGTCATATCAGGCCATGCCACCGCCGTCGAACGGGCTGTCGCCGCTGCCAGGGCGCGGGGTATCCGTAAGGTCGTTACCCTGCCGGTCAGCGTTCCTTCCCACTGCGCCCTCATGGCGCCTGCCGGGAAGCGTCTGGAGGAGACCCTTCATTCGATCCGGTTGCACCCTCTTTCTACTCCGGTTGTAAGCAATGTCGAGGCCAAACCCTATTCTGACAGCGAGAAAACGACTGGATTGCTGGTGGCCCAGATCAGCTCTCCGGTTCTATGGGAAATGTCCGTGCGTGAGCTGATTCAGGCGGGAGTCACAAGATTTATCGAACTGGGACCCGGGAAGGTATTGTCCGGACTGGTCAGGAAGATCGACAAGACGGTTCTGGTGAAAAACTTTGATGACCTGGCCGGCTTCAAGGCGTTCATCGGGGAGGTCTCATGAATCTCAAGGGCAAAACAGGGTTGATAACCGGCGCGTCACGCGGCATAGGCCGGGCGGTGGCGCTCAAGCTGGCCCGTGAGGGGGCGGCTGTCGTTGTTACCGCGACATCCATGGAGCGAGCGGAAAAGACCGCCGAAGAGATAGCTTCCATGGGCGGAAAGGCCATTCCATGTGAAGTGAACGTGGGCCGAATCGATGATGTGGAGAGACTTTTTCGCACGGTCACGGAAGAATTAGGCGTCCTTGACATCCTGGTAAACAATGCGGGCATAACTCGCGACGGATTGTTGATGCGCATGAAGGACGAGGACTGGCAAGAGGTAATGGCGGTGAACCTGACCGGCACGTTCGCCTGTACCCGTCAGGCCGTCAAGCTGATGTCAAAGGCCAATGGTGGAAGGATTGTGAATATCAGCTCGGTGGTCGCGGAGATGGGGAACGCCGGGCAGGCAAACTACTGCGCCAGCAAGGCGGGTATCATCGGATTTACCAAGGCCGTCGCCAGAGAGTATGCGAAGCGCAACATCACGGTGAATGCCGTTGCCCCCGGTTTCATTGAAACCGATATGACCGGTTGCCTGCCGGACAAGGTCCGTGAGGACCTTCTGAACCGTATCCCGGTCAGCAGGTTCGGCACTGTAGAGGATATAGCCAATGCCGTATATTTTCTTGTATCAGACATGGGGAGTTACATAACAGGTCATGTCCTGGATGTAAACGGCGGCATGCACATGTAAAAATCCCTTTTGCAATTTCTGAAAATCATGTTAATAAGCAAAAGAAGTCAAACTTGACCTATGGAAAACGTCAACAATCTTGAATGGAGGAACTGAAATGTCGTCAATAGAAAAAAGGGTTAAAGAGATAATTGCCGAGCAGTTGGGCGTAGATGAGGCACAGGTGACCGGAGAGGCTTCGTTCATGGATGACCTCGGCGCTGATTCTCTTGATACCGTGGAACTGGTAATGGCCCTCGAAGAGGAGTTTGACATCGAGATCTCCGATGAGGACGCCGAAAAAATCGCGACCGTGCAGGACGCGGTTGATTACATCGCGGACCACACCTAGTCCGGCGACGGGGGGGGGAAGAGATTCCCCCTTAGTTCTGTTTGTAACTCCTGTCTTGTTTAGTATTCAGGAGGATGTGAGCATCGAGGGAGCATTCATTTTATGAGAAGAGTCGTGGTTACGGGAATCGGGGTCGTTTCTCCGTTGGGTATCGGGAATCAGAGCAACTGGGACGCCTTGCTTGCCGGTGTATCAGGGATTGACCGCATAACCCGTTTTGATGTTACCGATTTCCCGGTAAAGATCGCCGGGGAAGTGAAAGGCTTCAATGCCGAGGAATTCATTGATAAAAAGGAAATCAAAAAGATGGACCTTTTTATCCAGTATTCCCTGGCTGCCGCCCAATTCGCCATGGAGGATTCAGGCCTGCGGGTTACCGAAGATAACGCGGAAAGGGTTGGCGTTCTCGTGGGCGCCGGTCTGGGAGGCCTCCCCACCATCGAAAAATATCACACAGCCCTTCTGGATGGCGGCTATAGAAAGATATCACCTTTCTTCATCCCGATGCTCATCACCAATCTGGCGCCCGGGCATATATCCATCAGGTTCGGCGCCAAGGGGCCCAATGTGTCATCTGTTTCGGCCTGCGCTACCGGAACACATTCCATCGGAGACGCCTATCAGATTATCAGGCGGGGAGACGCCGACGCCATGATCGCGGGTGGCACGGAATCGGTTGTGACTCCTCTGGCCGTAGGCGGTTTCGCCGTAATGAGGGCCTTGTCTACCCGCAACGACGACCCCAAGGGCGCATCCAGGCCTTTCGAGAAGAATCGCGACGGTTTTATCCTGGCCGAGGGCGCCGGAATCGTGATCCTGGAGGAATATGAATCCGCGAAAAAGCGTGGCGCGAGGATCTATGCGGAGGTCGTGGGATATGGCATGACCGGAGACGCGCATCACCTTACCGCTCCCTCCCCTGAAGGGGAAGGCGCGGCCCGCTGCATGAAGATGGCCCTGGATAATGCTGGAATCAATCCGGAAGAGGTTGATTTCATAAACGCCCACGGCACATCTACTCCCATGAACGACCTGTATGAGAGCATGGCAATTAGAAAGGTCTTCGGAGAGCATGCCGGAAAATTGATGGTTTCATCCACCAAGTCCATGACCGGACATCTGCTGGGAGCGGCGGGAGGTGTTGAGGCTGTATACACCATGATGTCGATGCATCACGGTATCGCGACGCCGACCATGAACTACGAGGAGCCGGATCCGGAGTGCGATCTGGATTTCGTTCCCAATGCGCCGCGAGATGCCGTAATCAACTACGCGCTTTCAAATTCATTCGGATTCGGCGGCACCAATGCCACTCTCCTTTTCAAGAGGGTTTGAGAGGACGAAGATGATAGTAATCGGAAGTGATCACGGCGGGTTCGAGTTGAAGGAAGCGATAAAGATTCTTCTGCAGGGGAGAGGGATACCATTCGAGGACATGGGCACCAGTGATGGAAATTCCGTGGATTACCCTGATTTCGGCGAAAAGGTGGCGCGAATGGTTTCCACCGGTCAGGCGGAAAAGGGGGTGCTGGTCTGCGGGACGGGCATAGGAATGTCCATTGTCGCCAACAAGTTTCCCGGTGTCAGAGCAGCGCTTGCCGCTGATACATACATGGCCAAGATGGCGAAACAGCACAACAACGCCAATATTCTTGTCCTGGGCGGCAGGGTCATTGACGAGAACGAGGCTAGCGAAATGGTCGCGACCTGGCTGGATACCGGGTTTGAAGGAGGGCGCCATCAGGGACGGTTGGACAAGATCTCCGCTCTGGAGAGGGAGCTTTGTAAATAAGCGCTTTTTCCTGTATCCCATCCGCCATGCCGGAATATAGAAGAGGAAGAACATACGGGACTTGAAAGGTCCCGTTTCGTTTTTCATTAAACCCAAGGAGAAATAAATGTCGATACTTGAAAGTTTTGATCCGGAAGTGGCGGGCGCCATCCGCCTGGAGACGGAGCGACAAGAGTATAATCTGGAACTCATAGCTTCGGAAAACTTTGTCTCCGAAGCGGTCCTGGAAGCCCAGGGCTCCATAATGACCAACAAATATGCCGAGGGATACCCTGGAAAGCGTTACTACGGAGGGTGCGGACAGGTTGATGTGGTGGAGAATCTGGCCATTGAGCGGGCAAAAAAGCTGTTCGGAGCCGAACATGCCAATGTCCAGCCCCATTCCGGCTCCCAGGCGAACATGGCGGTCTATTTTTCCGCGTTGAAACCTGGGGACACCATTCTCGGCATGAACCTTTCCCATGGAGGGCACCTGACCCACGGCAGCCCCGCCAATTTCTCGGGAAAACTTTTTAACGTAGTCTTTTACGGCGTCTCGCCTGATACGGAAACCATCGACTACGACGACGTGGAAAAACTCGCGCGCCAGCACCGGCCTAAGATGATAGTGGTTGGCGCCAGCGCCTATCCGCGCGTTATTGATTTCGCCAGGTTCCGCGCCATAGCCGACGCCGTCGGCGCCGTTGTGATGGTTGACATGGCCCATATCGCCGGACTTGTGGCGGCGGGACTGCATCCGAACCCGGTTCCCTATGCCGAGTTTGTCACCACAACGACCCACAAGACCCTCAGGGGTCCGCGCGGCGGGATGATCCTCTGCCGGGAAGAATACGCCAAGACCCTGAACTCCAACATCTTTCCCGGTATCCAGGGCGGTCCCCTCATGCATGTGATAGCGGCCAAGGCCGTTGCCTTCAAAGAGGCCCTTACCCCGGAGTTCAACGCCTATCAGGGACGGATCGTCAAGAATGCAAAGGCTCTGGCGGACGCATTGACCGCCAAAGGCCTGCGCCTGGTTTCGGGCGGAACGGACAATCACATGATGCTTGTGGATCTCACTTCCACCGGCCTGACCGGTAAAGCGGCCGAAGAGGCCCTGGATCGGGCCGGCATCACAGTGAACAAGAATACGATCCCCAACGAGACACGCTCTCCCTTCGTCACGTCGGGCATTCGCATCGGCACCCCGGCGGCCACGACCCATGGCTTAAAAGAGCCAGAAATGCTTGCTGTCGCCGGGTTTATCCATGAAGTGCTGCGCAATGCCGGGGACGCGGATCAACTGGCTCGGATCAAGGGCGAGGTGAATGCCCTTATGAAGCGCTTTCCTCTCTATGCGGCTCGATTGGGCTGATTGGGGCATATCCTGAATCGGAACAATCGCATAGGGGGGCAGCCGGAATCGTCTCCCTGTTCATTCAATGAAAAGATAATGGCCCGTCGATTACGTGTTCCGGGAACATATCCGGCTTTTCAGTAAATCATCGCCTCTGTCGGTGTGACTTCATCCATTTGTGGTATGCTCTTGACAGACCGGGTCTTCCGGAAGTCAGGCGACCTGATTTCCAGCCGGCCTCGAACAGAAAAAACCTTGAGGGGGTATGGCCATGTATTGCGGTAATTGCGGAAAGGAACTTGCTGATCAGGCCGTGGTGTGCGTTTCATGCGGAGTCCCTCCCAGGAGCGGAAAAAATTTCTGCGTAAACTGCGGAGAGGGTCGTCCTCCCGGCGCCTCGACGTGCGCCAGATGCGGTGTCTCTTTTATGCAGGGTACTGGTGAAGGGAGAGACTGGCTCACGACCCTTCTTCTATGCATCTTTGTCGGAGGACTCGGCATTCACCGTTTTTACACCGGGCATACGGCAATCGGGATCATCCAGTTGCTCACCCTCGGGGGATGCGGGATCTGGACCATTATCGACCTCATATTCATCATTACAGGTTCCTTCAAGGACAAGCAGGGTAATCCACTTGTCAGAAAAATGTAAGAGGAGGTGAGGCAAGGTGTGGAGAGTCCGGCTGGCCGCGTGCATCTCACTTCCCGTTCTTTTTGCCCTCCTTCCCACGTCATATATCGAATCCTTGCCCAATATCTGCCTTTTTCACCACCTGTTTAACGTGGAATGCCCTGGTTGCGGAATGACCAGGGCAATATCCTCGATCCTGCATGGAGACCTGGGCGCCGCCATGCGTTTCAACAGGTCTGTCCTCGTCGTTTTTCCCCTGCTGTGCTATGTGGCGGTATTCCATATCTGGAAGGAGATGAAAATGGCGTCATGGGTGAAAAAGAGCGCCGCGTTGGAGAAAGAAAATCGGGTACATGAAAGAGAGGGCGAAAATGGGAAAATGGGTTGATCTGATAAAAGAGATTCCCGGTACCTCCTTCAGAATAGTATCCTCACCGTCCGTTTTTTTCCGGGAAATGCCTAAAAAGGGAGGTATCGCGCCGCCGCTCGTCTTTCTGGTTGTTATGGCGCTGGCAAGCGGAGTCCTCTCGGGACTTCTGCGCGCCCTTGAGAGCGCTCTGGGCATGCGCCTCTACGAGGGCGCGGCCATGGGATTCCTGTCACTGACCCTGATTCCCGTGGCGGCTGTAATCGGGAGCGCGGTTTTCGGTTTCATGGCCGCCGCGGCCCTCTTCGTCATCTGGAGGCTCATGGGGTCGAAGGAGGACTATGAGGCGGCATACCGTTGTACCGCCTACCTGTCCGCGCTCATCCCCGTTGCCACCCTTATCGCTTTTGCTCCCTATGTCGGCGGCGCCCTCGGTCTGGCGCTGATGCTTTACTATCTCGTGGTCGCGAGTGTATCCCTTCACGGGATTCCTGCTTTGAGGGCCTGGATTGGATTCGGCGTGATCGCGGCGCTGCTCATGGTCATCAGTGTAAGCTCACGAATCACCGCGAAACGCTTCGCGCGCAACATGGAACAGGCTGAACAATCATGGAAGGACGCCTCGCGAGAGATGCAAAAATCCGTTGAGGAGATGCGGAAACAGATGCAGGAACAGATGAAAGAAGGGGCGGAAAAGGAAACCCCTTAACGTTGTCAGTCCGTTGCCGGGCGAGCGACAGCAACAAAATAATATTAGCGTTACTGGAAAGGATTACGGTGGAACATCTTCTTATTTCAGGCGGCGCCGGCTATATCGGCGGCCATGTTACCAGGCAGTTGAGCGAAGCCGGCCACGGAGTGGTAGTTTACGATAACCTGTCTACGGGATCGGCGGATACCTTGATTCATGGCGAGGAGCTTGTCCGTGGCGAGCTTGCGGATGAATCTCTGCTGGAGAAAACCTTGCGCGACTACGGGGTGAAAACCGTCCTTCACTTTGCCGCCTCCATCATCGCTCCGGAATCTGTTTCCAAACCTCTGGATTATTACGGAAACAACACCTGCAACACCATGAGGCTTCTGCGGGCCTGCGTAAAAACCGGTGTGGAAAAGTTCATCTTTTCCAGCACCGCCGCGGTCTACGGTATGCCGGACTCTGGAGTCGCATCCGAGGATTCCCCGACTGTTCCCATAAATCCTTACGGAACCTCCAAGCTCATGAGCGAGTGGATGCTGCGGGATGCGGCCCTGGCCCATGGTCTGCGTTACGTCGCCCTGCGTTACTTCAACGTCGCCGGAGCGGACCCAGAGGCCCGCATGGGTCAGCGGGTCAAGGAAGCGACCCATCTCATCAAGGTCTGTTGCCAGGCGGCCCTCGGACTTCGACCTTTCGTTTCCATCTTCGGCGTCGACTATCCCACGTCCGATGGCACAGGCATCCGTGACTATATCCACATCGAGGACCTGGCCTCCGCCCATCTGGCGGCCCTTTCCCATCTGGAAAGGGGAGGGGAGTCTACGGTGCTGAACGTGGGGTATGGACAGGGAAGCAGTGTGCGCGAGGTGATTGACGTGGTCCATCGCGTTACCGGAGCGCGCTTCGCGGTAAAGGAGGACGCGCGGAGGCCGGGCGACCCGGCCATGCTCGTGGCCCGCGCGGATCGGATTCGGAAGACCCTGGACTGGAGTCCCAGTTACGCGGATCTGGAAACCATCGTCGCCGATGCGTGGCGGTGGGAGCAGCGGTTGGCGTTGGGCGCTGTCTGATCAGGATTTCGAGAGAGACCCGCCAGGTGTTCAAAACCTGGCGGGTCTTTTTTCTGGAACCGTATCTCTCCGGTATCCGTGCCCCGGAACGAATCGCCTGACCGGCCATAATAAAACACGGGCCGGACAGGGTGGAAGAACCGCACGGAATCTACTTCAGCGGCTTCAGAAGGTGAATTTGTCGAGGCACAGGCCTCCATGGCCAAAAGAGATCAGATCGGCGGGAGTCGGCCTGACCCCGGCGAAAATCATGGGGAGAATGCCGTCCAGGGCGGTAGGGGCCTTGCGGAGAGAGCCGGCGGGCGTGCCCACAACCGGCACTCCTCCCAGCATGGCCAGACCCAGCACGGCGCCGGGCATCATGGGCACTCCTTCCTTGATTATTTCCGCGCCCGATTTCCTGATCCCTTCCATTGTGACGTCGTCAGGGTCAACGGACATGCCGCTGCAGGCGAAGATTACCTCGCACCCGGCGGCATGCATCTCCATTATCGCTTCGGCAATAGCTTTTACATCATCCGGAACCTTTGTCGTTCGGAACAGTGAAGCGCCGAATGGCTGGACTTTCCGGGTGATGGTTTCGGCGAACCTGTCCTCGATCCTTCCCTTGAATACCTCGCTTCCGGTAATGACGGCGCCGGCTTTTTTGAGTATAAAGGGCTTCAGCTCCAGTATTCTGCCCCGTGAACGGCACAGGGCTTCGAGTTTAGCCAGTTTTTCTTCGGAGATATACAGAGGGAGAGTCTTTGCCACGGCGGCGGGCTTTTCCGGCGTGCATACCGTCCAATTGAAGCGTGTTCCAATGGCAAAGTCTCCAATACTGTTTGCTTCATCCAGGAGAGCGACGTTCACAATAAGCATCCCGGGATATCCCGCCTTGACGCGCACGGCGCCTCCGGCCGGTTTTTCGAAATCAAAGCCGTCCCCCGTAATCGCCCGCGCGATCCTGAGCGCCGCGTCATTTTCGTGTACCTCTTCTTCCTCGGTTTCGACGACATAGATGTGCTCCTTGCCGATATCGAGAAAGTGGGGAATGTCTTCTTCCCTGATTACATGACCACGCTGAAAAGGGATTGCTTTCTCCCCTCCAGAGGCGACCCGGGCTACATCATGTCCCAGCGCCATTCCCACGGCTTCTTCAATCTTAACCTTTTTGATCATCTTGGTTAATCCTTTCCTTTAATCTTGAAACGGCAGTTGGAGACGTCCCGGGAGAACGTCTCCGGACTGATTTGTTGCTCTCTGATCCAGCTTTAATCCAGGGCGGTTGCCGGGATTCTCTACCGCGCCAGGGGGCAGACGCGCTGGAGATTGAGGATTGCCGCCACTCCGGAGATGGTGTTGCCGAAAAAAGCGACCGGTTTGCCTGCCGTGTTGAAACGCTCCAATATGTCGTTTATGGTGCCGTTTACTACACTGGAACCAGTGGCCAGGCCCACGTCACACCACTGGATCAGGTCATCCAGTTCCGTTTCACCGTTCAGGACCAGCAGGTCTTCCCGTATCTGGCCGATGTTGTCCGGGTTGAGATCGGCGATTTTCATGCCCACCTTGCCGTAGGCATCCACCATTTCTTTCAGGATAGCCGGTTGCAGTCCTATCATGCCGATGCGCTTGGTGCCGAATAGGGAATGCATTTTATCCGGCATCTCCGCTCCACACTTCGTCGGTTCCTCATCCTTGCAGTGCACGGTGCCGTCAGCCAGGCCGAGGTGTCGCAAGAGCGCATTCAGGCCGGCCGTGAATACGGCGCGGTATCCGGTTGTCCGGAGGTCCAGCGCCATCAGTTCGCTCAAGGTTCCTTCCCAGTTGCCCGGAGCATCGGTGAATGCCTGGCCGCGCGCGTCACGGTAGACTGCTTCAATGACACGCTCTTTGCCTTTTTTGATGACGAAATTTTCATCCGCCTTGGCGCCGATGGCCTCGTCGGGGGTGAGAGCGCGCACCGTAATCACGTCTTCCGGATTCAGATTATTTTCTTTTATAATTCTTTCCAGTTCCCTTCGGGCATTTTCCAGGATATCCATTTTTATTTCCTTTCCTTTCATCTGTTTTCCATGCCCGCCAGTCCTGATGGGCGGTTTTCGTTGTATTTTCAATAATATAACGCAAGATAAAATAAAAACGCGCTTATGGGAAATAAATTCCCGCCAAAAAAACGCCTTCCACGATATGTCGGCCGGGACCTTTTTGTCAAGGATGAAAGCAGGTGTCCGGGTGTGTCGTCGATTCCGCAGAAAGGCCTGATTGTTTGGATGTCTCTTCCGTAATGGCGCCCGGAGAGGTACAGATACGTTTTGGGGGTTGGGGTTAATACAGAAGCTATTTTTTTCCTCATTGATTTTTTTACTTGACATGAGGGAAGCTGCTTTTTATCTTATATGTGTATTGTGCACATAGTGATTAGAAACATATTGCCATTTACGTCCGCAAAAGAGAAAGAGAGGTGTCACATGCCGAGAGGATCAGGAATGGGTGGTGGTACGGGAAGAGGAATGGGCGCTTCCGGTGGAGGTATGGGCGGAGCGGGGGGCGGAAGAGGGGGTCGGATGGGTGGTCCCGCCGCTGCCGGTCCGGTCGGTGAATGCGTGTGCCCGGCCTGTGGCTACCGCGAAGCCCACGAAAGAGGTGTCCCTTGTTCATCGAGAAAATGCTCTCAATGTGGAGCGCTGATGACGCGTGGATAAAATCTCAAGTCAAGCCTTTCCCTTCCTAAGGGAAGAAGCATGGCAAGGCGGAAGTAACGTTAAGATTGAAATCAAGAGTTTTAAGAGAAGAAGCGGCCTGTGTGGATCGGTCGTTCAATAAACAAAAGGAGGTTTGGCCATGCCACGAGGAGACAGGACAGGACCAGGTGGAATGGGAAGAATGACGGGCCGGGGCGCCGGCTATTGCTCGGGCAACAATTCTCCAGGGTTTGCGAACCAGGCATACGGAGGAGGATCTGGAATGGGCGCCGGCGGCAGGGGATGCTTTGGCGGCGGCCGGGGAAGGAGAAACAACTTTTACGCGACGGGTATGCCTGGCCAGATGCCTTCCGGCGGATATGGGAATTTGCGGGATTTTCCCGCGGCGCCGGCGCCGGGGATGGAAAGGCAGGCTCTGAAGGTTCAGGCGGATGCCCTGCAAACGGAACTTGAAATGATCAGGCGACGTCTGGACGCATTGGACAAGAATGAATAGGCGGGGCCGCGCCCATGATTATGACCGCCCATCCTCCTGACACGGTTTTGTCAGGGGATATCTGTAAAACATGTCATTTTCGCCGGTTTTCAACAGGGGTTGAAGGTTCTTTCCTTTAATCCCGAATGGAATTAGAATATCAAACGAATAAAAGGAGACCATAATGAAAGTTGCATTTACCACATCGGGAACTACTCTGGATTCACCCATGGACCCACGTTTTGGCCGAGCAACGGGATATATTATCTATGACATGGACACCGATACCTTTGAGGCGGTTGACAACCGTCAGGTTCTGAATTCAGCCCATGGCGCCGGGATACAGGCCGCCGAGGCGATTGTCCGCTTCGGGGCCAAGTCGGTCGTGACCGGCCATTGCGGCCCCAATGCCCATCGCGCCCTTTCCGCCGCGGGGGTGCGCATTTACACAACCCAGGCGGCAACGGTAGCGGAAGCAATCGAGGCTTACCGCGCAGGCGCCCTTGCTACCCTGAACTCAGCGGATGTGAACGGGCACTGGTCATGATTATTTCCGTGGCATCCGGCAAGGGAGGGACCGGCAAGACGACGGTTTCCGTTAATCTGGCGCGGACCATAGGCTCCGGAGTGCAACTGCTGGACTGCGACGTTGAGGAGCCAAACGCCCATCTCTTCCTGAAGGGGCGTGAAACAGGGAGCGATATCGTTACCATTCCGATTCCGGAGGTTGACGAGTCATTGTGCGACGGATGCGGAGAGTGCGGACGTATGTGCCGCTATCATGCCATTGTATCCTTCGGTTCGGCGCCGCTGGTGTTCCCGGAGTTGTGCCATGGTTGCGGCGGGTGTGCTCTTGTGTGCCCCCGTGGCGCGATACGCGAGACAGGAAAGCGGATCGGTGTGGTCGAGACCCGTGATGCGGACGGTATCACCCTTATTCAGGGAAGGCTTGATATCGGGGTTGCCATGGCGCCGCCCCTTATCCGTGCCGTGAAATCCAGGCTGAACAGGGAAAAGACCGCTATTCTAGACGCGCCTCCGGGGACCTCGTGTCCCGTTATCGCAACGGTTAGAGGCTCTGATTTCGTGGTGCTGGTGACGGAGCCGACTCCCTTTGGTCTCCATGACCTGGGTCTGGCGATAGAGATGATTCGCGAAATCGCCGTTCCTTTCGGAGTTGTGGTGAACCGCATGGGGGTCGGTGATGATCGGGTCCACCGCTTCTGCCGCGATGAGGGTGTTCCGATTCTCCTGGAGATTCCGGATGACAGGCGCATTGCCGAGGCCTATTCGCGGGGAGAGCTGATGGTGGATGCCCTGCCTGACTATGCGTCCCATTTCGCGACTCTGATGTGGAATATCAGGGAATCCAGAAATTCCGGGGGTAAATGATCCATGTCTGACACAAAAGTTGAGGAGCTGGTAATAATCAGCGGCAAGGGAGGTACGGGCAAGACGAGCATAACGGCCTCCTTTGCCGTACTCGCCGGATTTCCAGTTATAGCCGATTGCGATGTGGATGCAGCTGATATGCATCTCATCCTTACACCCATCGTTCGCGAAAGGCATGAATTCTGGTGCGGTAACGAGGCCGTGATTCGTCGGGCCGATTGCATACGCTGCGGAAAATGTCTGGAGCTGTGCCGGTTTGAGGCAATTATCGCGGGAGGCGAAGGAGAATCCTATTCCGTTGATCCCGTAGCCTGTGAGGGATGCGGGGTATGTGTGCGTTTCTGTCCGGCTCAGGCAATAGATTTTCCGGAATCCCTGTCCGGGGAATGGATGGTTTCGGAGACACGCTGTGGTCCCATGGTACACGCCCGTCTGGGGATTGCCGCCGAGAATTCGGGCAAGCTGGTGTCCACGGTGCGCCTCGAGGCGAAACGTCTGGCGGAGGAAAACGGGCACAAACTGGTCCTGGTAGACGGGCCGCCAGGCATCGGTTGTCCGGTTATCGCCTCCATGACGGGCGCTTCAAAGGCCCTGGTGGTTACCGAGCCCACGGTTTCCGGAGAGCACGACCTGGAACGGGTGCTGAAGCTGGCGCGCCACTTTGATATCCCGGCCTCGGTGTGCGTTAACAAGTGGGACCTGAACCCGGAAATGACCGAGCGGATCGAGACTCTGGCGATTCAGTCCGGAGCTCGCATCGCCGGTCGTATCCGATATGACCGGGCCGTTACATCGGCCCAGATAAAGCAGAAGGCCGTGGTGGAGATCGATGCGCCCTCCGCCGATGATATCCGACGGGTTTGGGAATCTCTGGAGCTCCCGTAGGGAATAAACCAGGCTATTTCATTCAGAATAACAGCCGCCGGGGAGCGTCGGCGTATCAGGCCTGATCCTTTAAGCAATTCCGCTGATATACCGTCCGGTACGGAGACCTGTTATTGAACCGCCATGCTTGGGAAAAGGCGCTATTGACCGTGGACCGGAGTATTCATGAAGATTAATTTTTATAAAATTACGATTATTGTGGACAATCTTGCCGGCGCCGGCCTGTCGGCCGAGCATGGGTTTTCGCTCTTGATAGAAACCGGAGACAGGCGGATTCTGCTCGATACCGGACAGGGCGGCGCTCTGTCTCCCAATGCTCAACAGTTGGGTTTCGATCTGGCGGAGACCAGCGCGCTGGTGCTCAGCCATGGACACTATGATCATACCGGGGGTGTCTCAAGGGTTCTCAGAACCGCGCCGGATGCCGAGCTCTTCTGTCATCCGTCGGCGGTGATCCCCAGGTACGGATCCAACGGCGGGCAACCGAAGCCTCTGGGGATGCAATGCGAATCCATGTGGGCTCTGGATTGCCTGCCCGCCCGGAAAATGCGCTGGGTACAGACTGGAAAAGAGATCTTTTCCAACATAGGCCTGACGGGTTATATTCCAAGGGAGTCCGGATATGAGGATACCGGCGGCGCCTTTTTCCTGGACCCTGAGCTGAGCCGGCCGGATCCCATTGATGATGACCTGGCTCTCTGGATTCGCACGCCTGAAGGGCTTGTGGTATGTGTTGGGTGCTGCCATTCGGGGCTCATAAATACCCTGAAACATGCCCTTTTCCAGAGCGGAGCATCCCGGCTCAGGGCGGTCATCGGCGGATTTCATCTCCTGAACGCCGCTGACGAAAGGATCGAAAAAACCGTCACGGCGCTTCAGGAGCTTTCACCTGCTCTGATAGTTCCCTGCCACTGTACCGGCAGCCGGGCGGTAGAGGCGCTGGAAGACGGCTTCGGCGCTAGAGTGGTTGCCGGCGCTTCCGGAATGAGTTTCGAATTCTGATATGCGCCGCTAAAGGCGCATCCATTTCCCGAAGTTTCTCGGGGTGGTGTATTAACATAAACAAAAGGAGCAAAAAAAAATGGCACAGGCGCATGATTGCTCAAGCAGTTCCTGCTCGGGCGCGCAGCAAGGGACGAATGAAAAGTCGGGAGTCGATGAAGCGCTGGAACGCATTATGCACAAAATAGTCGTGCTTTCAGGCAAGGGTGGTGTGGGAAAGAGCACGGTGGCGGTCAATCTGGCCGTATCGCTCAGCAGTATGGGCGGCTACCGGGTAGGTCTTCTGGATATCGATATCCACGGTCCCAGCGTTCCCAAGATGCTGGGTCTGGAAGGGACCGTGATGCGGCCTTCGGACAGGGGCAAGCTGATTCCCGCCGAGTTTGGAGGAATGAAGGTCATGTCAATCGGTTTTCTCCTGCCCGGTGAGGCGGAGGCGGTGATCTGGAGGGGGCCGGCCAAGGCAGGCGCCATCAAGCAGTTTATCGGCGAAGTGGAGTGGGGCGATCTGGATTACCTTGTTGTGGACTGCCCTCCGGGAACCGGTGACGAACCCCTTACCGTGATCCAGACCCTGGAAAAGATTGACGGAGCGGTGGTAGTCACCACTCCCCAGGACGTGGCTCTCACGGATGTGAAGAAATCCATCAGTTTCTGCGGCCAGCTCAATCTTCCGGTTCTCGGCGTTATCGAAAACATGAGCGGTATGGTTTGCCCCCATTGCGGCGAAACCATAGATGTTTTCAAGAAGGGTGGCGGTGAGAACATGGCGCTGGAAATGAGCGTCCCGTTTCTCGGTCGTGTCCCGCTGGACCCGAAAATCGTCAAGGCGGGAGACGAAGGCGCTCCCTATTCCTACCATCAGTCAAAGACGGAGGCCGGAAAGTCCTTCAGTGATATAGTTACGGTTATCATGGAAAAAACCGCCACGGGCAATGAAAGAAGGGAGATAAAAAAATGATGCGTTTTGCCATTCCTGTATGTGAAGGTGTTCTGTCCATGCACTTCGGGCACTGCGAGAAATTCGCGCTGGTGGACGTGGACCAGGATTTGAAGGCCATTGTAAACTCTACCTACATTGAATCTCCTCCCCATCAGCCGGGATTGCTTCCGGGCTGGCTTGCCGAAAAAGGGGTAAATATGGTAATTGCCGGGGGGATGGGGAGCCGCGCCCAGCAGCTTTTCACGGAAGCCGGATTGAAGGTTCTCGTCGGCGCACCCTCCATTGATCCGGAATCGGTGGTAATGGATTACCTGTCCGGAAAACTGGTTACAGGTTCCAACGTCTGCGATCACTGACGGGTTGCCAGCTTTGTCCGGTTAAGTTTTCGCGTCATGCGATAAGCCCCCTCATCCGCCCCCGCTGGGCACCTTCTCCCCAAGGGAGAAGGGACATTTTTGAAACCCTCTCCCAGCGGGAGAGGGTGGCCAAAGGCCGGGTGAGGGGTTATGCCGGGATTTTAGCGATTGCTGCAATTAGCTAACCGGACATTGCTGGGTCTTTGCGGGATGCGGGGGCAATCCATGGATTGGCCCCCGCGATCTTGCGAACGGAACATAAACGGAGGTCATCATGCGCGCAGGTTCCGGCAGGGGCAGAGGCCCGTGGTGGAGGCGTTTGCTTGGAAGGGACGGAATGTCCGCGCCCGGAAAGGGACGTCCGGATTTCTGCATCTGCCCTTCGTGCGGTTTCGTAGTATCCAAGCAACCGGGGAGTCCCTGCTTCCTTACCCCCTGTCCCAGGTGCGGCTCGCCCATGGCCCGCAGGTTCAACAACGGCGGGTGACGGGTGACCGGCATGAACAGTGACGTGGAGAAAAAAGAGCTGCTCAGGAGGGGACAGAGGGTTGCCTTTGTCTCTTCTCTTGTCACTCTCGGCGTAGCCATGGTCAAGGGGGCGATCGGGGTGATGTACGGCTCCGAACTCCTCATTGCCGACGCCTTTCACAGCGCCGGTGACGTAGTGACCGTAGCCGCCTCAGCCTTCGGCCTGTGGCTTGCCGCGCGTAAAAAAAGCGAAAAGTTTCCCTATGGTCTGTACAGGGCGGAAACCGTGGCGAGCCTGTTCATGGGGCTGCTGATACTCTGGGCCGGGGTTGAGATGGCCCGGGACGGTTACCTGAAACTGCTGCAACCCGAAGTACCGGGAGAGAATCCCCTGTTCCCGGCCGGCGCGGCTCTTATATCCATCATCGCCAACCTGTTCATGGCAAAGAGACAAAAGGAAGCAGGAGAGGCAATCAACTCCCAGTCCCTTCTTGCCAAGTCCAGGGATACCTGGCTGGACACATACGTATCCGCGGTAGTTCTCATTGGTATCCTTCTCGCCTCCAGGGGCATTCCCCATGTGGAAGGCTGCCTGATTCTATTGATTTCACTGCTAATTCTGAAGCTGGGCGGTGAAACGCTATGGATATCGGTAATGTCTCTTCTGGATGCCAACCTGGACCCCGATCTCCAGACCGAAATCGGGTCCATGTGCGCCGCCATCAAAGGCGTGAGGGCCGTAAGCCACGTTCGTATCCGGCCTTCAGGTCCCTTCCGCATGGTTGATTGCATCATTCAGACCAGCCCCGATCTTTCCCTGTACAAGGCCCATGAACTGGCCGACCAGGTCGAGGAGGTAATTGTTTCCGGTCACAGGGACATCGACACGGTATTCGTTCATGTTGAGCCCTATCGCCGGGAATCACTTCTGGCGCTGATCCCCGTAACGTCGGTGAACGGCCTTGAATCGGTGCTTCACGAGCACTTTGGCCGCGCGCCCTATTTCGCGATTGTGAGGATAGGGAGGGATGACGCGGCGCTGGAAGATTTCTACTATAACGAGTTTCTGGATGAAAAACTCCATATCGGGGTCAAGATTACCAAGGCGATTTCGGGCGCCGGGGTCGATATCCTTTTCACGAAACAGATTGGAGAACTGGCCTTTTCCCTTCTCAAGGAACGTTTCGTGGATATCTATCTGGTTGAAGGGGCACTTTCCGTTCGGGAGATTATCGATGCCTACCGAAAAAACCGGTTGCTCAGGCTTCATGCCCCCACGCACGGCATTGAGGAATCGGAAAGCGGCCGCGAGCCGGAACAGGCCGGTATGGAAGAATCACCGTCAATATAAGAAAAAAGGAGATGAAGGTTTTGTATACACAACTGGCGATGGATCATTTCATGAATCCGAGGAATATCGGGATTATTGAGGATGCGGACGCAATCATACAGGTTGGAGACCCCAAGTGCGGCGACAGCCTGCTGCTCTTTCTCAAATTTTCCAATGAGATCGTAAGCGACGCCAAATTCAGGATCAAGGGATGTCCGGCTTCTATAGCGACTGCTTCCATGACGACTGAAATGGTGAAAGGAATGACGTTTGAGAAGGCGCTTGAACTGACTGACGAACAGATCGCCGAGTCCCTTGGGGGGCTGCCGGAAGAGAAAATCCACTGTTCATCTCTCGCCGTCGGCGCCGTTCACGCGGGCATACTCCGCTATATGTCTTCAGGAAAAGCAAGCGGACAGACGGCGTCTTCGTGAGAGTTATCACCACGGATCGACCCAAAGGACGCCCAAGGAAGAGAAGCCTGATAATATGAGCGGAGGCGGTATGGGGGATAATTTCTATATTCCATTCACGGCCAGCATACTGGCTGCCGTTGTCACTTCGACGGGTATCTATACCATTCGCCGCTTTGGCGCCTGGGGCCGCCGTAATACCATATATTTCGTCAGCTTTGCCGCCGGCGTGCTCATTTCAGCCTCCTTTATGCATATTATTCCCAAGTCCTTTATTATGAATGCCCATGCCCCGGTTTGTCTGGTGGCGGGTTTTTTCGGCATGCACTTGTTCAACCGTTTTGTTACGGCGTTTATCTGTGAAAGAAATCCGGAAGGGCAGTACGGTATCGGTCTGGTGCCGCTTATGGGGATAGGATTTCATTCATTTGTGGATGGGTTCGTTTATTCAATTTCCTTTACCGTGAGTGTCTTTACAGGCGTTATTTCAACCGTGGGGATGGTCCTGCACGAATTTCCCGAGGGTATTATCACATATCTTCTTCTGCTCAAGGGAGGATTTCGCGAAAGGCAGGCGCTGTGGCTTTCCTTTTTGGCCGCGGCGCTGACTACTCCCCTGGGTACGCTGGTGTCGTATCCGTTCATCAGCGGCATCGAACGCCGGTTTCTCGGGGCGCTCCTGGCCCTGTCAGCCGGCGCCTTGATATATGTGGGGGCTACGCATCTCCTTCCACAGGCGGAGAAAGAACGTAAGAAATATAGTTTGCTTACCTTCCTCGCGGGCATCGGGGTGGCTGTCACCATCGTCATGTCGGAGGCGTGAAGTTAGCATTTACTCAAGTGGACGTAGATTTCCCGGAAAATGAATCATGAATGAAGCTGACAAAAGCTCACCACTCCTCAATAATTCTTCCCCTCTCCCTTTCCCGGAAACCAGGAGACCTTTATTCATCAAGGCAGCCGGACTTACTAAGCGTTTTGATGATATTACAGCCGTTGACAAGGCTTCTTTTGAGGTGGGTCGAGGAGAACTCTTTGGTTTCCTGGGTCCGAACGGAGCGGGCAAGACGACTACCATCAATATGCTGACCGGGCTTGCCAGACCGGATGAAGGAAATATCATGGTCGGCGGCATGGACTGTAGCGGTAATCCTAAAGCCGCCCAGCATCTCATTGGAGTCGTGCCTGACGAGAGTAATCTGTATCCGGAATTGTCCGGCTTTGAGAACCTCTGTTTTTGCGCCGCATTATACGGTATGCGAAAAGACGAGCGCCGTGTCCGGGCTTTCGAACTTCTGGAAAAGTTCGGGCTAAATGAAGCGGCGGACCGGAAATTCGCGGGATATTCCAGAGGCATGAAACGCAGGCTTACCATTGCGGCGGGAATTATCCATAATCCGCCGGTATTGTTTCTTGATGAACCGACTACAGGCATAGATGTGGCAAGTGTTCGCCAAATCAGGCAAATGATTTCCAATCTCCACCGCGCCGGCACAACGATTTTTCTGACAACTCATTACATTGAAGAGGCTGAAAGATTGTGTGAAAGGATAGCCTTTATCGTGAAAGGACGTGTCGTAAGGATTGATACAATCGGGAATCTTCTGCGGCCGGTAAAGGATACACACCTGATGGTTGTTTCCGCTTCGGGTTCAGACCCGGCTTTGTGCAAGCGACTCGCTTCGGTTTTTCCGCCTCTTCGTTTCGATCTCATAGATGAAAAGAGAATTCTCGTCGAATCATCGGAACCTGTCCGGGTCGGACCGCTGGTATCATTTTTGGAAAATCACGGTCATGAGGTAATGGAAGCCCGTTTGACTCATCCGTCGCTTGAGGATGTTTTCGTCCGGATTACCGGTCTGGAGCCGGACTTAATGGCAAGGGAAAAGGAAAAGAAGGCCGGTAACGTATGAAACAATGGATTGCTTTCTGGAACATACTGCGAAAGGATATGCTTACTCACTATCTCAAACCGCCGAATATCAGTTGGGGAGTGCTGTTTCCATTGTTATGGATCGTCATGTTTCTCATAAGGTCAGGCAGTGGTATGGAGTCCGTTCCCAATCTTCTTCCGGGTCTCATGGCGATTTCGGTATTGTTCGGAACCACATCGCTGCTGGCGGTTACAGTTACCTTTGAAAAACGTAGCCGTTCCTTCGAGCGTCTTCTTCTTGCGCCCATACCGCTGGAATTGCTGATGTTGGCCAAAACCGGCGGGGCGATCTTATTCGGTGTCGTAAATGCGTTTGTTCCGGTTTTTCTTGCCCTGATCGTAACCGGATTGCCTGAGATTTCCTGGATGCCTCTCTTGGCGGCCGTGTTGGCGATAGCTGTTGTTTCCACGTTTCTCGGCCTTTTCGTGGCTGTTGCTGTAAGCGAGGCCTTCGAGGCCCAGACTTTTTCCAACTTTTTCAGGATGCCCATGATTTTTCTGTGCGGCCTCTTTTTTCCGGTGGATTCCCTCCCTGTTGTCCTTCAGCCCGTTTCATACCTTTTGCCTTTGACCTATGGTGTAGATATCCTGCATGGCGCCGTTAACGGTCGAAATGCCATGCCGTTGGGTGTCGATTTTCCCGTCATCGGATTATATTGCGTTCTGCTCTTTTATTTCAGTCTGAGGGGAATCAGGAAAAAGTGGATAACCTGACGGGAGAGATTCTTTCCCGCGAGACAAAGACCGCGACAAAAGGATCGAAATTACCGGAATTTAACCAGCTTTGTCCGGTTAAGTTTTTGCGTCATGCGATAAGCCCCCTCATCCGCCCCTGCGGGGCACCTTTTCCCCAAGGGAGAAGGGACATTTTTGAAACCCTCTCCCAGCGGGAGAGGGTGGCCGAAGGCCGGGTGAGGGGTTAAGCCGGGATTTTAGCGATTGCTGCAATTAGCTAACCGGACATTACCGGAATTTGCCTGAAATGAAGATTATGCGTATTGCTGATAACAGCGCGACAAATTATACAGGGAGGAAGCCTTTCATAATGTCAGTAAAGATGGCCGTACATTCATATTCGAAGGATAAACTGAACTGCGCCCAGAGCATCCTGAAGGCCTTTAGCCATAGAAAGGACATCACGCAGTCTGAAATAGACGCGGCGAGCATACTGGGTGGAGGGAAGGCCTTTGGAGGCGTTTGCGGCGCCCTCCATGCCGCACTGCTGCTGCACGATGATCATGAGAAGAAACAGGCGATGCGCGAGGCGTTCGTCAGACGGGCAGGGTCGGAACGTTGCCGTGAGATTCGCGCGAAAAGACTGATTAGCTGCGCCCAGTGCGTTGAACTTGCCGCCCAACTGCTGGACGTTGAATCATCCGGAAACTGATTGGCAAGTATACGCACCGGGATATTGCGTCGCCGGACCGCATTGATTCCGCCGGGGAATTTTCCTGCCGTGATGTGCCCGGACGTTTGAAAAGGGGAGAATATGATTGACGAGCAAATGATTCGGAATGCGCTGAAGAACGTTCTCGACCCGGAACTGAAGAAAAGCCTTCTGGATCTGGGGATGATTCGGAATATCCACGTTGAAGGGGGTGTTGTCGGTTTGACCCTGGCGCTTACCACTTCCAGGTGCCCGAAAAAAGACTCTATGGCTGTTGAGATCAGGCGGGCGCTCTCGGATATGCCGGAGGTGGAGGAGGTCCGGATTAACATCAGCACCCTTACAGAAGAAGAGCTGAAACGGATCTTTCCAAAACACCCTCTGTCAGGATTGGAGAGGGTCCGGCATGTGGTGGCGGTTGCCAGCGGCAAGGGAGGTGTCGGGAAGACTACCATAGCGGTGAATACAGCCCTTGCCCTGGCCTCACTGGGCCTGAAGGTAGGTATCCTGGACGCGGATGTCTATGGCCCGAGTATTCCTCTGATGCTCGATCTGCACGATACCCCGGAATGGGAAAACGAGATGATGCTTCCCGCTGAAAAATTCGGTCTGCGGGTGATGTCGCTTGGGATGCTGGCGGAAAACGGGCAGGCCATCGTTTGGCGCGGACCGCTTGTCGCCAAGGCCATTAACCAGTTGCTTGGACAGGTCATGTGGGGAGAGCTTGATTATCTGGTTATAGACCTTCCTCCGGGGACCGGAGACCCGTCCATTACGATAGCTCAATCTATTCCTGACGCAGCGGTTCTTATGGTCACCACACCGCAGGAAGTTGCTCTGGCGGATGTTCGACGCTCCATTGAATTATTCCGGAAATTCAAAATAGGCATAATCGGATTGGTCGAGAACATGTCATTCTTCCGTTGCGGACATTCCGAAGAAGCAATAGAAATCTTTGGTCGTGGCGGCGGTGAAAAGATGAGCCGGGAGTTCGGATTACCGTTAATGGAAAAGGTTCCCATCGATTTGGGGATTGGAAAAGGCGGAGACTCCGGCGTGCCGCTAATGGTTTCAGCCCCTGATTCCAAAACGGGCCGCATATTTCATGACCTGGCGGAGAAGATTATTGAGGCGACCAACCGTGATGAAGTCTCTCCGGACTGAGAGTGCGTGCACGGTTTTCCGTCCACCGGATAAGGAGGAGCAGTGTGACCTATGCGGAACTGCGCGCATCCCTGCTGATATTCGGGATCGCCGAGCGTGCGACGCTTCGTGAAATAAGGACGCGCCATCGTGAACTGGTGCGCAGGTATCATCCCGATACCGGGAACCAAGGTGAACCGGAGCAGATTCGAAGGGTCAACGAGGCCTACCGTGTGCTTAGGGAGTATGTTGAATCATACCGGTTCTCCTTTTCAGAGGAAGAATTTTACGTACAGAACCCCGAGGAAAGAATCAGGATGCAGTTCATGGCGGACCCTCTCTGGGGCAAATCATGAAAGCCTGATTCAAGGCGGTCGAGGAAGCTGAACGGCGCCCGGCGAGGCAGGGTGATGAGGAAATAATCAATGAATGTATACGGTCCAGTTCCATCGAGAAGGCTGGGACGAAGTCTCGGCATAAACAATATTCCGTCAAAGATTTGCTCCTATTCCTGCGTCTACTGTCAGGCTGGAAGAACCACCCGCTTGCAGGTGGAACGTCGCGAGTATTTCGGTACCGAACAGATATTCGAAGAGGTTTCCCAATGCGTGGAAGAATTGAGAAGAAAGGGCGAGGACATAGACTATCTCTCTTTTGTTCCCAATGGCGAGCCTACCCTGGACGCGAATCTCGGAAAAACCATCGAGCGCCTGAAATTCTTTGAGATACCGGTTGCGGTAATCAGCAACGCTTCTCTCATGGGGCGCGCCGATGTCCGGGAAGAGCTGGCAATGGCTGACTGGGTGTCGCTGAAGGTGGACTCTGTCCGTGATGATTTGTGGCGGAAAATGGACAGGCCGTTTCCTTCTCTGCGTCTTGCGGAGATACTTGATGGCGTTCTTGCCTTCGCTGGAATGTACAAGGGCAGCCTGGAAACGGAAACCATGCTTGTCCGGGGCGTAAATGATTCAGAAGATAGTCTGGAACGGACCGGAGCGTTTATCGCGGGGCTTGATCCGGAGCGGGTCCGTCTCTCCGCGCCGGTTCGCCCTCCCGCTGAAACGTGGGTCGAACCGCCGTCTGAAGAGACCATGAACATGGCGTTCCAGTTGTTCCGGGACCGCGGACTTTCGGTGGAAATGCTCGTGGACTACGAGGGAACCTCATTTTCCTCGGCCGGAGAAGCGGGGGAAGACCTGCTGGCGATTACGGCGGTCCATCCCATGAGAGAAGACGCGGTCCGTGAGTTTCTGGCGCGTAAGAAAAGCGGCTGGCAAACGGTGCTCGATCTTATCGAAAGCGGTCGCCTTATTGAAACGAAATACCGAGGAAACAGTTTCTTTTTGAGGAAGATTCATGGAAGAAAATGAAGGGCAGTTAAACCAAATACACGGAGGGAAAGATGACGTTGAATGTGCGGAAACGATTGTTTGAATACCTTGCGCCCCAGGCTTCCGGCGCTGTTGTCGCGGATGTGCGCATTGGTTTGGGATACACGGCGGTTAAGCTGGAGAGCGGTCATGCGGGCGTCGCATGGACTCCCAAGTCCGACTCGCCGCACTGCACCCACTTTCAGGAGGCCGGAACCCTGGTCGGCCGGCCGGCCGGGGAGATTCTTGCTTTTTTGACTAATGAGCATTCGGCTCTTGGCCGGGCCGTAGGACTGGCGACCGCCAATGCGCTCCTTTCGGCTCTTCCCCATCCTCCGGTGTCCAGGGAAGAGATTATCACCTCTCTCAACATCGCTTCCGGGGAGCGGGTAGTGATGATAGGCTATTTCGCTCCTGTAATCGCCCATCTGAAAAGGATCGGGTGCCATCTCGACATCGTTGAACTCAAGCCCCATGGGGGAGAAACCATCACGCCGGAGGAGGGAAAGAAAGCCCTGGCTGAGTGCTCGGTTGCCATTATCACGGGCACTTCGTTGATAAACGGCACATGTGATGAACTCTTCGCCAGCCTGGGCCGGCCGCGCGCGGCTGTCCTTCTCGGGCCTTCATCGCCATTGTGCGCGGATGTTTTCAAAGGTACGGGGATAACCCATGTGGCCGGATCGAGGGTGCGGGACGTGGATGCCGTCCTGCGGATTGTCTCCGAAGGTGGCGGCACGATGATCATCAAGAAATACGTGGATTTCGAGACGGTACACGTATAGCAAAGACGGAGGTCCGGCGGGATTTCCGTATTGAACATTTTGTACTCCCTTTGCCCGATCCATGGAAAGGGTGCGCGATATAAGCCGACGCGCAACCCTTTCCCTTCTCTTTCAAAATCATGGATTATTCGGTAAAAAGCCGTCCTGAAGATGAAACGGCCCTGAAAAGGAGTTGATAGCAATGCCAAGAGGAGTATGCAGCCGCCATGGCCCGGATACCCCCTGTTCTTGCGGGATGGGGAATCTTTATCGCTTCGTAGAGCCCGTGACGCTCTATCTGCTGAAGGCGCGCGGCAGGTCTCACGGGTACGACCTGGCGGGCGCGTTGAATGATAACGCCCTTACCGATTCACGCATCGAACCGGGCGCCTTGTACAGGACGCTGCGTCGTCTTGAAGAGAGTGGACTGGTGGTTTCGGCATGGGATGTGAGCGGCGCCGGACCGGCGAGAAGGATGTATGATCTGACTCAAAGCGGAGAGGATCACCTGTCGGAATGGCTGGTTGTCCTGGAAAGGATGTCGAGGTCGTTGTCCAGGTTTGTCTCTGATGTGAAGTGCGTAACCGGCAAGGGCGATTGACCTGTGTTTTTTCACGGGTGTTCGGAGTTCCGGAGAGTCGTTTGAGTTTATTATTGAGGAAGAAAAGGAGACAAGAATGTTGCCCAGTGTTTCTGACGTGTTGCTTGAGCGGTTGATGGAAGAGGATGTTCCCTATGGCGACCTGACAACGGATATACTCGGAATCGGCGCCAGTCAGGGGAAAATAGTGTTTACGACCCGGGAGACGACCGTGCCGTGCGCAACAGAAGAGGCCGTCGGGATGCTGGAAAAATTCGGCGCCGTGATACGGCATGCAACCCCGAGCGGTGAGCGTCTTGAGGCGGGCGTGGATTTTCTGGTGGCGGAAGGGACCGCTGCGGCCTTGCATGCCGGGTGGCGTCTATCCCTGAATCTACTGGAGTACATGTCCGGTATCGCCACGCGCACCAGAAAGATCGTCGACATTGCCAGAAAAGTCAATCCGGGTGTGTCTGTTGCCGCTACACGCAAATCATATCCGGGTCTGAAAAAGCTGGCTATCAAGGCAGTGGAGTGTGGTGGCGCCCGGCCGCATCGCCTGGGGTTGTCCGAGTCAATCCTTGTCTTCAGACATCATCTGGTGTTCATGAACGGAATGGATTCCCTGTGCGCGGAGATAAAGCGGATAAGGCGCGAAGTTCCAAGCATGAAACTGACCATCGAGGTCGAAGATGAAGGGAGTGCGCTCCGGGCCGCCAAAGCCGGGTTCGATATCATTCAGTTGGACAAGATGGCCTGCTCGGATTTGGCCGAGGTTGTCAAAAAGGCACGGGAGGTGAATCCCGCCGTGCTGATTGCCGCAGCGGGCGGCATAACCGAAGTGAACGCCGCGGAATACACCGCCACCGGAGCTGATATCCTGGTCTTGTCTTCGGTTTTTTTCGGGAAACCGAGCGATATCGGGGTGAGCATCACTCCCTTATGAAACGGGGGCGGCGCGCCGGTCTGTTGAGATATGCCGGAATCAAAGGGATTTCAGACCATTATCCCCGTCTGACCGTCGCGACCGCTTTCATGAAATCCTTTACCAGCTTAACGTCAACCGGGTTATCCAGTTTGCCGTCGATCTTGAATGCGCTTCCCACGATGGCCCCGTCCACGATGGACAGGAGTTCGTTCAAATTGTCTTTGTCCAGACCACTTCCGATGAAAAGCGGAATGCTCGCGGCCTCGCGAATGGTTGTAATCTCGTCCGCATCAGGCGCGGACCCGGTTTCACGGCCGGTTATGATAATGGCGTCGGCCAGTGAGGCTTCAGCGTCGTGGGCAAGTTCAGCCCGGCTTTTGTCCGCCACTAATTGATGACTGCCGTGCTTGACATGATAATCGCCGAAGATCATGACTTTTTCCTCTGCCCGCAGGAAACAGCGGTAGCGGAGGGCACGGGGACCGGCGGCGTTGATGAGTCCCGATGGAGCGATATAGGCGTTTGCAAGTTCGAACGCCCGAACCCATTGGCACTCCGTGGCTACGGCAATGGCCAGCGCCTGGCATACTCCGTTGAGATGGATATTTATTCCCATCGGTATATCAAACCGGTCCCTGATGCGTGAAACCGCCGCTGTTACAGCCGCTACGGTCTCCGGCCCTATCTCTTCCGGCGGCTGAAAAGGCCAATCTCCCTGGTTTTCAATCTGAATACCATCCACTCCTCCTTCAATGAGGCGAGAGGCATCCTCAAGTCCTTCATCGACAATCGTCTTCATGCCGCTACCGGATTTGTAGCCTGCCGACCCCGGCAGCGGCCGGAGATGCACCATTCCGATGATCGGTTTATCAACACTGAATAATTCATTCAACCTGAAAGTGGATTTCATGCCGGACCTCCATTTCGTCTGTTATCGGCAAAGGTTTTTTTTGCTGGAAAAAACATCTTGTAATATGAATATGTGTGTATTATACATATATTCATATATATCATATCCATTCGGAAATATGAAAACGTGATGGGGAGGAATTATGTGGAAACTTCTGGCTTTATTGCAAAAAAACCTGGTGTTGACAATCCCGGCCGCCATGGTGGCCGGGCTTTGTTTTGGATGGCTGTGGAACGCATCTCCTTTGAAGTCAGCCATAGTGCCGCTCACCTTTCTTATGGTTTACCCCATGATGGTGAACCTGCAACTGGAAAAGGTGTTTTCCACCGAGGGTCTCCGTTGTCAGGTCGTGACCTTGCTGATCAACTTTGCGATAATTCCTTTTCTGGCATTCAACATGGGAAAATTGTTTTTTGCCGATGAGCCGCTTATTATACTCGGTCTTCTGCTGGCGGCGTTGCTTCCCACAAGCGGAATGACCATCACCTGGACCGGCTTTGCGGGAGGCGATATCAATGCAGCTATAAAGATGACGGTTACGGGGTTGGTCGTGGGTTCCGTCGCAACCCCCTTTTATGCCCTGTGGCTGATGGGCGCGGCCATTGAAATTCCGCTGGTGGATGTCTTCAGGCAGATAGCCTTCATCGTGTTTCTTCCCATGCTGCTCGGCTACATAACGAAAAAGCTGCTGATCCGGAGTTTCGGCACGGAGAAATACCAGAAGGATCTGCAAAAGAAGTTTCCGATGCTCTCCAGTCTTGGGGTTCTGGGAATTGTATTTGTCGCCATGGCGCTGAAATCCGGTGACATCCTTGGCAATCCCGTTATGCTGCTTTCCTTCCTCGCTCCCCTTGTTTTGCTATATCTGATCAATTTTATGCTGAGCACCGTAATCGGCAGGATGTATTTTTCCCGCTCCGAAGCCATTGCTGTCGTATACGGTACCGTTATGCGAAATCTATCCATCGCTCTGGCCATTGCAGTTACCGTTTTCAGGGAAAAGGGGGCGGAAATTGCCATCATCATTGCAGTGGCCTATATCGTCCAGGTTCAGGCCGCCGCCTGGTATGTAAAATTTACCGACCGGATTTTCGGGAGGGCGGAGGCGCCGGCTTAGTCGTGATTCCTGTTTGCCGTCCTGTATATGTAAAGACGTAAGACAAAACCTTGAGTATTATCAAATCAGCCGGATGATTTGTTTTACGTTTGAGGGGCGGTGGAAGTTGGTTTGAAGACGGGATGCGAGATGTTATATTTGTACTCATCGAGTCCCTACGTGAAAGGAGCTGTAACCATGAAAAAATTCGCGCTTTTTGTTTTCAATGGAGACCCCATGTGTTTCATCCATGTCCTCTTGAATGCCCTTGACATGAAAAGCAGGGGGCATGATACGAAAATCATCATAGAAGGCGCATCGGTGAAACTGGTTCCGGAGCTGGTAAAACCCGAAAACCCCCTGAACGGATTGTGGAAGCAGAGTCTTGCGGCGGGACTGGTCGAAGGTGTCTGCAAGGCATGTTCGGCGAAAATGGGTACGCTCGATGCGGCGAAAGAGCAGGGTATTGCCCTCCTGGGTGATATGTCGGGACATCCCGCAATGGCGCCATACAGGGATAACGGGTACGAAATCATTACATTTTGAACCTGGAAACCGGTTTACGGACGGGAAAACCGGCAAACGCGGGAATGCGTTTGCCGGTTTGAATAACAATACCCAAAATGGTTGAAGCATAAACCCACCAGAAAACCTAGTCGCATTCCATGTCGGTCTTCCAGACTTCCCACACCTTGCCCACGAGTTCAGGTCCCGGTTTAAGGGTTGGTTTCCCCGGTTTCCAGCCGGAGGGAGTCGCTTCGCTCCCTTTGCTGTCCCGTACCAGCTGGAAGGCCTGAATCTGGCGTAATGACTCGGCTATATGCCTGCCAACGGGCGGCGTGAGCACTTCGTAAGCCTGGATTATTCCTTCGGGGTCTATTATGAATCTGCCCCGGTTTTCCACTCCCGCATCCTCGTCATAAACACCGTAGGCGGTCCCGACCTTGCCTCCTCCGTCGGAAAGCATGGGGAAGGGGACACCTCCCACGACCATTTTCGACAACTCATTGTCGTTCCACATCTTGTGCACGAATACGCTGTCCACGCTCATGGAAAGAACTTCGACGCCGAGCTTCCTGAAATCTTCATAACGAGCGGCGACCGCCGCTATTTCGGTTGCTCAAACAAAGGTGAAATCACCCGGATAGAGACACAGGACGACCCATTTCCCCAAATGCTCCGATAACCTCACGGAAGTGAATTCTCCTTTGTAATAGGCCGGAGCTACGAAATCCGGCGCCGGTTTACCCACCTGAATCATTTTCCTCGCCTCCTTTACTGGTTGTGTATCCTGGATTTCCCGGGTTGCTTCCGCCTCTCCGACAAGGCCACCTGTCGGACGCGCACAGCCGGCCTTCGGTTTTTCCGTCATGGTCTGCCTCCTTGTTTTGATTTGTTTTTATTGCCGCGGCAATAACTCCGGTGAAGCAAAGTCCGGTCGCGAACTGATGAGGTTCTATTGATAAAATCGAATGACAATTCTAAGTGTATTGTATGTATCAATATAATCAAGTTTTGAATTCTCAAAATATCGTTGTTCGAATATGGTCGATCTTCCCTGAATAACGGCATTTGATATTTCACGGATGCTTGCTATTATTGATTTTCGGGAAATTAGGCCTTGAGGTTTGCTGTATTATGAGTTATATAGCAATCTTATGCATGTATTATATTTTTATGTGTAATAAGCATCTAATCCAGGCTTCAAAACTTGTCGAAGAATATCCTGGCTGACAATCGAAACAGATCAAGTTTTCATATCTGATTCGATGTCATTCCAATCAATCGCGATACCGCGCGACTTTTCGCCGTGCAATCAGGTACGCGAAATCTCAGTCTGGGAGGTACATCATTTATGGAAAGATCACTGGTTGGACGGTTGTTTCTCTTTCTGGCGACCCTGGGGTTTGCGGCAGCCACATTGACGCCCAGCGCATTCGCGCAGCCGAAGGGAACGGTAGTCATGTTTCACGCGGGAAGCCTTACCATGCCCTTTGCGGCCATGGAAAAAGAGTTCGAGGCGAGATATCCGGGTGTCGACCTGCAACGGGAAGCAAGCGGAAGCCAGGCCGCGGCGCGTAAGATTACAGATCTGAAGAAACCGTGCGATATCATGGCGTCGGCGGATTTCAAGGTGATCGACAAACTGCTTGTTCCCAAGTACGCGGACTGGAACATTCGCTTTGCTACCAATCAGCTGGTGCTGTGCTACACGGACAAGAGCAGATTCGCCGACAAGATTAACGCCAAAAACTGGTATGAAATTCTCCAGCGCAAGGGGGTGATCTGGGGGCACTCCGATCCGAATCTCGATCCCTGCGGTTACCGCTCACTTATGGTCCTGCAATTGGCTGAGAAATACTACAAGAAACCTGGATTATACGAAAAAATTCTCGCCAACCGTCCCATTGAAAACGTCAGGCCCAAATCGGTTGAACTGGTATCCATGCTTCAGTCCGGCAACATGGACTATGCCTGGGAGTATCGCTCAGTTGCCGTGCAGCACGGCCTGAAGTTCATAGAGCTCCCTGAAAAGATTAACCTCGGAAATTACAAGGATGACGCCTATTATTCCCAGGCAATGGTAAAGGTCACAGGTAAAAAGCCGGGTGAATTCATGGAAATGAAAGGAGAGTCGGTTACCTACGGAATTACCCTTCTGAAGAATGCTCCAAACAGGGAAGCCGCGCTTGCTTTTCTGGAATACATGCTTGATCCCAAGGGCGGATTGAAGATCCTCAAGGATCAGGGCCAGCCTCCGTTTGTGCCCTGCCGTGTTCCCACGGCGCGGATGAAATCCCTTCTGCCCGCGCAGTTGGTCAAACAGGTAATCGTAAAGGACTGAAAGGACGCTAGTCATGGTAAAGAAGGGGCCGTTCTATTGGGTTTCGCTATCCTGCGGCATTATGGTGCTTGCTTTTATCCTTTTGCCCTTGGTCGAAATGCTGACGGCCCCTTCCGGCGCCATGCTCAGGGAAACCCTTGGCGACCGTAATGTACTGCGTTCAATCTGGCTGAGCATCTATACCGCCATGGCAGCGGCAGGAATATCGTTTGTTGTCGGAACGCCTTTGGCGTATGTGCTTGCCAGGACCAGCTTCAGGGGCAAGCGCTTCATCGAAAGCATAATCGATCTGCCTATTGTCATACCCCACCCGGTGGTGGGTATAGCAATTCTCAGTGTCGCGGGAAGAAATCATTGGCTGGGCAATTTCATGAGTGACCTGGGCGTGCGGATCATGGGCAGCCCCACGGGCATCATAACCGTTCTCACCTTTGTGGGAATCCCCTTTTACATCAATACGCTCAAGTCCGGCTTTGAGGCCATATCCCCCCGCCTGGAAAACGTTTCCCGCAGCCTGGGAGCGTCCATGTGGAGCACATTCGTAAGGATTACCTTTCCTTTGGCCTGGCGGAGTGTGCTTGCGGGTTTGATCATGTGCTGCGCGCGCGCCATCAGCGAATTCGGAGCGGTTGTCGTGGTGGCTTACCATCCAATGATTGCGCCCGTCCTTATCTACGAACGCTATGAGGCATACGGACTCAAGTATTCCCAGCCCGTAGCGGTCTGGCTTGTCCTTATCTGTCTGACGCTGTTTCTGGCGCTCAGAGTCCTTGCCCTTCCACGGAAAAAGACATCATGATTGAAATAGAGGGACTTAAGGTAAGTCTGGGTGAATTCAGGCTGAAGGATATTGACCTTGTTATAGATGAAGGCGAATTTTTTGTCCTCATGGGACCGACCGGCGCGGGCAAGAGCGTACTTCTGGAAGCCATCGCGGGGCTTACGCCCGTTGCCGGAGGGACGGTCAGGATCGGCGGCCGGGACATGACCCGTTTTTCTCCTGAACAGCGTGGTATCGGGATCATGTACCAGGACTATGCCCTGTTTCCCCACTTGACCGTGGCCCGGAATATCAACTACGGATTACGGTATCAAAAACGAAAGGACTCCTCGAAAGCTCTCTTCGGGAGGCTTGTAGATGAACTGGGAATCGGCCACCTGCTGAAGCGTTTTCCGGATACACTGAGCGGCGGTGAACAGCAGAGGGTTGCTCTGGCCAGGGCGCTGATGGTTGAGCCGAAGGTTATTCTGCTCGACGAACCCCTTTCGGCCCTGGATCAGGGGTTCAGGGAGGAGATCCGGCTCCTGCTGAAAAAAATCCATCAGACCTCTAAAATTACATTTTTCATGGTCACTCACGATTTTTCGGAAGCCCTTACCCTCGCAACCAAGGCGGCGATAATGAATGGCGGCGCCATTGTCCAGACCGGGACGATCCGTGATATCTTCCAGAAACCCGCCGGTTCGTTCGTCGCCAATTTCGTGGGCATGAAAAATATTTTCCCGGTCACATTTGACGGGGCTGAAGCATTGGTGAACGGAGATGTCTCCATCCATACTCCCCATCCGCGCACAAACGGCACTGGGCATATCGCCATCCGGCCGGAAGATATCGTAATCAGTCCGGTACCTCTGGAATCAAGCATTCGCAATTCCTTTTCCGGGACCGTAAACGGGATTATCGACCAGGGATTTCTCTATGAGGTCCATGTCGGTGTTCATGAAATGGTTTTCAAGGCGCTCGTCACGAAAGGCGCGGCAATCGATCTGGGCCTCGATATCGGCGAGGAGGTTACCATTTCGTTCAAGTCTTCCGCCGTGCATGTTTTTTGATTGAGACGATATGCGGGCTATATGAATGAGAATTCAAGCGGAACTCTCTCTCTATCCGTTACGGGAATTTCAACTCGGAACCCAGATCGATGCTTTCATCGATACAATCAGGCGCGACGGAATTACCATTAGTATTGGAACAATGAGCACGCTGATCTCCGGAGAAAGGGAAATGGTGTTCGCCGCGATTGCCGATGGCTTCGCGCGAGTGTCTGACCATTGCGATGTCGTTTTGCACGTCACCTATTCCAATGCGTGCCCGTCATTCCTTGGAGGCTCATGCGTGACCTCGGGTAAAGCGCCTTGAGTACGCCATGAGAAAGTCTCAAGGGACATTCTCTTCCCTGATTGCTTGCCTGTAACAGACCCCTCCCTGATTTACCCGCCACTTGTAATTTACCTTGATGATGTTGTCCTGATTTCTCCCAAACCACATATCATATTCGTCGCAATAGTTCGTTGAGCGCCCTCATATTGGGCACGTTTCACCTTTCTGCTAAGCGTGACGGGCAATCCAACGTCCGGGCACGCTACACCTGAAACAGATTCCTTTCTGAAAAATGCTCTCAACCCAAAAAAAGCTTGTCAAATCCATATAAGTGTATTATGCATATAAACGCATATATTGTATCAACGGTGAAATAACAAAAACGGCCTGAGGCCGAGAAAGGAAGGGTGAATTACTCATGGAATTGGAGAGTATCTTAGCGAAATACGGAAAGGACACGAAGCGCCTGGTTCCCATGCTCCAGGAAATTCAGAGCGGCATGGGATATGTTCCACTGGATGCGCAGCGGAGGGTTGCCGAACACTTCAAGTTGCCGGTAAGCAAGGTGTACGGGATTGTCAGTTTTTACAATTTCTTCAAGATGAATCCTCCCGGCAGACACCAGGTCCACGTCTGCATGGGCACGGCATGTTACGTGAGGGGGGCGGGCAAGCTTATCGACAAGGTGCGGGCGGATTACGGGGTTGAACCGGGCGAAACGAGCGAGGACCAAAGGTTTTCCCTTGAAGAAGTCAGGTGTGTGGGATGCTGCGCCATTGGGCCGGTGCTTACCGTGGACGGCGATGTATACGGCGGCATGACCGCCGACAAAATACCAGCAGTGCTGAAAAAATACGAGTAGAGGTGATGCCATGCATATACGGACATCTGATGAATTTTCACGGTTGAGAGAAAAGATGGCGGATGAAAAGGCGCGGGACCAGGGCAGGACGCGGATAATTGTCTACGGCTCCACATGCGGCCTTGCGTCCGGTTCGAAAAAGGTTCTGGAAGCCGTGCGCGAGGAACTACGGGCGTGTGGCGGAAACGATGTTCTCGTTCTGGAGCACGGCTGCATGGGGTGCTGCTTCATAGAGCCATACATTTCGGTTCAGCAGGAAGGCCTGGGCCTTACCGTCTACGGGTATCTCGACGCTGAGAAGGCGGCCGAGGTCGTGCGCAGCCACGTGGTGAAATCTGAAATAATCGATAAGTACAAGATAGATATGGCCATGCCTTTTTTCGCCAGCCAGGAGCGGAGGATAACGGAACTCCTGGGCGAAATAGATCCGCTGCGCATCGATGACTATATCGTTCACGAAGGGTATGCCGCTTTGGCCAAGGCCCTGCAAATGGACAGCGCGGGAGTGCTGGAAGAGGTGAAGGCCGCCGGTCTGAGAGGGCGGGGCGGGGCGGGCTTCCCCACCGGCCGGAAATGGGAATTCGCCCGGAACGCGGCGGGGGACCAGAAGTATATTGTCTGCAACGCGGACGAAGGGGACCCCGGGGCGTATATGAACCGCGCGGAACTTGAGGGGAACCCCCATGCCGTTCTGGAAGGGATGGCAATCGCGGGGTACGCGATTGGCGCCAGCCGCGGCTACATCTATGTCCGCGCCGAGTATCCCCTGGCGGTCGAGACCCTGAAGCAGGCTATCGCCCAGGCCCGGGAGTACGGTTTCCTGGGGAAGAACATCCTCGGCTCTTCGTTTGATTTCGACGTGGAACTGTTTCTGGGTTCAGGGGCCTTTGTTTGCGGAGAAGAGACCGCCCTGCTGGCATCCCTGGAGCAGCGGCGCGGCAATCCGAGAACGCGCCCGCCGTTTCCCGCCATAGAGGGGCTGTTCGGCAAGCCGACCGTGATCAACAACGTGGGCACGTTGTTCAACGTGCCGCTCATCATCCGCAAGGGGGCGAAGTGGTGGAGCTCCGTCGGCTCTGAAACCACGAACGGCACCAAGGTGTTCTGCGTGACCGGGAAGATAAAGAACAGCGGCCTGGTAGAGGTCCCCATGGGAACGACCATGCGCGAGATCGTTTTCGAAATCGGCGGCGGCATACCGGAGGACAAGGAATTCAAGGCGGCGCAGCTGGGGGGGCCATCGGGCGGTTTCGTACCCAACGAGCATCTGGACATGCCCATCGACTACGAGTCTCTGCAGACCATCGGCTCCATCATGGGGTCCGGCGGTATGGTCATCCTCGACGAAGACTCGTGCATGGTGGATGCGGCAAAGTTTTTTCTCCAGTTTGATCAGGACGAATCATGCGGGCAGTGCCTTCCCTGCCGGAGGGGTCTGCCGCTGATGATCCATTACCTGGAAAAGATCAGTGACGGGAAAGGGGAGATGGATGACCTGGACACGCTGGTCGAGCTGGCGGACTGCATCAAGAAGACGTCTCTGTGCGCCCTGGGGCAGACCGCGGCGAATCCGACATTGAGCACCCTGCGTTTTTTCCGTGATGAATACGAGGCCCACATCCGGGACAGGAGGTGTCCGGCCGGGGTCTGCAGGCCGCTCATCCAGTTTTCCATAGATGAAAAGAAATGCGTCGGCTGCGGGCTTTGCAAGAAAATCTGTCCGGAAAACGCCATTGCGGGAGAGATCAAGAAGCCGCACCGGATTATCCCCGGTAAATGCGTGAAATGCGGTCTCTGTAAGGATGTTTGTAAATTCGACGCAATTCTGGTCAGATAGCATTCATCTGGAAATCATTTACGAATCGAGGAAGGTACTATGATTACGATACTGATAAACGGCAAATCATGCATTGTCGAAGAGAATACGTTGCTGTTGACCGCATGCGAGGACAACGGCTTCAAAATACCCCATCTCTGCCACAAGGAGGGTCTGAGTTCCGTAGGGGTCTGCAGGCTCTGTCTCGTCAAGGTGAAAGGCATGCGGGGGCTGGTTCCCTCGTGCTCCATCAAAGTAAGCGACGGGATGGAAGTCATCACCGAAGACGAAGAAATCAACCGCTATCGCCGCATCAACCTGGAGATGATCCTCTCCGAGCACGAACATGATTGCCTGGTCTGTGAAAAATGCGGTAGATGCGAATTGCAGGAACTGGCATATGAGTATGATATCAAGAGCGTCCGCTTCCCGATCAACAAGGAAGTAATCCCGGTAGACGATTCCAGCGAGGTTATCGTAAGGGATCCCAACCACTGCATCCTGTGCGGCAGGTGCGTGCGGACCTGCGCCGAGGTGACGGACCGCCAGGTTCTCGATTTCGCCAATCGTGGACCGAGTCTGTCGATTAACACGGGTTTGCGCGAACCATGGGGGGATACCGACTGCGCATCCTGCGGCGCCTGTCTTCAGGCGTGCCCCACCGGCGCCCTGACGGAAAAGCTGGCCCTTTCCAAGGGCCGCATGTGGGAAGTCGAAAAGGTGCGGACCACCTGCAACCATTGCGGCGGCGGCTGCCAGATAGAATTCTGGGCCAGGGACAATAAGCTGATCCGGGCCTATGGCGTGGAAAAAGAGAATACGGACAATCGCGGTCAGCTTTGCGTCAAGGGACGGTTCGGTTTCGATTATGTCAACAGTCCCAACCGGCTTACGACGCCCCTCATAAGAAGAAACGGCAAACTCGAACCCGCGGGATGGGACGAGGCACTGGACTACGTGGCGGAAAATTTCAAAAGAATCAAGGAGAAATACGGCAGCGACGCCATTGGCGGCATAGCTTCCGCCAAGACCACCAACGAAGATGACTATATTTTCCAGAAATTCATGCGCGCCGCCATCGGCACGAACAATATCGATTTCTGCGTCAGGTTCTGTCACTCGCCCAGTGGCGTGTCGCTCGGAAGGGCCTTCGGCGGCGGCCCGGCGACCAACTCGCCCGCGCTTCTCGAGACAACGGAAGTGGCCTTCGTCACGGGACTGAACCTTACAGAGATGTATCCGGTCTTTGGTGACATGCTGAAACGGAAACTCAAGGAAGGGAAGGTAAAGCTTATCGTCGTGGACCCTCGACGGATCGAGCTGGTTGAGTACAGTGATCTCTGGCTGCGGCCGAGGCTCGGAACGGATGTGGCCCTGATCAACGGCATGATGAACGTGATTCTGTCGGAGGGACTTGAGGATTCGGCGTTTATTGAGTCAAGAACCTCCGGTGTAGATGAATTGCGGAAGTTGGTGGCGCGGTACACTCCGGAAAGTGTAGAAGAAATAACCGGCGTGCCCAGGGAGCAGGTCATCGAAGCCGCGAGGCTTTACGGCAAGGCCGACCGTGCCTCCCTGTTCTACGGCATGGGTGTTATCCACAACATCCACGGAACGGACAACGTGTCCGCGCTGTGCAATCTGGCGCTGCTTACCGGAAACGTGGGCAAGGCGGGAACGGGCGTCAACGGCATCGGCAAGCACAGCAACGGTCCGGGCGCGGGAGACATGGGGTGCTCGCCGGTCGCCTATCCGGGCGGACAACCCGTAACCAATCCGCGGGCCGCCGAAAAATTCGAAGCGGCCTGGGGCGTCCCGCTTTCGAGAAAACCGGGCCTGACCCAATCAGACATGGTTCTTGACGCAGGCGCCGTAAAAGGTCTGTACATAGTGGGCGATAATCTGTTGAGAAACACCCCCAACCTCGGGAAAGCGCGGGAGATACTCGACGCCATGGAATTTGTCGTGTTGCAGGATATTTTTCTTTCCGAGACCGCTGAAATAGCGGACGTGGTTCTCCCCGCCGCCTCTTTTGCCGAAAAGGACGGAACGTTCACCGGCTCCTGGCGTCTCGTGCAGCGTGTGCGCAGGGTCATCGACCCCGTGGGGGAAAGCCGGGTGGATTGGGAGATCCTCTGCGAACTCGGCCGCCGGATGGGGTATGAGATGAACTATGCTTCCCCTGCTGAAATCATGGAAGAGATTGCATCTCTGACCCCTTCCTACGGCGGCATTTCCTATGAACGGCTGGAAGACGCCGGACTGCGTGTGCCCTGTCCGGCAAAGGACCACCCCGGCACTGAAATTCTCTGGAGGGAAGCCTTCAAGACCGACACCGGCAAAGGGAAATTTTTCCCGGCCGAGTATCAGCCGCCGGCGGAAAAAACGGATGTAGAGTACCCGTTCATGCTGACCACCGGCAAGGAGCTGTATCACATCCATACCGGAAGCTATACCCGTGAATCGAAGGCGCTTTTCCGTCTGGCGCCTGATGACCTGCTGGAGGTGAATCCGGTTGATGCGGAAAAGCTCGGAATCGGCGACAAACAGCGGGTAAGGCTGCGCTCCCGCAGGGGCGAGATCGAAATTGCCACGAAGATAACGGACCGCGTTCCTGCGGGAACGGTGTTTTCAACGTTTCATTCGAGCGAGATCAATGTCCTGACATCGGATAGCCTCGATGCGGTGGCCAAGGTTCCAGAGCTGAAGCTGTGCGCGGTTGCAATCGAAAAGATCGAACAACCACTCTGAAGCCCCGGCGGCTGTTCCTGAAGGGTGGGATTGCGGTAGATCACCTCTCTTGGAACAATGGCTCAAGGTTGAGCCGCCTATAAAAAGCGGCCCCTCGAAAAAAGGGGCCGCTTTTATTTTCCGGCCTGCGCGGGGCAGGTATGTTCGTTCGGTTGGAAGGATTCAAGCCAGGCGTTCCGCTTCCGGGAACGAGATCCGGTCAGAAATAGTAGCGCATGCGCAGTTCTATCCGATAATCGTTCTGCTTTTCTCCATATTCACTTCCGTTTCCGCCTATGAGAACGTTTGCCTTAAGTCTCAGTTCCAGGTTGGTAATCCCGTTATAAAGTATTTCTGGAGAAAGTGAAAAACTCTCGTCGTTCAGGTTGATGATCGAGGTAATCGCCGGGGTAAAATAGAGAGCGCCAAAGGGGTCTTTCCGGCTGATTCTCACATACAGGTAATCCTTCATCGGGTTCATCCCGGCGTAACCGCTTTTCGCCTGGTTGGCCGCCTTCCGGATCAGTGTATCATCGCCCTTGTCGCGATACGTGTCGAAGGCGTTGTCGATGAAGGAATAGAAGCCGCGCATTTCGTCTTTGTTGAAACCGGCGTCGTTGCGGTAATATTCGACGATGTAGGTTGTTTCGGATTCGCTGAGGTAACGGATCCCGAGGAGCCAGCTTGTCTTGTCGAACTCATGTTTGCTAACCCGCCCTTGCGCATCGACGGTTTCTTTTTGCACATCTTGGAAATAGGCGAATTCACCATGGACTTCAAAATTCGGGGTTATATTGCGGGAAAAATCTATTCCGTAGCGTGTCGGTTTGCTGCCTCCCGTGAGGAAAACCAGATCGATATCGGTGTCGTACGCGAGAAGATAGAGTTTTCCTCCGATGTTGATGTGTCGGGGGTTTCCAAAGTCATCGTTCATCCAGGAATAGGCCGGGAGGAGAACGGGAGTGATGGAGATAGTCCGCACCGCTCCCGCGAAACTCTTGATATAGTCAGCGGAGACGACGATAAACCCTTCCAGATTGAGTTCGGGGTCGTCAGGGTCTTTGGGCCTGTCGATAAAAGCCACTGGGTTCCAGGCATACCCTTTTCCCCATCTCAGACTTTTTTTTCCAATATCGATCGTTAAGGATGAAGACGGTTTCAGCGAGAGGTAACCGTCGTAAACGGTTGTCCTGAATGATTCACCCAGGCTGGAACTCTGGAAGTCGTTATGCAGCCTGACGAAGAGACGCCCGATACCTTTTTCCAGGCTTCCTTCCAGTTGCAACGCGCCATTGTATTCCGCGGTGACGTCACCCTCGTCCCGGTTGAAGAATCTGAGACGGTACAGGGCCGCATTGCGATCAAGGCCGAACAGTACCGGCCGGAATTCCGCGTACCCGCCGAGATGGTAGGGCTTTTTTTCGAACTCGTCGACATCGAACCGGTACTCATCCGCGAAACAGCCGCGCCCCATGGCGACCAGGATCACCAGCGTAAAAAACAATGGCAGTGCCCGGGCGCGGCGTTCCATCAGCTAACGGAGCGATTGAAGGTTCGACATGAATGTCAAGGTGAATACCTCGTCCTTGAAGACTCTCTTCTTTACCTTAGCGAAGATCATGACCGATCGGTAACCCTTGTAAAGCGGACTATCGGTCTCTATGACGGAAGGACGGACGATACCGGCGCCGAAGTCTTTGACCTCCTTGAAATAAATGGTCTTGATCAGCATCCCCGAACCGGTGAGACACTCGATCTTGACCGGAAGTTTGCTTTGCCGGTTGGCCCTGAGCAGCAGTCGCTCATAGGCGACCGTCCCGGATTTTGCTTTAAGGTGCAGCAGGTAATCTTTGCCGCTCTCTTCGACCTTTTGCACGTCGTATTCCGCCGCATAATCCACCTGCAATATGTCCGAGTTGTTGAAAACCCCGCCTGTAACAGACTGAAGACTCGTGATGCGAATCGGCTTCCCTACGTTCGGAATTAAAAGCCACATGTTTTCTCCGACGCGCAACGTAGTCCGCCCTTTTTCGCTCGCCGGAGAGATAAACAGGGCAGCCACCTTGTCTAATCCCTTTTTAACGGAAAAAAGGACGTACTCCTTTTTTTTCCCATCCGGTTCGATGTTGATGAGTTTCCTGTACGATTCGTATGATTCGGGGTTGAGATTTTTGTCTACCTGCCTGAGAAGCGCGGTCCCGTCCAGGGCATGGGCGGAGGGCGCCAGCAGCAGGGCGAGTATGAAAACGATAATGGTCGGCATGTCCGGCTCCTGTCTATTTGAGCGCTGTCTGTACCGCCTGCGCCGCGCTTCCCGTGAACACCAGGTATTTCATTCCCTTGTCCTTCATGGCGTCAATCATTTTTCCGCCGAACGCTCCCGCAATAACGACGGTCATGCCCTTTTGTGAAAGAAAATCGACTGTCCGCGAGGCGGCGCCGCCTGATGCGTTCCGGTGCGGATTAACCAGGGCTTCGACAAAATTTCCCTTGCCGTCGAAGACGAGAAAATATGGGGATCGCGCCGCGACACCGCTGACCTGGGAGGCGGGAGTTTTGCCGTCGGAGGCGACGGCTATCTTCTGTATCTCTGCGGATGTAGCGGTAAAGGCCAAAAGGAAAATGAATACGGATACGAAAAAGAACGCTTTTTTCATGACAAACCCCCTATACATGACGAAGAGCCTTGATCGGCGCCATTCTTGAGGCCTTGAATGCCGGCTGCAGGCTGGCGATGACCGAGATGATTATAACGATTGCCGACAGCGCCAGAACGTCGCCCGGATTGATGCTCGTTTGGAGCACAAGGTCTGTCTGCCGGCCGAAGTCGTAGGTTATGTGCGTCATATTGAGGACAAATACGATTATCATTCCGGCGATGTTTCCCATAATTGCTCCTCCGATGCCGAGGCTCAACCCTTCAAGGACGAACATCGCTAGAATCTTTCCGGGAGGTGTGCCGATGGCCGCCATGGTTCCGATTTCCCGGATCCTTTCATAGACTGCCATGATCATGACGTTCATGATGCTCACCAGAACGATGGAAATGAGCATGAGCTTCATGAAAAATGTCATGACATCGATCATCTGGGCGATATTGAAGAAAGGTGAGAGCTTTTCCCAGGTGTGAAGTTCAAAAACCGGCTTCCCTTGCCGGCCTGGTTGATCTGCCAGAATCGTGTTGAGTTCTTTGCTGAAAGAATCGAGCGAGCTGAAATCCTTGAGTCTGATGGCTACCTCGCTGACCTCCGGCCCGTTCGTTCGCAGCACTTCAAAAGCATCTTCGATATGGATGTAACCGTCCCTTCCACCAGGGCCAGTGACACTTTCGAGTATGCCGGAGACTCTGAACTGTTTTCCGTTGACCGAGCCGTCTTTATTGGTAGCGACAATCACCACGGTGTCTCCGACCTTGACCTTCATTCCTTTGGCAAGAAGTTCGGGTACCCATATTTCTCCCCTCCCGAGGGTTTTGCTCCCCTCCAGAACCCTTGCGGGAAGAAGTGGAACTACCGATGATTCCTTTTCGGGATTCACTCCGTTCAAACGGATGTTGGTCGTTTCCACGAATGTACTGAACATGGCGCCGAACTTGACCCTTGGTGAGTACGCCGCGATTTCCGGTCGGGCGTTCAGGATCTTTTCCAGTTTGCCCATGGCATCCGCTTTCAGGTTGAGATTGAGAGGGAGATTGTCGATGGACGCCACGTACCCCTTTTTATGCACCTGCAGGTGGCCGAGCATGGAATCGGTGTTCTGGGCGATCATCATGTTCTTGAACGACCCGGAGACCGAAACGAAAACAAGCACGAAAACGACACCAAGGGTAATGAGTGACGAGGTGAGCAGTGTCCGCCTCTTGTAGCGCAAGAGATTCCGGAAGGCTATTTTGAACAGGTTGCCCATTTCATTCTCCTCCACCCGGACGACTGCCGGTCAAGACGCCGTCCTCCAGGGTATAGATGGTCTCCGCCTGGCCGACAATCTTTTGGTCATGTGTAGAGAAAATGAAGCTGGTATTGAATTCGTCCCGCATCTTTTTCATCAGGTCGATAACCATGAAAGCGGTCTGGTGGTCCAGATTCGCCGTCGGCTCGTCGGCGAGGACCAATTTCGGATTCGTGACCAGCGCCCGCGCCACGGCGACCCGCTGCTTCTGTCCTCCGGAGAGCTGATCGGGGTATTTGTCCCTCTGTTCCGCCATTCCGACCGATTCCAGCAGGGACATCACCCGTTCAGCCCTGACCCTGGCGGGAATATTTTGAACCATGAGCAGCGGATATTCGATGTTTTCATAGGCGGTCAGTACCGGTATCAGATTGAAATCCTGGAAAACAAAGCCGATATGCGCCCCCCTGAATGACGCCCCGGCCACTCTGTTCAGAGCGCTGACATCGATGCCCGCCACCGTCAGTTTCCCTTCACTCGGCGTATCCAGGCAGCCGATAAGGTTCAAAAGCGTTGTCTTGCCGCTGCCTGACGGACCGACAAATGAGACAAAAGCGCCGGATTCTATCGTGAAGCTCACTCCCTTCAAGGCGCTGATGCTTATCTCTCCCGCCTGATACGTTTTATGGATATTTTCCGCTACGACAAGCTCCATGCCCATATCTCCTTTACCCCGGATGAATATCGAAGGGCGGTTTCCGCAACCGGCCGGAATCCGGTGACAACGGCGTCGCCCCTTCGATCCGGGCCCGATATGTATCCGCGACCCCAAAAAGGTAATCTCGCTAATCTTCGCTGCCGTAAAAACATCAAAGACAGGAACCTGTTTTTCCGAAAAGGGCGCGGCGCGCTCTTCCACTCTAGGTATTACGCCAACTGTTCAGCTCCGGAAAACACTGCTTCCACCTTCAGAGCCAATGCGGCGTGCCCTGGATGTTGTTGGGGATTCCATTTTTTCATGAAATCGAAAATCTCTCCCTTTGAATGGTATTCCAGCGTTCCCTTGACCTGATATGTTATACCCTTCTTATCACGGAACAGCATCGAACCCGCACCACCCCTCAGGGCATTCTTCCTGGTTTTGTCAAAGTAGTTATCCGCCACGACCAGGCGGTCGTCAGCATACATGCCGACACAGGTGACATATATGATATTGGGAACGCCGTTTTCGTTGACGGTTGCAAGGATGACCGGATCGTCCCGGTCCTCCCAGGCGTGGCGTACGGATTCAGGTAAACAGGTCATGATGTGTGTTCTCCTTCTTTTGGAATATCGGCGACGATGAATCGGCCGTCATACGCGCGAAAATCTTCCAGTGTGCGCGCGTGTATGGGTACTATACCATATGGCAAGGCGTCCATTGGCCAGAAACGCAATTCCAGGCCTTCCTTTCCGTCGGCTTGCGGCTCTCCTTTCCACTGGCGAATGATAAAAGCGATGGCGAATGGTTGCACCTCGTCACCGTTGGGATAGCTGAATCGTTGATCGGGGCCTGAATAGAGAGCCATTGGTTCGGCGCGGAGAACGGTGATGCGGGTCTCTTCCCGAACTTCGCGACATAAGGCCTCGAACGCCGTTTCGTGAAGCTCGACCCCACCCCCGGGAAGTCCCCAGAAATCATTGTCCGATCTTCGCTGCAGCAGGACATTTCCGTTTTTATCAAGAATTATGGCCCGCACGCCCGGAACGAAAATACATTCGGCGCCTACTCTCGAGCGGAGGCCGGCAACGTAGGATACACTCATGCCACTCCCTTCTTTGACGCAAACAGCCGCTGAAGCCGCTCTTTCAGTTCCGCGGCTCCGGCGGCTGTTCTGTTCAGACCTTTGCAATAGGCGGGCTATTATTCTCCGGTTCCGGCCTCGAGCTCTTCGAGCCGTTTGCGGATAGCTTCCAGTTCGCTTTCAAGGCATCCGGCCTGGTCCTTGAGCGCGTCGATCTGCTGCTCCCTGGTAAAGGGAGCGCCATATCCGGGAGCATAGGGCGCGTATGGCGCCGCCGCTCCCATCCCGGCCCGCTGCCATCCCGTCAGGCCGGTCGCGTAAAACCGGTTCCTCCAGCCGAAACCTCCTCCGCCGCGACCCCAGGCGCCTCCGAATCCTCTCCCGTAAGGGGTGTTCATAAATCCGGGCGCGGGATACCCGGCGCAATAACCCGCTGCTCTTCCCGTCATCGGCCCAAACCCAGCAGGGCCTGTTCCATCTCCTCTTGGCATGACTATTCTCCTTTTTCGTGAGATTTTACTTCACCAGGGCATCGGATACATGGGCCAGCCACCGGCGGCCCATGGCCTAGCCCCTGGTCCGTATGAGAAAAACCTGTTTCTCCGACCGCGGCCTCCGCCGCGCCCAAAGCCCATTCCACATCCTCTTCCGAAAAGATTGGGCATCAAACCCGCAAACGGGTATCCAGCCAAACCTCTTGCGAATCCTCTTCCGTAAAATGGATTCATATAACCGGCAAACGGCTGGCCGGAGCAGTAACCCGCCGCTCTTCCCGTCATCGGCCCGAAGCCGAGAGGACCTGTTCTATCTCCTCCTGGCATATCGCATCCTCCTTTCTCTTCCGGGTCCGTGTTATCCCCGAACCATGGTAGCGCCACAGTCGGGACACTTTTGCTGATTGCACGGCTGTCCGGCTGTGTGCGCCGTTTTCCGTCCGCATTTGGGGCACACGCAATCCCCGCCGGGACCGGCCGCATATGGGCCGGACATCCTTCCTCCTCCGCGTCCACCACCTTGCGGTGGTCCTGTTCCATCTTTCAGCGGCATAATATACCTCCTTCCATACTCGCCCCTCTCCAGTCAGAAGGGGCCTTCTCGGTGAAATGATCCTCTGTTGCTAACTTCCTCCGCCCCTTCTTCCCCGGCGAAACCGCCTTTGATACCCACGGCATCCCGGCATGAAAAACATCGGCTGACCTATCCGGCCTTTTCTGTATGCGTCGAGAACCTGGTTCACATCTCCGCATATCTGTGAAATGACCTCGATGCCGGAATGCAGCAGGGCAAGTTCCAGCGGCCGGGAAACGGCGCCGCAGATGAGTGTATGAATTCCCATGGCCGCCATGCGCCGCGCCCGCCCCGCGGGGATATCGTCCGTCAAGACAACATCCCGGCGGGCGATTTCAACCCCGTGTTCCAGATCGACCAGGAGCAGGCTGCCCGCTACATCGAATACCGGGGAAACCCTGCCTTCCCATTGTGGAATCGCAACTCTCATATGAATGTAACAGCACATAACATGCCATAATGTGGTAAATGAAAAAATGACAATAAAAACAATAGCTTGATTTTGAGGGTCAAAGTATTTGCTTGACTCATTCGTGCATTATGCGATTGTATATAGACACTATGATTGCAAATAGCACGATTAATGGGCCGGCGCCAGGGAGGACGTCAATGCCTCGCGGAAACAATAGCGAAGAACGGGAAACCGTAATCCTCGATTCGGTGAACGAAGGTGTTTTCACGGTTGATCGGGAGTGGCATATCACTACATTCAACGCCGCGGCGGAAAGGATTACGGGTATCAGCCGCGCGGAGGCGATCGGAAGCCGCTGTTGCGATGTCTTCCGGGCGGATATCTGCGAAAAGGACTGCGCTCTTCGCCGTACCATGACCAGCGGCCTGCCGGTCGTAAACGCCACTGCCCATATTATCAACCGGCAGGGGGAGCGAATCCCGATTCGGATATCCACGGCGCTGCTGGAGGACAATGCGGGAACGATCATCGGCGGCGTTGAGACTTTTCAGGATCTGACCCAGGTGGAACAGCTCCGGAAAGAGCTTCAGGGGCGATACACATTTGAGGACATCGTGGGCCGAGCTCCGGCAATGATGCGTCTTTTCGAGGTGTTGCCGCTTGTTGCCGAATCCGGCAGCACGGTGCTTATCGAAGGTTCTAGCGGTACGGGAAAGGAGCTTTTCGCTCGCGCCATTCACAATCTTTCACCGCGAAAAGACAAGCCTTTCGTTGCGGTAAACTGCGCCGCGCTTCCGGACACGCTCCTGGAAAGCGAGTTGTTCGGATACAAGGCAGGCGCCTTTACCGATGCCAAGCGGGACAAGCCGGGTCGATTTTCCCTGGCCGACGGAGGGACTATTTTCCTGGACGAGATCGGAGACGTCTCTCCGGCAATGCAGGTACGGCTGCTTCGTGTGCTGCAGGAGAGGACCATCGAGCCCCTGGGCGCCATAAAACCGGTTGCCGTAGATGTGCGCGTGATCACCGCGACGAACAGGGTTCTGCTGGATGAAGTCAGGGCCGGAAGATTTAGAGAGGACCTTTTCTATCGAATTCGTGTTGTGCGCCTGGAATTGCCCGAGCTCAGGAAACGGCGGGAGGACATTCCACTGCTGGTGGAGCGCCTCGTCACAAAGTTCAACGTGTTGCATGGCAAGAGCATTGCCGGTGTGTCCAATGATGTATTGGCCCGGCTGATGGAGTATGATTATCCCGGAAATGTCCGCGAACTGGAAAATATCATCGAGCAGGCCTTCGTGCTGTGCCGCGGCGGCATGATCGAGATGATTCATCTTCCACCCGAGCTGCGACCGACAACCGGACGAGGCTCCGAGGGCGCCCGGCCCATGCGGCTGGATGCGATTGAACAAATGGTCATTTCTGAAGCGCTGCGCCGCAACGGCGGCAGCCGGAAGCGCACCGCCGGGGAACTGGGCATTGATGTCAGCACCCTGTTCCGCAAGATACGGCAACTCGGCATTGAGCTGCCGGAAAAGGATGGCCGCGGCCGTCGCCGGTAATAGAGCGATTTGCACGGATATGGCGCCGTCTTTTAGAGCGGTTTGAAATTAGGTCTGAGGGAGGGGAGGCGTCAACCTCTCTTTTTCATGGGTTTTTTACGTTTTCGGACAAGGTTGCCTTGATCGGCATCCGTATTGCTGTTCGATCAGAAAGGAGATTTGCATGAGAAGGATGTCATCAAGGAATGGCGGTTGGGGCGGCGGCCTATGAAAACCTGTCTGGACTGTATACCCTGTTTCGTGCGGCAGGCGCTGGAAGCGGCCCGGTTTGTTACCGACGATCCGGTTATCCACGAGTCGGTCGTGCGTGGTATCCTCAGAGAAGCCGCGCGGATGGATTTCTCTCAGAGCCCGCCCGCGATCGGGCAGAAGCTGCATAGATTACTGAGGGAACTTACTAACGTCGAGGATCCATACCGTCAAATAAAGGATCATTTCAACCAGGCGGCTTTGAGCTTGCTGCCGATCCTTTCCGCCAGGATACGAGAAGCCTCCGATCCCTTGTACATGGCGCTTCGGGTGGCTATTGCGGGCAACGTCATCGATCTTGGGGTCAAGGGCGATATCCGCGCGGGAGAGGTGAGAGGCGCCATGGACAACATCCTGAATGAACCTTTTCATGGAGAGACGGAAGACTTCCGAGACAGGATAAAAAATGCCCGGAATATCCTGTATCTGGCCGACAATGCGGGAGAGATCGTCTTCGACCGCCTTCTGATCGAACAGTTGCCGCTCCATCGCGTAACTCTCGCCGTGCGCGGGAGGCCCGTCCTGAATGACGCCACGCTGGCGGACGCGGAGGCGGCCGGGTTGTGCAATCTGGTGGAGGTCATTGATAACGGTTCGGACGCGCCTGGAACTATCCTCGCCGATTGTAGCAGGGATTTCCGCCGACGCTTCAGTATGGCGGACCTGATTGTCGCCAAGGGACAGGGCAATTTCGAGACGCTCAGCGATACGGGCGATCAGATATTCTTCTTGTTCAAGGCCAAGTGTCCCGTGATTGCGAACCATGTGGGCCTGCCCGTGGGGACGCATGTGGCCATCGGTGGTCGTCATTGAACCTGAAAACGGCATTTTTAACCACAGGGTCACAGAGAACGGAGAGATATATTAGCGAAAAAATGAACTACCAGACGCACCATAGAGGTGACGATCGTAATATCTTTGTATTGGAGTAACTTTTTGAAAGCTCGACGAAAACCCTCCGGGCCCTCTGTGTTCTCCGCGGTAATTGATTTTTTTTAGGTTGAAGGTTTAGCGCGGCATTCGGCGTCAGGGCTATTGAGGCAATATCCACACCTTGCGCGTTGAGTTGTCCCATTTTTTTCCGCTTGAAAAGAGTTCGAGAAACAATTCAGGATTTTCCACGCGGGAATATCCAACCGCGTGAATTCCCAGATCGAAAAGGGCGTCGGGAAGAAATCCCGCCGTTGGTCCCATGACGGTCACGAAATTTGCTCCGGAGCAATATGCCGTCAGCTCAGGCAATGAATCGTTAAGCACGGTTGTTCCCGTGATGAGCACCTTGTCGCAGTGTCTCAGTTCTTTCGGGTCGCTGGTCATCCTGAAAGGGTATGTTCCCCGGAGCAGTTCTTCGGATTCTTCCAGTACAATGACCTCACCCGCCTGGCTGAGGAGTTTTTCCATCATTGGGCGGAAATATCCCACGAGGCCGACTCGGCTCGTTTTGTTCAGATTCATGAGACCGAAGAGGCTGCTGGTGTCATCAATACGGTATGTCCCGGGATTTCCGTTGATGAAATCCTGCGAGAGGGCATTCAGCACCGCGAGCCCGGCGGTCTTTTCAACCGGGTCCATGGAGAGAAACCATGGCGCCAGCTCTCCCGCCGTTTTGCCGATGATGTCTTTTATATCCCACCTTCCGTATCTTTCCACCGCAACCGGGTCGCGATGAAACAGGTTGTAACTGATGCCGATGGCTCCATTGCCGAGAACCGCCACACTGAAGGGCGTGACCTTTGATTCTAATACGGGCGGTTTATGAAAGGCGCTCAGAGTTTCTCCCAGCGATTCGGAACATTTGTCTCGTACGGTTTGCAGTATCATTTTTCTCAGATTCACCGTGTTCTCCCTCGTAACGACAATTGCCGGACTTGCCGCTTACTGATCATTTTCATGGAATACCGAAGGTTTGGTAACACACACGCCGGTATTTGGCAAGCCGTCGTTTCTCCTTCACTGGTATCTGAGAGTTAGCAACCACGCCCATAGGACGGGGGGCATTGAAACTCGCCCCGGAGGGCCGTTGACGGCTACTCTCAAATAGTATGGCCGGAACCGTTGTTCCTGCGTGCAATTGATCTCGGTATTTCGGATTTAACGTCCTCTATCCCACCCGAGTTATTCAAACATACCTCTCTTTATACCAGATAATCTCTGTTCATGACATGAGCAATTCACAAACTGAACTGGGGAGCAATCCCGGTTTGTTACCAATCCCGAATTTCGCGGTTTCTCTTTGCCAC
>CAYMFO010000004.1:0-113315 GCA_964389825.1 uncultured Geobacter sp. | reverse complement strand
TATTTCACCACAAAAATGTATGAGTAGGAAAATCCAAAAGGTCAGATAAGATATATTATGTCAAGTACGACGCCTGCATTCGATATTTTTTGAGTTGTTAATGTTTGTTTGGTGACATATGTCTAATGTCGCTATATAATCCGTCCCAGTGCAACAACCGTTCTCGCGGTTTTCTGAAAATGGAGGCATGCGCATGACGAATGGGTTCACCCCTGGAAAAATAAAGCGTTCTCTCTGGCTTTGGCTGGCGGGAGCGCTTTTTTTGTTTCTCGTTATCGCTCTCCTGGTCCGTGGCTGGAATTTTTCATCGAAAAACGTGGTTCCGCTTACCGCCTCAGAACAAGCATGGTTGAAATCCCATCCCAAAATACGTCTGGCGCCTGATCCGAATTTTCCACCGGTCGAGTATTTCGCCGCAAACGGCAACTACAGCGGCATAACAGCGGACTATATTGCTCTTCTCGAAAAATCCCTTGGCGTACGCGTAGAAATTGTCCGTCTGAAAAACTGGAATGAAGTCATCAGTAAGGCAAAAACTCGTCAAATCGATGTATATGTGGCGACCGGCACTCCTCAACGAGCTGATTACATGCTTTTCACAAAACCATTCCTGGAATTTCCAGTGGTTATTATTGCCAGAGGCAATGCGAAGGAAACTCTAGACCTGCAAAAACTCAATGGTATGAAAGTTTCCGTAGTGTCCGAGTATGCGGCGCATAATTTCATTACTAAAAACTATCCCAACTTGATTCTTGATCCGGTTTCTGATGTCCGGACGGGATTACGAAAGGTTTCCTTCGGTCTCAGCGATGTATTCGTGGAAAATCTGGCAACCGCAACCTATTTTATTGAAAAAGAAGGATTTGCCAATCTTCGTATTGCGGGAGACTGCGGCTATCCCTACAGAATGGGATTCTGTTCCCGCAAAGATTGGCCTGAACTGAACGGAATTCTGGAAAAATGGCTTGCCTCTATCAGCCGTGAAGAGAAAAGGGCCATTTACAAAAAGTGGATACCAGTGGAATCGACTTCGCTATTCACGAGCAGGAGATTCCGCGTAGGACTTCTCGCGGCTGTAAGCGCGATTCTCCTGTTTGCGACAGTTGTTAGTATCTGGAACAGGATGCTTGCGAAACAGGTAAGGCTCAGGACCAGAGAGCTTTTGAATGAACTGGCGGAGCGAAAAAGGGTGCAAGAAATGCTTGATCGCGCACGGGAAGACCTGGAGAAAAGGGTTGTCGAAAGAACTACGGAACTTTCGTGCGCAAAGGAACTCCTGGAAGAAGAAATCGTCGAACGCAAGCAAGCCGAGGATGCTCTGCGCCTTTACCGTTTCTGCATTGACAAGGCGGGGATAGGCATTTTCCATAGCGATGAGAACGGAACCATCTATTACGTAAACGATCATGCATGCAAGAGCCTCGATTATTCGAGGGAGGAGCTGTGCGCTCTCAGCATTTTCGACATAGATCCGGCTATTACCCGTGCGGAAATGTTCGCAATGAAAAAACCGCTTGATGAAAGGGGGAACCTGACTCACCATACAAAACACAGGCGCAAAGACGGCACGACATTCCCCGTCGAAATTACGGCCAACACCCTCGACTACCTCGGAAAGAGATATGCCATATCATTTGTCAAGGACATCACCGAGCGCCGTCGTGCGGAAGAGGCTTTGCGGGAAAGCGAAACGCGCGTCAGACGGAAACTTGAGAGCATTCTCGACCCTGAAGGGGATATCGGTGAATTGGACCTTGCCGACATTCTAGACGTTCCCCAGCTCCAGTCGCTCTTGGGCGAGCTCTATCGCATTTCAGGCCTCAAAATGAGCATCATTGATCTCAATGGACGGGTGTTGCTCGGTGTCGGGTGGCAGGATATCTGCCTTAAATTCCACAGGAATCACCCCGAGTCCCTGAAGAAATGCCTTGAAAGTGATTCGGAGTTCACCGTCGGCATGTCCTTGGGAGAGTTCAGGACCTACCGCTGCAAGAACAACATGTGGCACCTGGTTACTCCGATTGTTGTCGGGGACAGGCATATGGGCAATCTTTTCATGGGGCAGTTCTTTTATGCCGATGAAGAGGTCGATCTCGACGTCTTCCGCGCGCAGGCGATAAGGTACGGTTTTCCCGAAAAAGAATATCTGGCGGCCCTGAAAGCCGTGCCACGCCACAGCGAAGAGCTCGTAAAACTGGGCAAGTCAATATTTGTGAAAATCACTGATATGGTCTCGAAACTGAGCTATGCCAATATTAAACTGGCGCATGCCCTGACTGAGCGTGATCGGTTGTCGGAAATACTGAGACAGGCCAATATGGTGGTGGAAAACAGCCCGGCGGCGCTGTTTCGCTGGAAAGGGGACGATAAGTGGCCCGTTGAGCTGGTTTCCGGAAATGTCAAACAGTTCGGTTATTCTCCTGATGATTTTCTTTCCGGCGCCCTTCCCTATTCCTCCGTGATACACCACGAAGACCTGGAACGGGTAACCCGGGAGGTCCATGATTTTTGCGACAAGGGGATCGATGAGTTCCGGCTGGAGTATCGGATTATCACCAGGGATGGTGATATCCGCTGGGTGAATGAGCTAACCCATGTGGAGCGGGACGCGGAGAAGTGTCTCAAGGGCTTTGAAGGGGTTGTCATCGATATCACCGAGCGCAAACGGATTGAGGATGAACTCCGTGTCACCCGCGAAAAATATCGCACAATAGTTAATGCCTTCGATGGCTTTATCTATATCTGCTCACAGGATTACCGCATTGAATTCATGAACCGCAGGTTGATTGAGTGGTGCGGGCAATACGCTGTCGGAAAATTATGTTACGAGGCGCTTCATGGGAGAGATTCCGTATGTCCATGGTGCGTCAATGAACGGGTGTTCTCCGGAGAGACAGTGCATTGGGATATCCTGTGTCCCAAAGACGGACGATGGTACCATGTGGTGAATGTCCCGATCAGGAATGCAAACGGCACGCTATCCAAGCATTCCGTCATCGCCGACATCCATGACCTCAAATTGACGGAAAAATTACTGATGGAGCAAAAACAGCAGCTTGAGGAGCTCAATACCACTCTGGAAATGAGGGTTCAGCAGGAAGTCGCGAACAACCGCGAAAAGGATGTCATGCTCATTCAGCAGAACCGCCAGGCTGCCTTGGGGGAGATGCTGGATCATATCGCGCACCAGTGGAAACAGCCGCTAACCTGCATTTCTCTCATTATTCAGGTATTGAAGGAAACCGCCGCCGATGGTGAACTGGAAGCTGAGGATGTCGAAGAATCAGCGGACAGGATTATGGGGCTGCTGGAACATATGGCTCAGACTATCGATATTTTCAGGGGATTTTACAGGCCTGATAAAGAAAGGAAAAGTTTTATAATCAAGGATTGCATAGAACAGGCGTTATCATTCATTACCCCTGCTTTTCGGTTTTATTCCATAATGGTGGAACTTGACGTTGATCCAGGTTTGACGTCTTTCGGCTATCCAAAAGAATATATTCAGGCGATATTGAACATATTGGCCAACGCAAGGGACGTATTCAAAGCGAGAAGAACTGAAAAGCCGGTGATTGCAATCAGGGCTTACTCGGAAGACCATAAGGCAGTCGTCGCCATCATGGACAATGGCGGGGGCATTCCGGAAGATATCTTGGGCAAAATCTTTGATTTCTATTTTACGACCAATGAATCAGGCGGAGGCACGGGAATCGGTCTATATATGTCAAGAAATATCATAGAAAAAAATATGGGTGGCGCCTTGAGCGCGGAGAATATCCAAGGTGGGGCGCTTTTCAGGATAGAACTTCCCCTGACTTAACCTGTGACTTAATGCTCCAGAACGCAATCGGTGGTTTTGCATATTTGGATGACGTCCCGAAAAAATCCCTATTCTTCGAAATATTCCAACATCTTGACATACTCCACCAGTTTTGAAACCACCAGCTCGTGTATCAGCTTCCCTTTTTTCACGGTTGCTTTCTCAGGGTCTCCCCAGACGCCGTTTTCCCAGAATTTCCTTTTATCCCTCACAAGAATTCCCTTGGGAAAGCGCGGGAATTCACGTTTCCCCTTTCCTTTTACCAATTCAGGGTAGAGGAAAAGAATACGTGATGTCTCGATTTCTCCCGCATGGGCGTCACCTTTGGTTTCGATGAGTCCCTTCCCTTCTTCGTATGCAAGGTCATATTCCGTTATTACAGCCAGTTTGCAATCCTCAAGCTCGAAGATCAATTCCTCTCCGGCATCCTGGAGAGCCATTGTATGGCTTCCACCGGCATGTCCGGTAAGTATGATGAAGTTTCTGAGTCCTTGCCTGTAGAGGGACCTCACAATATCCCGCATGATGCATTTCAACGTTGAGGTTGTAATGGATATGGTTCCTGGGTGGCATGCGGTGGAACGGCAGTAACCGTAATGAACCGGGGGCGCGAGAAAAAGTGGAATCAGATTGGCCGCGGCTTTTCCGACTTCGTAAGCTTGGATGGTATCGGTTGACAACGGCAGATGGTATCCATGTTCCTCGACGGACCCGAAGGGAATCAAAACGCTTCTCGTTTTCTTCAGACCTTCTTCGAATTCACCCATGGTCATATGTTCGATAATCATAATAAACCTCAGAGCATGCGCATAAATTTGTGAGTCTGTGGAATGACCCGTACTTCCCGAAGGATCCCGGATGCAACCTCCTGGAGTTCCAGGAGTTTCAGAGAAGAAATTGACAGCTCTCCCGCTTTTCCGGTCAGCGGCTGGATGACCAGCGGGATATTCCCGTCGGTTGCTGAGATAATTTCACTGGCCTTGATTATTTCCCAATCCTCTGTCCTGTCGCTCACCACGGTTTTGACGTACACCTGTTTACTGCATGCAACGGAGAGAAACAATCGGTGTTTTTCCCAGAGGGAATCTATCCCGGATGTTGACGGAAGCTTAACGTCCATGGATATGAAATCCAGAAGGTTTATGCATTGCGAGAGCGATTCATGAAGGATCCCGTTTGTCTCGAGATAGATGGGCAAAATGCCCCGCAATTCCGGGAGCCATTCCAGCAGAGTTTCAGCTTGCAGCAATGGTTCCCCGCCTGTCAAGCTGATGGAATGATGAGAATCCGGGTAAGTTTCCATCCATCGCTCAAGTAATGGTTTAATGTCTCGAAGTGATACCGGATTCTTGAATAACGAAAAATCACCTCTTCCGGGGGTTTTCTCTACACGACAGCATTCCGTCCCATGCCCGGGAATGGCTTCCCTGGTGTCACAATAGGCGCACGCCAGATTGCAGCCGCTGAACCGGAGGAAGGCCTGGCGAAGTCCAACCAGGAGTCCTTCTCCCTGGATGGAGGAGAACACCTCGATCATGTCAGCGAATCCGCTATTCATAGTAACTGGCGCATGCCGCATCGGATTCCCAGACGGTTATACAATCGACCTTGATATTATCGTTGTTGAGCCTGCCGGAAAGCTCCTGGAACAGATAACGGGCTATGTTTTCCGAAGAAGGCGACAGGTCCATGAAGGGTTGCAGTTCGTTCAGATATTTATGATCCAGTGTCTTCAGAAGAGTTTTAGTCTCAGCCTTGAGAATCTTGAAGTCAATGCCCAGACCGGACTTGTCCAGCTCCTTCGCGGTAACGGAAACCTCGACCTTCCAGTTATGGCCATGGAGGTTCTCGCATTCCCCCTGGTAGTTTTTCAGATTATGGGCTGAGGCAAAAGAGGTACATATTTTCAGACGAAACATTCTTTCTCCATATGTCAAACAGATTTGATTTGTTCTTTAAGGTGTGCAATTCTGCCCTTTTTTGTTTGTCAGGGCAACAAAAACCGCCTTCTTTCCTGAAAAATCCTTCGGAAAATTCCTCTGTAGCGGCTTCACGCGGTCCGCTCGGATGTCATCGCCTCGAAACCGGCCACGATGTCCAGCAACTCCTCTGTTATGGCGCCCTGGCGCAGGTCGCGGAAGTGGAGGTTGAGATCATCCAGCCTTTCCCCTATGTTTTTCTCTGCGGCCTGCATGGATGCCAGGCGGCTGGCGTTCTCGGCCGCCATGGACTCGGCAAGCGTCAGATAGAGTGTTGAAAAAAGAGAATGACGGATGAGACGGGAAAAAAGCTTCCCGCGTTCCATGGTAAACAAGGGAATGGTCGGTCCCCGCCACTTTTGCCCTGACAACTCTCTGAGGCGTTCCCGGTCAAAAGGAACAAGGCGCAGGAGTTGGGGGGAGCAGACGGTTCCAAAGATAATCCGGTTGTAGCACACCACTACATTTTCTATTCGCCGGCGTCTTTGCCATCGGTCAATGGCGCCCAGGATTGAATTCACGGCGGCAAGGATTCCAGGTACGGTAACCGGCGCCGGGGTTGCATCTTCCATCCTTTCACCCAGTTCAGTAAGGCGCATATGGGTACGGCCGCCGACACACAGGATATGACGGCGTGATTCATCGGGCTCCAGTCGCCTTATCTCCGTCCTGCTGAAAGAGACTATCTGTTCATTGAAACGTCCGCAAAGGCCCTGATCCGAACCGAGAATGATGACACCCAGTTCTCCGCCAGAGGCCGCCGACTCCTGGGTAAATACATCGGCGCCCTCACGCAGCAGTATGACCAGACCCATCTCGATGGTTCGCGAATAATCGGCGAGGCTCTGGATTGCCTTTTCCTGATGGCGAATACTTACCGCGGCGAGGGTCTTCATGGTCCTTACCACGGACTGAAGAAGTTTAACGGTGACGATTCGCGCTTTGATAGACTCAGTGGTCGCCATTATTGCCCCCTTCATTCAGGAAGTCAGGAAGAGGGATGATTGCGGACAGGATTGCATCGCGATCATCTTCGTCAATGCCAAGACCCTCTTCAATGCGTTGACGGAGATCCGGGAGTTTCTCCTTTACAGCGCGCCTCGCATGTCTTTCCGCTTCAGCAACCCTTTCCGGCGCCAGGTGGTCGAAGACTCCGCCAGTAACCGCCACAAGCACGGCTATCTGTTCACTGATTGTCATGGGGTCGAACTGGCGCTGCTTGAGGGTCTCTCGAACCCGGCGTCCACGTTCGAGAATCTTGCGAGCCGATTCATCGAGACGGGCGCTGAAGCGGGAAAAGGCCTCCATTTCCTCGAACTGGGCATAGGAAAGACGCAGGTCCCCCACCACGTTACGGAATGCGGGAAATTGAGTTTTTCCCCCGACCCTGGATACCGATTTTCCCACATCCACGGCAGGGAGGATGCCTTTCTGGAACAGGTCGGGGGAGAGATATATCTGACCGTCCGTGATGGAAATGAGATTGGTTGGGATATATGCGGAAAGGTTTTGCGCCTCTGTCTCGATTACAGGCAGCGCGGTGAGGGAACCACCGCCATGTTCAGCATCCAGATGGGTGGAACGCTCCAGGAGCCGCGAATGGATATAGAAGATGTCGCCGGGAAACGCCTCGCGGCCGGGGGGCCTTCTCAGCAGCAGGGAAAGCTCGCGATAGGCGCGCGCATGGCGGGTCAGGTCATCGTAAACAATGAGGACGTCGCGTCCCTGTTCCATGAAGAATTCGCCCATTGTGGTAGCCGCATAGGGGGTCACATACTGGAGACCCGCTGAATCGGAGCCATCCGCCACAACCACGATGCAGTGGCCCATGGCATCGTGGTTGGCCAGATCGTCCACCAGTCTGGCCACCGAAGCGCCCTGTTGTCCCACGGCGCAATAGATGCAAATGACGTCCTTTCCCTTCTGGTTGATGATTGTATCAAGGATGAGGGAGGTTTTGCCGGACTGCCGGTCGCCGATGATCAGCTGACGCTGTCCTCTCCCGATGGGGATAAGCGCGTCAACAACCTTGATCCCCGTTTGCAGGGGGACGGTAACCGGCGCGCGATGCATTATGGCGGTCGCATCCCGTTCCACCGGGAGACGTCTGGCGCCATGCAACGGGCCGAGCCTGTCCAATGGCGCGCCAAGACAGTTTATCACCCGACCCAGTAATTCGTAGCCGACAGGCGTATCCAGCACCCTTCCAGTGCGACGCACCGCGGACCCTACCTGCAGGGAGTCACTGCCTCCCAGCATAACAACACCCACTGCTTCGGGATCAAGGTTGAATGCTATGCCGAAAACCCCTCCGCAAAAACGGACCAGTTCGTTTGACTGAACGCCGGGCAGTCCCGAAACCCTTGCGATTCCGCCATTCAGATAGAACAGGGTCCCCACATCCTCAAGAGAAACTTCAGGGTGGTGGGCATCCAGGACTTCGTCGAATATCCGGGTAAAGGGATTGATGAGTGTCTCGACGTTCATGACTCTTCCGTTGAATCTCCCTGGATTGCATGGGGGGATTTATCCATGGCTTCCACCAGCTTTTCCTCCAGCAGGTCCAGGTGATGCTCAAAATTCCATGACAGCGACCTTCCTCCCGCGCTGATCTCGATGCCGCAAACCATGGAGGGTTCCACTTCAAACAGAGGAATGGCGCTGTCGCACAGGGTCTTTACCACCCGGATCATTGTTTCCCTCGCGTTGTCATCCATCTCGAATGCGCTCCTCACGACAATATCCCGTGAAGAAGCATGAAAGTGCCTGGCCAGTTCCGCCAGTTCTTCTCCCCCCAAGTTTCTGATCCGCCGCTCCAGGCATAGGGCTATTCGTTCCTCCAGGGAAGAATCTGATATGTCGCGCAAAACCCTCCGTGATACCTTGCATACCTCTTCTCTGACCTGGCGGCGCAGCGAAAGGATCAACGATTCCCGTGCGGATTGAAGCGCTTCATGCCATTTGGCCCGGCTCACGTCAACCTCTTCGCGTGCCTTCTCCAGGAGCATTTCGCGCAGTTCTTCCGCTTCTTTTCGCGCCTTGGCGCGCAGTTCGTCCCTTGCCTCCGCGAGCTCTCGCGCAAGCTTTTCGTACCTCACCCTCTCCTGCTCCGCCTCGTCGATTTTCTTGTCCGCGGCTTCCATTCTGGTTGCAATGGCGGTCTCGCGCCGGTCCATGGCCCTGACGATGGGACCGTACAGAAATCGCTTCAGCAAGGCTACGAGGATCAGGAAATTTACTATCTGGGCGACAACAGTAAACCAGTCAGGTCCCATCTAATGCCTCACGGATGTTCAACGACATATTTCCAGAACGGATTCGCGAATATCAGTATCAGCGACACGACGAAACAGTAAATAGCCATGGACTCGATCATCGCCAGCCCCACGAACAGGGTCCGGCTGATGGCGCCGGAGGCATCCGGCTGCTGGGCAATGGCGCTCAGCGCCTGCGCCACTGCGCGCGCCTCGCCGAAAGCCGGCCCGATGGAACCGATGGCCATGGTGCCTCCGGCCACAATAATGGAAACCATGCCGATAAGTCCGATATCGTTCATAGTCCTGCGCCCCCCTTCTTTCCATTTTCGCTTCCGGCCTCGGTCCGTTTCTTTTCCGACGTTGCGGAAGCTATGTAAACCATTGCCAGAACAGCGAATATATATGCCTGTATAAGCCCGATGAGGAGGCCGAGCGCCTGCATGACAATTGGAAAAAACAATGGAGCAATGCTCAGCAGTATCCCCACGATAATGGTACCGCTCATGATGTTGCCGTAGAGACGCACCGCCAGAGCCAGTGTGCGCGAAAATTCACCGATAATCTCAAAGGGCGCCATGAAGACAGAGGGTTTGACGTAATGCTTTAAATAACCCGACAAGCCCTTCTGCTTGACACCAAAGAATGGCACGGCGATAAAGACGCATATCGCCAGGGCCGCGGTGGTTGAAAGGGAACCGGTGGGCGGCTCGAATCCGGGGATGATCTCCATGCTGTTGCTGGCGGCGATGAACAGGAACAGAGTGCCAATAAACGGAAGGAACCGGCCAGGCGCCTTGTGGCCAATGGCGCGTATCTGATCATTGAGAATCGCAACCAGGGTTTCCAGAAAGTTCCGAAGACGAGGCCTCTTGCCATTCTTTTCCATTCGGCGCGTCACCAGCCATGAGCCGAGAGACAAGATCGCCATTACCAGCCACGTAAAGGCAATGGTGGCGTTGAGCCTGACCGGGCCCCACTGCCAGAAAAGCGTGCTGTCCGGACTCAGTTCCATCTTGCCCCCGCGGATTCGTCGGAGAGCTGGACAGCCGGTTCACCCCGTTTCACCGCCTTTGTCAGGATATACCTCATTAGCAGGAAACCGCCCAGACAGGCTATTAGCCGCCCTGGTCCGCCGTCCATCACCATGTAGAAACCCGAAAGCGCTACCAGCAAGCGAAGGACAAAACTGGCGAGCATGAGCATTCCCGGCCTTTTGCCGCATGTTATTCCGCGAACGGTCAGCCACAAGCCACCGAAGTAGAACAAACCGAGAAGCAACCCGGCCAAGGCCGCGATTGAGGACTCGCTTATTATTGAAATCATGAGAAAGCTCCATTCTTCCTTGCTGGAAAACGGGAAAAAGCGTTCACGCATCACTCATTCCTTGAAATATGGCTCACCCAGTACCATGCGTTCAGGCAGCCGCAGATAAGGCCGCCGAAGAGCAGCATCAGTGTCCAGGAAAACCGTCCGGGCCAGCGGCCGTCAATCCAGATGCCCATGGCGATTCCCGCCAGAGTCGGGATAACCACCGACCAGCCGACAATGCCGAAGATGCTCAGACCGAACAACAGGCCGTGATCCTTTTCCCGGCGCGCGATAATGCGCCTCTCTTCTTTTGACGCTATTGCCTTCTCCATCTCTCTGGACACTTCCATCCTGTCCTTGTTCACGGGTTCAGGCACGGTTCTTCTCTCCCATTCTTATGAACCTGACCACCACATCGGCCTCCATCCTGGCCAGAACCTCCCGCGCCTGCCTCTCCCTTTCATCAAGGGCCTGGAATCGTTCCTTTACCGCCTGGCGCAATTGTCCCAGCGGTACTCCGCGTACGGCATCGCGTGTGGAAACCCTGACCTCCGGGCCGCATTTCACGAGGATACCTTCATCCACGGCCAGAAATTCCTCCTCACCTGCTCCGGTTTCAAATGACAGGAGTCCAGGCGACAAAACGGTCAGGAAATCGATGTGCCGGGGCAGCAGACAGAAGGAACCGTTCCCGGCCTCGGCCGTCACCTTGGCAACCTCCTGATCAACCAGCGTTCCCGTGGGCAGCAGGATAATCAGCCTCATTGTTTTCGGGCCTCATCAATCGAGCCTATCATGTAAAGCGCGCCTTCGGGCAAGGATGAAAACTCGTCGTTCAGTATCCTTTCGCACCCGTCCAGGGCATCCTGGAGTTTCACGAATCTTCCTCCATGGCCGGTAAACTGCTCTGTAGTAAAAAAGGGCTGGGTGAGAAAACGCTCCAGCCGCCGCGCCCTGTGGACAACCGCCCGATCTTCGGCTGAGAGCTCCTCCATGCCGAGCATGGCGATAATGTCCTTCAACTCCTTGTATTCCGCCAGATTCTTGCGGATTGCCCGCGCAATCTCGTAGTGCCGCCTGCCCACGACGGCCGATGAAAGCATTTTCGAAGCGGACTCAAGCGGGTCCACGGCCGGGTAAAGACCTTCCGCCGCCCTCCCGCGGGAAAGGACGATCAGCGCGGAAAGATGGGCGAAGGTGTGTACGGCCGATGGGTCGGTGAAGTCGTCGGCCGGGACATAGACCGCCTGGATGGAGGTGATGGCGCCGTTGGATGTTGTGCAGATACGCTCCTCCAGTTGGGCCAGCTCCGTTCCCAGGGTCGGCTGGTAACCGACACGGGAGGGTATCTGTCCCAGGAGCGCCGAAACCTCGGTGCCGGCCTGGATGTAGCGGAAGATATTGTCGATCAGAAGGAGAACGTCTTTTTTCTGATCATCGCGGAAAAACTCCGCAATGGTCAGGGCCGCATGGCCGACAAGAAAACGGGCGCCCGGCGGCTCGTTCATCTGGCTCAGGATCATAACCGTCTTGTCCAGAACACCGCTCTTGTCCATCTCACGATAGAGTTCTTCAGCCTCGCGGCAGCGCTCTCCGATGCCGCAGAAGATACTGACCCCTTCATGAGTTCCCACCATGTTGTGAATTATCTCGGTTATGAGCACTGTTTTGCCTACCCCGGCGCCGCCGAAGAGTCCCGCCTTCCCTCCCCGTTCCAGGGGGGAAAGCAGATCGATCACCTTAATCCCGGTTTCCAGGATTTCAGACGATGTCACCAGTTCCGTCAGAGGGGGGGGAGGCCGATGGGCGGGACGCCTTTCTCCGCAAGAAAGGATTCCCTTTCCGTCGATGGTCTCCCCGAAAACGTTGAACATTCTGCCGAGAAGTCGGTTTCCGGTAGGGACGGTAAAGGGTTCGCCCGTATCAATCAATAGCGAGCCGCGCGCAAGGCCCTGGGTAGAAGTGAGGGCGATTCCCCGCACCGTTTCATGATCCAGATGGGCAAGCACCTCAACTATCACCGCTGGTGAGCCGGGGGATTCCAAACGGTTATGTATAAGGGGAATCCGGTGAGAAAAGCGGACATCGATAACGCTGCCGTGGACAACAACAACCTCGCCTTCTCTCTCCTTCCCGTATCCTTTTTTACCTTTTACCTTTTCCATGAATCACTTCCATTACATGGAGAGAATTCTACCTGACCAGTATAACGCAGATGCGGGAAAATACCTTCATTGCCCGGGCGGAAGCGTGCGGATGTAGCGGAAATCATCCATTATCCTCAGGAAAATGGAGCTTCAGCTTGTATATTTCAGGGTATCCGGTATTGATGTATTGAATTTTTTGTTCTATAGTCCACAACAGTGCGGCTTAAACAAGGAGGGGTTCATGCGCGCAAGAAGGCTCCATAAAAAATGGGTTCCTCTTGTCTGGTTTTTATTATCCTGCTTTCTTTACCAGACACAAGGCGCTCAGGCGGACATCTACAAGTATGTCGATAAAGATGGTGTCATGCACTTTACGGATGCCCCCACTAGTCGCAAGTTCAAAATATTCATGCGCGATCTGAAGAAAGACCGGAAACTGCGAACTAATTTCAAATTTGCCGCCGCCTATCGAAATAAAGAGGAGTTTGACCCGATAATCAAGTCTCTTGCCTCTGAATACGGGGTTGACAAGAGCCTGATAAAAGCGGTTATCCACGCGGAGTCGGGATACAACCCCAATGCCGTTTCTCCCAAAGGCGCGCAGGGTTTAATGCAACTGATGCCCAGGACAGCTCAGGGATTGAAAGTGAACAATTCTTTCGACCCAAAGGAAAACATCCGCGGAGGAGTGCGCTATCTACGCTTTCTCCTGGATACGTTTAAAGGAGACGTGACCCTGGCTCTGGCCGCATATAACGCGGGGCTGAGCAGGGTTTCCCAATATGGTGGCGTTCCTCCATATCAGGAGACGCGCAATTATGTTTCCCGGGTCTTGAGTTATCAGAAAACATATCAAAACAATTAGGGTGTTTCCCCAATTTATGAATAATCAAGGCCTTATCAGGCACCTTCCCAATATACTTACCCTCTTGCGCATTCTCCTGATCCCGCCGCTGGTGGTCATCCTTTTTTCCCCCTCCAGGCAGGCAGGTTTTTTCGCGGCCGCACTGTTCGCCGTGGCCTCCATCACGGACTGGCTGGACGGTTATCTCGCCCGACGTCTGAACATCGTTACCATGCTTGGAAAGTTTCTTGACCCCATCGCGGACAAGCTCATGGTGATGTCCGCGTTGATCATGATCCTTCCATTCGGCAGGGTTCCCGCCTGGATGGTTCTCGTAATTCTTGGAAGGGAGATCGTGATAACCGGCCTGCGGAGCATCGCTTCCTCGGAGGGTATCGTTATCTCCGCCAGCAAGCTGGGAAAATACAAGACCATTTTCCAGATTGTAGCTATCCTTGGTCTTCTGCTGCATTACGATTATTACTGGTTTTTCGGCGTAGAAAATCCGTATCTTTATGCAAACATGCATAATATCGGCATGTTTTTTCTCTGGATAGCAACCATAATCACTATCTGGTCGGGGATAGATTACCTGGTGAGATTTCTTTACGGCCATTCCCGATAATCCCGGCACAATTCCATAAATGGGAGACCCTCGCACATGCAGGTCTCCCATTTTTTCTTTAACCATCAGTTGCGCTCCGACTTGTTTTATCCCGCTTTCCAACCCGCCAAATAGATTGACAATGCCGGGAGCGAGATGGATAATCCACGCACTGCATGAAAAATGTATCCTTTCCCGGGGGAATGTTATGTTAATTGAAAACGATTTTCTTGTGATCGGCAGCGGCATCGCCGGTTTGTCCTTTGCCCTGCAAGCCGCGGATCACGGCAAGGTGGCCCTTATTACCAAGAAAGAGATTACCGAATCAGCCACCAACTATGCCCAGGGGGGGATTGCGTCCGTCTTTTCCGAAGAAGACACCTTCGCCTCTCACAGCGAGGACACCATGGTAGCAGGGGCCGGAATCTGCCATGAAGACGTAGTAAGGATGGTGGTGGAAGAGGGACCCGAGGTGATCAAGAACCTGATCGAGTGGGGCGTCAAGTTCACCACCCATGGAGGTTCATACGATCTGACCCGCGAAGGCGGACACAGCAAGAGAAGGATATTTCACGCCGATGATCTGACGGGACGGGAGATTGAACGCGCGCTTGTCACCGCCGCTTTCGAGCACCCGAATATCGAGGTTTATGAGAATCACACCGCTATCGATCTCATCACCGAATCAAAGCTGCTGAGGAAGAATCTTGAAACGGATCACTGCTTTGGCGCGTATGTGCTGGATGCGAAAAACAATGCCGTAAAGACGTTTCCCGCGAAAATCACCCTCCTCGCGTCCGGTGGGGCCGGCAAGGTCTACCTGTATACATGCAACCCCGATGTGGCTTCCGGAGACGGTGTCGCCATGGCATACCGCGCGGGCGCCAGAATCGCCAACATGGAGTTCATGCAGTTTCACCCCACCACCCTTTACCACCCTGAAGCGAAATCGTTCCTTATCTCCGAGTCGGTCAGGGGAGAAGGCGCTATCCTGCGCCGCCGGGACGGAACCCCGTTCATGGAAAAGTACCACAAGTTGAAGGACCTTGCCCCCCGTGACATAGTCGCCAGGGCCATTGACAATGAAATGAAGACCTATGGCGATGACTGCGTCTACCTGGACATCACCCACAGGGACGCTGATTATATCAGGACCCGTTTTCCCAATATCTACAAGACCTGTCTCAAGTTTGGTTTCGACATGACCAGCGAGCCCGTGCCCGTGGTGCCGGCGGCCCATTATCTGTGCGGCGGGGTCGTTTCAGATCTGAATGGGGAAACGGATATCAAAAACCTCTATGCCATTGGCGAGGTGGCCTTTACAGGACTGCACGGCGCCAACAGGCTGGCCAGCAACTCTCTGCTGGAGGCCGCCGTTTTTGCCGGAAGGGCTTACCGGCACAGTTCGGAACGACTGAAGTCCTCCAGTTTTAAATTTCCCGTCATTCCCGAGTGGGATGCGGGCACGGCTACCGATAGCGATGAGATGGTCGTCGTATCCCAGAACTGGGATGAAATCAGGCGTTTCATGTGGAATTACGTGGGCATTGTCCGCTCCAACAAACGACTGCAGAGGGCCTTGAACCGCATCAAGCTCATCAAGAAAGAGATCGCTGAATACTACTGGAACTTTATCGTCACTTCGGACCTCATCGAATTGCGTAATATTATCACCGTGGCCGAGTTGATTGTCCTCTGCGCCCTTCAGCGGAAGGAATCCCGCGGACTTCACTACAACATTGATTTTCCTGACAGAGACGACGTTAACTGGAACAGGGACACCCTCATAAGGAAAACATTCTGAGGACTTATGACCATTGATGAGCTGAGAACGGAAATTGATCGCCTGGACAATGAATTGCTGAGAATATTCAACCAGAGGGCGGAGCTGGCCTTGCGGATTGGAGAATTGAAAAAAGGCGCGGGACTTCCCATCTTCGACCCCGGCCGGGAGAAAAGGATCTTTCAGCGCATGAAAAGCGATAACCCGGGTCCTTTGGATGATCAGGCAATTGTGAGGTTGTTCGAGCGCGTGATAGATGAATCACGGCGTCTGGAGAGAATAATGACCGGAAGTGAAAGCTGAGATAATATTCAAGGGATGGACTATGCTGATTATTATGAAAAAAAGCGCCGATGAAGAAGCGCTGGATCACATCAAGGAATATCTTATCATGCGGAATTTCGATATCCACCAGTCAACAGGCGCCAACCGCACAATCATCGGCGTTATCGGCGATACCGATACACTGGACACCCCTGTTCTGGAGGCAATGCCCGGCGTATTGCAGGTTATCCGGATTGCAAAGGAAGAATGACGGGGTTATTCAACCGTCATGGCTGCGTAACCGACGACCTGGCGATAGTCTCCGGATACATCCCCGCTCGTTGAGTACCGCACCAGTTCACACTTTGTCGCGCCCATCTCCCGAGCCGCAACCAGCATGACCGTCGCCGGTATGACACCGCACATGGTGATCCCCTTTTTTCTGACAACCGAGTAGAGCCCCTCCGGATTCAGCGCCAGCATTTGATTGATCGCCATTTCGTCCTTTTCCCGCGCTATCTCGTCCGGTTCGTAGTGTGACATGTCCGAACTGGCTACCCAGAGCACATCTTCACCAAACTCCCGGACAGCCCCCGCCAGAGAGACGCCCAGCTCCCTGCAGGAATCATAATCCATCAATCCAAGACACACCGGCACTATCGTGACATCGGGCCGGGCCACCTGAAGAAACGGCGCCTGGACCTCAAGGGAATGCTCGTACTGGTGAGCGGCCGCATTCTCCGTCAGCAGGGGTGATTTTTCAAGGATCAGCTTCGCGAGAGTGGTGTTTATGGGAACGGCGCCGAGGGGGGTCATCCACTCTTCCCTGAGAGAGACGGCGGCCGGAGAGCCGAGGCCGTGATGATTCGGACCAAGAATCAGGACGGTTCCGGGCACCTCCACACGTCCGTAGACCTCACCAGCCACCGCTCCGGAATATACGTATCCCGCATGGGGGGCGATTATTCCAAACACCTTTTTTCTCACGGCTTTCTTACCCATAAAGGCCTCAACCTGGGCTCTGAGGCGCCTGGGATCATCTGTATAAAACTGGCCCGCTACCGCTGGTTTTCGTACCATGGCGCTACCTCCTCTTCCGTTCCGTCAATCATCATCGCCCGGCAATCCCGGTTTCTCGTCTTCAGTAGCTTCGTTCGCCCTTTCCAGAGGCAATTCCTCCTGCTGTTCATGTATCCCGTCGACGCCCAGCTCCTGTATCTCACGCAAGGTGGGAAGTGATTTAAGGTCTTTCAGGCCGAACACTTCCAGGAACTCCCTGGTGGTGCCATAGATCAGGGGCCTGCCCGGGATATCCTTCTTGCCGAGGATCCTGACAAGCTTTTTTTCCAGGAGGGTCTTGATGACACCTCCGGAATCCACCCCTCTCAGATACTCTATTTCCGCCCGTGTAATCGGTTGTCGATAGGCTACAATCGCCAGTGTCTCAAGCGCGGATTGGCTGAAGCGGGATGCCCTGGTCTTCACCAGCCTTCGAACATACTCCCCGTTTTCCTCTACGGTCCGCAACTGGTAACCATTAGCGACCTCCGCGAGGGTGATCCCCCTGTCCCGGTCGCCATACTCTTCCCGCAATACGGCAAGGGCGTTTCGTATCTCGTCCCGATCATACTCACCAAGTATACCGCAGAGCCTGTCGAGCGAAACAGGGACGTCGGAGACAAAAAGGAGGCTTTCGATGATTGATTTAATCCGTAGTATGGTCACCGCCCTCCCCTTCGTCCGGAGGTTCATCCGTTCCTTTCACGGCGGGACTGATCCTGATGGGACCGTGTAGCGACTGTTGATGGACACGAATAACCTTTAGCTTGCATAGTTCCAGCAGAGCGAGAAATGTCGTTACGAGATACTCCCGATCGCAAATGTTATCGAAAAGTTCTTCAAATGCTATCAGTTCCCTTTCCTGGATCAGGGACAGGATCTCGTTGATTCGTTCGGCGATGCTGATGGTTTCCGCGCTTACCTCGTGGAATGTCTCGCGGGGCGCCTTTGCCAGGATAACACGGAAGGCTTCAATCAACTCGAACAGTTCAATTTCAGGTGCGCAGGGCTCGGTATGAGTGAAGTGAAGCTCGGGAGACGGAAAAGAGCGGGCGAACAACTCCCTTCCGAGAAGATTTCCGTCATTCAACCGCAGAGCCGCGTCCTTGTATCGGCTGTATTCGATCAGCCTGCGGATCAGTTCCGCCCGTGGATCCTCCTCTTCATCTTCGGCCGGTTCATCCTGCCGGGATGGAAGAAGCATACTGGATTTGATCTGGATCAGCGTTGACGCCATCAGGAGAAAATCACCGGCAACGTCCAGGTTCATTTCCTTCATCAGATTTATATATTCAAGGTACTGCTTCGTGATCAGGGCGATGGGAATATCGTAGATATCAAGTTCGTTTTTCTTGATCAAATAGAGGAGAAGGTCAAGAGGTCCTTCGAAGACCTCCAGCTTCACGTTATAGAGAGAAAGCGCCGCTCCGGATTCCGTAGCGACGCCCGTTTTTTCCTGGTAATCCAATCCGCAAGCTCCATATGCCCGGGTTGTGGAACTTTACTACAGTTTCATATTCATGACTTCCAGCACTTCATCAAGGGTTTCCACGGCGATTTTTCTCGCCCCGGCAATTCCTTTTTCCAGCGCCTGGTTGATATAGCCGGGATCCCTCTCCAACTCGGCCCGTTTTTTCCGCAATGGCCTGAGATATTCATTCAGGGATTCGGTAAGCGCTTTTTTCAGCTTTCCACCTCCTCCATCGCCGATTTCTCCGGCAACGGCCTCAGGAGACTTGCCGGTGGACAGGGAAACAAGGGTCAACAGATTGGAAACCTCGGGACGGTTTTCAGGATCATATGTGATAATCCTGTCCGCGTCGGTCTTTGCCTTCTTGATCAGGGCGGCTGTCTCGTCTTCAGATGAGCATAGCATGATGGCGTTGTTTCTGCTCTTGCTCATCTTCTGCGAACCATCCAGGCCCAGGATGAGCGGGGTCTTGCTCAACAGAGGCTGGGGTTCGGGAAATACCGTTTTGTTCGCGGCGAATCTTTCATTGAAACGTCGAGCGATAACCCTGGTAAGCTCAAGGTGAGGCAACTGGTCCTTCCCGACCGGAACGACATTTCCCTTGCAAAACAGGATATCCGCCGCCTGATGAACTGGGTATGTGTACATGCCAGCGTTGATCCTTACCAGACCGGCCGCCTGTATCTCCTCCTTCACCGTAGGATTCCGATCCAGTTCCGACATGGTGACCAGGGTCAAAAAAGGGAGAAGCAACTGGTTCAGTTCAGGCACATGGCTGTGGGGAAAGATAAATGTCCTGTCGTCATCAGGGTCAATGCCGGCGGCAATGTAATCGATGGTAAGCTGTTTTATGTTTTCGGAGATCGATTCAAAGGAATCCCTGTCGGTCAGCACCTGGTAATCGGCGATCACGATAAAAGTGAACACTCCGAGTTTATGCAATCTCACCCGGTTCTGGAGCGAGCCGAACAGGTGACCTATGTGAAGACGCCCGGTTGGGCGATCTCCGGTTAAAACTCTGTAGTTTGAGGGATTCTTCGCTAAATCTTCTTCCAGTTTCCGGCTTCTTTCCACCGTGCTTTCATAGGTGCCGTAATTGAGTTTTTCCATGATGTGTCCTTGGCGTAGGTTGATGAATCACAATTCCTTCATATCATTTGCGGCCATATTTCATTTCACTGCCCGGGCGCTCTCTTGCAAGATGATTGTCGCATCATCTCATGAGAAAAGAGGTCACGTTATAGACAAGCGCGCTTTGAGGACCGGCAAGAAGCCTGATTCCCAAGTCAAGCAGAGGCGCGAGAATATAATTAAAGATCTTGGTAAAAAAGACCAGCACGATGATGATGACCATGCCGTAGGGCTCGATTCTGGAATAGGCCGCTGCCTGCCTGTATGGTAAAATCCCCACAAGGACCCTTCCCCCGTCAAGAGGAGGCACCGGTATGAGGTTGAAAAGACAGAGCAGGAGATTGACATACAGAGAGAACGCCAGCATCAGGGACAGTGGTTGAAGAAAAAGGTCCAATCCCAGATACGCGGAAGAAAATCTCTCTATGTAAGCAATTCCCCGTAATAGCAAGGCGGAAAAAGCGGCGAGGATGAAATTGGTAGCCGGTCCCGCCGCCGCGACCCATATCATGTCCTTCTTTGGATTTCTGAGATTCCGAAAATCCACCGGAACGGGTTTTGCCCAGCCGATACCCACCAGGAAGACCATCAGAGTTCCGATAATATCCAGATGTTTAATGGGATTGAGGGTCAAGCGGCCCAGGGAGCGGGCAGTCTGGTCACCGAACCGGGAGGCGACATAACCGTGAGACACTTCATGGCACGTAATGGCAAAGAGAGCGGGAACGAGCATGATTGAAAGCTTCAGTATAAAATTTTCCATGTACACCTTGTAGGGCAAACTTGTTGATAAGGCTTATTTTCTTAACAGATCGAAAAATGAAAGTCAACGAATGGACTTACGGCGTCACGGCGGGAGAAGGGTCGGCAGGCTGGAAAACGGGGTGTTTCAGGTTGATTCTAGTTAATGCCAGACGATGCCATTTTGTACTATTCAGCTCGGAGGAGCAGTTCCGGTTGAGCCGGCGGACCATTCACGGATCAAAAGCGTTTCCTGTTCGCTTACGCCCAGTGAAAGTAGGAACTCGTGGTGGGCCTGAGGAGCGCGACGCTCGAACTCTTCATGCCACCGGCGCATGGAACGGTCGTCCATCCCCACTGCGCGGAGCATATCCATCCAGGTATCCTTATCAACCAGGGTCGGCAGTCGAGGGCCGGAGCGCACCTTCAGCATCTTCGCCAAAAGGCTTTGCTTGGCGCGCAAGGCCAGGATTTCCTCTCCAATGGACTTTAAGCGATTTCCAAGAACATCGCTTGTATCATCAGAGTCCGTGGACAGTATCTCCCTGATATCCTGCAGGGTCAGACCGGCCTGACGGTATGCGCGAATCAGCTCCAGGCGTTCGAAGTCAGTCTGCGAATACAGTCGATAGTCGGATTCGCTCCTTCCCGAAGGCGAAAAGAGACCTATCCGGTCATAATACAGAAGCGTGCTGCGTGATATTCCGAATCTGCGTGCCAACCGGGAAATCTGGTACATGGCGCATGCCTCCTTAATAATGACATAGCGGCCCTGTTTTGCACAGGACCGCTAGTTGACGAATAGTCAGGATCGGTCAGCGAACACCCCTGATTTTCGCGATTCCGTCCGCCGGCAACCCAAGCCATTCAAGGAAGCTTTGATGGCCTTCGGGATTTTCCCGCTCAAATAACTCGTGCCATTTCTTCATTGAATCATCATCAAGACCGATTGCCCGGAAGCGCCCAATCCATTCATCCACTGATACCTTACATTCCATTGCGTTACTCCTTTCGCTGAAAATATGTCGTCATGGCCGTGACTGGAATAAAGGTAAAGGGTGAAGCTATGGTCGGGTCAATAGGTATTTTCGAGGAATGGAAATTGTATGAAAACAAATCATCCCCAGGGGAGGTTCATGCTGATGATCAGAAGAAACCATATTTCTGTTTGCTGAAACTGAACGCACGTTTGACTCGTGACAGAAGTGTCGTCATATTAAGGGGTTTGGGCAGTACATCAAAATAACCCGCGTCGAAAACCTGCCTCTCTTCCAATGTTGAAAGCTTATCGCACATGAGAAGAATCGGTATGGATTCAAACTCAGGGATCGACTGAGTGGCTTCAAGCATATGCGCGCCGACGGATTCGGGCACATCCTTGTCGGTGATGATTACATGAGGCTGTCGGGAGACGGTCAATATAAAACCCTGAAGAAAATCATTGGCAACGAGAACGGTATAATTTTCCCTGGAAAGAGAGTATTTCACTGTCTCGTTGGAGATTGCATCCTCTCCAACGACCAGAACGGTCTCGGTTTTAGGCGGCGACACTTCCTTTTTCAGGTATTTCTTGCAGACAGCTCCATAAATTTCATCCCTTGCGGCCACACAGAGTCTGATATTAAGGCTTGAACCAGCCGCGATTTCATCAATTACCTGCACATTTGTAGGATCCGCAACGGCTAGCAAGAGATTGCCGCCTTCGAGATTCAGGGGAAAAACCAGATTACGTATGGCTGTTTCGCACGACACGGCCTGAAGCGCTTCTTCAGGGCATGGATAATCAGCCAGATTGGATACCATCTCAAGACTGTACTGGATTGAAAGTGCCTCGGCCACTTCATCTCCGGTTGCCAATCCGAGCTTTTCCAGGGTCCAGCCCAATCGCTTTTTGTGCTTTTTCGAGATCTTTTGCACTCGGTCCGCGGTCTTGTCAGACAGAACACCTTTGCTGACCAGGATTTCACCAATTTTTTTCCATTTTTGCATACTGGATGACCTCGCATGTGAATAGAATAAACGGCGCTCAAACCCTTCCGCCAATGGCCTGGTCCAGATCCAAACCCCTTTTTCTGAACCATCATAACCTGATGGAAATTATACAACAGTTATTCTTTGTGCGCGCATGTCAACTGGAGATGTTTGATATTATTTCACTCAACAACATTAACACTTATCGTATTTTTCCCTGAAAATATCATCAACCCTTACCTCAGGGTGATGGTAACGTTTATATCCTTTTGTTTTCCGAGCATATTGGATGCATTCCTTTGGGCACCACTGGAGACATGCGAGGCATTGCTCACAGTTGCCTCGCCAGAGGGGAATTCCAGTTTCCATGGAAATGTTCCTCACGGGGCAGACCTTTTCACAGATGCCGCATGAGTTGCACTCGCCCTCGATATTGAAGTTTTTGTCCATGGTCGGAACGAGATTGTAGGTCATCTTGTGGATGAGGGTAAAAATTAACCTCTGCCAAAGGGGACCTTTCTCTATGTGTCCAGATTTCCGGTCCGTGACATACGTTGCCGCAACCCTGATTTTTTCGATTGCCTCATCAAAGAGTCTTCGCTGGGCCTCGTCATTACCCGGCCCACCCCATGGAATATAGTTGCTCGGCAATCGGATATCGAACCCGGCGGAAAGCGTGAGACCGTACCCGGCCATGAGTTCCCTGAGTTGAATGAGGGTGCGTGATACCTGGCCGGCGTTGACTGCGGCGGCGAAATAATATACATCCGGCCATTTTTCCAACGATTGGAGGAAATTGCGCACATGTCTCGGAACTCCCCATATGTGGACCGGGAAAACAAACCCTATTCTATCCGGTTCCTTCCCTTTCCGTATGTGATTCATGAGGCGCATTGGAACGATCTCGGTATCGCCGAATATCCCGGCAAAGGCTCTCGACGTCCAGAGCGAATTGCCGGCGCCAGTGTAATAGTATATGACTGTATGCATGATGACACCTCCCTGTGACCCCAAGAACCACACCCTCGCCGGAACCACATCTTGCTTGCTCTCCGCGGCCCTGTCACATGGTAGACACCAGAACCGGGCTGATTTTCGTCAGTGCCGTCAGAATGCGCGGAACGGGCGCTCCGCCATCCAGTCACGCAGCATCGGCTCAATCCATCCATCAAGCCCTTTGGCCAGGTAGAAGCGGGGGAAGAGCAGATCCCTGGTTTCACCTGGTCCTCCCAGGAGTAGAAAGCCTGTTCCGCGGATGCCGTGCTCCTTGAGCATCTCAGCCGCGGCCCTTACCTGGTCCAGGCTGAATTTCTTGTTGAAGTTCCTGAGCATTGCCGTGCAACCGCTTTCGAATCCCAGACTTGCCTCGATGCAGCCCGCCTCCGCCATCATGCGCACCAGTTCTTCGTCCACAAATCCCGGATAGAGAATGCATCGCCATTGGATATCCAGCCTGGAGGAGACAAGCGCCCCGCAGAGCGCTTTTGTGTAGTTCGGAGGCAGATTGAAGGTGCTGTCGACAAAGTAGAAGCGATCGAGGCCTGCCGCCACATGAGCGGCAATCCCTTGCAAGACCTCTTCAATGGGGCGTTTTCTGATTCTTTTTCCTTCGATTACGGGCGTACTGCAATAGCTGCATGCGAGGGGACATCCGCGTCTGGTCTGGAAAGGAATCCAGAGTTCCCCTTCTCTCCCGGCGGTTGTGTTCCAGAGTGAAGGGTCGGGCATGGGGAGTGTCGCGAGGCATGGTCTAACGATGTCTTGCCCCCGCGCCTTGCCCAGAGGGAGATAGAGGCCGGCAATGTCGGCCGGGGTCTCTTCGCGCCCCAATGCCCGGAGCAGTTCGGTAAATGCCACCTCCCCGTCGCCGCGGATACCATAGTCGGCGTTCAGATAACGGAGCGCCGATTCCGGAAAGATACTGTAACCGGCGCCTCCAATGACAATGGGGGCGCCGGACAGGGTGCGGTAGAAGCAGATAATGTCACGAACCGGATCGAGGAGAAATTTCGGTTCCGCCATGTTCTGGTCGTCGATGTTTCGAACGGAAAGACCGATCACGTCCGGCCTGAATGATTCAAGTGAATCGCGGAGGATCGAGTGTCTATCTCTACTGCCCATCAAATCGAGCATCCGCACATCGTGCCCTTCGTTCCGTGCGGCAACGGCCACGCAGTTCAGACCCAGCGGAAGCGGCGCCATATTGGTAACTTCGGTATTTGGAGAAATCAGCAGCACTCTCACGGAATACTCCTTTCTCGATGGAAGCCGGTAACGGAAGCCGTCGGAAGATTCCATAAGTCGGCATTACGGGTTTGGATGGCGGAAGATAAGCATCCAGGAAGCGATTGATAAACAGCTAATCCGTCGTTCAATCCGGCTATCGTGTCCCATGCGAAAACCATGTCTTACGTTTCCAAGCACTTCCGACGGGCTGTCAGTTTTCCAGAGGTTCCCAGGGACAATCCATGTTATAGCCCCAAGGAATTGGCCGCATTATGGTTTGCGGTGTTACGTCGGAAAAGCGGAGCTGGATAAAAAAAGAGCCCTGATTGTTCAGGGCCCCGCATACTGAGACACACTTTCTTGGATTGTCTGAATGGTACCGAAGGCCGGAATCGAACCGGCATGCCCTTGCGGGCGGCAGATTTTGAGTCTGCTGCGTCTACCAATTTCGCCACTTCGGCAAATGCCCGCGAATTATAGCTAAAGCATATTTTCTCGTCAAGGAAGAAAAGTGACATGGCGTCACCGAGTATACGAGAAAAGATCGTGAGAAAAATGATTGACACACTTCAACCCTTTTGCTATAAAAGGTCTCCGCAAATGGGGCTGTAGCTCAGTTGGGAGAGCGCTTGAATGGCATTCAAGAGGTCGTCAGTTCGATCCTGATCAGCTCCACCATTTATCAAAAAAAGGTTCGGTGATATTCACTGGACCTTTTTTCATTCGTGGTTCCATATTTTAGCCTGACCGGATTCTCTTTTCGCCGGGGTACAATGACTTCACAGTCAGGAGAATTTCCCGTTCATGTAAGAAAAACCGGTTTTTCCTGGAAATCTAATGGAAGAATGCGCGGTTACTGTGTTATAACTTTTCATGTTTCACCCTCAATAATTGATGGTAAAAGGTTTCACTTGGCTGGTCTCTATCGCGCCCTTTCCATGTCCAATAGCGCGCTTTATTTTGTAGGGGTATTTTAATGAAAATATGTGTAATCGGCGCTGGCTATGTCGGGCTTGTGGCTGGAACCTGTTTTGCCGAGAGTGGCAATAACGTCACATGTGTCGACATTGACGAGGCCAAGATTGAAGGATTGAAAAACGGCATGGTTCCTATCTATGAGCCCGGGCTCAAGGAGATGATCCTGCGCAACTCCGAAGAGGGGCGTCTCAGATTCTCAACGGATCTTGCATCCTCGGTAAAAAACACCCTGCTCCAGTTCATCGCGGTCGGCACTCCTCCAGGGGAAGACGGTTCAGCGGATCTGAACCACGTTCTCGCTGTTGCCCGTGAAATCGGGTCGGCCATGGAAAATTTCAAGATCGTGGTCAACAAGTCAACCGTCCCCGTGGGTACCGCGGACAAGGTTCGCGAAGTCATTTCCGAAGTCCTTGCTGAACGGGGTGTTTCCATCGAGTTTGATGTCGTGTCCAACCCCGAGTTCCTGAAGGAAGGCGCGGCCATTGACGACTTCATGAAGCCCGATCGCGTTGTCATCGGCGTGGACAACGTCCGAACAGCGGAAATAATGAAGGAGCTCTATGCGCCGTTTATGAGGAGAACGAATCGCGTAATAGTAATGGATGTGCACAGCGCTGAAATGACGAAGTATGCCGCCAACGCGATGCTTGCCACAAAGATCACCTTCATGAACCAGATCGCCAATCTCTGCGACCTTCTGGGCGCTGATGTCGCCGCGGTCCGCGAGGGAATCGGGTCGGATTCCCGTATCGGATATGATTTTCTCTTTCCGGGCGTGGGGTATGGCGGTTCATGTTTTCCAAAAGACGTTAAAGCCCTTGTTATGACCGCCGAGGAGTGTAATTATGATTTATCCCTGTTGAGGGCGGTCGACGAAGCAAATGAACGACAGAAGGAGATATTGCCTCTCAAGATATTTTCACGCATGGGAGATAGCGGCAAGGAGCAGCCTCTCACGGGAAGGCGTATTGCCGTCTGGGGGTTGTCCTTTAAACCAAGAACCGATGACATGCGTGAAGCGCCATCCATTGTAATCGTTGAGAAATTGCTCCGGGCCGGAGCGGAGGTGTCAGTACATGACCCCGTTGCCTTGAATGTGGCTCGCGGGGTCTTTGGGGATCGTGTCTCATACAGTAATAATGAGTATGAGATCCTGCGGAACGCGGACGCCTTGGCTATCGTTACGGAATGGAATGAATACCGGAATCCCGACTTCGAAAGGATCGGGGATTTGCTGAAATTTCCGGTAATCTTCGACGGACGGAACCTCTATGAGCCGCGAAGGATGAAAGAACTGGGTTTCGAATACTTTCCCATAGGAAGAAACGGCATGCAGTTTTATCTGGAAAGGGGCAATGCATGAGAGTACTTGTAACCGGCGGCGCCGGATTTATCGGCTCGCATCTTTGCGCGCGCCTTCTTGATGATGGACACGACGTCATCTGTCTGGACAATTTCTTCACCGGCAGGAAAGACAACATAAGCCCTCTGATGAATAACAACAGGTTTGAGCTTGTGCGTCATGACGTTACCCAGCCGATTCTCCTCGAAACGGACAGGATATTCAATCTCGCATGTCCAGCCTCACCCATCCATTACCAGTACAACCCGGTAAAGACCATCAAGACAAGCGTTCTCGGCGCCATACACATGCTTGGACTCGCGAAGAGGGTCAAGGCCCGCATCCTTCAGGCATCCACCTCGGAGGTATATGGCGATCCCCTGACCCATCCGCAATCGGAGGAATACTGGGGCAACGTCAATCCAATCGGATTGAGAAGCTGTTATGACGAAGGTAAAAGGGTTGCCGAAACCCTTATGATGGATTACCATCGCCAGAATTCGGTTGATATCCGCATCGTGCGTATCTTTAACACGTATGGTCCCAACATGGCCCTCAATGATGGAAGGGTCGTTTCCAATTTCATCGTGCAGGCATTACGGGGCGAGGACATCACCGTCTATGGCGACGGAACCCAGACACGCTCTTTCTGTTACGTTGACGACCTCCTGGAAGGTATGCTGCGTTTCATGGAGCATGAAGACTTCACCGGTCCCATCAACCTTGGAAATCCCGCTGAGACATCCATTCTGGAATTCGCCACACGGATTATCGAGCTGACCGGATCCTCATCCAGAATAGTATTCGAGCCTCTTCCCTCGGATGATCCGAAGCAGCGGCAACCTGACATCTCCCAGGCAAAGGCGAAACTCGGCTGGCAACCTGTCACGGATCTGGAAACAGGACTGAAAAAGACCATAGAATACTTTTCCGGCGTTCTGAAACAGGAAGGATAGCCACCTGTCCATATGAAAAAGAGGATGTATCTCATCCCGGCGGGTTTCATCCTGCTCTTTCTCTCTTTCACTATATTTGGTGAGCGGGGTCTCTTGCGCATTTCACGCCTGAATCAGGAAAAAGAGGAAATACAGAGGCGGGCGGCCGAGATCCGTGCCGAGAACGACCGCTTGAAAAGAGAAATCGAAGCGCTTAAGACGGACCGCAGGTACCTTGAAAGTCTCGCCAGAAAAGATTTCGGCCTTGTAAGAAAAAACGAGGTCATTTATCAATTCCCCGCGAAAAAATAATGTATTACCAGGAATCATTCCTGCTGGGCGCTCCTCCTGAACACCCAACACATCATGTTCGTCTGATCCTTGTATATTGTTTTCCGGCTTTTTCGAGAATTCTCAGTGATGGCCGTAAGGCGTTTACCTGGAATCGTGTCGTCCAACGTCCGGAGCTGCTCCATGTCTAACGAAAAGACTTTTCAGCGATGCGCCGTATGCGCATGGCGTGTTGATTGCCAGAAAAAATTCTGTGTGCATGATGGCGGTGCGCGCTGCCCTGACTTTACACGGGACATAACTCTTGGAAAGACAACGGAAAACAGGAAAGAGCTGGAAAAGTAGTATTCTGGAGGAAAAATGAAGAAGCTGTTACAGCAATATCTCGATAAATGCCTTGAAGAATGCCGAAGCGATGGAACCCTTGTTTCTGAACACCTCCCCGATGCATTGGTTGAAGTTCCAAACCATGCGGAACATGGTGATTTTGCGACAAACATCGCCATGCTTCTCGCGAAATCGGAAAAAAAGCCACCCCGCCGGATTGCGGATATCCTTGCATCCCGCTTCGGAAAGGATATGGATCTCCTGGAAAAAGTCGAGGTCGCGGGTCCGGGTTTCATCAATTTCTTCATCAATAAAGATATCTGGCGGCAGACCCTTGGAAAGATCTGCCAGGCCGGCGACGACTATGGAAAAAGCAAGGCGGGACAAGGCAAAAAAGTCCAGGTGGAATTTGTCAGCGCAAATCCCACCGGTCCCCTTCACATAGGGCATGGTCGCGGCGCCGCAACCGGGGACGCCATAGCCTCTATACTCTTCGCCGCCGGTTTCGAGGTAGTGAAGGAATATTACATCAACGACGCCGGAAACCAGATGGATACGCTCGGAAGATCCGTGTATCTCAGATACCGTGAATTGCTTGGCAAAGTCGTTGATTTTCCCCAAGACTGTTATCAGGGAGATTACATCAAGGACATAGCGCGGGACCTTGTAACGAAGTACGGCTCGCGCTATCTGGACACCAGCGAAGATGAAGCGGTCAGGTTCTTCGCGAAAATAGGCGGAGATATCATCCTGAAGGGGATTCAGCGGGACCTTAAAGACTTCGGTGTTGTTCATGACACATGGTTTTCGGAGCAGTGCCTTTTTGATGAAGGCAAGGTCGAAAGAGCTATTTCTCATTTGAAAGAAAGAGGCTACCTGTACGAGAGCGAGGGAGCGCTTTGGTTCAAGACCACTGAATTCGGGGATGACAAAGACCGTGTGGTAGTCAGGGGGAATGGTGTAACGACCTATTTCGCCTCCGACATCGCCTACCACCGGGAAAAGTATGAACAGGGTTTCGACCTGGTAGTGGATGTCTGGGGAGCTGACCATCATGGTTACGTTCCGCGATTGAAGGCGGTCGTGCAGGGACTGGGACGCAATCCCGACGATTTGCGGATTGTCCTCGTCCAGCTTGTAGCGCTCCTGCGAAACGGGATCCCGGTTGCCATGTCTACCAGAAGCGGAGAATTCGTCACTCTAAAGGAAGTGGTTGATGAGGTCGGCCGGGATGCAGCCAGATTCTTTTTTCTGATGCGTCGATCCGACAGCCAGCTTGATTTTGACCTTGAGCTGGCCAAAAGCCAAAGCTCGGACAATCCGGTGTATTATGTCCAATACGCACACGCCCGCATTCACGGGATCTTCGAGAATGCCGTGGAAAAAGGCGCGGTTTTACCCGATATCTCCCAGGTAGACCTGTCAAGGCTCGGCACACCGGAAGAGATGGCGCTTATAAAGGCTCTGGCTGCCTTCCCGGATGTGGTTGAGGGGAGTGCGCTGAACTTTGAACCTCACAGAATTCCTTTCTATCTTCAGGATCTCGCGGGTCATTTCCATAGTTTCTACAATAAAAACAGGGTTATCGGTGAAGATGCCGAATTGACCTCCGCCCGCCTTCTCCTGTTGAAATGCACTGCCCAGACACTGAAAAACGGCCTTTTCCTGATGGGCGTCTCGGCGCCGGAAAGGATGTGACGGAAGGAGCTGAAAAATAATGGCCCTTGACTACAGCCACCGTACACAGGTCAGCAGAAACCGTCCGAAGAAACGTTCAACAAAGCCGTTTCTGCTGATCATATTCTTTGCACTGTCTGGAGTATACCTGCTGGGTCTTGGAACCGGATGGCTGCTATTCAATGGTAAAGGCCAAAAAGCCCCCTCCGTAGCGGCATCAGGCGCCTCCGAACCCGATGGGAAACAAAAAAACGCGGAAAAACACCGGACTCCAGCAAAGGATTCCGTAACTTCGGCCAAAAAAGCCGAAACAGCGGAAACACCCCTGACCTTTTATTACACCCTTCCAAAGGGTGACAAGGGAGTCATCGGAAGCGGAGTCAATCTGTCGCCTGAATACAAGGCGCCATTGACGAAAAAGGATGTACCGTCCCAGGCAACCGTTGCAGGTACGATGGTACGGAATAAATCCGGGCAAAAAGCAGGGGGGACAACACCGGGCGCGCAAGCCGGTAGTGAACAGGCCAGGGATAAAAAACCGCCCGCGCCTGTTAAGAAGGATAAGGCGGAGGTCTCCGTTCCTGCTCCAAAAAACGAGGAGAAAGGAAAGGCCGTCTACTCGGTTCAGGCAGGTTCATACCAGGACAAGGATGATGCCCAGGAGTTAAAGACCTCTCTTGAGCAAAATGGCTTTTCCGCCCGTGTTTTGGAGCATAAGGTTCCGGGCAAGGACGTCATGTACAGGGTCAGGGTGGGAAGGAAGATGGAACGGGAAGAAGCGAAGAAACTGGCCGCAAAGGTTGGAAGAGGCGCAATCCCAGTTCCGGAATAGTAAAACCCAAATAATTCTGGCTGCAAGAGAAATTGTTGTTGACACATGCTTAACAGGCATGTTATAAATATCAAGTTAAATAAATGACGCGGGGTGGAGCAGTCTGGTAGCTCGTCGGGCTCATAACCCGAAGGTCGGAGGTTCAAATCCTCCCCCCGCAACCAAAAAAAGCTAAATGGAATCGGACAGTTGTCCGGTTCCATTTTTTTTCAATTAATATCGTGGCGCATGTTTTGATGCTCAACTTTGCTGGTATGTGAGTCAAGAAGCACCTCGCGGCATAAGAAAAGGGACACTCCTCAACGGCGTGTCCCTTTTCTTTATGAGCCTTGTTTTGCATGCTCCCGCAATTTTCACCGTCCCATCATCATGTCCATCAACCTGTAACCATCTTCCAGAAAAAGGCCGGTCTTGCGGGCGGAATACTCGTCATATCCAGCCACTTCTTCCGTGACTTCAGTTTCTCCGCCATAGATGATGAAAGGCACCGCATCGGAGGTATGGGTCATTATGCGTAGAGGCGTCGGATGATCCGGCGTGCACAGGATCCGGTATTCCCCGAATTTCCTTATCCCTTCACTTATGGGGCCGACGATCTTGGAATCAAAATCCTCGATGGCGCGAATCTTGTTTTCCATGCTTCCTGAATGGGATGATTCGTCCGGCGCCTCCACATGGAGATAGACGAAATCGAGACGCTCCAGGGCGGCCAAAGCGGCTTCCGCCTTGCCCTGGTAGTTGGTGTCCAGGTAGCCGGTCGCGCCGGGCACCCTGATGATCTCCAGGCCCGCATAGACACCTATCCCCCTCACCAGATCAACCGCCGAGATTACGGCGCCTGACAGTCCGTATTTCTCCCGATAGGTAACCATACGGGGCGCCTTGCCATGTCCCCAAAGCCAGATGGAGTTGGCCGGGACCTTGCCAACGTCAAGACGCCTCCCGTATTGCGGGTGTCGGGAAAGGATATCCCGGGAACGCTCCATCAGGCGGAGAAGCGTGTCAGCGCCGTCGCCCCTGGGGAGGAAGCCGGCTATGGGCTTCCCGCTGATGTCGTGGGGCGGCGTCAACTCAAGCCTGTCTTTGCCCTTGCGCCAAACCAGAAGGTGACGATAGCTCACACCGGGATAAAACTCGAATTCTCCCCCTCCCAATTCGTTTCCCAGGGTTGTTACCAGTTCCCCACCCTCTTCGGTCGAGATGTGTCCGGCGGAGTAGTCGCCCATGAAATCGGTCCCGTTATCGTTCCGGATGTTTACCAGGTTCATGCGGAAAGCCACGTCATCGGGGCCCAGCGACACGCCCATACTGGCGGCCTCCAGCGGGGAGCGGCCGGTGTAGCACTCGCGCGGGTCGTAACCGAATACGGACAGGTTGGCCACGTCGCTTCCCGGGGGATATCCAAGGGGTATTGTTTTCGCGAGGCCAAGACGCCCCCTTTTCGCCATAAAGTCCATAACGGGAGTGGAGGCGTACTCCAGGGGGGATTTCCCGCCCAGCGCCTCTATCTTTTCATCAGACATGCCGTCGCCCAGCAATACAATATATTTCATAGTCACATCCTTTCTGTTGCAATCAATGTTAACCCGCTAAAAGGTAATCAAAGCCATCACTCCGTTCCAGTTACCCCCTTGGATGAAACTCCGCGTGAATCCTTTTAAGTCTCTCCCTTGTTATGTGGGTATATATCTGGGTGGAGGAAAGGTCCGCATGCCCCAGCATGATCTGGACGCTCCGCAGGTCGGCGCCGTTCTCAAGGAGGTGAGTCGCGAAAGAGTGGCGCAGGGTATGGGGTGATATGTCCTTCCTGATTCCGGCCTGGGCCGCCCTCTTCTTGATGATATTCCAGAATGCCTGGCGTGTCATGGGCTCACCGAGGCGGGAGAGAAAAAGGTATTCATTAGCTCCGTTCTTGTCCAGCCTGCCCCGAACCATCGTGAGGTATTTCTGGATATAAACCGAGGCCGATTCCCCTATGGGAACCAGGCGTTCCTTGGCGCCTTTGCCAAAGGCCAGCAGGAATCCGGCGTCCAGATTCACCTCCCTTTTCTTCAGGCGCACAAGCTCGGACACGCGAAGTCCGGTCGCGTAGAGGAGTTCCAGCATCGCCCTGTCTCTAAGATCGCCGGGATTTTCCTCCGATGGAGCGGCAAGGAGAGCCTCCACCTCGCGGAAACTCAAGACCTTGGGAAGCTTGTCCACTGTTCTGGGGGCATCGATAAGGGATGCCGGATTACCTTCGTGGAACCCTTCGGTTTCAAGAAAGCGGTGAAACATCCTGACACAGGAAAGCGCCCTGGCCCTGCTCCGCGGGCCGATGCCCGCTTCCTTCAGGGATGCGAGAAAAGACGCGATGTGAATGGGATTGATCCGATCCGGAGACAGGCGCCCCTGTGTTTCGAGAAAGGTAAGGTACTTGCCCGCGTCACGGCTGTAAGCCTCAAGGGTGTTGGCAGAGAGCCCTTTTTCAACGGTCAGGAAGTTCAGAAACAAATCCAGAAAGTGATACATTCTAATGCAGATCCCGGGATCAATCTTCTTCAATGGCCAGAAGAAGTCGTTGCCTTATCTCGTCCAGCTTTTCCTCACTGGTTATTTTGTGGCCGAATATGTCCTTGACATAGAAGACATCGGCAACCTGATCAATCTTGGTGGATATCTTGGAAACCCCTATGTAGAGGCCCAATTCAGACAACGTGCTTGTGATACGGTACAGCAGTCCTACCTTGTCGTGGGTATAGATATCCAGAACCGTATAATCGCTTGATACGTCATTGTCCACTTCGATCACCGTTGGAAAGCGGGGCTTCACCTTTTCGGCGAAAATGCTCGGACGATTGCGCTTTTCCACCAGTTCCCTGACGCTCGCCTTTCCCTGGATGACCTGACGAAGGTCTTCCTCCATTTTCATCCAGCGCGCGTCATCCGTGACAACAAATCCCTGTGGTGAATTGACCTGAAGGATATCCAGGACCTTTCCATTGGAGCTGGTATGAATCTGCGCGCCCAGGATATTGAAGCCGTTGGCGGCCATGACACCCGCTATCATGGAAAAGAGTCCGGGTGTGTCCAGGGTGCATATGGTGTAATTGGAAAAGCCTCCTTCCAGTTCGTGGGTGATTTGGGAGACAAAAACCGACTTTTCCAGCCGCAGCAGCATGCTCACGTGATGGGCGATGGACCGGGGAGAGTTGGACAGGAGATGGCGCGTGCTGAGGGCCTTCAGTTCTTCCTTGGCCAGTGCGGCCGGGCAATCCTCGCCCAGGATGTCCAGAACCTTTTTTCTTACGTTCTTCACCCTTTCGCTGCGCGCCTCCAGCCGGAAATCGCCTCTCTCCAGAACGGTGAACGTCTTTTCATATAACTCTTCCGTCAGCCTGGCCTTCCATTCGGTCCAGACATCGGGACCGACCGCCTTCAGATCCGCATAGGTCAGGAGATAGAGCATCTTCAGGTTTTCACTGGCGCCCATCTGCCGCGCGAACTGGATTATCATCTTTTCATCGTGCAGGTCCCGCCGCTGGGCGATATGGGCCAGAAGCAGATGATGGCGCACCAGGAACTCCAGGCGCTCGCTGTCCTCTCTGGTCAGTCCCATCCTCCTGGAAATGGTCGGAATCATTGCCGCCCCTTTTTCGGAATGATTTCCGCCCTCCCCCTTGCCGATGTCATGGAGCAGAGCTGCCAGAAGGAGCAGTTCGGGCTTTTCCACTTCCCCGGCAATGCGTGTCAGGAGAGGGAGTTCTTCCCGGCGCTCTCCGTTTCCGAGGCGGACGATCTCTTCCAGTGCGAACAGGGAGTGTGTATCAACCGTATAGATGTGATACATGTCATGCTGCGCCTTGCAGTGAATCCGTTCGAATTCGGGGATGTAGCGGTTCAGGAAGCCCAGATAATGCATGAGGCGAAGCGTCTCCCCTACCCCCTTCGCGCCCCTCAGAATGGAGAAAAAGGATGCGTTAACCTCTTTGGCGCGGCGGAACCGGTCATTTACCAGATGAAGGTTTTCGCGCACCAGTTTCTTGACCCGCGCTCCGATCCCGGCGCCGTGTTTCCGGGCATACTCGAAGAGCATCATCAACCGCGCCGGTTTTTCGGCGATAACCTTTTCATCGGGTATGGACAGCTCTCCCTTGATGATAAAGAAACCCTCTCCGATGGGTCTCCGGACCAGATATCCCACAATGCCCCGGGTTCTCTCATCGGGCCGCAGGCATTTGGAAACCATCAGCGACCAGAACTGTTCCACGCGGGTGGCATGCAGATAGTAATCCCGGAGAAACTCTTCCACCCCCAGCTCGCCCCCCCTGTCACGGTATCCGAGGAAAGAAGCAACCCTGCTCTGGTCCGCGAAGGTCAGTTGGTCGTTTGCGCGGCCCGCCAGATAATGGAGCTCGTTCCTGATGCGCCACAGATATGACAGGGAGGAGTTGTATGTTTCCAACTCGTCCTCCGTCAGGACGCCTTTCATAACCAGTTCCCGCGGCTGGGATATCTTGAAGCGTATTTTCGCGATCCAGAGGGTGGTATGGAGATCACGCAAACCGCCCTCGCCCTCCTTGATGTTAGGCTCCAGCAGATACACGGACGAACCGTATTTTCCCCTCCGTTTTTCCAGTTCGTGGATCTTCCCCCGGATGAAAGCGTCGGTCCCGTTAGTAATTATCCGTGTGAGGGTCACCTTCCGCAGTTCATGGAAGAGTTCGGCGTTGCCGCGGATTAACCGGGCGTCCAGCAGGGCCGTCTTTACGGTCATGTCAGACTCGGCCATGGCGATGCAGTCATCGATGGTCCGGACCGAATAGCCTACATCGAGGCGCATGTCCCACAGGAAGTAGAGGATCTTTTTGGCGATGTCCTCCACATGGCGTCCGTTATCGCCGCTATAGAGAAACATTATATCGATATCGGAATATGGATTCAGCTCTCCGCGTCCATAGCCGCCGGTGGCCACCAGGGTGATGCGCTCCCGCCCGCGGCTGTGGCTTTTCATATCCGAGGTGACACACTCGAAGAGCTTCTTCATGAGGGTATCCACCATCTCCGCGATTAAACGGACCACGACGGCGCCGTCAGCGCCTGCCGCGTGTTCGCTCCGGATCAGCTCCCGGTAACGGCTCAGAAAATGCTTCCCCCCTGACAGGTAGAGGGGACGCATCTCTTCGAAGGAGGCCCTGCCGGAGTCGCCGTGGGTCTGATGGATGTCTGGAAAAAATCTGTCAATATCGAAATTCATGTCTCGGGAATGATATCAGTGGAGTCTCTTGATGTAGTTTCGTATCCCCTGCAGGATACCGGATGCCGCGGACTCCTGGTATGCGTCGCTTGCCAGAAGCCCGGCCTCGTGTTCGTTACTGATGAACGCGGTTTCCACGAGGATACTCGGCATGGTGGCGCCGACCAGTACGTAGAAAGGCCCCTGCTTGACCCCCAGGTTACGGGTCCCGGAATATTTCCGGGAAAGCCTGTCGCAGAGGGATTTCTGCACATCATCGGCAAGCCTGGCCGAGTCGTTGATCTTGTAGTTGGCCATAAGGTCAAAGAGTATGGTCTGGAGGAGACCGACCTTCTCCAGAGAGGTATTGTTTTCCCGGGCCGCAACCCTGGCGGCTTTGTCGGTCTTTGCCAGATTGAGATAGTAGGTTTCGATTCCCGCCGCCGACTTGTTCAGGGAAGCGTTGGCGTGGATGGATACGAAGAGATCGGCGTTTACCTTGTTGGCGATGGCGGTCCTTTCCTCCAGGGGTATAAAGACGTCGGTCGAGCGTGTCATGACGGCATCGATTCCCAACTCTTTCTTGATCTTCCCGGCAAGCTTCCTGCCGATTTGCAACACCACGTCCTTTTCCTTCAATCCTCCTGGTCCCACGGCGCCGGGGTCATGTCCTCCGTGGCCCGGATCAACGACAATCCTCCTGATCTTGCCCGGTTTGAGAACGGCCCTTTTGCCAGGCTTTCCGTCTGAGTCCGGCGCTTCGGAAACATCTGGCTCGGAGAGAGAAGTCCGCAAACTCTCTTCCAGACGGGATATCTCCATTCGCCTTTCTCCCCTGACGTCAATGATGAGGCGGAACGGGTCTGATAAAGGGAATATCTTGTATTCACGGATACTCTCTATATCAAGGACCACGCGCACCACGTCCGGTTGATACTGGCCTACCCTGGCCATCTTGAGCAGACCGTCACCGATGGGGATATCTTTCACCCCGGGGCCTACACGCGCCCCGGAAATATCGATGTATACCCTTTCCGGGAGTTGCACCTTGTGATCCCTTCGCAACTTGTGATGCTTATATGCCACTTCCCTGTCCAGAGTCACCGAAATGCGGGTATAATCCGGGTTCGACCAGGAACGCATTTCCGTTACCATGGCGGAGGGAAAGCCGGGCGCCACCCCCGTCTCTTCCATATGACGGCCGGCGCCTGACGCCCTGCCGTCACTCTTTACCGTCGCAGCCCCCCGGCGGTGTTCCTTAACCCGCACCTTTGCCACGTGAGTCCGCGCTTTTTGCCTGTATTGCAAAGGAGACGAATCAATGACGGATCTTTCTTCCGCGAAGGAAGCATCCGGACGAAGGAATGCCATACATATGAGAAAAAGCGCCATGAATCCGGTTCTGCTCATCACGTCACACCATCCTTTTCAATTGATCCAGGATATTCAGCGCCTCAAGGGGAGTCAGGTTGGATATGGAGATCGAGTCCAGCCTCTTCCTCAAGGGGTCTTCCGCTTCATCAAAGAGCGGCAATTGGGGTGATGTATCCGCCGGTTTCTGTCTCTTGCCTTTGGAGATACGGGGAATCCCTCCCGTGGCGTATTCCCCCTTCTCGAGATTAAGTAATATTTCACGCGCGCGCTCGATAACCTCGATGGGCATACCGGCCAGCCTTGCCACCTGGATGCCATAGGAATGAGACGCGGCGCCTTCCATTATCTTTCGCAGGAAGATGATCTGATCGTTCCACTCACGTACCTCAACCGTATAGTTCCTGACCCTTTCCCGGGTTACCGCCAGCTCGGCCAGCTCGTGGTAGTGCGTGGCGAAAAGTGTCTTCGCGGCGCATGCCTCGTTGTCATGGAGAAATTCGGCCACGGCCCACGCAATGGATACTCCGTCAAAGGTGGAGGTGCCCCGCCCGATCTCATCCAGGATTATCAGGCTTTTCCGGGTCGCGTTGCGCAGGATATTAGCAGTTTCCATCATCTCCACCATAAAGGTCGATTGCCCCCGCGCCAGGTTGTCGGAGGCGCCGACCCGGGTGAAGATGCGATCGACAATGCCGATATGGGCTTCCGCCGCCGGGATGAAGCTTCCCATCTGCGCCATGAGAACGGTAAGCGCCACCTGACGCATGAAGGTGGATTTTCCGGCCATGTTTGGACCGGTGATAATCAACAACTGGTTCCCGCTTGTGTCCAGAAGAACATCATTGGGCACAAAACGCTCTGAAAGATTGACCGCTTCAACAACCGGATGTCGCCCTTCCATAATGGATATCAGGTCGCCATCGTCCACCAGAGGACGCCGGTAATCCCTTTCATGGGCCAATTCGGCAAGAGCGGACAGGGCGTCTAGGATGGCGAGACTGTCCGCGGTCCCGGCAATCCTTCGCCCCTCCCCGGCCACCTGTTCCCGGATCTCCTGAAACAGGGAATACTCCAGTTCGCGGATTCCGTCCTCGGCGTTGAGTATCTTGTCCTCGTACTCCTTCAGTTCGCCGGTGATAAACCGTTCCGCGTTGGCAAGGGTCTGTTTCCTGATGTAATCCTCGGGAACTCCGGAAAGGTTTGCCCTGGTAATCTCTATGTAGTATCCGAATACCTTGTTGAAGCGGATCTTCAGAGAGTTTATCCCCGTGCGGGCCTTCTCCTTCGCCTCAAGGCGGGCAATGAAACCCTTTCCCTCCCGGCTTACGGAACGCAGCTCGTCCAGTTCCCCATGAAACCCGTCCGCGATGATCCCTCCGTCACGCAGCAGAAAGGGAGGATTCTCCACTATTCCGCGCGTCAGCACATCGAGCACGTCCTCGAGGGGGTCTATCCCTGTCAGGGTTTCACGCAAGAGCGGGGCATTGGTTCGGGTCAGTATTTCCCGCAAGGGCGGCAGGCGCCTCAGAGACATCCTCAGAGCAGCCAGATCCTTCGCGCTGGCTCCGGCCATGCTGATTCTGGCGTTCAGCCGCTCCAGGTCCTGAATGCCTGACAGGAGAGATGTTATCTCGCTACGCCATCCGGGATCCTCAACCAGTTCCTGTATGGCGTCCTGCCTTGCTTTGATCTTATCGATATTTACCAGAGGATAGTTAATCCATTGCCTGAGTTTGCGTCCTCCCATGGCGGTGACTGTGCGGTCCAGCAGACCGAGGAGGGCGCCTTTTTTCCGGTTTTCCGACAGGGTGGCGGTCAGCTCCAGATTCCTCCGGGTGGCCTCATCCAGCACCAGGTGTTCCGCGGTGGTATAGGCGGAGATTCCGGTTATGTGTCCGACGGTTCTCTTCTGGGTCTCCTCCAGGTAGTGGAGAATCGCGCCGGCGGCGGGCAGACCCATCCGCATCCCGCCACATCCCAGGGCTTCGGGAGAGGCAACGCCAAAATGGCCGGTGATACGGCGTCTGGCGTAATCCTCGTCATAGACCCACTCTTCCAGAAAGGTAAGAGACTTTCCTTCCGTAAAGGGATGTAATTCCCGTAAATTGCCGCTGTCACGCAGCGTCGCGGAAAGAAGAATCTCCCGCGGATTGAGGCAGACCATCTCACCCAGAAGGGACTCGATGCCGTTCACCTCGGTCACGCGGAATTCTCCGGTTGTCACATCCAGGCAGGAAAGGCCCCATCTGTCTTCTTTCGAGCAGTGAAGCGAAACGAGATAATTGTTCTCCTTTGGCGTCAGGGTATCGCTTTCCAGGACCAGTCCCGGTGTTATTACCCTCACGACCTCACGCTTGACAATTCCCTTGGCCGCCTTTGGATCCTCCACCTGTTCGCAGATGGCGACCTTTTCCCCGGCCTCTATGAGTCTGGCGATATAGGGGGTGGCCGAATGATACGGGATGCCGCACAGCGGCACGTCGGCGCCGTCGGCATTCCTGTTGCGCGATGTCAGCGCAATATCGAGAATACCTGACGCCTTGACGGCGTCATCGAGAAACATCTCGTAGAAATCGCCGAGGCGGAAAAAGAGGATCGCGTCAGGGTACCGGGATTTGATCTCCAGATATTGCCGCATCATGGGGGTCGCGTCAGACATGCAGCCCCCCTGGTAGCGAGTTTAATGGTGTTCCAATAATTCCACAAAAACAGGTCATGAAGGGAATCAATCCTTCCGTCCCTGGAAGTGCAGGGGGCGATAGATATCTTCCCGGCGGGGTTCGATCCTTTCTCGATAAAGGGCCAGGTACTCCTCGCTGGTCGGTATCCTTCCCAGAATGGACACCACCGCGCCCAGTTCCGCCGACCCCAGGAAAACCCTGGCGCAGGCGCCCATGCGGTTGTCGAAGTTACGGGTAGAGGTGGAAAAAACGGTTACATTATCCGGTACGCGGGCCTGATTTCCCATGCACAGGGAACAGCCGGGGATCTCCACGTGCGCTCCCACAGCTCCGAAAACGGAGAAGAGCCCCTCATCCCTGAGACGGGCGGCGTCCATGCGGGTGGGGGGGCATATCCAGGTGCGGACATCAGGGTTGAATCTCTCTCCCCTCCATATCTCCGCCGCCGCCCGGAAATGTCCGATACTGGTCATGCAGGAACCGATGAACACATCCTGAACCGGGGCGCCGGCGACCTCCGAGAGGGACCTTACGTCGTCCGGATCGTTGGGGCAGGCCAGTATGGGCTCCCTGATGGATGAAAGGTCTATGTCGAGCACGGCGGCGTAATCCGCGCCGTCATCCGCGGCCAGCAGGCGGGGATTCTCCAGCCAATCTTCCACTGCCTTGATCCGTTCCCGCAGGGAATCGGGGTCACGATATCCCTCCGCAATCATGCGCTGCATCAGGTTCGCGCACGAGCGGAGGTGAACGGCGACGGTTTCCGGAGAAAGCTGGATGCAGGCCGCGGCGGCGCTCCGTTCGGCCGAGGAGTTGGTCAGCTCGAAGGCCTCCTCCACGGGAAGGTCCGGAAGGCCCTCCATTTCCAGGATCCTGCCGTTAAAGATATTTGTCTTGTTTTTCTTCGGCACGGTGAGGAGTCCCCTCCGGATTGCCTCCAGTGGAATAGCGTTCACCACGTCACGAAGGGTAATGCCGGAATGCAGGTTTCCACGGAACCTCACCAGAACGCTTTCGGGCATGTCCAGGGGCATGAATCCCAGCGCCCCCGCGAACGCGACAAGACCGGAGCCGGCCGGAAAGGATACGCCGATGGGAAAACGGGTGTGGGAATCGCCTCCCGTGCCGACCGTATCAGGAAGGACAAGGCGGTTGAGCCAGTTATGGATCACCCCGTCTCCGGGCCGAAGCGCCACCCCTCCCCTTTCCGCTACAAAATCGGGAAGAGTGGCGTGCATCCTCGTGTCGGAAGGCTTGGGATAGGCGGCCGTGTGGCAGAATGACTGCATGAACATGGGCGCCTGGAATCTGAGGCATGCCAGCTCTTTCAGTTCGTCCGCGGTCATGGGGCCGGTCGTGTCCTGGGAACCCACGGTCGTCATTCGCGGCTCGCATGCCGTTCCCGGCGGGACGCCCGGAAGACCGCACGCCTTGCCCACGATTTTCTGCGCCAGTGTGTAGCGCTGGCCGGGCGCGGGTTGAGGGTTTTTCGCGTCGGTAAAGATGGTGGCGGGGTCCATTCCCAGGGCGGTCCTTGCCCTGGCGGTCAGCGCCCTGCCGATGATGAGGGGGATTCTTCCGCCAGCCCGGTACTCATCCGCCAGGGTATCCGGGCTCAGGGAAAAGGTTGAGACGAGACCGCCGTTTTCATCGGTTATCTCTCCCCGGCGCGTATCAATGGTTATCAGATCGCCGCTCTTCAGGCCGGAGACCCGGCATCTGATGGGAAGGGCGCCGGAATCCTGGGCGGTATTGAAAAAGATCGGGGCGATGGCGCCGCCGAGTATCACTCCGCCGCGCCGTTTGTTGGGCACCGAAGGGATGTCGCGACCGATATGCCACAAAAGACTGTTGCAGGCGGATTTCCTGGAAGAACCGGTGCCCACCACATCGCCGGCGAAGGCCACGTCATCACCCGCCGAGCGGAAGGCCGCGATTGTTTCAATTCCGCCCGGGAAACGGGACCTTCCCATGGAAAGGGCGTGGAGCGGGATATCCGGACGGCTCCAGGCATCCGAAGCCGGAGAGAAGTCATCGGTATTGATCTCTCCCTCGACCTTGAAGACACGGACCCGTATGGTTTCAGGAAGCGGGGGACGCGAAAGGAACCATTCAGCATCCGCCCAGGACTTCATTACCATCCGCGCCGCCGGCAGGGTGCGGGCAAGTTGGGCAACCTCGTCAAAGGCGTCGTATACCAGAATATTCCGGGAGAGGGCCGCCGCGGCTTCCTCCGCGAACTCCGGGCTTTTCAGCGCCGATATGAGCGGCCTGATGTTGAAGCCGCCCATCATGTCGCCCAGAATGCGGAGCGCGTCACGGGGGGTGACCAGGGGAGAGCGGTTCTCTCCCATGAAAATAGCCTCGAGGAACTCCGCCTTTACCCGCGCCGCCGGGTCCACGCCCGGCGGAACCCGATCCATGAGGAGCGACAGGAGGAGTTCCCCCCTCCCCTCGGGGGGAGAGATCAGGAGATCGCACAGCGACCGGGTCTGGGATTCATCCAGCGGCAGGGGGGGGATGCCCATGGCCCGTCGCTGGGCTTCATGGTTCAGATATGCTTCAATCATTATTGTCCGTCCTTATTCTGATCCGAAAACAAGATGACACCCGCATGCAAAGTGGAATTAATCTCCGCTCACATCCAGGGCCGCAATCCGCAGGGACGGCGAGCCGACTTCACCAAAGAAGCGCAGGTCGTTTCCAATCATCTCGACCGCTCCGAAGAGGCCGATGATGTTGCCGGAAATGGCTATTTCCTTGACCGGATAGGCAACGACACCGTTTTCCACGTAGAAACCGGACGCGCCCACGGAAAAGTCCCCGGAAATAGGATTCGCGGTATGCATTCCCATCACGTCGGTGACTAGCAGACCTTTGTCCATTCCCGCGAGGAGATCAGGGGATGAAACGGCGCCGTTTTCAATATAGAAATTGCTGATTCCCATGTGAGGAGGGCTCTTTGTTCCCCCGCGCGTCGAGTTTCCGGTGGATTGGGCGCCGTCTCTGCGCGCCCAGTAGCCGTCATAGAGAAATCGCGCGAGGCGGCCGTCCTCCACAACCAGGGTGTCTTGCTGGGGAACACCTTCAGCGTCGAAGGGCGCCGTGGCCATGCCTCCGGGTAGGAGGCCGTTGTCCCGGATGCGGATGCTCGAGGAAAAGACCCTGTCCCCCATGCGGCCGGCAAGCATGGATTTTCCCTTGAGGACATTCTCCGCGAGAAACGACGGCGCCAGGACCTCAAGGATGTCCGACGCAACCTGATTGTCGAGCACTACCGGACAACGCATGGTGGCGATCTTCCTGGCGCCGAGAAGGGCCAGGGCCCTTGAGGCCGCCGTGGCTGCGATTTCCTCGATGTGGATGTCCGAGAAATGGGTCCCGAAACCGAAATCCCACCCCATCTGCGAGTCGTCGCCCTCTTCGGCGACAACGGAGACGCTCGCGGAAACGGAGGTGCCGCGAAAACCAGCCTCAATCCCCTCGGAGTTCATGATATACACCTCGTACTCCGATTCACCATAGGACGCCTTGCGGACCCTTTTGAGGCGGGAGTCCACGGCCAGTGTAAGACGCTCCAGTTCCATGGCCCGTTTTACCTTCTCCTGTTCGTCAATGGCGGCCAAACCTTCATCCAGCAGTCTCGAAACGGCGGGGAACGGCGCCGGAGAGGAAAACCCGTTCCAGGAATCAGGCGTCTGGTTTTCCGCGGATACCAGGGCGGCGTTGACCATGCGTTCCAGGTCCGCGTCGGACATGCTGGTGGAATAGGAAAAGCCCATCCCCCCGGATTTAAGGGCCCGCAGGCTGACCCCCACCGGCGATGAACATTTAAAGGAGTCGATCTTCTGTTCCTTCACCTCCAGGGAAAGATTGCGGGAGGTCCCCACGGATATTTCGAAGCCGTTCACGGACCTTCCAGAGATTATTCTTTCTATTTTTACCGCCAGTTCTTTCAGATTCATGCGTTATTCCCGCTCCCTGGCGCGGCTCAGACCGCGCTTGATTCCATTTTCAGCACCATGGCTATTTCGTCGCAGTCCGGAAACTTGACGCAGTTTATGCAATCCTTCCAGACCTTCTGCGGCAGCTCGGACTTGTCCACAATCATAAATCCGAATCTGCTGAAAAAATTCGGTTTGTAGGTCAGACAGAAGACCTTTTTCAACCCCAGCGAGCGGGCTTCGTCAAGACATGCCCGCACCAGCCGCGTACCAATGCCCTGTCGCCCCGCCTCCTCGACCACCGCCACCGATCGTATCTCGGCCAGGTCCTCCCACATGATGTGAAGGGCGCAGGTTCCGAGGATGCGCCCACCCTCTTCCAGGACGTAAAAGTCGCGTATTGCTTCATACAGGTCGGACAGGGAGCGGGAGAGCATCACACCCTGGTTCGCGAAATGGGACAACAGCTTCTGAATCTCCCGTACATCCTTTATCTGTGCCTTGCGGAGCATAGCTTCTTATTCCTTTCTCCCGTGGTGGTTTCTGTGTCAGAATAATCATAATCAGGATTCGGGAAGGCGTCCCTCCTGGATCATCTCCCTGGCGTGCTCAAGGGCCTTTTCCGAAGGTTTCGCGCCGCTCAACATCCTGGCCAGTTCTCGCGCCCTCATGTCTTCCGAAAGGGTTTCCAGGGATGTCCGCGTCCGGCCCGATTCCGTATGCTTGGCGACCTTGAAGTGGTGATCCGCGCACGCCGCCACCTGCGGCAGATGGGTGATGCACAGGACCTGCTGGTTTCCCGCCACCCGTTTCAGCTTTTTTCCCACGGTGGTGGATACCGCTCCACCTATTCCGGAATCCACCTCGTCGAAGATAAGTGTCGGCACGTCGCTCTCCGGATGGATCTGTTTCAGGGCGAGCATCAGCCTGGAGAGTTCTCCGCCGGAGGCAATCCTGGCCAGGGGCTTGGGCGATTCTCCCGGATTGGGAGAAAAAAGGAACTCGACACGCTCCATCCCCGTTGCCCTCGGTTCATCATGTTGATGAAAAGAGACATGGAAACCCGCGTTCTTCATGGCCAGGTCAGCCATTTCCCTCTCCATGGCCACCTCCAATTCCAGGGCGGCTTCGGAGCGCGCCCGGGAAAGGCCTTGACCCGCCTCGCGGAGCCCCGATTCAAGTTCTTCCAGGCGGCCGCGAAGCATCTCCAGGTTTTCGTCCCGTCCCATCAGCGTTTGCAGCTCCCGGCCCGCTTCCTCTTTGAAGGAGAGGATTTCCTCTATTGCCGGGGCGTATTTCCGCTTCAGCCGGCGGATGAGATCGAGGCGGTCGCTCACCGCCACGAGACGTTCCGGATCAGCCTCCATCCTGGTTCCGTAATCGCGCAGTGAAAGGGCGGCGTCTTCAAGTTGCAGGTAAGGCTCCCGCAAACCGGAGGCAAGGGAGAGAAGTTCAGGGTCAAGCCTTCCCGTCTCCTCCAGGTCCTCGATAATACGCCGGAGACGGCCGAGAATGGCGTCTTCTCCGTCATACAGGACATCGTAGGCGGAGATGGAAGACCTTATCAGCCTTTCTCCGTGAACAAGACGACTGTTTTCTTCTTCAAGAGACTCATCCTCGCCTGGAACCAGCGCGGCTTCCTCTATTTCCCGCAACTGGAAAGACAAAAGATCCATGCGCCGGCGGGACTCCCGTTCACCCTGCTCCAGGATTAGGATGTTTTCGCGGGTCTTCTGGTAATCCTCGTAAAACCCATGATAGTTCTCGCGAAGGGAATCGATGCGTCCAAACCCGTCCAGGAGAAACAGATGGTTTTCCGGCTTGAGAAGGGTCTGGGATTCATGCTGGCCGTAAATGTTGACCAGCATGGAAGATATCTCCGCGAGGAGTGAGAGGGTGGCGGGGCCGCCGTTCATGTAAACCCGGCTTCTCCCGGAACGGGACAAGGTCCGTTTCACCAGGAGTTCGCCATTGGCGTCGATACCCGCCGACGCAAGCCTCCGCGCGACACCTTCCTCGCCCGAAAGGTCAAAGAGGCATTCAACCGCGGCCTCCTCTTCACCGGTCCTGATCAGATCCGCTGAAGCCCTGCCGCCCAGGAGGAGGTTAACCGCATCGATAATTATTGATTTGCCGGCGCCCGTTTCCCCGGTAAGGACGTTCAATCCCGGATGGAACGAGACATGGAGGTTATCGATGATGGCTATATTTCTGATTACAAGTTCATTGAGCATGGCTCGTCCCGATGCAGGCGGTCCAGGGTGTCCGGACGGGAATGCTTTTCACGCGGGTCTCCGCGCCTAACGCTCTCCCCACTTCAGCTTGGTCCGCAGTACCTCGAAGTAGTCGGTCTCTCCCGAAAGCATCAGCCGCGTCCTGTGGTCCGCCCTTTTCACGGACAGGATATCCCGGTATTCAAGGGGGACTCCCACCTGTCCGTCCAGGGTGAGCATCACATTTTCGATGGGAGAGTCCAGGGTTATGATCACTCTGGATTCAGCGCTCACCACCAGCGGCCGGTTGGTCAGGGTGTGGGAGCATATGGGAGTGACAAGGAGGCAATCTACGCTCGGATCAACGATGGGTCCGCCGGCGGACAGGGTATACCCCGTGGAACCGGTCGGGCTTGCGACAATCAGGCCGTCGGCCTTGAAAGTCGCCAGAAATGAACTGTCCACCGAGGTTTCAAGGGTAATGATCTTCGCCGGCGCCCCCTTGTTGATGACGGCGTCATTGAGCGCCTCGTAGACGCCGATGGTCTCCCCTCCCCTGGCATGGGATACGCTCAGCATCATGCGGCGGGAGGTCGTATAGTCTCCCCTCAGATATGAGTCCAGAGCCGGATAAAGACCGCTTACCGGTATCTCGGTCAGAAACCCGAGACTTCCCAGGTTTATGCCGAGGATGGGTATCTCTCTCGCCCCCACCAGCCTGGCGACTGAAAGAAGAGTACCGTCACCGCCCAGGACCACCACCAGATCCGCCATGGACGGTATTATTTCACCAGCGAACCCGTTTTCGCACTCAAGGTATCGTGAAAGACGCTCTTCAACCAGAGGCGTCAGTCCCCTGTTACTGAGCCAGAAAAGCAGCTCACCCGCCACCTCGCGGCAACGGGGGTCCTGTACCTTGGCGAAGATGCCGATGTTTCTTCCCGATGATCCGGCGGAGACTGAAAAAGGGGGCGACACTTGTTGCATACTCCGGACAAGGGCCGCTGAAGGCCCGTTTAATGTGCTTTCGTGCTCCATTAGTAGCATGAAATATCGAGCATGTCCAATGGTAACGCGTTGTTGCGTTGCGCCAGCGTTCACTATATACTGGCTTCGCCGAACCGTTACCAATCCGGAAAAGGAGAAAACCGTGCCAGGCCACAACCACCATTATTTCCTTGAAAACAGGACCACCGAGTCTCTGACACCTTCAAATCTGCGGCGGCTCTTCCTGAAGCATCTGGAATATACCCAGGGCAAGGACAACTTTTCCGTAACCAGGCACGATCTCTACCTGGCGCTCGCCCGTTCCGTGAGGGACCTGCTGGTGGAAAGGTGGCGCGACACCCAGCAGGCCTACTACGATCAGGAGGCGAAGCGCGTTTATTATATCTCCATGGAGTTCATGATCGGCCGGAGCCTGGGGAACAGCCTCATCAATCTGGATCTGGTGGATGTATGGAGGGATATCCTGAAAGAGCTCAACCTGGATCTGGCGTGTCTTGAAGAGCTGGAAGAGGAGGCCGGTCTGGGCAACGGCGGACTCGGTCGTCTGGCCGCCTGTTTCCTTGACTCAATGGCCACCCTGTCCATCCCGGCGTATGGTTACGGCATAAGATACGAATACGGCATTTTCAGCCAGAGGATAGTTGACGGCGCCCAGGTGGAGGTTCCGGACAACTGGCTGCGCTATGACAACCCCTGGGAATTCGGCCGCAAGGAACACCTCCACGCCATAAAATTCTACGGCAACGTCGTGACGACGAGGGACGAAGACGGCAGCGAGCACAGGTGCTGGATCGACACCGAAGACGTCATGGCCATGGCCTACGATATCCCTGTTCCAGGGTACGGAAACAACGTCGTGAATACGATGCGGCTATGGAGCGCCAAAGCGACCCGTGAATTTGACCTGCATTTCTTTATCGAGGGCAAGTACATCGAAGCCGTGCAGAAAAAGATGCTCACGGAAAACATATCAAAGGTGCTCTATCCACCCGACAAGGTCATGGAGGGGAAGGAACTTCGCCTGAAGCAGGAATATTTTCTGGCATCCGCTACCCTCCAGGACATCCTCTACCGCTTCAAGAAGAAATACCAGGACCTCAGGATGCTTCCCGACAAGGTGGCCATCCAGTTGAACGACACCCACCCCGCCCTCGCCATACCCGAGATGATGCGCCTTCTCACCTGTCACGAACGCATGGACTGGAATACCGCCTGGGACATCTCCGTGCGCGTTTTCGCCTACACCAATCACACCATACTGCCGGAAGCCCTTGAAACATGGCCGGTCTGGCTGGTGGGAAAGGTATTGCCCCATCATCTGGAGATCATTTACAGAATAAATGAAGAATTTCTCGAGGTAGTCAGGAAGCGTTTTCCCGATGACCAGCAACGGGTCAAGCGCATGTCCCTGATCGAGGAGGGCATGGAGAAAAAGGTCAGGATGGCGAATCTGTGCATTGTCGGCAGTCATGCCGTAAACGGGGTCTCACGGTTGCATTCCGATATCCTGAAACGTGACGTCTTCAGGGATTTCTACGAACTGTACCCCGACAGGTTCAGCAACAAGACCAACGGCATAACCCAGCGCAGGTGGCTGAAAAAGGCGAATCCGGAACTCTCCGGACTTATCAGCGGCCGCATCGGCGCCGGTTGGGTCACGGACCTGAATGAACTGGAGAAACTCAGGCCCTTGGCGGAAGATCCCGCTTTCCGTCAAAGCTGGCGGGAAGTCAAAAGAAAAAACAAGGAAAAACTGGCCTCCTACATCCTGGCCAGGAATGAGATCGGGGTGGCGCCCGACGCCCTGTTTGACTGCCAGGTCAAGAGGTTCCATGAATACAAGCGCCAGGTTCTGCAGGTTCTCCACATCATAACCCTTTACAACCGCATCAAAGATGATCCGGAAAGGGTGATCACCCCCCGCGTCTTTGTCTTCAGCGGGAAGGCGGCCCCTTCATACATCATCGCAAAGCTGGTAATCTCCCTCATCAATGCCGTTGCTGAAACCATCAATGCCGACAGGATCGTCGGAGACCGCCTCAAGGTCGTATTCCTGGCCAATTACAGCGTCACCCTGGCGGAGCGCATCTTCCCCGCCGCCGACCTTTCCGAGCAGATTTCCACGGCCGGGACGGAGGCGTCGGGAACGGGAAACATGAAGTTCGCCCTGAACGGCGCCTTGACCATCGGAACACTGGACGGCGCGAATATAGAGATCATGGAAGAGGTGGGGGAGGAGTTCATGTTCCTGTTCGGTCTCAGGACCGAACAGGTCGCCGAACTGAGACGAATGGGCTACAATCCCCGGGAATACTACCATCGGCTCCCGGCGCTGAAACAGGCTCTGGATATGATTGCGGAAGGGGCATTCTCCCCCGAAAAACCGGACCTGTTCCGCCCTCTCGTTGATTCTCTCCTGAACCAGGGCGACCCCTACCTGGTACTGGCTGACTACGAAGATTACGTCCGCGCCCAGGATGAGGTTGGAAGGCTCTATCGCGACCCGGAGGAGTGGACCCGCTGGTCGATTCTCAACACTGCCGGAATGGGCAAATTTTCCAGTGACCGCGCCATTGCCGAATACGCCAGGGAAATCTGGGATACAAAACCGGTCCGGATACTGAAACGAAGGCCGGTCAATGGAGAAATCCATAATCCACCATCATGCGCGAAAGAGCGGACTCCATCTCCATGAAAAAAATCGAAACGGAAACCGCCCCACTGGCCGAACGCATGCGCCCCCGTTCCATTGAGGAATTCAGGGGTCAGGAACACATCCTCGGCCAGGGGAAACTCCTCCGCAGGCTCATCGAATCCGACCAGGTGTCATCCCTGATCCTCTGGGGACCGCCCGGCTCCGGCAAGACCACCCTTGCCCGCATCATCGCCAATGCAACGAGGTCTCACTTCATCTTCTTCTCCGCCATCCTGTCAGGGGTGAAGGACCTGCGCCAGATCGTCAAAGAGGCTGAAGAGCAGCAGACGGCGGACGGAAGGCGGACCATACTGTTCGTGGACGAGATACACCGCTTCAACAAGGCCCAGCAGGACGCCTTTCTTCCTTACGTGGAAAAGGGGTTGCTCACGCTCATCGGCGCCACCACGGAAAACCCCTCTTTCGAGGTTATCGCTCCCCTTCTCTCCCGCGGCAAGGTCCTGGTCCTGAAACCGCTGCGAACGGAAGATATCGAGCAGATCCTGGAGAACGCCCTGTCCGATGAGACACGGGGTTTGGGAGGGCTTGGCCTCAGCCTGAGCAAGGAGGCGCTTTCCTTTATCGCCGAACAGTCGGAAGGCGACGCGCGCATTGCCCTGAACACACTGGAAACAGCGGCCCGCATAGCCGCCGACGGAACTATCGGACTGGACACCGTCAGGGAAGCGGTCCAGAAGAAGCCGCTTCTCTATGACAAGGGGGGAGAAGAACACTACAACGTCATTTCAGCTTTTATCAAGTCCATGCGCGGCAGCGACCCGGATGGGGCCCTCTACTGGATGGCGCGCATGATCGAAGCAGGCGAGGACCCCTTGTTCATCCTGAGACGCATGGTCATCCTGGCCTCGGAAGACATCGGAAACGCTGATCCCAGGGCGCTTCAGGTGGCGATCGCGGCCCTTCAGGGCTTCCAGTTGGTGGGGATGCCGGAGGGGAGGATCATAATGGCCCAGGCTGCCACCTACCTGGCAACCGCGCCGAAATCCAACGCATCCTACCTGGGCATAGACGAGGCCCTGGCGGAGGTCAGAAAGAGCGGTGCACAGCCGGTTCCGCTCCACATCAGAAACGCCCCCACAAAACTGATGAAGGAGCTCGGCTACCACAAGGGTTACCGCTACGACCATGATTATGAAGGAGGGTGTTCCTCCCAGGAATTCCTGCCGGAGAGGCTTCAGGGAAAGAGGTACTACCGTCCGGCGGGTCACGGGTACGAGAAATACATAAAGGAGAGGATGGAGTTCTTGAGGGACAAGAAAAAGAAGGGGTGATTCTCCGGCGAACGGAATATCCGCCTGCGGGGCTATTGCGACATTCTTCGAATTTATCAAATAAAAAAGGCGGGATTTCTCCCGCCTTTTTCCGATTTCCTCGACAGTTCAGATATCGAAGTAGAGGGCGAATTCCATCGGGACCGGACGCATGCGGACGGGGTTTACCTCCGCTTCGGTCTTGTACTCAATCCACTTTTCGATAACGTCAGGAGTAAAAACATCTCCCTTCAGAAGGAATTCATGGTCATCCTTGAGGGCCTTCAGGGCTTCTTCCAGGCTCCCCGGAGCGGAAGGGATATCGGCGAGTTCTTCCGGTGTAAGGCCGTAAATATCCTTGTCCAGCGGCTGACCCGGATCGATCTTGTTTTCTATGCCGTCCAGGCCTGCCATGAGGATTGCGGCAAAGGCAAGATACCCGTTGCATGAGGGATCCGGGGTGCGGTATTCAACGCGCTTTGATTTCGGATTGGAGGAGAACATGGGGATCCTGATGGCGGCCGAGCGGTTGCGGCTGGAGTATGCCATGTTCACCGGCGCTTCGTATCCCGGCACGAGACGCTTGTAGGAGTTGGTGGTCGGGTTGCAGAAACCGCTGAGAGCCCTGGCATGCTTGATGATGCCCCCGATAAAATAGAGGGCCATCTTTGAAATGCCGCCATATCCGTCACCGGCGAACAGGTTGGTTCCATCCTTCCAGATTGAAACATGGGTATGCATGCCGGAGCCGTTGTCACCATAGAGGGGCTTGGGCATAAAAGTAACGGTTTTTCCATTTCTCAGGGCAACGTTCTTGATGATGTACTTGAACCACTGAAGTTTGTCGGCCATAACAACCATGGAATCGAAACGCATGTCGATTTCGGCCTGGCCACCCGTTGCAACCTCGTGGTGCTGGCATTCAACTCGGATACCCACATTCTGCATCTCGAGAACCATTTCGTTTCTCAGGTCATTCTGGGAATCGGTCGGGGGCACCGGAAAGTATCCCTCTTTATGGCGGGGCTTGTATCCCAGGTTCGGAAACTCTTCCCGGCCGGAATTCCAGATACCTTCTGAGGAGTCAACGGCATAGAAGGACTGGTGTGAGCTCGAGTCGAATCGCACATCGTCAAAGATGAAAAACTCCGCCTCGGGTCCGAAATAGGCTGTGTCTCCGATTCCCGTGGACTTCAGGTATGCCTCTGCCTTGCGTGCGATGTTGCGTGGGTCCCTGGTATAAGCCTCTTTGGTAATGGGATCATAGATGTTGGAGATAAGGCTCAAGGTCGGTATGGCGGTGAAGGGATCCATCTTCGCGGTGGACGGATCAGGAAGAATGATCATGTCCGACGCGTGAATGGGCTGCCAGCCCCTGATGGAAGAACCGTCGAATCCGAGGCCGTCCTCGAATATGTCTTCATCGAACTCGCTGATGGGCACGGTGAAGTGCTGCCAGATACCGACAAAGTCCATGAATTTGAAGTCAACCATGAGGGCGCCGTTCTCTTGCGCAAATTTTACAACTTCCTGTGGTGTCATACGTAATCTCCTTTGATTATTTACGATTGATGCCTAAATAGCATCCTGTCCCCGCTCTCCGGTTCTGATACGAACTATCTCTTCAACGTTGGTTACAAATATCTTGCCGTCTCCGATACGTCCGGTTTTAGCCGCCATTTCGATTGTCTCAATGACTTTCGCCACGAGATCATCGCCGACGATTATTTCCATTTTTATCTTGGGGATAAAGTCCACGACATATTCCGCTCCTCGATACAGCTCGGTGTGACCCTTCTGTCTTCCGAATCCCTTGACCTCGCTTACCGTTATCCCCTGGATGCCAATCTCGTTGAGAGCTTCCTTCACTTCATCCAGTTTGAAAGGCTTGATAATCGCCTCAACCTTTTTCAATCTATCACCCCCTTGAAAAGATTATCGTAATCTTGTCAGAGTTCCACATTAATGCTGCATTCCGATGTTCTGTTAAAACATTGCAAGCAGCTTGCCAAATAATACCCGGAGCGATTTTCAATAAAATTCAGATAGATACGCATAAACCACAAAAAGTCGCACGGGAAGGCCGCCTAAACAACAGGCGCAACTTACCCTGATTGCTGAATAATGAGGCATCACCTCCCTTTCGATCTGTTTTCCGGGACCGGTAAATGGTCGCTTAGACGTTTTCCGTCAACCGCAGAAGCGCGAACAGAGTTTCCACGCGGGGCATGTCCACACCCTTGCTTTTCCCGGCGGTCAGCGGCTTACCGAAGATCGCCTCCAGTTCCAGGGGACGTCCTTCAATGCGGTCAATGAGCATCGAGGGCTTGTAATCACCCATACCCATTGAAAAATTCACCAGTTTCCCGGCAAATGAGACGGAAATATCTTTCTCGAGACCTTGCGCATTAGCGGCGTCGATGACCTCCCGCATCATGTCGGTAACGAGGCGGCGCGAAGTCTCCATGCCGAGAATCTCGTTGACCGGTTTTTTTGCAAGAGCGCAGATGCCGTTGAAAGGTATATTCCACGCGAGCTTTTCCCATTTTGCCTTTTTCAGGTCAGATACGACCCTGCATTCAATACCGGCTGCCTGAAAAACAGGCGCTACCTTCTCCACCTTTTTCATGTCTCCCGGAAAAAGCCCGCCAAGGATAACGCGTCCCTCTCCAAGATGGTGAAGAGCCCCCGGCTCTCCCCGGTTTGAGAGGAGATACGCCACACCTCCCATTACCCTTTCATTGCCAAAAATCTCCGCCAGTTCCTCTTCGTTTCCAAGACCGTTCTGTAAAGTAAGGATCAGCGTATCCCGACCCACGAGAGGTTCAATAAGCTCCCTGAATCGATGGTTGGCAAAGGTTTTCAGTCCCACCAGAACCAGGTCGACCTTGCCGATTTCTTCCGGTTGACGATAACCCTTTACCTCCGGCAAACGGTAATCGCCATTCACGGAATGCACAACAAGACCTTTCGTTACTATGGCCTCATAATCCCGGCGGAGAAGAAAATGCACGTCGTTTCCGGCTTTCTGAAGCATCGAGCCGTAGTAGAGGCCTAATGCCCCTGATCCCGCAATGGCAATTCTCATTTGATCTATCCTCGCGGTCGGTAAACACCCGCACTGCGTCTTTCTTGCAATTTAATGGCAATAAGGCTATAACTAGTCGAAACTGGTTGAAATTTCAGGCCGGGCCTTTTTCTGTTAAAAATACGGGTAAAGACGCAAGGAGATGAGATGCTGGTTGTTCTGTCGTGCGTCGCGCTCCTCCTCATGGCTCAGGAGGCATGCGCTGATTTTTACAGATATATCAACAAGGACGGATTGGAGTGTTATACCGATTCACCGGTTTCGAAGAAAGCGGTTCTGGTATTACGAGAGCCTCGAAAAGACCCTGTAAAGTCCAAATCCAGACCATCACCTTTGCTTCCCCCGTTATTTCGCGGCCATACCTCTTCGAATCCATCCAAACCAGGTTCCCGTGACTCCGGAACTTCGCGACTTCCGGTTGAAGGGAGGATTACGTCCGGGGTCGGACTCAGATACGACCCCTTTGACGGAACCCTCAGAAACCATAACGGGCTTGATATCGCCGTGCCGGCGGGAACCCCCGTGCATTCCGTGGGCCGTGGCGTCGTTTCCTTCAGCGGCGCTCGCAACGGCTATGGCAACCTGGTGATCATCGAGCATGACGACGGCACAACCACCCTTTACGCCCACAATCGTGAAAATAGCGTTACAGCAGGCCAACGGGTGGAAATGCGATCGATTATTGCTTATTCGGGGTCCACAGGGAGATCCACCGGCCCGCATCTCCATTTCGAGGCATGGTACGGGAGGGAAAACATCACATCGGAATTTATTGGCGGCGGTTCAGTGGGTCAACGCCCCTCAAAGAGAATTGCGTCTTCACGGAGAAAAAATCACCTTCGCAAGGTCATAATGTCTGACGGAACCATCCTCCTCACCAATATCTCCCTTGTCCACCCCTGAGAAACAAGGGCGTGATCAGAAATACTTGTCCGCTATCGAGGCAAGCCTGGACAGGGTGAACGTTTCCAGGGTATCGGTGATTGAAGCCGCGTCACCCAGTTTTTCGGCGGGATAGCTGTTGGTCACCGCAAGCACCCGGAGACCCGCTTTGAGGGCCGAGGCAATCCCCGAGGGGGTATCCTCGATAGCGAGGCATTCAGCCGGAGTTATGCTTTTTTCCGGAAAGGCCATGGCAAGCCGACTGAATGCAAGAAGATAGCTTTCCGGGTCCGGCTTGCTCGCCCGGACATCATCAGCCGTTACCACAACGTCAAACGCATCGCTTATGGAAAGTTGACGGAGAATCGGCTGAATATCACGGGAGAGGGCGCCGCTGCAAAGGGCGACCGGGATTACTCCGGAGAGAGACCTGACAAGCTCAACCGCGCCCGGATAGGGTCTTACACCTTCAGAAACGATTCTTGCAAAGATATCGGCCTTTTCATTGATAAGTCCTTCCAGGCGCCGTTCATCCAGCTCTCTCGCCGCGTTCCTGAACACCTCGCGAAAGGCGTCCCTGTCGTCAAATCCTATGTAAAGCTCGATATATTCATCCCATGGATAACCAAGACCAAGGGGCTTGAGCACTTTCTGGAATGCCTGATAGTGGATCGGCTCGGTATCCACGATAATCCCGTCAAAATCAAATATTACCGCTTTCAAAATAACCCCTTTCACAAGGTTTTGTCCGGGCAGATAAAGGCCCGCGATGTCTCCTTGCCCGACTTGGCCTGTGAGGCTTCGAAATCCTCGTTTTTCACGATTCCTTTATTCATGATTCGGTCTTTCAGCGCGAGAGCGGCCATTGCCGCGATGACACCAGTTCCATTGGCCAGGAAGTCACCCAGTTCCGCGGTCCTGTTCGTGGTCAGCAATCCTTGACAGATTTCCATAAGTCCGCCAAAGAGTATTGCTGGCGCGCAGATCCACGCCAGGGACGCGCCCCGCAAGCTGAGTCGTCCCGCATATGCCCACGCAAGAAGGACCGTCAACGTGAAGTATGACGCGGCATGCAACAGTTTGTCCCAGGTGAAAAAACCCATGGATGGTATTGACTCGGCAGGGGCGAGAGACAGACAAACAAGCAGTATGGCCCATGTGCTCAAGGAAATGATCCTCAGCGTGAGACCGGATTTCATCTTGTCATTCTGATTACCTTGCGTTCTTATCATTGTCAGGTTAGTCCCCGGGATGACGGCGGCGGCCGTTTCCCTTAACGGTTTATCCAAAAAAAAGCAATTGCCGCGGAGAATGCAGAGGGCACGGAGGGTTTTCGTAGAACTTTCAAGCAGTTACTCTAAAACAAAGATATTACGATCGTCACCTTTATGGTGAGTCTGGTTGTTCATATTTTCGCTGGTATCTCTCCGTGTTTTCTGTTACCTCCGTGGCTGAAATGCCGTTTTCAGGGTTATTCGCACCAGCTGACATCCCCTATCCCCCTCCGGAGAATATCGGGAACGTCATCGATCAGGCTCACCACCGAACTCACGGAAGCCGACAGAACGCCTCCATCCACGACAAGGTCAAGCTGCCTCCCCAGTTCATTATCTACGACAAAAGGGTCCCCAATGGGATCTTCTCCTGACCTGTTGGCGCTTGTGGTTATAATAGGGTGTCCAAGCTGCCCCACTATGGCCAGACATATGGGGTTGTCCGGGATGCGGATGCCCACGGTTTTCTGTTTGGTGACCAGCAGATCAGGAACCGTGCTGGAAGCAGGCAGGACAAAGGTATAGGCGCCCGGCAAGAGACGTTTCATGACCTTGTACTGGTAGTTGCTGACCTTGGCATACCTGGCGATATCCGAAAGATCGCTGCAGATGAAAGAGAAGGGCTTTTTTTTCTCCCTCTGCTTGATGGAATAGATGCGCTCAATTCCCTTTTTATTCAGGATACTGCAGCCAATGCCATATGTGGTGTCCGTCGGGTAGGCGATAACGCCCCCTTTTTCAAGCACGTCCACCACCCTGGTGATCAGTCGTGGTTGCGGATTCTCCTCGTTAATTAAAATCAGCATGTTCAGCCCTCGGGATTGAGCTCCAGCAGGGACCGGTGGACGAAACGTCCATCCTTCTGGATCAGTGTGTCATCAAACAGGATTTCACCATCTCCTTCAAGTATTTTCACCAGGTCCCAGTGAACCGCGGACCTGTTGCCGTTGTCGCACTCATCATAACATTGACCAGGGGTCAGATGTATGGAACCGGATATCTTTTCATCAAAGAGTATATTCTTCATGGGGACTCGAATGCGGGGATTGACGCCTATGGCGAATTCGCCTGTATAACGCGCGCCTTCATCCGTATCCAGTATCCGGTTGAGGGCCTCGGCGCCCGACGGGCATGAGGCGTTCACAATCTTCCCTTTCGAGAATTCCAGCCTGACACCGTTAAACTCCTTGCCCTGGTAGATTGAAGGGCAATTATAGGTGATATATCCCTCTACGGAATCCCTTACGGGCGCGGTAAACACCTCGCCATCAGGTATGTTGAAGCGGCCGTCGCATTTGACGCTTTTAAAGCCTTTGATACTGAAAGAGATATCCGTATCCGAAGCCGTAATCCGCACCTTGTCGGTCTTATCCATCAATTTCCTGAGTTTTTCCTGTTTACGCGATTCCTCACGCCAATCGACGCAACAGGCGGAAAAGAGGTAATCTTCATATTCATCGAGGCTCATTCCCGCCTCTTGCGCGGCTCCATTCGTGGGAAAACGCGTTACCACCCAGCGGGTGTTTTTCACCCGCCAGTCCGTTATCGGCCGCCTCACCCTCGCGGATTCAATCATGTTACCCTGATTGGCCCGCGACAGCGCCATGGAGTTTTCGGCGGAACCGATGCCGATGTAGACGGTTACCTGTTTCATGAAATCCAGCTTGTGTCCGGGGAAACAGGAAGCCTGTCCTTTGTTTGCCATATTGTAAAAAATACGGTTGATCTCGGGTATGGAGAACTCGTATTCCACGTATTTTGCCCCGCGGCTGAGACATAGGGCATATATCTCCTTTACCAGGGGGATGCATCCGACTCCGGATGCGCTGATCAGTACTACGTCGTTCTTTCTGACCTTTGTTGAATAATCAACAAGGATTGCGGCCATTTCTCTTATGCGCGGATCTTGCATTGCGTTCCAGGTCCTCCTCAAAGAATATCAACGTCCATATCTATTTGTTACCTGTATGCCCGAAGCCTCCATCTCCTCTCGGGGTTTCCGCAAGTTCTTCGGTTTCAAACAATTCAGCGCTTGCAAAGGGCGCGAAAACCATCTGGGCAATGCGTTCTCCCCGACGGATCATAAAAGGTTCGACGCCGTGGTTTATGATAATTACACCAATCTCGCCCCTGTAATCCGGGTCAATGGTGCCTGGAGAATTGACAAGCGTAACGCCGTTTCGCAGGGCAAGTCCGCTCCGCGGTCGTATCTGCGCCTCATATCCATCGGGCAACTGGATAGAGATACCGGTCGGAACCAGAGTTCTTTCGCCCGGAGAAAGCACAATATCACTATCCACATCGGCATAGATGTCCATTCCGGCCGCATGACTCGTCATATATGAAGGGAGCGGGAGGTTTCCTCGGCCGGGTATGCGTCTGATTTTTACAATTATCTTATTTTCCATCAGGCTTTAAAGAGACAGGAAAGAAGGGGAGAAAGGCAAAGATGGCGGATTGCCTAATACTTCGAGGGTCAGGTAATCTTCTCTGAACATCTCGCGACAAAGGTCCGTGAGATCACGGGGGGTGACATGCTCCAGCGCCCTTATGATTTCAGGCAGAGCAACCTGCCGGCCAAAGTATATTTCGTTCTTCGCCAACTTGGTCATCCTGTTGTCGGTGCTTTCCAGTGAGAGCAGGAGATTACCCTTGAGATGCTGGCGGGCAAAGTTCAGCTCGGAATCCGAAACCGGCGTATCTTTGAGAATCCTGAACTGCTGAAGGATTATCTCGACAACTTCCGGTAGTTTTTCCGGCTTTGTTCCCGCGTAGACGACCAGAGTGCCGGTGTCCGAATGGGAAAGGACGTAGGAATACACGGAATAGGCCAGACCCTTTTCCTCCCGCACTTCCTGAAAGAGCCTCGAACTGATGCTCCCTCCGAGGATGGTGTTCAGGATGTATCCCACGTAGCGTTGAGGGCTGTTCTGGGGAAGAGCCTTTGTCCCGATGCAGAGATGAACCTGTTCCAGGTCCTTGCTGATGATCTCTATCCGTTTTTCACATACGGGGAGCCCGGGCTCTTTTGGACAGGCCCCTTCTTCCACATCCGAAAAGAGGGCTTCCAGAAGGGCGGTCAGTTCGGGATGGCACAGCTTCCCAGCCGCCGCGATAATGATGTCTTCGGACCTGAAGCGCTCGTTTCTGGTGTGCAGCAGAATATCCCTGGTCAGTCTGGTGACGCTCTCCTCGGTTCCGGCAATGGACATGCCCAGAGGGTGACTCTTCCAGAAATTCTGACAGAACAGTTCATGGATATAACTGTCAGGGCAATCTCTGATCATCCGGATTTCCTGCAGGACGACTTTTCGTTCCTTCTCGATCTCCGATGTGTCAAACGTGGAATTCAAAAAGATGTCGGAGAGGAGTTCAACGGCCTTATCAAGGGAATCGTTCAGGACCTTTGCATAGTAACAGACATATTCCCTGCATGTGAACGCATTGAGGACACCGCCCACGGAGTCAATCTCGCGGGCTATGTCCAGCGCGGAACGTTTCTTCGTACCCTTGAACAACAGGTGTTCGATAAAATGGGCGATGCCGTTCAGGTCCCGCCTGTCATGGCGGGACCCATTGGTAACCCAGATTCCGATGGCCACTGAATGAGAATGGGGGATAGACTCGCTTACCACCCGTATTCCGTTCTGTAGTGTGGATTTGGTAATCATGTCGTAACTATACACCTGAAAAAGTCAATTACCAGCACCTGGAATCGGACATCATGCGGGCAGAGAAGCGCCAAGGGCTTCCTTGCGTGACAGCTTGATCTTACCCTGTTTGTCGATGCCGATGCACTTCACCAGCACCTTGTCTCCCTCACGCAGAACGTCGCCTACGTTTTTAACGCGTTCGGTATCCAGTTCGGAAATATGAACAAGTCCGTCAGTACCCGGGAATATCTCGACGAATGCGCCGAAGTCCATCACCTTTTTGACCGTGCCCATGTAAAGCTTTCCTTCTTCCGCCTCGGCGGTCAGATCCCGGATCATCTTGATTGCCTGCTGGCAGGCAGCCATGTCATGGCTGGCGATATTGATCTTTCCCGAGTCTTCTATATCAATGGTCACGCCGGTCGCCTCGGTAATGCCGCGGATATTCTTTCCTCCGGAACCGATTACGTCGCGGATCTTGTCCGTCTTGACATAGATGGTAGTAATCCTGGGCGCGTACGGAGACATTTCCACGCGTGGCGCCGAGAGAACTTCAGCCATCTTCCCGAGGATGTGGAGCCTTCCCTCGCGAGCCTGCTCAAGGGCCCTCCTCATTATATCCCTGGTAACCCCCGTTATCTTGATGTCCATCTGAAGAGCGGTAACCCCTTCCGCCGTTCCCGCCACCTTGAAATCCATGTCTCCCAGATGGTCTTCGTCACCAAGGATGTCCGTCAGGATGGTTACATTATCACCTTCCTTGATCAGCCCCATGGCAATACCCGCGACCGGCGCCTTAACCGGAACCCCGGCATCCATCAGTGACAGGGAACCTCCGCAAACCGTTGCCATGGAAGACGAACCGTTGCTTTCCAGGATGTCGGAGACAATCCTGATGGTATAGGGAAATTCCTCAAAGGAAGGGAGGACCCGTTCAAGCGCCCTTTCCGCCAGCATGCCGTGACCAACTTCACGCCTTCCGGGCGCGAGACGCATGCTTGTTTCACCAACGGAGTAGGGTGGAAAGTTATAGTGAAGCATGAACCTTTTCTTTGATTCACCATAAAGGGAGTCAATGCGTTGCTCATCAATGGATGTGCCCAGGGTGGCCGCCACCAGGGCCTGGGTCTCTCCCCTGGTGAAAAGGGATGAACCGTGGGCGCGGGGAAGAAGCCCCACCTCCGGAGTAATCTTGCGGACGGTTTTAGTGTCCCTGCCGTCGATGCGCTCCCCGTCTTTCACAATATGCTCACGCACAAGTTGATATTCCAGATCGGAGATAAAACCGGATATTTCAGATGCGCGACCCTCGTATTCCGGGAGAAGCGCCGCGAGAGTATCTTCTTCAATGGCCGCCAGTTGATCCCTGCGCTCCATCTTGGCCTTGATCCTGACCGCGTCATTGATCCTCGCGCTGGCAAGGTCGAAGACCCTGGCCTTCAGCTCTTCGTCAACTGAAGGAGCGACAACTTCCCGCTTCGGCTGGTCCACGAGTCCGCGAAGCCGTTCCTGTGCCTCAATAAGGGGTTGCATGGCTTCGTGACCGAAGAAAACCGCGTCAAGCATGTCCTGTTCGGAGACAATGGCCGCGCCCCCTTCAACCATGATTACAGCATCCCTGCTGCCGGCCACCACAATCTCCATGTCGCTTTTTTCCAGTTCATCAGCGGAGGGATTGCATATGAACCTGCCGTCAACCCTTCCCACCTTCACCCCGGCAATAGGCCCGAGGAAAGGTATGTCAGAGACCTCGAGGGCGGCGGATGCGCCGACAATGGAAAGCATGGCCGGATCATTATCCCGGTCCGCGGAGATGACGGTTGCCATAATCTGGGTCTCATTCAGAAAATGCTCAGGAAAGAGAGGACGGATCGGCCTGTCTATGAGACGGCATATAAGCGTCTCGCTTTCCGAAGGCCTCCCTTCCCTCTTGAAAAAGCCGCCGGGGATCTTTCCGCCCGCGTATGCCTTTTCCTGATAGTTTACCGTGAGGGGAAAGAATGATTGCCCCTCACGCGCTGTTTTCGCGGCCACCGCTGTTACCAGCACCATGGTGTCACCGCTTTTGACCAGTACCGAGCCGTTAGCCTGCTTGGCCATCCATCCTGTTTCTATGATTACCTGTTTACCTTGCAGATCCGCTTCTACCGTATGTTTCATTTTTATTCAGCCTCCAAATCTCAGTTGTCTGTTGGGGCCGTCGATAAGATCACCAAAAAGCCGCTGTTTCCGCCTATTGGTAAAATTACCCGCGCCCCCAACAAAAAAACGAACGGGCTTCAAGCCCGTTCCGTAATAAGAAAGGCAATATATCCCGGCACAGCAGAGATATACTGCCTTTTTCTATCTCCTGATTCCAAGTTTTTCAATAATCGCCCGATATCGCTCTACGTCCTTGCTTTTCAGGTAATCAAGCAACCGTCTGCGCTGTCCGACGATCTTGAGAAGACCGCGGCGGCTGTGATGGTCCTTCTTGTGAATCTTGAAATGCTCAGTCAAATACGTGATTCTCTCCGTGAGAATCGCTATCTGCACTTCAGGAGAACCAGTATCATTCTCGTGACGCTTATGTGTATTGATGATTTCCTGTTTCTTGTCCGTTACCAGCATTTCGGCACACCTCCTTTCATGTTAAAAATGAAGTCAGTTATGACACTGTTCCTGTGTATGGCGAAGGCAATAATTTCTACCATATATGAGTTTGCATGTAAAGGAAAACCTAGGAAAAAACCCTTAAAAGACAAAAGGTTTTCTTGTTGTCCGAATCCGCCGAGGGATCGTATGAGGCAACGGCCAGCAGTCTTTCATGGAATGACAATCTCAGCCTGCGGCAGCGCCCCTGGTATTCATGGGGAAAAGCCGAAAAATCATCCAGTGAAGGTGAGATTCCATGCCTCACCTTCTTCGCCCCGTTTTCCGTGAGACAGGCATCACCGAGATGCGACAGCGCATCGTAGGGAGACAGCAGGACCTGCTCAAGTCCGCCGTTTTCCCGCAAGGAGTTCAATCCGTCCAGAGAGACGGCGCTGTCAAGTGTAAACGAACCGCTGCGAAGCCTTCTCAGCTCAACCAGATGCGCGCCGCGGCCAATGGCGTCTCCCATGTCCGAAGCAAGGGTGCGTACGTATGTACCTCGGGAACAGGCGACGGTAAAGGTTACGAAAGGCATTTCAACTGACTCAATGGAGATGTCATGCACGGTGATTTCCCGGGGCGTCCTTTCAACGTCCTCGCCCCTTCGCGCCAGCCGATACAGCGGAATGCCGTCCTTTTTTACAGCGGAAAACATGGGAGGGGTTTGTTTCAGGGTCCCCCTGAACCTCTCGATGGTCGCAAGAAGCAAATCCTTTGACACATTGTCGCATGGAAATTGCTTGAGGACGTTTCCCGTGCAATCCTGGGTGTCGGTTGAGATGCCGAGACACATAACCGCCCGATATTCCTTGATGGATTCATCAAGGAATGGAATCGCCTTGGTGGCTTCTCCAAGGGCAAGCGGCAAAACACCGGTTGCGAAGGGGTCCAGGGTGCCGGTGTGTCCGGCCTTTTTTTGTCTGAGAATGCCGCGGACCCTGGAGACAACGTCATGGGAGGTCATTCCGGGCTGTTTATCTAAAACGAGGAATCCGTCCATCGGTCAGAATACGTTTTCCAGGTGGGAAAATACCGTTTTTTTCACCTCGTCGATGGTCCCGTTGACCAAGCACCCCGCGGCGTTATGGTGACCGCCGCCACCGAAGGCAGCGGCAAGGGCGGAGACGTTCACCTTGCCCTTCGAGCGGAACCCAACCTTGACGACGCCCTCTCTTACCTCTCTGAAAAAGATCGCAACCTCGACACCGTGAATGGAGCGGGGGTAGTTGACGAATCCGTCCGTCAGATCCGCGCTCGCTCCGGTCTTTTCATACATATCCAGGGTTACGGTAACGGCTGCGAAATCACCCTTTTTTGAAACAGTCAAGGTGGACAGAGCCAGGGCAAGGAGTTCAAGGCGCTTGCGAGGCTGGCTCTCGTAAAGCCTTTCCGCGACAAACCAGGGATTAATGCCCAACTCTACAAGTTCCCCGCTTATGCGGAATGCCTCGGGATCGGCATTTGAATAGCGGAAGGACCCGGTGTCGGTTACGATGGCGGTATATATACACAGCGCCGTGTCGTAATCAATGGCGAAACCGGCGCTTTTAATGATGCGATAAATGATGGCCCCTGTCGCCGAGGCCTTCGGATCCACCAGATTAAGGTGACCGAACGGCTCTCCGTAGGGATGATGATCAATATTGATTATCTTCCCCTTGCCGGGAAAGGCGACAAAGGCCTCGCCCGCCCGTTTCAGTTCTCCGGCGTCCAGAATGAAGCAGACTTGGAACTCCCGTTCCGGAATGGAAGTAACAACGGATGCCGCAAGGGGAAGAAAACGGTAGTTGTCGGGAAGCGGGTCGCAGTAGTATATCGTCACATCCTTTCCCAATGAACGGAGATAAGAGGCGAGCGCCATGGTAGAGCCTATTGCGTCGCCATCCGGGTTTTCATGGGTCGTAACGAGAAATGAACCGTTGGCCTCTATTTCACTGATTATTTGTGGAATCATCATGTTCCGCGCCTGTTATCTCATCCAGCAGATTATCGATGCGACGTCCATAGTCAAGGGACGCGTCATAACGGAATAACAAATCAGGGACATAACGCATGCGTAAATTCTTGCTTAATTCCCTTCTCAGAAATCCCCGCGCGCTGTTCAGGCCATCCGCCGTAGCCTTTTTTTCTTCTTCATCTCCGACAACGGTAAAATAAATGGTCGCGAGATGCAGGTCGTCGGACAGCTTGACCCCCGTGATGGTTGTGAAACCGATTCGTGGGTCCTTGACTCCTTTTATCAGCAGCGCGGAGAGTATCTCATGGATAGCCTCTCCGACTTTTTCGGCTCTTTTTACTGTCATGACACCTCTCGTTGTTACAAAGTAGCCGCTACTTTTTCTATCTCGAAGGCCTCTATGATATCGCCTACCTTGATATCATTGTAGTTTTCCAGAGAGATGCCGCATTCATAGCCGGACGCCACTTCCTTTACATCGTCCTTGAAACGGCGCAGACTGGCCATTTTCCCTTCGTAGATGACGATATTGTCTCTGAGGAGACGTACCTGGGAATTCCTCAGCATCTTTCCGTCAAGGATATAGGATCCGGCCACGTTTCCATGTTTCGGCACGGAGAACACCTCGCGAATCTCGGCCCTGCCCAGATATTTCTCCTTGAGAGTCGGCTCAAGGAGACCTTCCATTGCTTTCCTGATATCGTCCACCGCATCATAGATGATGTTGTAAAGGCGGATATCCACCCCCTCCTTCTCGGCCAGGGCATGGGCCTTTACTTCCGGTCTGACGTTGAAGCCAAGAACAATGGCATTGCTTGCGGTAGCGAGATTGACGTCCGTTTCCGTGATTGCGCCAACCGAAGAGTTGATGACACAGAGACGAATGGCGTCAGTGGAGAGTTTGCGGAGAGAATCCGAGACTGCTTCCACGGACCCCTGGACATCACCTTTTACTACTACGTTCAATTCCTTTACTTCGCCCTTCTGCATCTTTTCGTACAACTGTTCAAGCGAAAGCTTGCTCGTCTTGGCCAGTTCGGTCTCTCTTATCTTCTGCTGGCGGTGCATGGCGATTTCCTTGGCCTGCCGCTCGTCGGAGAGGACGACAAAGGTATCGCCGGCGTCGGGGACGCCGGTGAGTCCTATTACCTCGACCGGTTTGGAAGGTCCGGCGTCCATCACCTTTTCCGCCCGGTCATTCTGCATGGCGCGGACCCTGCCGAAATGCACACCGGAAACAAAGTAGTCACCCACCTTCAGGGTTCCTTCCTGAACGAGCACCGTCGCAACCGGGCCGCGGCCCCTGTCCAGCTTGGCCTCGATGATTGTGCCTCTGGCCTGTTTGTTCGGATTTGCCTTCAACTCCATGACATCCGCCTGCAGGAGGATCATTTCAAGAAGGGATTCCACGTTCAGGCGCTTCTTCGCGGACACCTCGACAAAGATGGTATCGCCTCCCCATTCCTCGGAGACCAGGCCGAACTCCATCAGTTCCTGCTTCACCCTCTCCGGTTTCGCCTCTGGTTTATCGATCTTGTTGACCGCGACGATAATGGGAACTCCGGCCGCTTTTGAATGGTTGACGGCCTCCCTCGTCTGGGGCATGACACCATCGTCGGCGGCAACCACAAGAATGACGATGTCGGTAACACTTGCCCCCCTGGCGCGCATCGCGGTGAAGGCCTCGTGGCCGGGAGTGTCGAGGAAGGTTATTTTTCTTCCGCTCAACTCCACGTCATAGGCGCCGATGTGCTGGGTGATTCCTCCGGCTTCACCGGCGATCACGTTGGTTGCGCGGATGGCGTCCAGAAGGGAGGTTTTGCCATGGTCGACATGGCCCATGATTGTAACCACGGGCGGACGCTTGAGGAGATCCGTCGGATTGTCCGGAGCGGCCTCAAGGATTTCAGCCACATCCATGGCCACATTTTCCACTTCATAACCAAAATCGGTGGCAATGATGCTGGCGGTCTCGAAATCGAGGGGGTGATTGATGGTCGCCATGAACCCCATCTTCATGAGTGAGCGGATCAGGTCGTTGGCTTTGGCGCCCATTCTCTTCGCCAGTTCGCCTACCGTGATGCTTTCCGATATCTTGATGATCCTCTTGATGGCCTTTGGAACGGTAATTTCCGTCTTCTTTGTCTCGGCGCCGCGTCCTTTATCCCTATCCTTCTTTTTCCCCTTCCCCTGTCGAGGCGCGGGTTCGAAGACCCTTTCACGCTTTTCTATTATTTCCACTTTCTTGAAAGCGTCCTTCTTCTTTCCAGCGGCAGCCGCGCCCTTCTTGGCGCCCCGATCCGGCTCGACGGGAACCGCTTCCTTACCCTTGCGCCCTTTTTTCCTGTCATCAACGGAGACAGGAGGGGGGGCGGGGGCCGGTTGTGAGACATGCCTTTCCTGAGCTGGCTGGGCCGGACGGGGTGTATATTGACGCTGCGCGGTCCGGGGAGATTGCCTTGGTTGGGGAACCGGAATCTCAACTCTGCCAATGATGCGCGCCCTGCCGGGCGTAGGCTTTTCCGGCTCCGGCTTTGCTTCACTGGTGACGGAGGGCTTTTCCTCGACGACCGGTGTCTTTGTCTCCCGATCGGTTTCAACCCGCTCCGGTTCGGCAGCCTTGGTTACTTCGGCAGCCAACGGCGCCACGGGCTTTTCTTCCGTTTCACTCGGTTCCGCGGGTCTATCGGCAACAGTCTTCACCTTTTCCGGCTTCACCTCTTCACGCAGAGGCTCTTCGGCTTTCGCCGTTACCGGTTTTGGCTCTTTCGGCGACTCCGTTTCCGCGTCGGCGGTTGGCGGAACCGCCTTGTCGGGGGCCTCGGCCTTGACGACAACGGGCTCTTCCACATGTTTCGGGCGTCGGCGGATGACGGTTGGTTTCACCCGCACTTCTTCCTGAGAGGATTCTTTCACTGTCGGTGTAACCGGAGTGAGCTTTGCAATATCTTCATCTGTTACAACAGCCATGTGACTGTTCACCTCCACTCCGACGGCCTTCAGTCTGGCAATCAATTCCTTGTTGTCAACCCCCATTTTTTGTGCCAGTTCGTGTACGCGGGTCTTGTTCATTCGGCACATCCCTCCCCTCTCAAGAAGTTCCTGTATCTTTCAATTTCCATCTTCAATTTTTCGGAGAACCCCTGTCCCTGCACGGCCAGGACGCTTCTCAATCCCTTTCCAAGAAGCGCGCCGTATCTGTCCTTATCAAAGATTGTTACGGCTTCCACACCGTGCTGGGCCGCCAATCCCCGTACTTTTTTGCCGATATCATCCGAGACATCTGACGCAATAAGTACAAGCCCCTGTCTGGCCCCGTTTCTTCTGATGCCATCAGCGACCATATCGCTTCCAGAAACAACCTTTCCCGCCTTGTTGGCCAGGGATATATATGAAGCAATCCGGTCTTCCATAGCCTTTATAATCCCATCCACGAGTAGTCTGGCATCGGCGCCCGTGACTTCTTTAGCGAACGCCCTTGAGAACTGCTTTCTTTCGCATGCCTGACGAATGCATGATTCCTTTGAGCATGTGTAAACACCACGTCCGGGGAGCTTCTTCAAAAGATCGGGAACCAGGACGCCGTCAGGTGAAAGAACGAAACGAATCAGCTCCTCTTTCTCGCAAGTCCGGCGGCAAGCGACGCAGGTCCTTCGGGGTATCGCCTTGGTCATGGGCTACTCGCTCGGCGTCTCTTCAGGGGGGGCTTGATCCTCTGTATCTTCCGGCGGCAATGTATCCGTTGAGGTCTCCGTCGCTCCCTCCGCGACGTCTTCACTCACCGGCGCATCTTCTTCAGGCTCTTCGCCCTCGGCGCCGTCATAGGAAGAGTATTGGAGCATCTCAGCCTCTGCCGCACGGGTCTCGCTCTTTATGTCAATCCGCCACCCGGTCAGTCTGGCCGCGAGCCGCACGTTCTGGCCCCTCTTGCCGATGGCAAGGGAAAGCTGATCGTCCGCGACAATGATCTCCATGGCCCGGTTTTCATCGTCGATGTAGATTTTAGACACAACGGCCGGCGCCAGGGCATTGCACGCGAACCGGGCGATGTCTTCAGACCATGGTATAATGTCAATTTTCTCGCCGCGCAACTCGGAAACCACGTTTTGAACACGGGCGCCGCGCATGCCGACACAAGCGCCTACCGGATCAACGTTGCTCTCATGGGAATAGACCGCGATCTTGGCGCGGCTTCCCGTTTCCCTGACAACCCCCTTGATCTCGACGATCCCTTCCGCAATCTCCGGGACTTCCGCTTCAAAAAGCTTCGCGAGCATGGCCGGGTTGGCCCGTGAAAGGATTATCTGCGGTCCCTTGCCCGTCATCTCTATCCTGGTTATAAGGGCCTTGATACGATCTCCCTGGCGATACACTTCCCGCGGCGCCTGTTCATTCTGCGGCAGAATCGCTTCCGCGCGTCCCAGGTCTACGATCAGCTCGCCCTTTTCATAGCGGCGCACAATACCGTTAACCAGGTCTCCCTTCCGCTCGATGAACTCGTTATATATGGTTTCTCTCTCCGCTTCGCGTACCTTCTGGATGATCACCTGTTTCGCGGTCTGCGCGGCGATGCGGGTGAAATCACTTGCGTCCATCTTCATTCCCAGAGAATCGCCTATCTCGACGTCAGGGTCCACCTCGCGGGCTTCCTCCAGATCGATTTCCTTGTAGGAGTCCTGGACCTCATCCACCACGGTAACAAACTCGAAAAGCTCGACTTCGCCGATCTCTTCGTTGAAATGGGCTTCCAGATCGCGGGTATTACGATACTTCTTGTTGGCCGCGGACAGAACGGCCTGCTCAAGGGCATCCAACACTATCTGCTTGTCGATGCCTTTTTCCTTGACGATCTGGTCAATGGTATTTTTAAGGTTAAAGGTGGTGTCCACTTCCGATTCTCCTCAAAAAATGTGTTGTGACAACCGCCGCCCGGTTCACGGTGATGTCGGCAAGTCTTTTTATATCTCAAATTCCAGGTGGGCTTTGGCAATCGCTGATAAGGGAATAGAGGCGGTCTGTCCCTCGCGAAGCTTTAACCGGATCATGTCTCCCTCCATACCCAGCAGCTCACCCAGAAAGGTCTTGCGAAGATTGCCCGCATCGTCCGGCAACATTTCGAAGGTCTTTATTTTCACAAGCCGTCCCGCATATGCCTCATAATGACTTCTCGTCTTGAGAGGCCGGTTCAGCCCCGGAGACGAAACCTCAAGGGTGTATCTGTCTGGTATGACATCATCCACGTCAAGCACCGCGGCAATCTCCCTGCTGACATCCGCGCAGTCGTCAAGGGAAACTCCACCCGGCTTGTCTATATAGAGCCGGAGCACCATTTTGCGGCCCTCGCGCTTATATTCAACCTCTACGAGTTCCATCCCGAGAGAAAGTGTAATTGGCCGCGCCAGCGCCTCAACCTGTTCTTTTACGTCCATGAATATCCCTGCGTAAATTTGTCTGAAAACAAAAAAAGCGAGCCGGATGAGCTCACTTTTTTAGGGTGAACATTAAGTTATGGAAAATTTTTACCACGTGACTATTGAAAAATGCAAGCTTTTTTTTGTGTCGGGACGAGGGATTGACAGATTGCCATCGGCCGGTGTATGAAAGAAACCTATTTTTTTCGTAAAATTGACAAAGAAAGGTTGTTAAATGATTAAGATCGATTTCGAGAAAATGGGGGGACTGGTCCCCGCCATAATCCAGGATCATGAAACCGGCGAGGTGCTGATGCTGGCTTTCATGGATGAAAAGACACTGAACCTGACCCTTGAAACAGGCAAGACATGGTTTTTCAGCAGGAGGCGCAACAAATACTGGATGAAGGGCGAACAATCAGGCAACGTTCAGGAGGTGATGGAGATATACACCGACTGTGACTCGGATTCATTACTGATAAAGGTGAAACAGCACGGCGGCGCCGCGTGCCATACGGGCAACCGCAGCTGTTTTTATGTTAAGCGTGAAGGCGACCAGTGGGTGGAGCACTCCAAACCCTTGTTCAATCCGGACGAGGTATACAAAAAATGAAAAGCCTGCTCAAGTTCGGCATACCCAAGGGGAGCCTGGAAAGCGCGACCGTAGAACTGTTCCGCAAGGCCGGCTGGAATATCACCCTGTCGTCCAGAAGCTATTTTCCTTCCATTGATGACGATGAAATGAAGTGCAGCCTGATCCGCACCCAGGAGATGAGCAAGTATGTGGAAAAGGGTACCATCGATGTGGGCATAGCCGGGCTGGACTGGGTCATGGAGAACGATTCCGATGTCGTGACGGTTGCCGATCTTATCTACTCCAAGGTTTCCCGCAGGCCCGCCCAATGGGTCCTGGTGGTGACGCAGGATTCCCCTGTAAAATGCGCCTCGGATCTGAAGGGAAAGACCATCTCGACGGAACTGGTCGGTTTCACGAAAAGATATTTCGCTGAACGGAACATACCGGTGAGCGTCGAGTTTTCCTGGGGCGCAACCGAGGCAAAGGTCGTGGAAGGCCTGTGTGACGCCATCGTCGAGGTCACCGAGACCGGGTCCACCATCAGGGCGAACGGACTGCGCATCGTTGAAACCATGATGACCTCCAATCCCATCATCATAGCCAACAAGGATGCCTGGGAAGATCCATGGAAACGCGAGAAAATCCAGCAGATCACAACACTTCTCCAGTCCGCGCTTAAAGCGGAAAACATGGTGGGTATAAAGCTGAACGCTCCCAAAGACAGGCTGGATGAGATCATCAAGGTCCTGCCCAGCCTCAACTTCCCGACCGTATCCAGCCTCTACAACACGGACTGGGTATCCATTGAAAGCGTCCTGAATGAAAAAGAGGTGCGAAGGATCGTCCCTGAACTCCTGAAGAACGGCGCCGAAGGGATTATCGAATACCCCCTGAACAAGATCATCTGAGGAAATCACGCGGCAGTCACGCCAGCAAAGGAGGGGGGCCTTGCTACCCCCCCCCCTCCTCTTTCACCATTCATATCTCCTCCCCTGATTTATACAATTACACTGACCAATGAAGGCGACACGGGAGTGAATTTCTATCCCATTGCCACCGACCAGCCGCGAGCTCTTCAACATTGAAGGCAACATCTTTTTACAAGCTATTCGCGCCTTGATTAGTGACTGAATACAGTAAACGCTAGTGGTTATTGCACTCACGTTCATATGGCAAATCATAATTCTTGTCGACAAAAGTTGCTTGACAAATTGAATTTATAAATTATTAATTATTTGTATATAAACAATAAAAAACAACTGCTAAATTCCTCCGGTCTTCTCATTTCCCCACATCCGACAGAGCCATCCTACAGAAATTCCTGGGTTCACAGGGGCAATACATTATTCCATGGAGGCAATCATGTCTGTTCAATCATCAGCCAAAGCCGGTGACGCATATGCCTGTGACTTTTCCGTACGGCTCTTCAAGCCGGCGACCCTGTTTGAAAAAGAGATAGCAGACGGCAAATGGCTGCTGTTTGCGCCGGATTATCCCGGGTTGCCTGTTGTGGCAAATGACGACATCCATCAGATTCTGAACAGATTCGAGAATGGCGCACAGGCCTCGGACGCATTTATACCTGATGGAGATTTTGACCAGACATGTTCGAGCCTTCTTTTCCTTGAAGAACGTGGCTTCCTTCGAAACGAACCCGTCACCCTTCCCTACCCTTTTCCTTCCGAATCCATGGGAGCTCCCGGATCGTTCGGTGTATGGCTTCATATCGTCAATAAATGCAACCTTGCCTGTGAATACTGCTTCGTGGAACACAAAAACAACGAAGTCATGCAATTGGATGTAATGGAACGGGTAACCGACGCAATTTCGTATACCGCTCTATCAAGAGGCATAAAAAAGTTCGAACTGAAATTCGCCGGAGGCGAACCGACGTTGGCTCTTCCCGCCCTCGAAACCTTTCATGACTTACTCACGGCCAAGCTGGAAGGAACCGGCGCGTCATTTCAGACAGCGGTGCTCAGCAACGGAACGATCATGAGCGAAAGACTGTTGAACTTCCTTAAGCGGCCGGAAACAGGTATAGGCATTTCTCTGGACGGATATGGTGAAACGCATGATATCTACCGTCGTTACAAGAATTCCGGCGGAGGAAGCTGGCGCGTCATTGAAAACAATATCCGCACCCTGCGCCGACACGGCATAACCCCTTACATTATGGCCACTATCAGCCAGGCGTCATGCGCCGGTCTTTCGGAGTTGTTGACGTGGATATATGAAAACTCTCTTCGATGCCGGTTGAGTGTTGTACGGCAGCCTTCTGGGTGCCGTAATTGCAGCGACAGCGAGGTCTCCGATGGATACAACGAACTCTGCGAAACCGTCATCGCGGCGTTTGATGACGCGCTGACGGCTCTCGAACAGTCTGACGTTTTCCTGAATCTGAATTCAGCCATGGAGATTTGCGAACTGCATTTCAACCAGCCGGCGCCTGGCGTGTCGTGCGGCATAGGCCACAGTCATATCGTCATTAAACCCGATGGCGCCATGGTGCCATGTCCCATGATGATTGACGAAAAAGGGTATATTCCGGGCAAAGACCTGCTTACGTCATGCGCGGAAGGTTTTTCCTATAAACGTTCCGAAAGAGATTCACTCGAAGCTAATGAATGCCTTTCCTGCCGATGGTTTCCCGTTTGCGCCGGAGGGTGCGCTGTAAACAATCTGAGACTTAATGGACACCCTTTCACCAGATCAAAACTGTGCGCCTTCTACCGTGCAATCATTCCTCGTTACCTCGTTTTCTTTGGCAGAAAGGCGCTTCAGGCGGCCGAACTGGGAGCGGTGGGCCGCCACTCCAGCCTCAATGGCGTCGATATATGAATTGAAAGCCGATAAGGTAATCACAAAAAGACGAAAGGAGACGGATTTATGCAGGAAGAAAGCGGATTCAAAAAGACTTTCGCCGCCCTCTCGAAATCCAGTTCACCAAGCCTGAAAGGAATTGTTGTTGACGAGGAGAAGGACAGCATAAGCATACAATCAGGCACATCCGTGTTCCGGATTCCCCGTCAGGCTATCTCCAAAGAGGAAAAAACCGCGGAAGGCGTCAGCATCATACTTAACGAGGGAGCAAAAATCGTAAAGGAAACCCTCGTCGATACCGCTACAATCGGTGTCATCACTGAAGGAGTTTTCGGAGCGGGTATCGGTGGATTAGTTGCCAGAGACTGCGACTGCAAATGCCTCTGTGACTGCAAATGTGATTGCGATTGCAGGTGCCTCTGCGATGACAGTCAACTGGATAATGTTATCAGGCAGGTGGAACAGTTGGCCAGATTCGGACAGCTTACCATGAAACTGACTCCGAATTTATCAACAACAAGACGAAGTTACTGAGATGCGTAGTCCAGTAACTGAATACACCCTGAACTTTGTATTATTCTGAAAAATCCGTAAATCCATGCTTCAGAAACTGCTGTCCGGCTTTCCAATCGATAGCGACGCTTTGGGGGAAATAAGGGCGTCTGAAGACGCCCTTATTTCCGTACGTACAGGCAAACCGCGCAAGCTTGAACCACGTCACTTTATGACTGCTCGAAACACCCCGGGGAAACGCAAGGACACCTTACTCTTTTCCGTCCTTTAACGGTCCTTTTGATTTTGATACACCCCAAGACCTCACCCTCCAGATGTCCAATCTCTTTGAAGTTGTATGTCCTGCCTCCGCTTGATTCCCGAATTCCTCCAACCTTATCACCCTTCACATCATATCGCCCAATCCGCTTGTCAACCTAAATGGCGATTTCAGGTTGACAACCCTCTTTTCCCTGTGTTACCTGAAATGGCGGAGGTGTAACATGAAATCGTCGCTGCGCGATATTACAAACCGGATTTTCTCCGGAGATACGATAACAGAGGATGAGGCCCTGGAGCTGGCTTCCCTGTCCGGTTGCGACCTTTTTGATCTCTTTTCGTCCGCCAACCGCGTCAGAGAGCGTTTTGCTGGGGCACAGATCCATCTGTGCTCGATAATCAACGCGAAATCAGGCCTCTGTCCGGAAGACTGCGCCTTTTGCGCCCAATCGATCCGCAACGACGCAGTAACGCCCGTTTATCCCCTAAAATCACCGGAAGCCATAGTTGAGGCGGCCCTGGAAGCGGAACGAAACGGTTCCTCCTGTTTCGGTATCGTCACCAGCGGAACGACCTTGGAAAGCGGTGAAGAGTTGGACGGCATCTGCCTGGCCCTGCGGATGATAAGGAAACAATCCACTGTTTCCCCTTCATGCTCCCTTGGAATTATCGACCGCGACACGGCCGTGAAGCTGAAGGAGGCCGGCGCCTGTGCCTACCACCACAACCTTGAGACCTCCCGCTCCTTTTTTTCACGCATCTGCTCAACCCATGATTACGATGAAGATATCGCAACGGTAAGGGAGGCGAAAGAGGCGGGTCTCAGGGTATGCTGCGGGGGTATCTTCGGCATGGGGGAAAGCATGGCGCAACGGATTGAACTGGCATGCACCCTGCGGGATCTGGACGTGGATTCGGTTCCCATGAACTTTCTGAACCCAATCCCGGGTACTCCCCTTGCCGACGCGGATTATCTGACGCCAATGGAATGTCTCCATACCATTGCCCTGTTCAGGATGATTCTGCCGGCCAAAAGGATAATCATCTGCGGAGGACGTGAAAGGAACCTGCGGGAATTGCAGTCGTGGATATTCTTCGCGGGCGCCAGTGGTGTCATGATCGGCGCCTATCTGACTACCAGCGGCAGGGATGAGGCCCGCGACCACCTGCTGCTGAGGGATCTCGGCCTGGAAATCACCTCACGTCGACCCTGAACCGATCTTTTTATTAAACCTGAAAACGGCATTTCAGCCACAGAGGTCACAGAGAACACAGAGATATAATAGCGAAAATATGTACTACCAGACTCACCATAGAGGTGACGATCGCCATATCTTTGTTTTGGTTTAACTGCTTGCAAATTCCACAAAAACCCTCTGTGCCCTCTGTCTTCTCCGTGGCAATTTCATTTTTTTTAGCTTAAAGGGAACAGACATGAATCCAAAAGGAGTCTTTGTTACCGGCACCGACACCGGGGTTGGTAAAACCATTGTCTCGGCGGCGCTGGCGCGCCATCTTCACAACAAGGGGTTACGCGTTGGTGTAATGAAACCGGTTACCAGCGGGTCCGCGATCACTGGAGCAGGCCACGTATCCGAGGACGCGCAACTGCTTCGGTGGGCGGCCCACAGTGATGCCCCTCCCGGCGACACCTCCCCTTATGTGCTGCGGGAACCCATAGCGCCATCCGAGGCCGCAAGGCTTGAAGGGGTGACCATAAACCGCCGGCGCATCAGAGATTCCTTCGAGCGTCTTGCCGGGATGCACGACTTCATGATCGTGGAAGGCGCGGGCGGACTTCTTGTCCCTCTCGCGGACGATCTGATGGTGGCCGACCTGGCGAAAGACCTGGGTCTGCCGCTCATTATCGTGGCGAGGCCCGGCCTCGGCACGATAAACCATACCCTGATGACCTGTGAATGCGCCATTTCCAGGGGGATAGCCATCCTCGGCTTCATACTCAACGGCCAGGAGGAATCCCCCGGTAAGGCCGAAGCATACGCCTCGCGACTCATTGCGAGGTTTTCCGGTCTGCCGCTTCTGGGTGTGCTTGGACGCTACGGCGGACTAGATGAAAAGGAAATCGTTACCAGGATGGCGAATGCCCTGGATAGAGAACCGCTGGCCGATGCCCTGAAGGGAGAGATTGAATGAACCTCTATGATACGGAAACGCTCCGTGAGTTTGACCGGAAGTATGTCTGGCATCCGTTTACCCAGATGAAAGACTGGGAATCGGAGCATCAGATCGTCATTGCCCGTGGACAAGGGTCCTATATCTTCGACAGCGACGGCAACCGCTATCTGGACGGAGTCGCCGCCGTCTGGACCAACGTGCACGGGCACTGCCGTCCGGAGATTAACAAGGCGGTGAAGGAACAGGTGGATCGCCTGGAACACTCCACCTTGCTGGGGCTTGCCGGGGAGCAGCCGTCAATCCTGGCAAAGCGCCTGGTGGATATCGCCCCGCCCGGTCTGTGCAAGGTCTTCTATTCCGACAACGGCTCCACCGCCATGGAAATAGCGGTAAAGATGGCCTTTCAGTACCATCTCCACCGGGGAGGCGCCTACCGGCGCAAGACCCGTTTCATCACCTTCCGCAACGCATATCACGGAGACACCATCGGAGCGGTCAGCGTCGGCGGCATCGACCTCTTTCACGGGGTCTTCCGCCCTCTCCTTTTTCCCGTCATCCAGTCGCCGGCGCCATACTGCTACCGCTGCGAATGCGGCGGCAGCGGTGACGAGAATTGCGGTCGCCTCTGCCTGAAGGAGCTGGAACGTCTCATGGAAACCCACGCGGAAACCACGGCGGGCCTGGTCATCGAGCCGCTGATGCAATGCGCGGGAGGCATGATCGCCCAGCCGCCCGGTTTTCTTAAAAAGGTAAGGGAGCTGTGCGACCGTTACGATATTCTCATGATTGCTGACGAGGTGGCCGTGGGGTTCGGCAGAACCGGCGCCATGTTCGCCTGCGGGAAGGAAGGGGTTACCCCTGACCTTATGGCCCTGTCCAAGGGGATCAGCGCCGGCTATCTTCCCCTGGCCGCCACGCTCGCCACCAGGAAGATCTACGACATGTTTCTGGGGGACTACAGCGAACTCAAGACCTTTTTCCACGGGCACACATTCACCGGCAACCCCATTGCCTGCGCCGCGGCCCTCGCCAGTCTCGACCTGTTTGAAAAGGACTGCCTGCTGGCCGGCCTGCCCGCGAAGATGTCATACCTGGAAAAGCGAATGAGGGACATCAGCGCCCTGGCTCACGTGGGGGAGACGCGCAGGGTCGGCATGATGGGGGGGATTGAGCTTGTGAGGGACAAGGAGACAAGGGCAGCCTATCCATGGGAAGAGAGGACAGGCGTCAGGGTCTGCATGGAGGCGCGCAAACATGGCCTTTTCCTCCGGCCGCTTGGTAACGTGATAGTGATTTTCCCTCCACTGTCGATATCGCTGGAGGAGCTGGAAATACTCATGGACGGCATCCATTCCTCCATCCGGAGCATAACAGAGGGATAAGTCAGGTTTCCGGCCAAACTGACCGGATTTGGAGAGGGAATTACTCAAGGGTAACGAAACGCCGGTTTTTAACCACGGTGATATATGTCGAACCAACCGCGTCGCCAAAACGATCCAGGACGATCTTCCTTTGAAGTCCCTGGAAGACCCCCATGGCCGGGATCGCGTCCTTTAGCGACTCCCCCTTGTTCCGTCCGGCCAGGGCATCCATGACAACTGTGGCGGCGTCATAACCGGCCGCACCCGAAAAGCCCGGATCCTGGCCGAAGCGGGCTCTATAAGCCTTCCGGAACCGGAGGTAGCGGGGTGTCGTATTGTCGTGATCAAGAAATTGCGCGAAAAATACTCCTTCCACGTCCTCCCCCCCCAGCTCGATAAACCTTTCCGTTGATCCCCATTCAGAAACGGAAATGGTGATTTTCGGGTTGTGTCTTCGTATCTGCTGACAGAGCAGGGCCGCGTCAACGCCTCCGCATACCAGGACAACCAGGTCCGGCCCATTTCTCAGGATATCGCGCACCAAAGGAGAAAACGCCATATTGCCCCCGGATCTGAAGGAATTTACTGAAACGATTCGTCCACCGCGTTTTTCAAAGGCATCGCGAAAACCATCCATCCAGCTGACCGTATAGGAACTGTTGCCGGTCTCGTAGACCAGAGCAGCCCGTCGCCGTCCGGTCCTTTCAATGTGGAATAAGGCGCTCTTTGGCGCGTATCGCCTGGTGTCGGGAAGAACTCGAAGGAAGTGATCATCCAGACCGGTCAGTTCACTGGTGGTAACGGTGGGACTGACCGCAATCAACCTCGCTTCATTGAGAATAGGTACTACGGCCAGGGCCATGCCGCTGGTTACAGGACCGATCACCGCCTCCACTTTCAAACCCGCCATCTCACGTATAACCTTCACCGCGGTATCCGGGTTGTGCCCGTCGTCGCGGATTATCAGCTCAACCGGGCGTCCGTTGACCCCGCCGGAGGCGTTTCTGTCCTCCACGGCGAGAATCACGCCGTTTCTGGCGCCACCCCCCAGGTCAGCCACCCGTCCCGATATTCCTCCCACAAAACCGATGCGAACCGGCTCCCTCTCACAAGCGCTCAAGAACAGCGACAAAACAACCACCCATAACAGGGAGGACCATATGCTCGCCTTACGCGACACTGAGTATGGACACATTTTCGATCCCGTGTAGATCCAAGGTACGGCTGTCGAACCGGTTTTCTCATCCTGAAAAAAGCAATTACCACGGAGAGCACAGAGGGCACAGAGGCTTTTTTGTATAACTATCAAGTAGTTACTCCAAAAAAAGATATTACGATCGGCGCCTCTATGGTGAGTCTGGTAGTTCATTTTTTCGCTTTTATATCTTTGTGTTCGCTGTGACCTCTGTAGTTGAAATGCCGTTTTCAGGCTAATAATACCGGAAACGGCGGTTTTAGGTATCCGCGTTATACGTTCAGTATACCCGGCGTCGCAATTCACGCAAACCAGGCCGGCCGCGGTCCCGGGGCATCGAGACAAGTCGTTTGGGTACCTCTTTCCCATTGACCCGTTCTCTTCACCTGATATCCTTTATCCTGAAAACGGCAAATGGAATCGCCCTGAGAAAACTCCCCATTCCCCTCGGCTGCTGGAACCGTTCGTTTCCTCCGGAGACATCCATGTTCAATGGCAAGCTGCTTATGGCATTTTTATTCCTTGTAGTCGTATCCTGTCCGGGATGCTCCAGGCTACTTCCTACCGCCATGGAAACCACGGAATCTCCCTGGAAAACGTTTGATGAGGCAAAAGCAGCCTACGACAGGGTCATACCCGACAAAACCACGGTCGATGATTTCAGGAATCTCAATATCGATCTCTATTCATCACCCAACATCAGGATACTCAGCCATCTGGATATTGCCCTCCTTGTGCAGCCCATGCGCTTTGAACAACTGGAAGAAGGATTAAAAAAATGCCTGAGCGCCAACAACAATTGCCGGGCGTTCGAATTTTCACCGAAGAACATTCAGCAGCGCCGTTACGGGAATTTCTGGCTGGACTTTTTCAACTTCAGGCGAAAGACAAAAGAGAGCGGCTGGAAATTCAAGGCGTTGTTTGTTGTGGTGGATGACAGGGTCGTCTACAAGGTCTGGAGCGGCAATCCGGTTGTTGAAGAGTACCGGCAGGTTACCAATCCCCTCGGACCGCTCCAGGAGTCGGGCGGCATCTTCATGAAGTTCATCTATTGAAAATCCGTGTGCCTTCAAAGGCGTTTCCCAAAGCCCGACACGTCTTTTTCAGCGAGGATGTTCCTGAATTACCAAGTAAAATCGTGGGGAGAGAAAGGTTTGGACATCAGGTGGCATGTTTCCGGAATCCACCTGATGAACGGCAAACAAGCAACGGGCTATTTCCCTTCAAGGTTGTCCCGTGAAACTCTTCTGGCGATGCGCAGTTCGTCATCCTTCGTGAAGGCTTCATTGTCCAGGCGGGCCATGAATACACGGTCTAGTATCTTCTTGAATGCCGGACCCGGAGGCACTCCCATATTTTTCAGGTCGTTACCGTTGATCGAGCAGCGAACCCCCTGGAGCTGGGTGAAGTACAGGGAAACACATTTCCGGACGCCTTCACTGCTTGACCTTGCCATGAGATAGAGAAGGACCTCCGGTGGAAGTCCCTTCAGCCAGGAATAGATCTCGCTCCGCTTGATCTCCGGTCCCCGCGCAAGCCTTCGTTGCATGGTTTCCATTACCGTCTCGACCCGTTGCCGCATCTCCACCAGGTGTTCCCGGTAGTGCTCGGACAGGGAGAGACGCTGGCATGTCTCCCTGAACTGCTCGGGAAGGAGGGCTTCACACAGAACCAGGAAGAATATCACCCATTTTTCGTAATGCCGATCCAGGAAGAGAAGGTCGAACCAGGAGACGATCTTCGCCGATTCTTCCAGCATCTTCCGGATATCAGGAGTAAGTTTCATATCCGGATGGATAAACTGGAGAAGCTCCAGGGATGCCATCCGGTCTACCGCGCGAAGGGGCTCTTTTTCCTTCAGGATTATGACCAGTTCCGTAAAGAGCCTTTTCCCGCCGAGCTTGCTGAGAAAATTCATCTTCACCGCGTTGCGGATGAGGTTTTCCGTATGCTTGGAGATGCGGAAATCCAGGCGCTGTTCAAAACGAAGCGCCCGGAACACCCGTGTCGGGTCTTCCACGAACGAGAGATTGTGAAGGACGCGGATGATCTTGTCCTGCAGATCCCGCTGGGCGGAGAAATAATCCACGAGAACGCCGAAATCCCGGTTGTTGAGTCGGATGGCAAGGGTGTTGATGGTGAAATCGCGACGGTAAAGGTCCATCTTCAGGGAGGATCTCTCTACGGTGGGAAGGGCCCCCGGAGACGCATAATACTCGAGCCTGGTGCTGGCCACGTCGATCTTGAACCCGTCCGGAAAGACAATGACCGCGGTGCCGAATTTCTGGTGGCTTTTCACCCGGCATCCGTGCTCCGCGGCATAGGTCTCGGCGAAAAGGATGCCGTCCCCTTCAACCGTCACATCGATGTCCAGATTTTCCGTTGTCAGCAGGAGATCGCGCACGAAACCGCCGACCGCGTATACGCAGAGGTCAAGCCTGTCACCCGTTGCGCCCAATTCTCGCAGGATGGAGAGAACCCTTCTGGAAAGTTGCCTGTTCATGACCCCGTCGAGCCGCCGCCGCCGGACCGGAATATCGTTCCTGGCCATGTCATAGGTACTCTTTTCCCGGTCATTGAAGCCGGCGTACATGACCCTCAGCAGATCCGTTCGCGTGATCACGCCGACAATACGACCTCCATCAAAGACCGGAACGAGACGCCGTTCACGACCTACGATATAATCCTGAATCTCCGAGAGAGGTGTGTCAGGGCAGGCCCGCATGTATTCACTGTGCATGTACTCGGTGACCGGCACATTCCCCAGACCGTGGTAAAGGGCCTTTTCCACGATACGCCTCGAGATGATGCCGATCATTGTCTCACCGTCCATAACGGGCATGGCATTCACGTTGTAACGCGTCAGAAGCTCCCTGGCCTCGGAAATGACCGCCGTGGAAGGCACGGTCTTTACCGGCGCCGACATGATATCCGCGGCGGTACGCTTGGGGGATACCTGCTTGCGCAGAATCTCTTCAAGGCGGGCGACAACCTGGATCAGTGTCAGCTCCTTTACCGTAGCCGATGCGGCGTTGGCGTGCCCGCCTCCTCCGAATTCACGGAGGACGGCGCCGACGTCAACCTCGCTGATGCGGCTGCGAGCAACTACATACACCCGTTTTCCCATGTCCACGGCGAGAAAAAGGACATCGAGATTTTCCATGTCGCGAATCATGTGGGACAGGACGGCGATATCTCCGATGTAGTACTCAACGGACGCCTGGGCGATGGTTATCTCGACACCGTCGATGGTAATCTTTTTCAGGGATTTCAGAAGGTCGTTCAGAAGGGAAACCTGTTCGGACGTCAGTTCCTGGGTGATGAAATCGCTCACTGTATTCAGGTTCGCGCCCATCTCCAGGAGCCACGCCGATGCCAGGTAATCGTCTACGGTGGTGGAGGGAAAGACAAGATTGCCCGTGTCTTCGTATACGCCCAGCATCATCAGGGTTGCTTCAACAGGGGATACCGCAATGCCCTTTGCCATGAGGATCCTGGCAAGGATGGTCGTGGAAGAACCGCATTCGCGGATTTCGCCCCCGGCCGGCCGGAGGTCTCCACGGATCTCCGGATGGTGATCGTATATATGGACATCGACCCCCGGACGCAAGGCCGCCTCGGCCAGTCTTCCGATGCGCGAAGAATGCTGGCAGTCAACGAGTATGAGACGGGTGACGCTGGAGACATCCACATCCTTCAGCCGTTTGAAGTCGAGCGCATAGCCCGTGGACTTCAGGAAAAAATCGCGCATGCTCTTTTCCTGGGAACCGGAAAACACCATCAGGGCGTCCGGGTAGAGCTTCTTCGCGGCTACCATTGCCCCAAGGCAGTCAAAATCGGCATTTACGTGGGTGGTGATTACATCCATAGTCTTTCCGGGAAGGGTTTGGGGAAGCGGGGCGAGGTCAACAAGGAAGAGCCTATCCGGCGGCCTTTTTCTCAAGGGAGCTGAAGATCATGTCCAGCACGGCCTTCTGTCCCGCCTCGAACTTGTTCAGGACGGCCAGACATGTTCCCATGGGAAAGTGGTCGTGAAGATAATCCGCGTCATGGCTGGAAAGGAGAATGATCCTGTTCTTGTTTATGCCCGACTCAGCCGCGTATTTCAGAAGCTTGGAGCCGTCAAGTTGCGGCATCTCTAGGTCAATGATCATCAGGTCCAGGTCCTTGTTCATGGCCCGCAGGCCCTGCAGGGGACTGGTGCAGGTCTGTACGTCCAGCAGGGGATAATAACGCTCTATGTATGAACTGAGCAGGACGACAAAGGAGGCGTCATCATCAATTATCAGTATCTTTCCCATGTAACTCTCAAATCACGCCCGGACTCGTAGTGCGATGAACGGGGTTCATGATGGCGTAAAGGCGGAAATCTGTCCATCCTTTTCTATGTTGCGCGATTAACGGAAAGACCGCGTTCAGTCACCCTTGATTCCCTTGGTGGTTGTATAGACGAATCTCCTTACAACCGGATTGAGGCTTGCCTTAATCTCATCGGGGGTTCCGGTTTCAATAATCCGCCCGTCATGGAGCATGGCGATCCTGTCCGAAAGGTAGAGGGCGAAATTGAGGTCGTGGGTAACGATGACGGTGGTGTTGTGGTTGGTCTCCCTCACCTTGATGATGGTGTCGGCCAGGTCATCGGAGTTAAGGGGATCCAGTTCCGCCGTGGGCTCGTCATACAGGATAAGGTCCGGATTCATGGCCAGGGAGCGGGCGATGGCCACCCTCTTTTTCATGCCGCCGGAAAGTTCAGAGGTCCTCAGGGACTCCGTCCCTTCCAGGCCGACCATGGCGAGCTTCTCACTGATTATCTCCCGGATGCGCGATTCGCCGCGGACCCTTTTTTCACGGAGCCACAGCCCCACATTCTCCCCTACGCTCAGCGAATTGAAAAGCGCCGAAGACTGGAATACCATGCTGTACCTGTAATCACGAAGCATATCCCGCTTCTCTTCATCAAAGAGCGGGACGCCGTCGATGTATATCTCGCCGCTGTCGGGATAGTCAAGCCTCATGATAAGCTTCAGGAGAACGCTCTTTCCCGTGCCGGAGGGGCCTATGATGGAAAAGGTCTCGCCCGGACGAATCTCCAGGTCCACGTCCTTCAGCACATGCTTTTCTCCGAAGGATTTATTGATCCTGACGACCCTGATTCCGACCGCCCTGGTGTCTCGCTCATCGATGCATGAGTTTTCAATGCTGCGTTCGGAAACATTTCCCAGCAGTCCATGGGTAAACTTGCGCAAAAAACCTTCCTTCCCGGAGTCAACCTCCGTCGGCGCCTTCAGAAACATCCGGTATTCCGCCGGACACGTCAATTCTTCCGGCTGTTCATACCGCTTAATGCGACACAGATGAAGATTATCCCGCACACTACGGCGATGAATATCCAGTCTCCGACACTGAACCCGAACATATACGCATTCTCCGGTTAAAATTGATGGGTATCTATTACAGGGGCGCCAGGGGCAGAAACCATTTCCGTTCCGGGAAGGTGTCTACTCCAGCGTTCCCGCCCACCTGAAGATAGATACTGATATCGTCCCATGGCTGGTCAAGGATTCCGTCATGAATGGCCCAGCTTCTGCCATGGACGGTCCGCTCAAAGCCCGGACGACGGAAAGGGGTAGAGCCGTCCAGCCGCCGGTGATAGATATTTCCTTCCCTGAATCCCTCGTTGATCTCCAGCATGAGCCTTTTGCCTGTGATATAGTCGAATCCGTATTTTTCATAACGGATGGCGTTATCGTAGGAAAGCGGCTCAGCGACGATTATCTCCATGCCAAGAGAATCCACGAACCTTTCAAAGAGGCTGAGGAACTCGGAAAACATCCTCATGCCCCGATGGGTCTGATTGGGAAAGAGACCGGCCTCCATGGCCCTGATCTCTTCCGGGATGTTTCTGCCCAGCGTGGAGAAGCTGTTATCCCGGCCCGACTGGTCGACGTCGACGTCATAGCGGGGAGAATCGGGATCCTTGATGATGCAGAAGGCCAGCTCCATCTGGTTGTAGTGGGTGTCGGCAATTTCGAGAAAAAATACGCAATCCCGCGCATCGGGCGATAGACGCGTCTCGATGCGCAAGAAGCCGAGACCTTCAGGGGCGATGAAGCGCACCTTGCGTCTGCCGTCCGGACCTTTGAAGGTATCAGGGGATATGGCAAAACGCTCAAAAAGGCGCGTCGGGAGTATGGCGCCGTAGATCCGCTCCTTTTCTCCCTGTTCAAGGGAGTTTATGTCCCGCAGGGTAAACAGTTGTCTCCCGCGGGAATCTTCCAGATGCCTGTTGCCGGGAAGCCTAGCCATATGCGCCGATTATGACCGGAAAGACCTTTTTCCGGATTGCCTGGATGCTCTTTTCAACGGCGTCCAGGGCACGGTTGCGATCATCGTCTTCCGCCCAGTGCATGGCATCCAGGAGCATTCTGTTGGGATAACCCAGTTCCTGTATGGTCCTCACAAATCTGGCCGGCAATCTGGGTGACAACTCCACGCCATTCATGATGGCCCATGCCAGTGTCCAGGCCCGCGCTACGTTTATGTTTTCATATCCGCCGCCGCCGACGGCCACCCATGGTATCTTCAGGGCCTTCAGCTTTCGCACCACATAGCTGTAGCTGTGGGTGGTTATTTCCAGGCGGGTAAGCGGGTCGGTTCGGAAGGTGTCCGCCCCCAGTTGCGTAACCATGACGTCGGGATCGTATGCGGCGAGCAGCGGAAAAGCGACCTCGTCGAAGGCCTTCATGAACAGGGCGTCGTCAGTATGCTCCTTGAGGGGCACATTCACGGAATATCCCCTCCCCTTCCCGCTTCCGATCTCTTTATCCGAACCGGTTCCGGGAAAGAAGTGGATCCCGCTTTCATGAATGGAGATGGTCAGGACCCGATCCGTGTCGTAGAATGCCTCCTGCACCCCGTCACCGTGGTGGGCGTCCAGGTCCAGGTAGGCAACCCTTTTTCCTTTTTTCAAGAGCTTGTTGATGGCGACGACGCTGTCATTGAGATAGGAGAATCCGGAGGCCCTGCCACGATGGGCATGATGCCACCCCCCGGCCAGGTTGAACGCGATATCGTATCCATCCTCGGTAACAAGCCGCGCGGCCTCGATGGTGCCACCCGCGCCCAGCCTCGCCCAGTCGTACAGGCCACGGAACACGGGGTTTTCGATATCTCCGAGACCGTATCGAAAATCGGCCCGCGGCTCGTCCGATGAGCTGAACTCCCTGAGCTTGGCCAGATATCCGTGGGAATGAAAGGTGAGGAGGTCTTCCTCCGAGGCCGGGATACAGTCCAGTATAGTGGCGCCGGGCCGTCGCAGGAGTCCATAGGCGTCCATCAGTTCATAGGCGAGCCGGAACCTCTGCACCTTGAAGGGATGCTCTTCTCCATAACTGAAACCGCTGAAATCCGGTGAATATATAAGCGCCGTCTTAGTTGTCATGCCCCCTGCCCGCCCGTAACTTTGTACTACGGCCGGCACAAGTGCGTCAACAGCATTTTACTTCATGAAACAGCCCATTTTTTTTGAGAATTTCCATCGTGCCGGGCAATGAAAGATCTGGTTCGCCCTGCCTGGCGGACTTGGTGGAGTATGGGTCGCGCGGTCAATTGGTTATCGTCGACGGGAAACGGAATGCTTCTCCGGACATTGACATTTCCGTCCGTGAAGGATTTAATAGCCTTCAAAATTCAGGATGAAAGGCTCGAAAATGAAAAGCGAAACCGAAGGCTTCGGCCGTCTCATGGAGCTGATGAAAAAACTGCGGGCGCCCGGCGGATGCCCGTGGGACGCCGAACAGACGCACGAAAGCCTTAAGAGATATCTGCTCGAGGAAACATATGAGGTAATGGAGGCCATCGATTCCGGTTCCCCGGAAATGCTGAAGGAGGAACTGGGGGACCTCCTGCTTCAGGCGGTGTTTCATTCCGTCATTGCCGAAGAAAAGGGTGAGTTTACCATGGCCGAGGTGCTCCAGGTCCTTTGCGAGAAACTGATCCGCCGCCATCCCCATGTGTTCGGAGAGGTGGAAATAAACGGCATCGAGCAACTGGTTGATAACTGGGAGCGAATAAAGAAGATCGAGAAGGGGGCTGAGAGACGCTCGGCCCTTTCCGGGGTTCCCTTCCATCTTCCGGCCCTGCTGCGCGCCCAGAAGATAACGGAAAAAGCGGCGAGGGTCGGATTCGACTGGGACCATATCGATCCCGTATTCGCGAAAGTTCTTGAGGAACTGAAGGAACTGGAGGAAGCCCTTCTTTCGGGAGATCAGGAAAGGATGGAATCAGAGCTGGGGGACCTTCTGTTCGCCATCGTGAATCTGGGCAGGTTTCTCTCCCTTACCCCGGAGGATGCCCTTCGAAAGACCATCGCCCGTTTTACCAGGCGATTTTCCCATGTGGAGGAATCCCTTCACGCGAGAGGAAAGACTCTTCCCGAGTCCTCTCTGGAAGAGATGGATGAACTTTGGGAAGAGGCAAAGCAAAGGGAAAAATGACGGCCGGAGACATTGGTTCCCGCTCACCAATCTGTTCCCCTTCTGAAATCGCCCGTGGTTTTGGTATGATAGGGGATTTTCCACAATAAATGTGGAAAAACTGTTGACAATAATGTTGATAACCCCTGTTTCTGAATCTCTTCAAGGGAATTTTACTGTTTGCCCGTTTTTTAGTCAGCAGCAAATCCTATTTAATTCAGCATGTTACATTCATGGCTAACGATTCAGGGTAGTTACAGACCCTAGAGATCGCGTTATTAATTAAATCTACAGTCAAATAACTCGGGGTGTGAATAACAGGCTTATAAGAGAAGAATTTCGGGAGACGAAACCTTTGTTTGTTAATTAGCGAATTATAGTTTTAATATAATAATGCTTTGTGGCCGTGAGCATGAGCGGATTCAACCTACCCTTGGGGTCCAGCGGCTTTCCTCCCGAGCCTTTTTCGGACCATTCCAATCGCCCTCCCCGTTTCTTCGCAACGAAGCATATGTGCGCACAAGAGGAAGATGGCTATTCCCACGCCGATGGAAGCGAAGAGCACCCCTCCCTTCAGCAGTTTCTCTCCAGGCCTCGACCAGTCGATGAGCCCCATTCCCCAGGCCACCGCAAGCCCCATGGGCGCTGATGCCAGAAGGGTCTTGGCGCCATCGACAAGAATCTTTCTTCCCCCGAAGGGACCGATCTTCCTTCGGACAAACCACAAAAGGAGCCCCATGTTGCAAAGCGAGGAAAGGGTTGTCGCCAGGGCCAGTCCTCCGTGAAGGAGAGGCCCCATCAGCGCGAGACTGAAACCCGCATTGAGAAGAAAGGCGATAAACGCTGTCAGTACAGGGGTCTTCGTGTCCTTGAGCGCGAAAAACGCCGGGGCTAGAACCCGTACCAGGGCTACGAAAGAGAGGCCTATTGAATAGTAAAACAGGGCCTCAGCGGACCTTTCCGCCTTCGTATAATCAAAGGCCCCTCCCATGAAAAGGAGGGTGAAGATTGGAGTCGAACAGACCATGAGCCCTATGGTAGCCGGTATGGTGATGAACAGGGTCAGGCGTAGCCCGAAGGCCAGCGAGTCTTTTACTCCGGACACATCTCCATTGGCCGCCTGTCTGCTCATGGACGGGAGAACCGCCTGGGCGATAGATACCGTGAATATGCCCTGGGGAAATTCAAAGAGGCGCTGTGCGTAATAGAGATAGGAAACGCTTCCCTGGGGGAGGAGCGACGCCAGGATCGCCCCGACGGTGATGTTCAGGTAGTAGACTCCTACACCGAACACCGAAGGACCCATGAGAAGCGCAATCCTCCTGACGGCCGGATGGCCGGGGGAGAAGCGGAAGCGAGGGGAAAAGCCCTTTCGGAAAAGAACCGGAAGCTGAAGGATCAACTGGAGCGCCCCTCCTAGAAGGACGCCTACCGCCAAGGCTGTTATGGGAACAGAGAACCATCCGTGGAGGAAGATCGCGCAAAGTATCATGGAAAGGTTCAGAAAAACGGTGGAGATCGCCGGTGTGAAGAAATGGCGTACCGTATTCAGTATCCCCATGCACAGGGCGACCAGACTGATGAAAAAGATGTAGGGAAACATCAGCCTGTTGAGCAGGACCGTCAACTCAAGCTTGTCCGGTTCCGTCCGGAAGCCGGGAAACATCAGAGAGACTATGAGAGGGGATAAGATGATGCCGAGTATCGTTACGACGGCCATGACGACCGTCAGGAGAGAAAAGCACACATTGGCAAGTTCCCGCGCTTCTTCCTTCCCCTTCCGGGTGTAGTATTCGGAAAAGGTTGGCACGAACGCCGATGTGAGGGCGCCCTCGGCAAAGAAACGGCGCAGCATGTTGGGGATCTGAAAGGCCGCGATAAAGGCGTCGGTCGCGTAACCGGCGCCGAAAAGGCGCGACTGGACCATGTCCCTTACCATGCCCATGACCCGGGACAGGATGGTGGCGGCGCCGAGGATACCCGCGGCCCGGGCTATGTGTTTTTTTTCCGTCATACCCCCTCCTGGAAGATGCTTCAGGGGTATGTATCACAGCCCGGAGATAATTGGTAGGATTTCAGAGGATCTCGTCCAGAAGGGTCTCCAGTTCTCCAGCGCTGGTTACCGGAAGCCGGCACGCGCCGCCGGCGCATACATTCACTACGGTTTTGCTTTCGCCACCCGGCCGGTCGTTACCAGAGACGCCTTCTCCCGTCCATCGCAAAACCAGACCGGGTATGTAGCGTTTATGCAGGCAGCGAAGAATGGCGCACGCCTCCGGCGAATCGACGGGCCCCGAAAAGGTTATCTCCGTATTGTCGTCTCCAAGGTAGTCAAGGGCCGCAAGGAAATGCAAGGCAGCGGCGGGCCGCTGGGAGATGCTTCCCATGAAGGCTCTCAGGATACCCTTCCCCTCTTCCAGGAGCCTTGCGTCCCCGGCGGCCTTTCCCAGCCTTATCAGGTTCATGGCGGCAACGGAATTCCCGGAAGGGAGCACGCCGTCGTGCCATCCCTTCTTCCGGACAAGGATGTCTTCCGCATCCGATGCCGTGTCATAGAGACCATAGTCCTCTTGGTCGCCGAACAGACGTATCATCTCCAGGGACAGTTCTTTCGCGGCGTTCAGGAGGGTGGTTTCAAGGGTTGCTTCGTACAGCTCCAGGAGGCCCCATACCAGAAAGGCGTAATCTTCCAGGAAAGCGGGTATTTCCGCCTCGCCCCGGTACCAGGCGCGCAGAAGCCGGCCGTCCGCCCTCTTCAGATTCTTCATGACGAATGCCATGGAGGTCTCCGCCGCGTCCCTGTATCGGGACTCGCCGGTAATCGCACAGGCCTTCGCGAACGCGGAGATCATCAGGCCGTTCCAGGAAGCCAGAATCTTTTCATCCCTGAGTGGATATTTCCTTTTCCCTCTCTCAATCAGAAGTTTACCGCGCCATAGCTCAAGTTTTGCATCAAGATTCTCCGGGCTCAACCCCTCTTTCTCGGCGAATTTCTCCAGTGACATTGTCATGCTTAGGATGTTGCGGCCTTCGAAGTTCCCCTCCGCGGTTACGCCGAAGAACCGGCAAGCCAGGGCGCCGTCCTCTTCTCCCAGGACATCGGCTATCTCGTCAGGGGTCCAGGTGTAAAACTCTCCCTCGGACCCGTCTGTATCCGCATCCCATGCCGAATAGAAGCCACCCCCGGGGTCCGTCATCTCGTTCAGAACAAAGGTGAAAATATCCCTTGCCATATCCATGAACGGATTCCCGCCCGTTGCCCGGAATGCATCGAGACAGGCATGGGCAAGCATGGCCTGGTCATAGAGCATTTTTTCAAAGTGGGGAACCAGCCATCGGGCATCAACGGAGTAGCGATGGACGCCCAAGCCTATCTGGTCGAAAATCCCTCCCCGGCGGATGCTGTCGAGGGTGAATCCGGCCATATCCAGCGCCATGACAGCCCCCGTCCTCTTCCAATACCTGATCAGAAAAAGGATATTGAGGGGAAAGGGAAATTTCGGCGCCTCTCCGAATCCGCCCCGGATCCCGTCAAAGGACATCTTCAACGAGCGGAATACCGCATCCGGAATCCGCTCCCCTTGCAGGGAACCGGCAGACGGCGCGACAGCCCTTTTCAATCCGTCCAGAGCCTGCGCGCAGTTTTGCAGCACCTCCATGCGATTGTCGCGCCAGAATTCCAGAACCCTTTTCAGGAGATCAATTATCCCGGGCATGCCCATCTTCTCTTCCCTGGGGATGTATGTCGCGGCGAAGAAGGGTTGTTTGTCCGCCGTCATGAGGATCGTCAAGGGCCAGCCTCCCCCGCCGGTCAGCATCTGGGAGACGGTCATATACTGGTCGTCGATGTCCGGACGCTCTTCTCGATCTACCTTGATGGCCACGAATCCGTTATTGAGCGCTTCGGCGACCATGGGGTCTTCGAAAGACTCCCGCTCCATGACATGGCACCAGTGGCAGGTGGCGTAACCGATGGAGAGAAAGACCGGCTTATCCTCCCGCCGCGCCTTTTCAAAGGCCTCATCGCACCAGGGATACCAGTCCACGGGGTTTTGAGCGTGTTGCAGAAGATAAGGACTCCTGGCGAACACGAGGCGGTTGAATCCGGGCCCACCGTCCGGGGGCAGGCTTGTTTTGTCCAGGGCATCCAGCGCCCGTATCCCGTCACTTCCATTCTTGTGTTTTCCCATATGGGTCATGGCTTTTCTCCGCTGGTATTCTCATGACAAAGAAGGAGTAACCCGCTTCATACATCGGCAACCGTCCGGCCACTCCTGATTATCGGCGGCAGGCCTCATGTATAGAGAAAACAGTATACCAGCAGATGGGATTACGTCATCAGAAGGATTCTCCGATAGCGCTTCAGCCCTTGAAACTCAATGGGAAATTATCTCATAACGGGCTTCAACGCCGTTTTGCGGTTCCAGTTTTTCGAGCATCAGAGAGCTGGTACCTTCAACAAGCAGATGAAGAAGCGATTTCTTTTTCTCCGGGGGGTAGACAAGCTTTGGCTCTCCCTTTATGCCGGCCATCTTTGCCGCGGTAGCAACGGCATCCTGAAAATTTCCGAGACGGTCTACCAGCTTCTTTGCCAACGCCTGTTCACCGCTGAATATTCGTCCATCGGCCAGCCCCCTGACTTCTTCCAGGGGGATTTTGCGGCCGTCGGAAACCGCTTTTATGAACTGTCCGTGCATGCTGTCAATGACCCCCTGGAGAACTTCCCTGTCTTCCCTGGTCATGGGACGGACCGGAGAGCCGCTGTCCTTGAATCTGCCGCTTTTAAGGATGAACGACTTCAGTCCCACCTTGCCCAGCAGCCCCTGGATGTTGGACATCTTCATGAGAACACCGATGCTTCCGGTTACGGTCCCGGGGTTTGCGACGATAATGCTGGCCGGCGCGGCGATATAGTAGCCCCCTGAAGCCGCTACACTGCCCATTGAGACGACCAGGGGTTTCTTCCTGACAAACTTTCGCACCTCTTCCGAAAGCTCCTGCGACGGACCGACCACCCCTCCTGGAGAGTCCACCCTCATGACGACCGCCTTGATCTTCCTGTCGTCACGGAATTTGTTCAGTTGCATGATATGGTCGTGGGCATCGACAATAACGCCCTTTACTTCGAGGACGCCAATCGAGCCTCCCCTCCCCAGACTTCCCTGGTCACCGATGAGATACATCGCGATGCCAATGGAAATGACGAAGAGGAGAACAAGTGATACAGTTATCCCGGCGATAATGAGCACGATCCTTTTATTCATCGCATGCACCCCAATGTGGAACTGGATTTGATCCTTTTTCTTTATCCTTCATGCCCGGCAGTCCCCGGCCGCGAGACTGATGCCGTGATGATATCAAGGGAGGCGGGAATCATCAAGGATGTCGGAAAACACCAACTCCGCTAAAAGATTGTTTTTATTAATTGAAATGATGGCAAGGGAATGAGTGGCGGCGTCTTTTTTCAGAGAGCCTGGATTGACAAGCAATGTGTTTCCGTGTCTGCGTATGAAAGGTACATGGGTGTGGCCATACAGGGCAATCTCGGCCCTTTCCCTGGTTGATTTCAGCAGCAGATTATCGAGTCCGGACTTTACCGAATAATGGTCCCCATGGGTTGCGAATATCCTTGTTTCGTCAATCTCCAAGAGAATCTCACGCGGGCATCCGCAGGCGTAGTCACAGTTGCCGGCGATCTTGATTATCGGTCGAGCCAGCTCGTATTCAATGCAATCGGCGTCCGCCACATTGTCGCCGAGGTGAATAATGTGATCAACGACTGAAATGCGACTCAACATGTCAGCGGCGAGCCCATAGTTTCCGTGGGTATCCGAAAGAACGGCAATCTTCATGATTTTCTCTATTCATCTGGCGGGGCTTCCTGACGCACTCCCCTGCCGCCAGGTCAGGCGGAGTTCTTTCAGGAAGGGCTTTCAATTCCCAGACGCCGCATTTTTTCCACAAGCGTGGTTCTGTTCAGATTCAGCATGGCGGCCGCCTTTGCCTTTACCCCTTTAGTAAGAAACAGAGCGTCGCATATCATTTTTCTCTCCATTTCATTAACCGCCCGAGCCAGATCCACGCCCCGCTCCGTTACCCTTGTCATGAATTCCTCTCTGATATTGGAGGGAACATCGTTGGCCATGATGCGCTCACCGTCGGTGAGGGTTACTATCCGCTCCACGATATTCTCCAGTTCCCGGACATTTCCGGGCCATCGATAGACCTCGAGCATTTCCAACGCCTCGTTTGAGATGCTCATTACCGGCCGCTTCATTTCCTTGCAGTTCTTTTCAATGAAGTGCTTGACGAGAGAGAGAATATCTTCCTTTCTCTCGCGGAGGGGGGGGAGGAGTATGGGGATAACATTCAAGCGGTAGTAGAGGTCTTCCCGGAAGGCGCCTTTCCGTACCTCTTCTTCCAGATTGAGGTTTGTCGCTGATATGACGCGCACATCAAGCTGTATAGTCCGGGAAGAGCCAATCCGTTCCACTTCCTGCTCCTGCAGTATCCTCAGAAGCTTTGTCTGGAGATGCATGGGCATGGTGCCGATCTCGTCCAGAAAAATGGTCCCGGTTGTGGCGGTCTCGAATTTCCCGGCCTTATCACGGATTGCGCCGGTAAACGCGCCCTTGACATGACCGAACAGCTCGCTTTCCAGGAGTGTCTCCGGTATGGCCGCGCAATTGACCGGGACGAAGGGCCGGTCTTTTCTGTGGCTGTTAAAATGGATAGCCTTGGCGACAAGCTCTTTGCCGGTCCCGGACTCTCCCAGGACAAGGACCGTCGAATCGGTGCCGGCTATCCGTTTCATGCGTGAAAAGACCTTCTGCATCGGCGGAGAGTTGCCGATGATATTGGTAAAACCGAATTTGTTGCTCAGTTGCTTTTTCAGGTAGACGTTTTCCGTGAGAAGCTGGCGTTTTTCAAGGGCCTTGGAGATGATGATGGACAGTTCGTCAAAGTTCAGGGGCTTGGTAATATAGTCAAATGCGCCTTCCTTCATCGCTTTCACGGCGGTTTCCGCGGAGGCATGCCCGGTAATGAGTATAACCTCCGTGCCGGGTGAACATTCTTTTGCCCGCTTCAGTATGTCGATGCCGTTGCCGTCCGGAAGGAGAAGGTCCGTTATGACGATATCGAACTCTTCATGTGAGAGGAGTGACAGTCCGATTTTCCCGGACGCGGCGCCTTTCACATGAAAGCCGGACATTTTCAAGAGCCGGGTCAGAGAGTCACGGCTCAGGTCTTCGTCTTCAACCAGTAGAATTTTCGCTCTTTCTTTCATCGCCACCTCACATGAAAGCTTTCCTACTCATAGCATTTTCGATGCGGACTGGCAAGGGTGGTGATGAGAAGGGGCGCCTTTCCGGTCATCCGCTTTTGCGGTTGGTTGACGCCTTGTATCTATCCGTGGATGCAAAAAGGGCGCTCCGACATCTCAGAGCGCCCTTTTTGCATGGCGGCCGTAATCCCATGGAGCGACTATCAGGAGATCAGTATTTCCACCTTTCCCTCCTTGCGCAGCTTATCCACATAGTCATTTATGTCTTTCCTGATTTTCCGGCTTTTCAGAAATTCCTGTATCTTCTGCTTTGACTCATCATATGTGACCGTTTTAGCCGGCTGTTTCTCCATTACCTTGATAATGTGGAAACCGAACCTGGTTTCCACCACGTCGCTTATTTCCCCCGGTTTAAGGGCAAAGGCGGCTGTTTCAAACGCCGGGACCATCTGTCCCTTGGTAAAGGCGCCCAGGTCGCCACCCTGAGCCGCGCTGGGGCAGGTTGAATTCTCCTTCGCCAGCGCCGCGAAATCCTCCCCGGCCTTGAGACGCTTCAGTAAGGCATTCGCCTTTTCCCTCGCCTTGGTCTTGTCCTCATCGGTGGCCTTCCCGTCCGTTCCAATCAGGATATGGCTGGCGCGCACGCTTTCGGGAATTTTGAATTTTTCCGGATTTTCGTCGTAGAATTTCTTCATCTCGGCATCCGTTACGGTTACTTTGGACGCAATCCGGGTCTCTATCAGGTTATTGATATAGATTTCCTTCTCGGCAAGGGCCTTGAAGTCATTTTCCGTCATATTATTTTCAGCCAGAAACTTGTCAAACTGAGCGGGAGATGGGAACTTGGACTTGGCGCCGTTAACCTGGCTTTCAACCTTTTTCCCTATATCCTTGACCTCAATCTTGCGCGCCGCCTGGAAGAGAAGCTCCATGGAAACCAGTTCATTCAGGACCGCGAGTTCGGCCTCCTTTTTCCTGTCGTCCGGAAGGGCGCTGGCGCCCCCCGCCTGTCTGAGCATTACCTTCATGGCCCGGTCAAGGTCGGATCTGGCGATGGCAACGCCGTTCACTCTGGCGGCATCCTTTGAAACAGGGGCCCGCGAGACCCCGCTCTTTTTGGGGACGGCCTTTTTCTTGCCCGCCGCCAATGCCGCGCCGTTCATCGAAATCAGCGAGGCGAGAAAAAGACACATGAGTAAGAGGAAAGTTTTCCGCATAATTGATTGTCTCCTTTACAGCTATATTGGTTGCCTCGAATACTAGCATGACCGATGATGCATTCAAAGTTGATTTTTGCCGGTACTCCCTGAAGAAACCTTTTCATTTTCAACTCCTGATAGGTCATTGACTTTGACCTGTTAATCTGGTTTTATACCAAATTAGTATAAATTGTATTGAATTTTCCGGCCGTATGGGGCCTTTCCGCCCGCCCCGCCACAAATTTCTTCCGGATTATTTCAGGGAGCCCAGAGATGGAAAAAAGGATTTTCAAGAAGGTACTTGCCGCAAACAGAGGCGAAATCGCCATCCGAATCTTCCGTGCCTGTAATGAACTGGGTATTGGAACCATTGCCGTATATTCACAAGAGGACAAACTTTCCCTGTACCGTTACAAGGCTGACGAAGCATACCTGATCGGCAAAGGAAAGAGTCCGGTGGACACTTATCTGGGCATCGATGAACTAATCAACCTGGCAAAGGACAAAGGCGCGGACGCCATTCATCCCGGCTATGGATTTCTTTCTGAAAATCCCGAGTTCGCCGAAAAGTGCGAAGAAGCCGGCATCGTCTTCGTCGGTCCGACAGCGGAAATGCAACGCAGGGTGGGTGACAAGATTGCGGCGCGCAGAGTCGCCGTGGCGGCTTCCGTGCCCGTCATCCCCGGGACGGAAAACCCGGTCGTTGAAGATGAAGAGGCCATCGAATTCACCAGAAAGGCCGGATATCCGGTAATCATCAAGGCGGCAGCCGGTGGTGGCGGACGTGGCATGCGCGTCGCGCGTAACCAGAAGGAACTCATAGAGGGGCTTGCCAGCGCAAAGAGTGAAGCAAAAGCGGCCTTCGGAAACGCGGAGGTGTTCCTTGAGCGTTTCATCGAACAACCAAAGCATATAGAGGTGCAGATACTGGGAGACAACTATGGCAATCTGGTGCACTTTTTTGAACGTGACTGTTCAATCCAGCGCCGTCACCAGAAGGTCGTTGAATTCGCTCCTTCATTGAGCATCTCCCGAAAAATGCGTGAAGAGCTGTGCGCCGCCGCGCTCCGGGTGGCGCGTCACGTCAGTTACCGGAACGCGGGAACGGTGGAGTTTCTGCTTGACCCGGAAGGCAATTATTATTTCATCGAGATGAACCCCCGAATCCAGGTGGAGCATACCGTTACCGAGATGATCACCGGCAGGAATCTCGTACAGGCGCAACTTCTGGTGGCGCAGGGATTCAGGCTTGCGGACCCGGAAATCGGCATCCCTTCACAGGAAGCCATTACCATGTGGGGCCATGCTATCCAGTGCCGGATCACTACGGAAGACCCCAAGAACCAGTTCGCTCCTGATTTCGGCACGCTCAAGGCATATCGCTCGCCCGGCGGTTTCGGCGTGCGGCTCGATGCGGGAAACGCCTTTACCGGCGCCCACATCACCCCCCATTATGATTCTCTTCTCGTCAAGATCAGCACCTGGGGACTTACCTTCAGTGACGCCGCCCAGGTCATGAACCGCTCCCTGCAGGAGTTCCGCATAAGGGGGGTCAATACCAATATCCCGTTCCTGGAAAACGTGGTTACCCATCCCGTCTTCCTGGCCGGGAAATGCGACACATCGTTTATCGGCAAGCATCCCGAGCTGATGAAGATGAGGGAGAAGAAGGACAGGGCAACGAAGATCCTTAATTTCCTGGGTTCCGTGATTGTAAACGGCTCGCAGGGCATCGCCAGACCCTTGCGCTCCGCCGACCTGCTGGATGCCAGGCCTCCCCAGGTCGATCATTCCCCGCCCCGACCGGCCGGTACGGCCGAGATCCTTCGGGAAAGGGGCGCCGACGGGCTGAAACAATGGATACTGGATCAGAAACGCCTGCTGATCAGCGACACCACCATGCGTGACGCCCACCAATCCCTGCTGGCGACCCGTGTCAGGACCTTCGACCTCCTTAAGATTGCCGAACCCACATCCCGCCTGGGCGCCAACCTTTTCTCCCTTGAGATGTGGGGGGGCGCGACCTTCGACGTCTCCATGCGCTTCCTCAAGGAGTGTCCCTGGCAGCGTCTCCACAAGCTGAGGGAAGCGGCGCCGAACATCCTTTTCCAGATGCTGCTGCGTGGTTCCAATGCCGTAGGCTATACCAACTATCCGGACAACGTGGTGGAGCGTTTCGTGGAAACCGCGGCCGAAGCCGGGATCGATGTTTTCCGGGTCTTTGACTCCCTTAACTGGACTAAAGGGATGAGGGTCGCCATGGACGCCGTTTTGAAAACCGGCAAGGTATGCGAGGCCTCCATCTGCTACACGGGTGACATATGCGATCCCAAGCGGGACAAGTACCCCCTCCAATACTATGTCTCCCTTGCCAGGGAACTGGAGAAAATGGGCGCCCATATCCTGGCCATCAAAGACATGGCGGGGCTCCTCAAGCCATTTGCCGCCCACAAACTGGTGAAGGCTCTTAAGGAAGAACTGGGCATTCCCGTCCACCTGCACACCCACGACACCTCGGGAAACGGCGAGGCCTCACTGCTGATGGCGTGCCAGGCCGGCGTAGATATCATAGACGCGGCGCTTTCTTCCCTGTCGGGCCTGACCTCTCAACCCAATTTGAACGCGGTCATAGCCGCCTTGCGGGGCAGTGAATGGGATCCCCAACTGGACGAGAGCGGCCTGCAGAAACTGGCGAATTACTGGGAAACCGTCCGGGACTATTACGCCCCCTTCGAATCAGGCCTGAAGAGCAGTACGGCGGAGGTCTACCATCACGAGATCCCCGGGGGCCAGTATTCCAACTACAAGCCACAGGTTGCCGCGCTGGGGCTCCTGGACCAGTGGGACGAGTGCAAGGAGATGTATCACAAGGTAAACCATCTTTTCGGCGACATCATCAAGGTTACGCCTTCGTCAAAGGTGGTAGGCGATATGGCCATATTCCTGGTCAAGAACAACATGGATGTGGATGACGTCTACACCCGGGGCGCGGAGATGTCCTTTCCCGAATCGGTGGTGGGTTTCTTCAAAGGCATGATTGGGCAGCCTTACGGTGGTTTCCCGGAGAAACTGCGGGAGATAATCCTCAAGGGTGAAAAACCCCTCACATGCCGCCCCGGCGAACTCCTCGAACCGGTTGATTTTGAAAAGGAGCGCGTCAATTTACAGGAAAAGGTGGGTCATCTGGTGGACGACAAGACCCTCCTTTCCCACATCCTGTACCCGAATGTCTACCCGGAATTCGACCGCCATCGTCTCGCCTATTCCGACACATCGGTCATCCCGACTCCAGTTTTTTTCTATGGCCTTGAGCCTGGGCAGGAAACCGCGGTGGAGATAGACCCGGGCAAGACACTGATAATCAAGCTGAACGCCATAGGGGCGGTTCATTCGGACGGGACCCGGCAGGTGTATTTTGAGTTGAACGGCCTGGCGAGACAGGTGACGGTAAGAGACCTGTCAGCGATCACCGATGAGAGGGAGCGGGCCAAGGCCGACCCGTCAAATCCGCGCCACATAGCCGCGCCCATGCCCGGAAAGGTGCTCAAGGTCCATGTCAAGGTCGGGGACGAGATAAAAACGGGAGATATCCTGATGGTCACCGAAGCCATGAAGCTTGAAACCAACATAAAGGCAAAAGGCGACGGCAGGATTGCTGAAGTGAAATTCGAAGAGGGAGAAAAGGTGGAAAAAGAAGACCTCCTTATTGTATTGGAATAGTTATGGTATAAATTAAGACATAACAAAGGCCGGGCGCCTGAACCCGGCCTTTTTCATGCAAAGGCCCCGGAAAGGATAATCGATGCAACTGCCAAAGCGCGACGAAATGTTGCACGTCATAGACAGTCTGACATCCCGCTACCTGCGCGGCAAAATCCGCGCGGTCAAGTTATCGGTCATCGCGCTCCTGTCCGGAGGGCATATCCTTCTGGAAGATATTCCGGGACTGGGCAAAACGACCCTCGCACTGGCGCTTTCCGGTGTACTGGGAATGACGTTTGGACGGATCCAGTGCACCAGCGACCTGCTCCCTTCCGACATCACCGGACTATCAATCTTCAATCGCGAAGAAGGAAAGTTCACTTTCATGCGCGGCCCCGTCTTCAACAACCTGGTTCTGGTGGACGAGATAAACCGGGCCATGCCCAAGACCCAGAGCGCCATGCTGGAGGCCATGGAAGAGCAGAGGGTAACCGTAGAGGGAGTTACCTATCCCCTCCCCTCCCCCTTCCTGGTGATGGCAACCCAGAACCCGGTTGAGCAGGTAGGGACGTACCCCCTTCCCGAATCCCAGATGGATCGATTTCTCATCAGGACCGGAATCGGATATCCTCCCGAAGATATTGAAAAGACAATAATCAAAGGAGGGAGCATCCGTGATCGCATCAGGGATCTGGCCCCCCTGATTACCCTTGACGATATCATGGAGGCCAGACGGACGGTTAAAGAAAAGATTCTCCTCTCCGATAAGATTATCGAATACATCTTTTCCATTGTGGCGGCGACCCGTAATCACCCGTGTATCCTGACCGGTATTTCTACCCGGGGCGGGATAAACCTGGCTGAAGCCTCCCGGGCCCATGCGTTCCTCGAAGGGAGGGACTATGTAATCCCCGAAGATGTGAAGGCGGTCGCCTTGCCGGTGGGGGCGCACCGGCTTATCCTTCTTCCCGAACACGAAGCGCTCAACAAGGAGGATATATTTCTGTCGGTCATGAAAAACATCGCCATTCCCATGGTGTAACCATTACCAAATCCGGTTTCTGGTATATTGCGATTACCATCCTCATGGGCCTGGCCGCAATAAACACCGGAAATAACCTCATTTTTCTCATCGTTTCATCTCTTCTTGGATTTATGGCTGTTTCAGGGTGTCTCGGATGGCTTAATCTCCGGAATCTGGATGTGACCATACATCTGCCCGATGAAGTGTACGATGGTATTGCCTCTCCGGTAACCGTGCGCCTTGCAAACCGCAAAAGAGTCCTCTCCTCCTTCCTCCTCCGGCTTGACGTAGCAGGCAAGAGCGCCACCTTTCCTCTGGTGGATAGATGTTCCGTTGAAACGGATGTCCTTACCATCTGTTTTCAAGGCAGAGGTAAAAAAACGATGGAAAAGGCGGTCATCTCCTCTCCCTTTCCCATAAACTTCTTCGTCAGACGCAACACCTTCCCTCTTTCCGCCTCACTGATCGTATTTCCCGCCCCCCGAGAATGTGTTATACAAGGAGGCGCGGGCGGAAAAGAGTCCAGGGGAGAAAATTTCTCCAGCAGGAAGGGGTTCGGCGGAGACTTGACTTCAATCCGGGATTATACGGAAAGCGACCCCATCAAAAACATTCACTGGCGGCTTTCCGCGCGGCAGGGCGAGCTCAAGGTCAAAGAGATGGCGACGCCGACCGAAGACCCGTTGATCATCGACCTTCTTTCCCTCACGGAGGGCGGGCTGGAGGAAAACCTGTCCTGCGCGGCCTTCCTCGTAAACAAGGCCCTCCGCGCAAACCGGCCCGTCGGGATGAAACTCGGCGCCCGCGTCATCCGGCCCGATATTTCCCGCCCGCACAGATTGCGGCTTCTTACGGAGCTGGCATTGTATGGTACCCGTTAAAACTATTCTGGAAATCCTTGCCATTGTTACCGCCCTCCTGGGAACGGTTCCCCTTTTCCCCTATCTCGGCATCGTCCCGCAAGTGACCTTTCCCGCGGCCCTGGCCCTGGCGATAATCTCGGAAAAGACGGGGTTCCCAAACCTTAAAGGCTGGAGGGCAACCACCCTGACCGGGATATTTTTTATTTATTATGCCCTTCAGATCTCCCGCGACAATGTCGTGGATCCTTCGGTCAACCTCCTTGTAATCCTCCTTTCCATCCGCCTCGCGGGAGAGAAGAGCCCGAGAAACTACCTCCAGATATACGCCCTTTCCATCTTTGCCCTCGCGGCCTCTTCCCTCTTCAGCCTCAGCGGGTCTTTTCTGCTGTATCTGGTCTTGATCCTCCTTTCCATCGCGATCTCTCTTGTGCTTCTGACATTCTTTACCATAGACAACCGGTTGTCCCTTACCCGCCGCGGCATGTGGCGCGTCTCCTCGGTCGCGGCCTTCATGCCCGTTGCATCAGCGCCGTTGATCCTGCTTTTCTTTGTCATTCTCCCTCGGCCCCAGTTCCCTCTGTGGAACTTTCTGGCGCCTCCGGTGGAAAAGGTAACCGGTCTCAGCGAGCGGGTAGAACCAGGCGCGGCGGCAAGCGTCGCGGATGTTACTACCGTCGCCCTCAGGGTGCGCGGCGAAAAACTCCCACGATTGTCGCTCTATTGGAGGGGGATCGTCCTGAATACCCCCAGAGGCAAGGCCTGGGTCAGAACGGAATTCGACGAGGGCGAGTCCGTTCCGGCAAGGCCCGTCGGAGTGGTCCGGCAGACGGTATATTCCGAATTGAGTTCCACCCCCTGGCTTGTTTCCCTTGACACCCCCCTGTCGATGCACGGCATCCGTTCACTGAAACAGGGTGACCATGTCTTCAGAAAGACCACGCGTGCGTCCGGAAGGATAAGATATGAGACCGTTTCAGATATCAGGGGGATAATCGGTAAGAAAAGGGATATCGATCGGGATTTCTACCTCAAGTTACCCGAGGACCTCTCTCCCGGGATAGCCTCTCTGGGAGCGGATATCGCGAAAAAAGGACGAACCGCGTCTCAACGCCTCTCTCTCGTGGAAAGCTATTTTGAAGGCGCCAGGCTTCGATATTCGAACCGGGACATGCCCGTGTCCGATGCGCCCATGGACGATTTTCTCTTCAGAAAGAAAGCGGGCAATTGTGAATTCTTTGCATCTTCTTTCGCGGTAATTCTAAGGGCGGCCGGGGTGCCGTCAAGGCTTGTGGGAGGATACTTCGGGGGTAATTACAATGAGCTGGGCGGATATTATCTGGTAACGGAGAATATGGCCCATGTATGGGTAGAGGTATTTATCGAAGGGACCGGGTGGGTCCGGAAAGACCCCAGCATCTTCGCGGCGAACTTTCTTGGCGAAAGGGAACCGAAGAAGATGGGCTTTCTCCTGAAATCAAGGCTGCTTCTGGACTCGCTGAGCTATTTCTGGAACCAGGCGGTAATAAACTATGACCTGAACAAACAGATAAGCCTGTTCCGGTCAACGGGTTCAGCGCTTCGCGATTTCTCTATTCCCTCGGGAATAAAAATAATCCTTCCGTTTATTCTGGCGGCCGGCCTGGCCCTTGTAGTCTTTCGGCGGGGAATGTGGAGTCTTGGTTCGCGGGAACAGAGGATCTTCCGCAAATTCATGCGCAAAGTCACCAGGAAATATCCTCAAGCATCCATTGACTCTGCCACCGGACTGCTGGAACTTGCCGACCGGGTGAACGATTCTTCCGTAAGGAGGTTTGCCCAGATATACTACGGCGCCGTCTACAGGGACAGAAGGCTTTCCGCTCAGGAACTCGACACCCTCCGCGGATTGTCCGATGGTTTTTCATTGGAGTCGCGGACAACAGGAACGGAAGAGAAGAATCGGGCATAAGTCGTTGACTTCATGCTATTTTACTGCTACATTTCTCATTCTCGAGGCGCCTGGAGCATGCTTCTAATCGCTGTCCTCCAGCAACAGTCCCACCCAGAAATCCCCAATACGGAAGGAAAGCCCGCGGATATAAATCAGGTTTAAAATGAACAAAGAAGGTGTGAATTGACTTCTCAAAAACAAAAATTTCTCGTAAGCGCTCAGAAATACATCCAGAAGGGACAGTTTGAACGCGCCCTGAAAGATTATGAGCAGGTTGTCACGGCCGACCCCAAGGATGTGAAACACCGGCAGAAGCTCGCGGAACTCCTTGTAAGATGCAACAGGCGTGAAGACGCAATCCGTGAATATGAGACAATAGCGCGCTATTACGATGATAACGGCTTCAACCTTAAGGCCATTGCCGTATACAAACAGATACAGCGTCTCAATCCGTCCAACATAGAGATATCCCTTTCCCTTGCCGCGCTGAATGAAAAGCAGGGAATGATAGGAAACGCCCTGTCGGAATACAGAACGGTCTTCCTCCATTATGAAAAATCCGGACGGGCCGAGGATGCGCTGCACATCCTGGAAAAGATGCGGGGCGCGGACCCGGATAATGTGGACATCATGCGCAAGCTGGCGGAAACACTTTATGCGTCAGGCGCAAAGGATAAGTCGTATCACGAATTTACCCGTCTCGCCCTTGTTCTGAAGAACAGGGGCATGTCGGAATACTATGAAAAGATCTGCTCCATGATCGGCAGCCTGTTCCCTGAAAAAACGGATTCATCCCTGGATATGCTGTCGGAACAGATCCGTAACGGCGTTGCCGCCGATGCCCTTCCCAGACTGAACCAGCTTCTGGGCGACGACCCGGACAATCCGAAGATTCTGGCACTGCTGGCCGAGGCGTACAGGATTTCAGGCGATTTCACTAACCGTAAGGAAATCCTGAAACGACTGATCCGCCATGATCCAGGCGATTTAGCCTTGATAAAGGGACTTATTGAGTGCTCGGTGGAAGAAAAGGACGTGGAGGCAAGCCTTTCGCTCATTGAAGAGTATCAGTCGGCCCTTTACGAAAGCGGGGCGCTTGGTGAGATAGAGCATTACTACACAACCCTGCAGAATTTCGTTCCGTATGATACCCGTATTCTCGAGGCCCTGAAAAAGCTCTACGAAACCACCGGGGAAAGCTCCAAGCTGGCGGATGTCGCGGTAAGCCTGAACATCCTCAAACAGAAAGCAGGCGGGAACAATGTCTCTCAACAAGGGGGTGACGCTCAGCCGGATTCCTCCTCGACGGACCCTTCAGCCGCTGAGGATTTACCGTGGGGAGATGAAATCGACCTGTCGAATACCGCTGACATAATCTCGAATCATTCTGAAGATTCTACTGAGAACATGCTGGAAGACTTTGCAGCGGTCGACCTGTCATCCGGACCTCCGGAAACCGGGGTAACGGATATCGACGAGTTTGAAATTGATATATCATTCGATCTTCCAGAAGACGAGGATATGTTTCCCAATTCCTCGAAAGATCGGGAGAACGGGGAATCTTCCCCGCCGGAAAAGGAATACGAGGGAACGGACTTCCATGTTTTACCTGAGACAACGGACGAAGGAAATACCGATACCTTCGAGGAACTTACGGAAGACGCGGTATTACCCGCCGGTGACATTGAAGCGCAATTCGATTTCTCTACCTCCATTGAAGATGCCGTTCCCCTGGTAACACTGGACGAGCCCGACGACCATCCGGTCGAACCCGAAGTCGAGCTCCCTTCGTTCATGGAAGAGGCCGACGTCTCCGGCAAACCGGAACCGGGGCCTTCCCTTGAAATGTTCAGGGAGAATCTGGACAACCGGATCGAAAAAGAAGACGCTGAAACACATTACAACCTCGGCATAGCCTATATGGAGATGGGTCTCCACGATGATGCAATCAAGCAGTTTCGAATTGCGGCAAACGATCCCGAGCGTGAACTGGACTGCCTGACGCTGCATGCGGTGTGCAGCAGGGAAAAGACCGATTATGAAGACTCCGAGCGTATCCTTACCACGCTCCTTTCACTGAAAGGACTTCAGCCCGAAAGGGTCCAGAACCTTCGCTACGAGCTGGGAATTCTATATATGGCCTCCGGCCGGAAGGATGAAGCCCTGCAATCCTTCCGTGAAATATTCGTGGTAAATCCCGGGTTCCGCGACACCATGAATCTGATATCCCGCCTGACCAGCAACACCGGTTCTCTGGATCTTTCGGATGTGGACGACATGGAAATTACACTGGAAGAAATCGAGTAATCTTGCGGCCGGCTACACCCGGACTCTATCGTTGGTCCGTCTTCGCCGGATTTATCCATGAGTATTCTTTTCCGCGAAGCCTGATTGAGCCCAGCCGCGGCCATGGCAAATCACCGGCGCAACCCGTTGAGGCATTTATTGCCGGATCCGAAAGGAATAACAACTGTATGGACAGAATCTGGGCGCCCTGGCGAATGGAGTTTATCCTGAACGATAAGCCGAAGGGATGCATCTTTTGTCTTGGTGAAAAAAAGGACCCTGAAACGGAAAAAACCAGACTGATACTTCGCAGGGACAATAATACATCCATCATGATGAACCGTTACCCTTACAGTTGCGGCCATCTCCTGGTTTCCCCACTACGCCACGTAGCCGATATGGGCGATCTCCTGCCTGATGAAATGCTCGAGCTTTTTCAAAACGTCAGGCTTTCATGTCGAATCATGAAAGAGACGCTTTCTCCCCAGGGATTCAATATCGGCATCAATGTAGGCAAGGCGGCAGGCGCCGGGGTGGATGATCACCTGCACATCCATGTAGTTCCACGATGGGTCGGTGATACGAATTTTATGACCCTGGTCGCTGATGTCAGGGTTATGCCGGAGAGTCTCGACGCGACATACGAAAAACTCCGCGACCGTTTCCATGATGATTTCTCTGAAAACCCTTCATGAGCATACCGGAAACTGAAGATCACCGGTTTTTTCACGGTTGTGTTATACCCTTCTTAACCTGTTACCCGGAATGAAATGATATGAAACAAAAAAAAGTATGGCGACACAGGGGATTTCAGTACGCAGCGGCCGGACTTTCTCTTATTGTCGCGGCGCCGGCTTTCTGGGCAATTATCCGTATCGCCTTTCTTTCCAACCCGAACGATACCTTGCTTTCCCGGATTCTGGGGGAACCATCCAGCTACTTCGAAAGTATTCTCCTTTACTGCTATATCGGAATAGGGGCAGCGGCCATTGCTTCTATCTCGGGATTCATCCTGGGCAAATCCGGCGATGAGCTGCGTGAACGCGCCAGGGAACTGGAAGAATTGCACAGGGCGGGCGTGTCGCAGGCGGAACTCTTCGAGAACCGATGCAGGGCTCTGGACGGCACCATCAAGAAGTTCCATAGAATCAGCTCGAGAATCCAGAGATCGCTGGATGTGAAAGAGGTGATTTCCCTCTGCGCGGAAGGCCTGCATGACGTACTTGGGTTTGAACGCGTGAATATACTGATGGCCGATAGCGAAAGGAAGAAACTCAACTTCCTGGTCGCCGACGGCAGCCCCGGATTCGAACCGGACGAGGTATCCCTCCCCCTGGACAACAGGATAGGAATTATTTACAAGTCTTTTTCCGAACGCAAGCCATACCTGATTGACGATATCAGCAAGTGTCCCCCTGAATACTGCCTTCAACCCCCTTTTGACGGAATCAAACCGCTTCGATCACGGAGTTTTTATCTCTGCCCGATTGTGGTCAAAGGAGAGTCCGTCGGCATTTTTGGAATCGACAATGCTTACAGCCGCCGGAACGCGAATGAAAGCGATGGAGACACCATCAGGCTTTTCGCCGATCAGGCGGCCCTGGCCATCACCCGCATCAACCTGTTAAAGGCCATAGACGTCCTTGCCACCGAGATGGAAAACACCTTTTCCGGTTTTCTCCCGAAACGCAAGATTTTTTCCAAGGCGGTCCACAGCCTGAAATCCGCCATCGATTCCCTTTTTACCGGCGCCGGCAAGATTTCCCGCACTGCTGAAAATGTCATGAACACCGTGGAAGAAACCAGTTCCGCGGCCGGTCAGATCTCCGTCTCCATCGACCAGGTTACCAACAATCTGAACTTCCTTGCCGAAAGCATCGAAAAATCCGTTTCGGCCATGGAAGAGATCCATGCGTCAATCAGGAACGTGGAAAAGAACGCCGCCGTGTCCCACGAGGTTTCACGGCAGGTCACCCTGAATGCGGACGAAGGAAGGGAAAAGGTAGAAGAGACCATCCTGGCACTGGCCGAGATACAGAAATCCGTTGAACTGACATTCGAGGGTATCATGCGCCTCGCGGAAAACAGCGGCCGTATCGGAAGCATCGTCAATGTCATCAGGGATATTACCAAAAAGACTAACCTGCTGGCGCTGAACGCGTCAATCATAGCGGCCCAGGCCGGCGAGTTCGGAAAGGATTTCGGGGTAGTCGCCGAAGAGATGCGCGCCCTTTCCCACCAGACCGGCCAGATTACAGGCGAGATCTCGGTTATTATTTCCTATATTCTGAACGATTCCGATACAGCGGCGAAAAACATCACCTTTTCCAAGGAACTGGTTGGGAAGGGAGTGGAGATTGGCCATAGAACGGGTGAAACCCTTAAGATGATCAACGAAAGGGCCGTTCACTCCATGGAGATGACCGAAGAGATCAAGTCGGCGACTGAAGAACAGGTTCGGGGCGTCAAGCTGGTGACCCAATCCATTGAGGACGTAAGTACCATGGCATCGCAGATATATAACGCGTCGAAGGAGCAGTCTGAGGCGACCAGGAACATCCTCCGTTCCATCGAATCCATCAAGGAAATGGCCATCAATATGGTCAAGGCCACCGAAACCCAACTGAAAGACGGCGCGGATATCGAACAATCAGTGAATTCCCACATCAAGACTACCGAAGAGATATTTGACAGCATGGAACAGAGAAGGAACCAGAGTGTCGCGGTTGTGGAGGAAATGGAGATCATGAAGGGTATATCTCTCTAAAAACAACTGGCCTTTTCCAACCTGATGTGATACATAAAACAGCATTATGAAGAGCCATGGATACGGCCTTCAATCAAGCGCATGTCAGCATACGATTCCATACCGCCTGGATTCTTCACGGAACCGGGACGGGAGGCGATAGCCGATCTGACGCGGGATTGATTTTCCTCCCGTTTCGATATGCAAAAACGCCCCCCCTCCGGGAGGGCGTTTTTTTCGTCGGGAGGACATCATGAAGCGCAAAAAAACCATTCTTGACATACGCGGAATGAAGAAGGACGGAGAAAAGATATCCGTGCTCACCTGCTACGATTACCCTACCGCACGGATACTTGGTGAAAGCGGAATAGATATTCTTCTCATCGGCGATTCGGTCGGGGTAGTGTTTTCCGGGTACGACAATACCCTCCCCGTGACCATGGAGGAGATGATATACCACACCAGGGCCGTGGCGCGGGCGGGCGCAAACGCGCTCCTTGTGGCTGATCTCCCTTTCCTTTCCTATCAGATCGACATCCGTGACGCCCGATACAACGCCGGAAGGCTGGTCAAGGATGGCAAAGCGGAGGCGGTGAAACTGGAAGGCGGCGGGAACATCGCTGATTGCATCAGGGCAATCGTGGATATGGATATCCCCGTCATGGCCCATATCGGACTCACTCCCCAGTCGATTCACCGGATGGGTGGCTTCAAGGTCCAGGGAAAGTCGGAAAGCTCCAGCGAAAGGCTCCTTGCGGACGCTGTCGCCGTTCAGGCAGCCGGCGCGTTTGCCGTCGTTCTTGAGGGAATCCCCCTCAAGCTGGCCGAACGTATAACGGCTGAACTGGACATCCCGACCATAGGAATCGGCGCGGGTCCGTTCTGCGACGGTCAGGTGCTCGTCATACACGACATCCTCGGCCTCTGCGAGAAATACTCTCCTAAATTCGTCAAGCATTACGCGGATGTGAAATCCATTATCGCTGAAGCGGCGGCGCGTTACTCCAGAGAGGTAAAAGAAGGCTCATTCCCAACCGAGGAGCATTCGTTTGTCTGACATCAAGATCATATCCTCGGTGCGTGAAATGCGCGATACGGCGCGCCTGGCCCGCTCCAAGGGAAAGTCCGTCGCTTTTGTGCCGACAATGGGTTTTCTCCACGAAGGGCACGCATCTCTTATGCGCGAGGGGCGCAGCCTGGGAGATATTCTGGTAACCAGCATCTTCGTGAATCCGACCCAGTTCGGCGCCGGCGAAGATTTCGAATCCTATCCGCGTGATCTCGGGCGGGATATAAAAACAGCGCGTGATTGCGGGGTCGATATAATCTTCGCCCCCACTGCCTCGGAGATGTATCCGAAAGACTTCCAGACCTGGGTAAACGTGGAAAAGGTTTCCCTCCCATTGTGCGGCGCCTCACGTCCCGGCCACTTTCGCGGCGTGACAACCGTAGTGTGCAAACTTTTCAACATAGTAATGCCGACTTGCGCCCTTTTTGGTGAAAAGGATTTCCAGCAACTGACGGTAATCCGCCGGATGGCGGCCGACCTGAACATGGATGTGGATATCATAGGCATGCCTACGGTAAGGGAGACAGACGGACTTGCCATGAGCTCACGCAACGCTTATCTGTCAGCGGATGAAAGGAAGGAAGCGCTCTGCCTCTCGCGGGCCCTTGACGCCGCATGCGGCCTTTACAGGTCCGGCGAGTCATCGGCGGACGTTCTGCGCAATGAGCTCATCGAAATCCTGCAAAGGGAACCCTCCGCGAAGATTGACTACGCGGAACTCCGTGACGCGGAAACTCTGGAAGAAGTCTCAACGGTGAATGACCGGACGGTAATTGCACTGGCGGTGCGTATCGGCGCCACCAGGCTCATTGATAATGTCATTGTGGGAAGGGGTATCACATGGAAAGAAAAATGCTGAAGAGCAAGATCCACCGGGCAACCCTGACAGGCGCCGACCTGGAGTATGAAGGAAGCGTCACCATCGACAGGACGTTGATGGACGCAGCGGACATCCTCCCATATGAGGCCGTATGTATCTGGGATGTAACCAATGGAAGCCGACTTGAAACATACGCCATAGAAGGGGAAAGAGACTCCGGGGTGGTTTGCGTGAATGGAGCGGCGGCACGTCTTGTGGCGCCTGGCGATCTGGTAATCATCGCAACTTTCGTCTCCATGACTGAACAGGAGGCTGGCGCCCACGAGCCGAGGCTCGTTTTCGTCGACGAGCGGAACAGTATGTTACCCTCGCGCAAGGAAAAGGCCGGCCAGGGAAACCTGCGAACGGTTTCGAGGCAGATGACGGCATAGAGAAGGACGCCTCCCGTTGCGTTTGACGCTTTCTCTGGTACAAATACACAAGTGCTGTTTTATCATCAGCCTCACAACCCGCCGTCCTGGACATTTCCATGAAGATTTACTCGGCATCCCATTTATGTTCCGTCTCGCGCCCTCCCATCGAAGGGGGGGCAATAGCGGTAAAAGAAGGAAAGATTGTCGCCGTCGGAACCCGTTCCGAGCTCGCATCCGTCCACGGAGGGCCTGTCACGGAGTATCCCGGATGTGTCATCATGCCAGGCTTGGTCAATGCCCACTGTCATCTGGAACTGACCCATTTCCCTTCGTGGAAGATCAGAAAAGGGATTGACTACTCCCCCAGAACCTACATCGACTGGATTATCCAGGTAATCAAGATCAGGAGGGCGCTTTCAGACCGCGAGATTGAACAGTCAATTCTCGAAGGAATCCGCATCTCGCTGGAATCAGGCACCACGGCCATTGGAGAGATCCTCTCCGACACCCGCTTCTTTTCCCTCTATCAACGGTCGTCTCTCGCCGGCAGGATATATCTGGAGGCAATCGGGCAGTCGCCCGCCCGATGCGAAAGCATCATGGCCCGCATCGCGGAATGCGTCTCCGGTTCCTGGGATAGCAGGATCCAGCCCGGCGTCTCCCCCCACGCAATCCACACGCTTTCTCCCGCACTGTTCGGAGCGGTCGCGGAACTGTCGGAAATGAAAAGCCTCCCAATCGCGATACACCTGGCTGAGTCCAGAGATGAGCTGGACTTTCTCTTCGACTCCTCCGGACCCATTGCAGAGAAACTGTATCCTTTCGTTGGCTGGAAAGAACACCTTCCCCCTCCCCGCCGCACGACACCTGTGGCATACCTGGATGGATTCGGACTCCTGACGTCCCGGACATCAGCGGTGCACTGCGTCCACATTTCACCAGCGGAGGTGGAAATCCTCCAAAAAAGGGGCGTCAGCGCCGTACTCTGCCCCCGCTCCAACGAAAGGCTGGATGTGGGAAAGGCCCCTGTCCGTCGCCTCAAAAAGGCGGGTATCCCCCTGGCCCTCGGTACGGACTCCCTGGCCAGCAATGACTCCCTCTCCCTTCTGGATGAAGCGCGCTTTCTCCTCAACCAGTTCCCTGAAGACTTCACCCATTGCGAAGCCCTGCGCATGATTACCCTGTCAGGGGCGTCCATGATCGGCATGGAACGCCGCATCGGTTCGCTGGATGCGGGAAAGGACGCCGACTTTCTCGTTATCGAGGTCAAGGGGCCAGGCAAGGCGGGGATTGAAGCAGCCATCATAGAGGAAGGGAAGATTCTGGATGTCTTCCTCCAGGGAAAAGCAATTGACGGTCCCCAAGCCGCGGACTCACGGGAATCGAGCTGAAGTTTTACGTGGCAAATATGCGGCCGGTTTGCTATCATGGACACTCAATGAGCGAAAAGATTATCTGCAACAACAAAAAGGCCTATCACGATTACTTCATAGAGGAAAAGATCGAAGCCGGCATGGTTCTTACGGGAACCGAAGTAAAATCACTGCGGATGGGCAAGGCCAATCTGAATGACTCCTTCGCCACTGTTAAAAGCGGCGAGGCGTTTCTCAACAACCTGCACATCTCTCCTTACGACTTCGGCAACCGGGAAAATCACGATCCTGACCGGATGCGCAAGCTCCTTCTTCACAAGAAGGAGATCACCAAACTCTTCAGCAGGATTCGTGAGCAGGGTTACTCCCTGGTTCCCTTGCGGCTCTACTTCAAGAACGGCATGGTGAAGGTTGAGATGGGGCTGGCAAAGGGGAAGAAGCTTTACGACAAAAGGCAGGACATGAAGCAGAAGGATCAAAAGCGAGAGATTTCGCAGGCTTTCAAGGAGAGACACAGGGGATAAGGGCTGGATTCAGGTTTTATGCAGCAGGAATTGACTGACACTTGACACAAAAGAAAAATTCAAAGGGGGTGTACTGGTTTCGACGGGGATAATAAGCAAAGGTTGCATGCCGAGGTCCGGGTGGCTCGTAAAACAATCCGGGGCGAATTAAACGCCGACAACTACGAATACGCTTTAGCAGCTTAATAACCTGCTAACGATTTGCCGACCCTCTCCCACGGGGAAGGACAAATCGTCATTTCAGTGGGATAGCCGAGGGGAGCGCCCGTGACCCGACGCGAAATTCAAGCGGGATCGCCAAATGAATATCCCGGCCAGTGGAGCTTCATGCGGTTAAATCAAATACTGGTATAAGCATGTAGACGCCTTTAGTGGATGATCTTCGGACCCGGGTTCGACTCCCGGCACCTCCACCATTTAGAAAAGACAAACCCGTCTCTCTGGGGTCATTCTC